>DATMFQ010000014.1:0-134392 GCA_035556075.1 Microbacteriaceae bacterium | reverse complement strand
TGCTTGATGACCTGCTGGACGCTGATCGTCGCGGTGTCGAAGTTGATCGTGTCGTCCTGGTTGGCGGTGCCGCTGGCGTTGAAGGTGACGACGAAGCTCAGCGCGAGCGTCGCGGCGCTGTCAACGTCGGTGCCACCGTAGACGGTCGCGGTGGCAGAGGGGGTCGGCAGGAACGTACCGGTGGTCACCGTCGCCGGGAGCGAACCCGAGATGACCGTCGGCGTGACAGCGCTCGTCGTGTATCCGGCGGTGTCACCGGTTCCGGTCACGTTGGTGTCGAAGGAGAAGTAGAGCTCACCACCGGTCGCCGTGAGCTCGACGCCATCGGAGATGAAGATGAGCTTGTCCTCGGGGACGACGAGGTAGGTGGAGGTGTCAACCACGAGGCTCGGGCTCGCGGTCGCGTAGTCAGCGATGTCGGTGATCGAGGAATCGTAGTGGTACCAGGTGCCGTCGGCGGTGGTCGTGTCGAAGTTGAGCACACCAGAGGTGACGCTGCCGGCCGTGACGGTCGTGTTGGCGTTCCAGAGCGCGAGCGTGCCGCCACCACCGAGGAGGAGGAGGACACCAGCGCCGATCGCAACGGCGCCCTTCAGGTTCTTGTTCATGTGCGTAGCATGTTCCTTTGCTGTGTTGGGCATGCGCGTGCGCACACCACTGATGGCCCCGGGTTGGGCCGGTGGTTGTGATCGGGTTGGTGCCCTGACGGCATTCGCCGCCCAGGTGCACGTTTACGATAATCGCTCACCTTTTGAATATGTGAAACTTGCTCACCCCCAGTGAGGGGGGTCCCCCTCCGGGGGTGGCGACTTCGCCGTCCGCGTCGAGTCGCCCGGGCAGCGTCCTCGGCGGCTGCCTCTGGTCCGAACGCGCTGCTGGGCGGTCAATGGCGGAGGCATGACGGCTCTATAGTTGATGCATGTCAACTGCTTCGTCGACCGCCAGCACGCCGACGATGCCGCCCGGCAAGGTCCTGCAGGCCATCTCGGGCATCATGGCCGCCTTCTTCGTGGTCATGCTCTCGAGCACGGTCGTCGCGACGAGCCTTCCGGTCATCGTCAGCGACCTCGGCGGCAGCCAGGGCGACTACACCTGGGTCGTCACCGCGAATCTGTTGACGATGGCGGTCACCACCCCGATCTGGGGCAAGCTCGCCGATCGGCTCAACCGCAAGGTGCTCATCCTCGTGGCGCTCGGCACTTTCGCCCTCGCATCGGCTGCCGGCGGCTTCGCCACCGACACGACCTGGCTCATCGTGTGCCGACTCGTGCAGGGCGCCGGGGTCGGCGGCATGGTCGCGCTCGGCCAGGTCGCGATCGCCGACGTCGTCAGCCCCCGCGAGCGCGGCAAGTACATGGGGGTCATGGGCGCCGTCATGGGGGTCGCCCAGCTCGGCGGCCCACTCCTCGGCGGCGTCGTCACGGACCTCATCGGCTGGCGGTGGAACTTCTTCCTCCCCGTGCCGATCGCGGTCGTGGCGGGCCTGCTCATCGCCCTCACCCTCCGCAGCCCCAAGTTCCCTCAGCAGGGCCGCTTCGACTATCTCGGATCCGTGCTCGTGCTCAGCGGCTTCGGTCTCCTGCTCGCCTGGCTCGGTCTCGGCGGCTCCGCATTCGCCTGGGACTCGGCGACGAGTCTCGTCCTCGGCGCGACCAGCATCGTCCTGGTCCTCCTGACGATCGGGTGGGAGCTGCGCGCCAAGGAGCCGATCATCCCGCTGGGCCTCTTCGCCCAGCGCACCTTCGTGCTCACCACCGTCTCCTCCCTCGCGGTCGGCGTCACGATCTACGGCGCCTCCGTGTTCGTCAGCCAGTACCTGCAGATCGCCCGGGGCTACACCCCGACCGAGTCCGGCTTCCTCCAGATGCCGCTCGTCATCGGTTCCCTGCTCACCTCGGTGCTGCTCGGGCAGCTCATCTCGCGGACCGGCCGCTGGAAGGCCGCGATGACGGCGAGCGCGGGGATCCTCGTCGTCGGCCTCGTGCTCATGGGCACGCTCCGCTACGACACCTCGATCTGGCTCGTCGGGGGCTACCTCGCACTCCTCGGGATCGGCGCCGGCGGGCTCATGCAGAACCTCGTCCTCGTGCTCCAGAACTCGCTGCGCGCCACCCAGCTCGGCGCCGGGACCGGGTCCCACACCTTCGTCCGCAGCCTTGGCGGCACCATCGGCGTCACCGCGCTCGGGGCGGTCCTCACCTCGGGCGTCGGGGCCAGGCTGAGCGACGGTCTCGCGTCGCTCGGGGCGGAGGTGCTCGAGCAGACCGCCTGTGCGCCGGGACTCGAGGTCATCCGCTCCGGTGCACTGCCGAACGTCCGCGAGCTCTGCGGCCCCGTGCAGACGGTCGTCGAGAGCGTGTACGGCGATGGCATCGCCACCGTCTTCCTCTGGATCGTGCCGCTGGCCATCCTCACGCTCCTCGCCGTCGCATTCCTGCCGAATCGTCCGCTGTCGAAGAAGAATGCGTTGCAGCAGCTTGCGGAGGAGCTGGATTCGGCGCCCATCGCCCCGCGCTCGGACGCGGCCGGCAGCACGGCAACCACGAGCCCCACCGCAGGGGTGCCCGAGCAGGGGCAGCGTGACGATGGCTGAGGCCCGAGGCGAGACGATCGCGAGCCAGGAATCCATCGAGGCGCTCGAGGCCGCATTCATCCGTCTGCTGCCGCTCGTGCGCGAGCAGCTGCGGGCCCTCGCCGAGCGCGTGCACCCCGAGATGCGGGCAGCAGGCATGCAGGTGCTGCGGGTCGCGCTCCGGGCCCACCGTCACGGCAAGGGGCCTGTCTCGGTCGGCGACATCATCACCCAGACCGCGCAGGACAAGTCGGTCGTGTCACGGCAGATCCGGCAGCTCGTCGAGTGGCGGCTCGTCACGACCCGGCGCGCCGAGCAAGACCGACGCGTCATCCTCGTCGAGCCGACCCCGCTCGCGCTCGAGCGGGCTGCGGCAGCCCGCAGATCGGTGCGGATGCTGAACAACCGCATCCTCGCGACCTGGCCGGAGGCGGATGTGCTCGAGCTCAGCCGCCTCATCGACCGGCTCGTCACCGACCGCACCGAGGCCTGAGCCCGGGGCCGCGGGCCGAGCTCACCGCCGCTGAATGATGCCGGCAGTGGTGAGCTGCTCCCAGAGGTCCGCGCCATTCGGCCCGTAGAACCACCTGGCGGGGGACTCGCGCTCCCGCACCGCCGCCTTCGAGCGACCACCCGCGAGCACGGCCTCACCGGCGGAGAGCTGCCGGATCGCGACCGCCGCGACATTGTTCGGGTGCGCGACGACGAATTCGCCATAGAGCTCCTCGTCGTGCTGCCCGTCATCGCCGAACAGCAGCCAGCGCACCTCCGGGAATTCGCTCGCGAGCCGCCGCAGCTGCTCCCGCTTGTGCTCACGGCCCGAGCGGAAGAACCGGTCGTGCGTCGGGCCCCAGTCCGTCAGCAGGAGGGGGCCGGCTGGGTACAGGTTGCGGCTGAGGAAGCGACGCAGCGTCGGCGCCACATTCCAGGCGCCCGTCGACAGGTAGATGAACGGCGTGCTCTGATGCTGGCGACGAATGCGGTCGTACAGCACCGCCATGCCCGTCACCGACCGCCGGGCATGCTCGTCGACGACGAAGGTGTTCCAGGCGGCGAGCGCCGGCCGTGGCAGCGCCGTCACCATGACGGTGTCGTCGATGTCGCTGATGACGCCGAAGCGCTCGGCCGGATCCACGACGAAGATCTCCGCGGACGCCGGCATCGACCCCTCCGTGCGGAGCGTCACGAGATGGCGGCCCGGCGTCAGTGCCACCTCGACCCGGCCGTCGACCACGCCGCCGCGGTCGACGTGCAGCTCGGCGACTGTCTCGCCGATCGACACCTCGATCGACTCGTTCGCGGCCGGCACCGAGAAGAAGCTCCGCCACCCCCGCATCTGCTCGGCCCGCGACGGACCGGTCTCACTCGGCCGCTCGACGACGACACGGCACAGCACCCGGATCCAGCCGGGGGCGCCGTAGCCGGCGTACGGGATGATCGTCGGCACCTGGCCGCGACGCTGCCGACTGCGCTGCCGACGTCGCTGGATCGCGTCCTCGATGCGGGCCGCGAAATGCCGCGCCCGCTCCTGCACCTCGGCTGCAGAACGGCCCGCGGGCGGGCGAGGCTCAGGCGTCGTCGTCTCCGGCATCGTCGACCAGTCTGCCAGGCTCCGTCGCGCGTGCGAGCAGGCGCTTGCCGAGCGCCACGAGCAGCACGAAGACGAGGATGACGCCGACGAAGACATAGCCAGCGAGGTGGAGGTGATCCGTCAGCGCGCGGAACGACTCTGCCGCGACCGCGCCGACCCCGACATACGCGGCTCCCCAGATGAGCGCGGCCGGTGCCGCCCAGGCGAGGAATCGGCGCAGTGACATGGCACTCATCCCGACCGCCACCGGCATGAGGGCGTGGAACACCGGCAGGAATCGGCTGATGAACACCACGATGCCGCCGCGCCGCTCGAGCAGCGCCGATGCCCGATCCCAGGAGGCGCCGAGCCGCCGCCCCAGCCGGGACCGGCGGATCGTCGGCCCCGCCAGGCGGCCGAGCAGGAAGCCGAGCGACTGCCCGCACAGCGAGGTGACCACCACGACGACCGTGAGGACCACGAAATGCACCGGATCACTGACCGCCGTCGCCGCCGCGACGACAATCGTGTCCCCCGGGACGATGAGCCCGACAAAGAGCGTCGTCTCGAGCAGCATGCCGACGCCCGCGATCACGGTGCCCCACACCGGGCCGACCGCCTCGACAAGATGCAGCGCCCACGAGATGACCTGGCTGAGCCAGGCCCCGAGCGACTCAATCGGACCCACCGACACATTCTGACGGCACCGAAGTGTGCCGCCACCCAGCAGAATGGAAGAATGCGGGTCCTCACGTGGCCGATTCCCGGCGTCGTCGACCCCGAGGCCGTCTTTGCCGCGTGCTGGAAGGACGCGCCCGCCGCGTTCTGGCTCGACTCCGGCGGCACCGGGACCGGCACCAGCTACCTCGGCGCCGCGAGCTGGTCGATCACCGCGGAGGAGCTCCGCGAGGCCGGGCAGGACGTCTTCAGCTGGCTCCGCGCCGAGCGCACCCGCTGGGACGTCGACACCGAGGATGTCCCCGGGGGCTTCGCGCTCGGCCTCATCGGCTGGCTCGGCTACGAGCTGTACGAGGAGACGCTCGGTCTGAGCGCCCCGCACCCGCGACGCCACCCCGAAGCCCTCTTCATGCGGGTCGACCGGGCACTCGCCATCGACCACGCCACCGGGCAGGCGCGCCTCATGGCGCGAGGGCACGAGTGGGCGGGGGAGCTCGCGACGTGGCGCGACGGGGTGCTGGCGGCGATTGCGGGGGCGGGGGCCGCATTCCTCCCGGATGCCAGGAATGCGCCGGTCGACGCGGTCGTCCGGTGGCGACACAGCGATGCCGACTATGCGGCCCGCATCCGGGCATGTCAGCAGGCGATCGCCGACGGTGACGCGTACGTGCTGTGCCTGACGACCGAGGTCTCGGTGGACGGGGATTTCGACCCGTGGGAGGTGTACCGGCGGGTGCGGCGCACCAGCCCGAGCCACCACGGCGCGTACCTGCGGGCCGATGGGGTCGCGTTGCTGTCGGCGAGCCCGGAGCAGTTCCTCCTCGTCACGCCCGATGGCCGGGCCTCGACGAAGCCGATCAAGGGGACGCGGCCGCGCGGCGCGACCCCGGAGGAGGACGCGGCGATCGCCGAAGAGCTGCGCAGGAGCGACAAGGAGCGCGCCGAGAACGTCATG
This sequence comes from Microbacteriaceae bacterium, assembly GCA_035556075.1. Lineage (GTDB taxonomy): Bacteria > Actinomycetota > Actinomycetes > Actinomycetales > Microbacteriaceae > 73-13. Next base: position 128,617 of record DATMFQ010000014.1, on the reverse strand, counting down.
ATCGTCGACCTCATGCGCAACGACCTGTCGCGCGTGTGCGAGGTCGGCTCGGTCGAGGTGACGAAGCTGCTCGATGTCGAGACGTATCCGCCCGTCCACCAACTCGTGTCGACCGTGAGCGGGCAGGTGCGGCCGGAGCTCGACGCGGTCGATGTCATCCGGTCGTGCTTCCCGGCCGGCTCGATGACGGGCGCCCCCAAGCGCTCCGCCGTGTCGATCCTCACCAGGCTCGAGGCGCGCTCCCGCGGGGTCTACAGCGGCGCATTCGGCTATCTCGGCTACGACGGTCGGGTCGACCTCGCGATGACGATCCGCTCCATCGTCATCGACGCGGCGGGGGCCGTGATCGGCACTGGTGGCGGCATCACGGCACTGTCCGACGCCGATGAGGAGGTCGAGGAGACGCGGCTCAAGGCGGCGGTGCTGCTGCGCGCCCTCGGCGTCTGAGGGGTCCGTCGCGAGCGGTAGTTGCCCAGTTCCGCCGGTGGTCGCTGCGCTCCACCAGCAGAACTGGGCAACCACCGGCTCCGGGTAGGCTGGACGGTCGTGACGGACGCGGGTGATCAGGAGACCTCGGACTACGACATTCAGTCGATCCAGGCGAAGTGGCAGGCCTACTGGGAGGCCGAGGGCACCTTCGTCACGCGCGACGACGACCCGCGGCCGCGCAAGTACGTCCTCGACATGTTTCCCTACCCGTCCGGGGACCTGCACATGGGCCACGCGGAGGCCTTCGCCTTCGGGGACATCGTCGCGCGGTACTGGCGCCAGCGCGGGTGCAACGTGCTCCACCCGATCGGCTGGGACTCGTTCGGACTGCCCGCGGAGAATGCGGCGATCCAGCGCGGCGCGAACCCCGTCACCTGGACGTACGACAACATCGCGCAGCAGCGGGAGTCCTTCCGCCGCTACGGGGTGAGCTTCGACTGGTCGCGCGTGCTGCACACGAGCGACCCCGAGTACTACAAGTGGAACCAGTGGCTCTTCCTCCGGCTCTTCGAGCGGGGACTCGCCTACCGGAAGGAGAGCTGGGTCAACTGGGACCCGGTCGACCAGACGGTGCTCGCGAACGAGCAGGTGCTCGCCGACGGGACGAGCGAGCGCACCGGTGCGCTCGTCGTCAAGAAGAAGCTGACGCAGTGGTACTTCCGGGTCACCGAGTACGCCGACCGTCTTCTTGACGACCTCAACCAGCTCGAGGGCGCTTGGCCGAGCCGAGTGCTGCAGATGCAGCGCAACTGGATCGGGCGCTCCATCGGCGCGGACGTCGACTTCGTCATCGAGGGTCGTGACGAACCGGTCACGGTCTTCACCACCCGTCCCGACACGCTCTACGGCGCCACCTTCATGGTCGTCGCGCCCGACTCGGACCTCGCGGCGGAGCTTGTGGCGGGCTCGAGCGATGAAGTCCGCATGGCCTTCGAGGCGTACCTCGAGCGCACCGGTCGACTCACCGAGATCGAGCGGCAGGATGCGGAGCGGCCGAAGACCGGCGTCCCGCTCGGTCGCTGGGCCATCAACCCCCTCAGCGGTGAGCGCCTCCCAATCTGGGCCGCCGACTACGTGCTCGCCGACTATGGGCACGGCGCGGTCATGGCCGTGCCCGCGCACGACCAGCGCGACCTCGACTTCGCCCGCGAGTTCGACCTCCCGGTGCGCGTCGTCGTCGACACGACGGCGCCGGTCACGGGGGCGGTCCCGGTCATTGTCACCGACCCAGCGACCGGGGAGCCGATGCAGCCCGTCGACCTCGCCGAGATCGACCCCGCGGTGACCGGCAAGGCGCTCGCAGGGGACGGCCGCCTCATCAACTCGGGTCCGATCGACGGACTGTCGAAACAGCACGCGATCACCCGGGTCATCGAACTCCTCGAGGAGCGCGGCACCGGCCGGGCGGCGAAGAACTACCGACTGCGCGACTGGCTCATCTCTCGCCAGCGTTTCTGGGGCACCCCGATCCCGATCATCCACGGCGCCGACGGCGAGCTCGTGCCAGTCCCGGAGGACCAGCTGCCGATCGTGCTGCCGCCGACCGACGGCCTCGACCTCAAGCCGAAGGGGCAGTCCCCGCTCGGCGCGGCGACCGATTGGGTCGAGGTACCGGACCCCCGCGACGGGAGCCCCGCTCGGCGCGACCCCGACACGATGGACACCTTCGTCGACTCGTCGTGGTACTTCCTGCGGTTCCTCAGCGCGACGGACGACACCCGCGCATTCGATCCGGCTGCGGCGGAGCGTTGGGCACCCGTCGACCAGTATGTCGGCGGCGTCGAGCACGCGATCCTCCACCTGCTCTACGCGCGCTTCATCACGAAGGTGCTCTTCGACATGGGCCTCGTCAGCTTCACCGAGCCCTTCTCCGCGCTCCTCAACCAGGGCATGGTCCTCGGCACCGACGGCAAGAAGCTCTCCAAGCGATCCGGCGAGGGCGCGACCTTCGCGGGCCAGCTCGAGGAGCACGGGGCCGACGCGCTGCGGCTGGCGCTCGCCTTCGCGGGGCCGCCGGAGGACAACATCCACTGGGATGACGTGCGGCCGGCCGCCGCGGCGCGATTCCTCGGCCGCGCGTTCCGGCTCGCGGCGGACGTGTCGTCGCCGCCGGAGGCCGTCTGGCAGGACGGCGACCTGGCGCTGCGCCGTGCGACGCACCGCTTCCTCGCCGAGGGCGCGCAGCTCGCGGAGTCGCTGAAGTTCAATGTCCTCGTCGCCCGGCTCATGGAGCTGTCGAATGCGATCCGACGGACGGTCGAGTCGCAGGGCCCCGCTGATCCCGCGGTCCGCGAGGCCGTCGAGGTGCTGACGATCGGCCTCTCCCTCTTCGCGCCGCACACGGCCGAGGAGATGTGGGAACGGCTCGGGCACGCGCCCTCCGTCGCCACTGCCGGCTGGCGCCGCCCGGACCCGGCGCTCCTCGTCGAGGACACCGTCACCGCGATCGTGCAGGTCAACGGCAAGGTGCGCGACCGGCTCGAGGTGCCCGCGAAGATCGCCGACGCCGAGCTCGAGGCGCTCGCCCGGGCGTCGGAGAACGTGCAGCGGGCAATCGGCGAGTCGCAGATCGTCAAGGTCATCGTCCGCGCGCCGTCACTCGTCAACATCGCGACGAAGGGCTGATTCCTCCACAGTGCCTCGTCGCGCGGTGCCAGCTGCGAGGTGCTGCTGACTAGCCTGCCGGCGTGACGCTCGAACTCGGCCCGCCGCCGCGGGGACGCCTGCGCATCGTGCTCGGCGCCGCCCTCGTGCTCGTCATCATCGGGCTCGTCGCGACCGTGCTCGCGGCGATGCTGCGCCCCTCCGGCGAGGAGGTCCTCGCGGCGCCGCTCGTGACGGTTGAGACGCCAGCGGTGACGGACGGCGGGGTGCTGGTCCACGTGCTCGGCGCGGTCGCGCGCCCCGGCGTGTACCGGCTCGACGCCGGTGCACGGGTCCTGGACGCGGTCGCCGCAGCCGGAGGGCTCAGCGCCGAGGCGGACCCGGCGGGCGTCAACCTCGCGCGGGTCGTCGCAGACGCCGAGCAGTTGCGCATCCCCAAGATCGGTGAGGTGATCCCAGGTGGAGCCACAGGAGGCAGCGGTACTACCGGGGCGAGCGGGCTCACCGGTGTCCGGGCGGACGGCCTCGTCGATCTCAACCAGGCCGATGCCGCAGGCCTCGAACCCCTGCCCGGGGTCGGCCCCGCCACCGCGGCACGGATCATCCGCTGGCGGGAGGCCAACGGCGGATTCCGGACGGTCGAGGACCTCCTCGACGTCAGCGGCATCGGTGAGCGCACCCTCGAGACGCTGCGCGACCTCGTGACGGTCTGAGCGATGCGCGCAGGCCTCCGCGACCTGCGCCTGCTGCCCGCCGCGCTCGTGGCCTGGTGTGTCGCGGGGCTGCTCGGCATGCCTGGTGCGGAGTCCGCCGCACCCCTCGTGGCCAGCGCCGCCTGGGCGCTCGCCGGCGCCTGCTGTGTGGCGGCGGTTGTGTTCGCGCGGCGGAGCAAGGTGGTTTCGCGGAGACAAGGTGCTGTGGCGACGGAACCACGTGGCCAGCGCGAGGACACCGTGTCTCGCGGGCGCGCATTCCTGCCCGCAACCGCCGTCGCCGCGGCCGCGGCGGCGTGGCCTGCGACCACCGTGGCACTTAGTGGTGGCACCGAGTACGACAGCGCGCCCGACTGGGCGATGCTCGCCGAGCCGCTGCGCGAGCGTTTCCGGGAGCTCGTGGTCGATCTGCCGGGGGTGGGAGGGGCCCTGCTGCCCGGGCTGGCGATCGGCGACGAGACGATGGTCGGACCCGCCCTTCGGGAGTCGATGCATGCGACCTCGCTGACCCACCTCACCGCGGTCTCCGGGTCGAACTGCGCCCTCGTCGTCGGGGCCGTCATGGTCGGGGGCGCACTGCTCGGGGTCCCGCAGCGGCTGCGAATCGTGCTCGCGCTCGTGGCGCTCGCCGCATTCGTCCTGCTCGTCACCCCGCAGCCCTCGGTCGTGCGGGCCGCGGTCATGGCGGCGTTCGCGCTCGTCGGCCTTGCCGCGGCGCGCCCGCTGCGAGGGATGCCGCTGCTGTGTGCGGCGATCACCGGCATCCTCGGGGTGGTCCCGGCGGCGGCGGTCGAGCTCGGCTTCGTGCTCTCGGCGCTCGCGACGGCGGGGCTCCTCGTGCTGAGCGGGCCGCTCGCCGATCTCGCCGCTCGCGTGCTGCCGCGGCGGCTAGCGCTCGCCCTCGCGGTGCCGGTCGCCGCGCAGCTCGCGGTGCAGCCGGCGATCGCGCTCGTGCAGCCCACCCTGCCGACCTATGGCGTCGTGGCGAATCTGCTCGCCGTCCCCGCTGCGCCCGTGGGCACCGTCCTCGGCATGCTCGCGTGCTTCCTCGCGCCCGTACTGCCGGAGGCGGCGCTGGGCATCGCGTGGCTCGGCTGGCTGCCGGCGCAGTGGATCGGCTCCGTCGCGACCACCTTCGCCACCTGGCCCGGCGCCGCACTGCCGTGGCCGGAGGGCCCGGTCGGGATGGCGCTGCACGCCGGCGTGCTCGCGGTGGCGGCGCTCACGCTGCTGACGACCGGACGGCGACGCCTGCTCGCCGGGATGCTCGTGCTTGGCATTGGGATGGCGTACACCGGTGCGCTCGCGGGGCCCGCGCTGGTCGCGGCGCTGACACGTCCGGCTGACTGGGTCGTGGCCATGTGCGACGTTGGGCAGGGTGACGCGGTCGTCGTGCGAGGCGGCGGTGCCGTCGCGCTCCTCGACACGGGACCCGACCCCGGCGCGCTTGCGGCTTGCCTCCACGATCTTGGTGTGGTCCGGGTCGATCTGCTCGTGCTCAGCCACTTCGACCGCGATCACGTCGGCGGGACGAATGCGGTGCTCGGCCGCGTCGACACGGTCCTGACGGGCCCCGCGGACGCCGCCTCGGCGGACGCCGTGCTCGCACCGCTCGCCGCCGGTGGGGCGCGGATCGTGGCCGGCGTCGAGGGGATCCGGGGAACACTCGGCGGGGCGCCGTGGCGGGTGCTGTGGCCACCCGCTCGTGGCTCGCCGCCGCCAGGCAACGACGCGAGTCTCGTGTGGCGAGTCGACCTTGACGCGGCCGGCACGAGTGCGGTGTTCCTCGGGGACCTCGGGGCCACCGCCCAGGCGCGACTGCTCGGTCGTGATCTCGGGGGCGGTGCCGACGTCGTCAAAGTGAGCCACCACGGCAGCGCGGATCAGCATGCCGACCTGTATGCGGCGCTCGCCCCACGTGTCGCGATCCTCGGCGTCGGCCGCGACAACGACTACGGGCATCCGACCGCGGCCGCGCTCGAGCTCCTCGAGGGGCTCGGCGCGCTCATCGGCCGCACCGATGCTGATGGACTGCTGCTCATGTCCCTCGATGAGCCGGGCGGCCTTCGGCTGTGGCGCGCACGGGCACCGGGCTGACCGCTGGGCGCTGGACTGCGGCGTGCACGCGCGCCACCCACGTCATCGACGTCGGTGGGGCGAAGTAGCCTGGACCGCATGGCCCGCGCGTCGACCTCCCGCTCTTCGCGCGGTCCGGCATCGCCCACTGGTGTGCCGTGGCACGAGATCCGCCCGGCACCCGTCGTGCTGCTGAGTGGGCCGGAGCAGTTCCTCGCCGATCGGGCGAGCGGTCTGCTGCGGGACCGGCTCCGCGAGCAGGACCCCGGGCTCGAGGTGAGCGATCTCGCGGCCGATGCGTACGCGCCGGGCGAGCTCATCACCCTCGCGAGCCCGTCGCTCTTCGGCGAGGCGCGACTCATCCGGGTGAGCGGCGTCGAGCGCTGCACTGACGCATTCCTCGATGAGGCGATCGCATACCTTGGCGCGCCCGCCGACGACACGGTCGTGCTCCTCCGGCATAGCGGCGGGGTGCGCGGCAAGCGGCTGCTCGACGCGATCCGCAGCGGCACCGGTGGCGCGATCGAGGTCGCGTGCACGGAGATCAAGGGTGACCAGGCGCGCGCGGAGTTCGTCGGCGCTGAGGTGCGGGCCGCGGGCCGCCGGATCGCGCCGGGGGCGGTCCGCGCCCTCGTCGCCGCGTTCGGCGACGACCTCGCGGAGCTCGCGGGAGCGGTGCGGCAGCTCCTCGACGATGTCGACGGGGACATCACCGAGGCGGAGGTGTCCCGGTATCACGGCGGGCGGATCGAGACGACCGCCTTCGATGTCGCCGACGCGGCGCTGGCCGGGCGCACCGGCGACGCGCTCGTGCTGCTCCGTCACGCCCTCGATTCCGGTGCTGATCCCGTCCCAGTCGTCGCCGCATTCGCGATGAAGCTCCGCGGCATGGCGAAGGTCGCGGGCGCGCGCGGCGCTGGGGGCGCGCTCGCCGGGAGGCTCGGCATGGCGCCCTGGCAGGTCGACCGGGCCCGGCGCGATGTTGCCGGCTGGAGTGACGAGGGACTGGCGAATGCGGTGGCGGCGATCGCCGCGACAGATGCGGCCGTCAAGGGCGGGAGTCGCGACCCCGTATATGCCCTCGAGCGGATGGTGCGTGTAGTGGCGGCGCGCGGGGTGTAGCGAACGCGGCGCGCGGGTGCCCGGACGGCGGGACGTCGTGGCATCGGGCCGGCGATGCTCGTCGTCGCAGTGCACGCGGCGAGCGACTGCACACCCGTGGTCGTCGGACCGGAGCCGTCGGGCGTGCCGACTGCGCCTCCCGTCGGGGCACAGGTCCCGGCGCGGTTCGCTGACCAAAAGGTCGACTGGAACGGCTGCGGCGAGGGGGGGCGACTACGCGGTGGCCTGCGTCCGGGACGCGGTCGACCCGTACCTCATCGAGGGGATCGTGCCCTCGGTGGACCCGCACTGCGGGCGGTGAGGGCCGGCGTGCGCCGCGCATTCGTCGCGATATCCGACGGAATGCGAAAGGCCCCGCCGGAGCGGGGCCCTCGGATCGGACTGCAGTGGTCCGACCGGCTGCTCAGAGCGCGGCGACCTGCCCGGCGATCGCCGACTTGCGGTTCGCGGCCTGGTTCTTGTGAATGACGCCCTTCGAGACCGCCTTGTCGAGCTTGCGGTTCGCGGCATGCAGTGCCTCGGTAGCCTTCGCCTTGTCGCCGGCAGCGACGGCCTCGCGGGTGCGACGCACCGCGGTCTTCAGCTCGCTCTTGACCGCCTTGTTGCGCTCGTGCGCCTTCTCGTTCTGCTTGTTGCGCTTGATCTGGGACTTGATGTTCGCCAAGGAAGGATCCTTCTCGTTGTGTCGGCCAATGGGATGGTCCCGGCCGGGTAGAGGGGTCCTGCCGAGGTGTCGCGCGGTGGGACGCGCGGAAGCCAAGGAGCGAGTTTATCAGGCGTCGGGGCCGGAGGCGATCTGCAACGCGCCGTCTGTGATGGCTTTCGCGACTTGAGTGAGGAGGCGGCTGATGCCGACCGGGTTCGCGAGGCTGACGATGTGTGGGGCGAACGGCACAATCGTGTGCCAGGCCCGTGGCGCGGCCCGCCAGAACCGGTGCTCACCGAGTCGCATCTGATCGAACTGCCCCGAGACGAACCAGATCGGCGTGCCAGCCGACGCCGCTCGATGGACGGAGGTGATCGGGTCGAGGTGGGCGACGGCGTTGAGGGCATCGAGGGCTGGACTGAGACTGAACCCGCCCGCGAGCATGTCCTCAGCACCTTCCGGCCCGAGCGCGATCGTCTGCGCGAGACGCTGTGTCCGCACCGCCCGCCCACCCTGCCGAATCAGCATGGTGCTGATCACCCGATATACGTCGAGGCCGAAGGTGATGGGCGGGGTCGTGCACGCCATGGGGATGAGGCCGTCGATGCGCTCGTGATGTCGGCCCGCGTACTCCATGACGAGATAGCCACCGAGGGAGAGGCCGACGAGGACGACCGGACCGTGGCCGGGCAGCGCGTCGATCGCGTCGTCAATCGTGGCCATGGCGGCATCGATGGTGAAGGCGTCGTGCCGCAGACCATGCCCCGGCAGATCGGGCGCGACCACCATTGCCTCCGCGGCCTCGAGCGCGGCGACCTGCGGCCGCCACATGGTCCGCGAGGTGAGGAGCCCGTGCACGAGCACGAACCGAGCCTGGTTCACAATGGCCACGTTAGTCAGTGCCCGGCTGCCTGCGCCCGGGACCCGGCCGGGTCTGGGATGATGGACCCCGCCATGCCACGCGCCTCGACCCCGTTCATCCCCGCCGCGACGCCCGCCGAGGCGATCCGGAACTTCTGCATCATCGCGCACATCGACCACGGCAAGTCCACGCTCGCCGATCGGATGCTCGGTGTCACCGGCGTCGTCGCGGACCGGGACATGCGCGCGCAGTACCTCGACCGCATGGACATCGAGCGCGAGCGCGGCATCACCATCAAGTCGCAGGCCGTCCGGATGCCATGGCAGGTCGGGGCCGACACCTTCGCGCTCAACATGATCGACACCCCGGGCCACGTCGACTTCACCTACGAGGTGTCACGCTCGCTCGCCGCCTGTGAGGGCGCCATCCTGCTCGTCGATGCGGCGCAGGGCATCGAGGCCCAGACGCTTGCGAACCTGTACCTCGCTCTGGAGAACGACCTCGAGATCATCCCCGTCCTCAACAAGATCGACCTGCCTGCCGCGGACCCGGAGAAGTACGCGAAGGAGATCGCCCAGCTGCTCGGTGGCTCCCCGGACGACGTCCTCCGGGTCTCCGGCAAGACGGGTGTCGGGGTCGAAGCCCTCCTCGACGAGGTCGTCGCCCGCATTCCTCCTCCCGTCGGCGACCCGGCCGCACCGGCCCGCGCGATGATCTTTGACTCCGTGTACGACGCGTATCGCGGTGTCGTCACCTATGTGCGGATGGTCGATGGCCGGATGAATCCGCGGGAGCGGATCCAGATGATGTCGACGGGATCGGTGCATGAGCTGCTCGAGATCGGGGTCTCCGCCCCCGAGCCGGTGCCCTCGAAGGGGCTCTCGGTCGGCGAGGTCGGGTACCTCATCACGGGCGTGAAGGATGTCCGGCAGTCGAAGGTCGGCGACACGATCACGACCGCGCAGCGGCCCGCGGCCGAGCCGCTCGCTGGGTATGTCGACCCGAAGCCGATGGTGTTCAGCGGCCTGTACCCGATCGACGGGTCCGACTACCCGGTGCTCCGGGAGGCCCTCGACAAGCTCAAGCTGTCCGACGCGTCGCTGCAGTACGAGCCGGAGACCTCGGTCGCGCTTGGCTTCGGCTTCCGCTGCGGCTTCCTCGGCCTGCTCCACCTCGAGATCATCACCGAGCGGCTGTCGCGCGAATTCGGGCTCGATCTCATCACGACGGCGCCGTCGGTCATCTACCAGGTGCGGATGGAGGACGGCAAGCAGGCCGAGGTGACGAACCCGTCCGAGTTCCCGACCGGTGCGAAGATCAGCGAGGTGCTGGAGCCGATGGTCAAGGCCGCGATCCTGGCGCCGAAGGACTACGTCGGCACCATCATGGAGCTGTGCCAGCAGCGCCGCGGCACCCTCATCGGCATGGAGTACCTCGGCGAGGACCGCGTCGAGATCCGCTACACGATCCCGCTCGGCGAGATCGTCTTCGACTTCTTCGACCAGCTGAAGTCCCGCACCGCCGGCTACGCCTCGCTCGACTACGAGCCGGCGGGGGAGCAGGCCGCCGACCTCGTCAAGGTCGACATCCTGCTGCAGGGGGAGCAGGTCGACGCCTTCAGCGCGATCGTGCACCGCGACAAGGCCTACGCCTACGGCACGCTCATGACCGAGCGGCTCCGGAAGCTCATCCCGAGGCAGCAGTTCGAGGTCCCGATCCAGGCGGCGATCGGCTCCCGCATCATCGCGCGGGAGAACATCCGCGCCATCCGCAAGGACGTCCTCGCCAAGTGCTACGGCGGCGACATCTCCCGCAAGCGCAAGCTCCTCGAGAAGCAGAAGGAGGGCAAGAAGCGCATGAAGATGGTCGGCCGCGTCGAGGTCCCCCAGGAGGCGTTCATCGCCGCGCTGTCCGGCGACGTGGAGTCGAAGGACAAGAAGTAGCTTCTGGCCTTGATGGCGGCACCACCGGTGACCCTGACCCCATACACTGACGCCATGTCCCCCAAGAGTCGCGCTGTCGCCGCCATCCTCGGATTCTTCCTTGGCGTGCTCGGGATCGACCGCTTCTACCTCGGCAACATCGGGCTGGGCATCGCCAAGCTCCTGGTCGGCTGGGCGACCGCCGGCATCTGGCCGCTCATCGACTGGATCTATATCCTCGTCGGGGCCGCGCACGACGGGCAGGGGCGCCCGGTGCGGGACTGGGGCGGGGCGTAGCGCGCAAGTTGGCTGACACACCGGTCATCACCCTCAACAACGGCGTCGAGATCCCGCAGCTCGGGCTCGGTGTCTGGCAGGCGAGCCCTGCGGAGACCGAGGCGGCGGTGCGGTTTGCGATCGCCGAGGCCGGCTACCGCCACATCGACACCGCAGCCGCCTACCGGAACGAGGAAGCGGTGGGCCGCGGCATCGCCGCGAGTCGCGTCCCACGCGACGAGGTCTTCGTGACGACCAAGCTGTGGAATTCGGACCACGGTGCGGATCGTGCGGGGCCGGCGCTCGATGCGAGCCTTCGGCGGCTCGGCCTCGACCATGTCGACCTCGTGCTCATCCACTGGCCGCTGCAGGACGCGGCGCGCCGGATCGAGACGTGGCTCGCGCTCGAGGCGGCACTGGGGGCCGGGAAGGCCCGCGCGATCGGCGTATCGAATTTCACGGCCGAGCAGCTCGAGGAGGTCATCGCGGCAGGCAGCATCGTGCCCGCGGTGAACCAGGTCGAGTTGCACGCACGATTCCCGCAGCAGCCGCTCCGCGCATTCTGCAGGACGCGAGGCATCGCGGTCGAGTCCTGGAGTCCGCTCGGGGGTGCGCCCGGCTCGTGGGGTGGGGAGACGAACACCCTGCTCGGCGACCCCATCGTCGCGGCAGTCGCACGCCGCCACGAGCGCAGCCCCGCACAGGTGCTCATCCGGTGGCATCTACAGCAGGGGCTCATCGCGATCCCGAAGTCGGTGCACCCGGATCGGATCCGCCAGAACATCGAAGTGTTCGACTTTGAGCTCGATGCGGGGGACCTCCTGGCGCTCGCCTCGCTCGAGACGGGTGAGCGGATCGGCGCGGATCCGCTCGAGGCCAACTGGGGTGCTCGGCCGACCTCGTAGCGGCGCCATCGAGTCGACGCAGCGCACGCGGCGTTGGGCCGGGAGGGTCGCGCCTGCGTAGGAGGGCTTTGCGCGGTTCCGCCCCCGCCTCAGCCCCCGGGAGCCTCCCGAGTTGTCGCCGCCCACCAAGTTGCGCATCGCAGCCAGCACGCCCGATTACAGTGTGACGCGTGACTGACTATCGCCCGCCCGTCGATGACATCCTCTTCTCGCTCAAGGTGGCCGGGTACGATCGCCTCGCCGAGCTCGAGCAGTACGCGCACGCCGATCTCGAGACCGTCGGCAGCCTCATCGAGGAGGCCGGCGCATTCATGGCCGAGGTGGTCGCGCCGACGAACCGCGAGGGCGATGTCGTCGGGTCGACCTATCAGGGCGATGGCGTGGTCGTCACGCCGCCGAGCTTCAAGCCCGCGTACGACAAGCTCATGGCCTCGGGCTGGCTCAGCCCGTCCTTCCCGTCGCAGTACGGCGGCGGTGACTTCCCCCAGACGGTCGGCTCCGCGATCCAGGAGCTGGTGCAGTCCTCGAATATGGCGTTCTCCCTCGGGCCGCTGCTCACGCACGGCTTCGCCGACGCATTCCTCGCGTATGCCTCCGACGAACTCAAGGACCTCTATCTGCCGCGGATGATCTCCGGCGAGTGGATGGGCACCATGAATCTCACGGAGCCGCAGGCCGGCACCGATGTCGGCGCGCTGACGACGAAGGCCGTGCCGAATGACGACGGCAGCTGGTCGATCACGGGCGGCAAGATCTTCATCACCTGGGGCGAGCACGACCTCACCGACAACATCATCCACCTCGTCCTCGCCCGCACCCCGGGCGCGCCGGAGGGCACGAAGGGCATCTCGCTCTTTGTCGTCCCGAAGTTCTTGCCCACGCCGGATGGCGAGCTCGGGGCGCGCAACCCGGTCAGCGCGATCGGCATCGAGCACAAGCTCGGCATCCACGGCTCGCCGACCTGCGTCATGCAGTTCGACGGGGCGAAGGGCTGGCTCGTCGGCGATGAGCACAAAGGCATGCGCGCCATGTTCGTCATGATGAATGCGGCACGCCTGTCCGTCGGCATGCAGGGCCTCTCGCAGTCGGTGCGCGCCCACCAGCAGTCCCTCGAGTACGCGAAGCAGCGCGTCCAGGGCCGCACGGTCACCGGTGAGGCGACGATCCTCGGTCACCCCGACGTGCGCCGGATGCTCATGACGCAGCGCTCGACGATTGCGGCGCTGCGCTACCTGCTCCACCTGAACTCGATCAACATCGACCTCGCCGAGCAGCACCCCGACGGGGCCGTTCGCGCCCGCGCCGAGGAGATGGCGGGGCTGCTCACGCCGCTGTGCAAGTCCTACGGCACCGAGATGGGCCTGGAGAACGCGTCGATCAACATCCAGATCCACGGCGGTCACGGCTATATCGAGGAGACGGGTGCGAGCCAGCTCTGGCGGGATGTGCGCATCACGCTGCTGTATGAGGGCACGAACGGCGTGCAGGCCGCGGACCTCGTCGGGCGCAAGCTGGCCGTGCGCGACGGCCAGTCGTTCCTCGAGTTCATCGCCGAGATGCGCGAGCTGCTCCCGACGCTGCGGGCGGCGGGGGACCGGCAGGCGACGATTGCGGCGCACCTCGATTCCTCCCTGGGCGTGCTCGAGCAGACGACCGGCTGGATGCTCAAGACGGGCGCGGCGGGCGACCGGGCCTCGGTGCTCGCCGGCTCGGTGCCATACCAGCGGATCTGGGCGGTGAACGTCTGCGCCTGGCTGCTCGCGAAGGCCGCGCTGGACGAGGACGCGCCCGCGGATGCGCTTGCGCTCGCCGAGTTCTACGCGACGCAGCTCCTGCCGGAGGCGCACTCGCAGGCCCCCGCGGCGACGGCGGGTGCCGAGCAGCTCTACGCCGTCGACCTCTGAGCTGGATCCGGTGGTTGCCCAAATCTGCTGGTGAAGTGCAGCGACCACCAGCAGATTTGGGCAACCACCGGAATGGGCGAGGAGGATTGAGGGATGGGAGCACTGCCCGACGGTGACGTCGCGCCCACGGATGGCGCACTCCCGCCGAGTGTCCTCGACGGCGCGGCGACCCGCGCATTCGGGGTGTATCTGCACGTGCCGTTCTGTCGCGTGCGCTGCGGGTACTGCGATTTCAACACCTACACCTCGACCGAGCTCCTCGGCGCTCGGCAGGAGGACTTCGCGGGGCAGGCGGTCCACGAGGTCGGCTTCGCGCGCGAGGTGATCGAGCGCACCGGGTTGCCCACGCGCGCCGCGAGCACGGTGTTCTTCGGCGGCGGCACGCCGACGCTGCTGCCCGCCACGGATCTCGTGACGATGCTCGATGCCGTGCGCGACGCATTCGGGCTCGTTGATGGTGCCGAGGTGACGACGGAGGCGAATCCGGACTCGGTCGACCGGGACGCGCTGCGGCGGCTCGCGGACGGCGGGGTCACCCGGGTCTCCTTCGGCATGCAGTCCGCGGTCCCGCACGTGCTCGCGACGCTCGACCGCACGCACGACCCGGCCCGCGTGCCGCAGGTCGTCGACTGGGCTCGGGAGGCGGGGCTCGCCGTGAGCCTCGACCTCATCTACGGGACGCCGGGGGAGTCGCTGGAGGACTGGCAGGCGAGTGTCGACTCGGCGCTCGCGCTCGAGCCCGACCATGTGTCGGCGTACGCCCTCATCGTCGAGGACGGCACGAAGCTCGCCGCCCGGATCCGTCGCGGGGAGCTCACCGCCCCCGATGACGACCTCCACGCCGACATGTATGCATGCGCGGACGCGGCGCTCGCGGCCGCCGGCTACGACTGGTACGAGGTGAGCAACTGGTCGCGCGGGTCCCAGCAGCGCTCGCGTCACAACCTCGCCTACTGGACCGGCGAGGACTGGTGGGGGATCGGCCCCGGGGCGCACTCCCACATCGGCGGGGTGCGCTGGTGGAACGTGAAGCACCCGAGCGCGTACGGCCAGCGCATCGCCGCCGGCGAGTCGCCCGCACTGGCGCGCGAGCTGCTCACGTCCGAGGATCGGTATCGCGAGGATGTGCTGCTGCGCACCCGCATCTCCGACGGGCTGCCGATCGCCAGGCTCGACGCACACGGGCGGCACGCGGTGCCCGGGCTCATCGCGGACGGGCTCGTCGATGGCGCTGCGGCGATCCGGGGCCGAGTCGTCCCGACGCTGCGGGGCCGTCTGCTCGCCGACACCGTCGTGCGCGCGCTGCTGGTCTGAACCGATGGCGCCGAACCCACGGATTCGGGAATTGTCCTCGTGAATGCCCACATTGTCCTCAAGCTGTGACTATCCTGAGTCCGTTGCCAAAGGTGACAACGGTCGGAGTTTCCGCCCGTCGGATCAAGGAGGAACCCTTTGTATAACAGCGACGCCTTGGCCGCAGTGTTGTTGCTCTCGCTCGTGTTGCCGTTGATCTTCGTGATCGTGAGCTACGTCCTGTCGGCGATCGCCCTGACCAAACTCTTCCAGAAGGCCGGTGTCGCGACACCGGCGGTGGCGTGGATCCCGGTCTACAACACCATGCTCTGGGCGAAGCTCGTCGATCTCAGCCCGTGGGTGTACCTGATCGTCGCGATCGGCGGCGGGTTGCTCGCACAGATCCCGATCATCGGGTGGATCCTCGCGCTGGCCCCGCTCGCGATGCTCGTCGTGATGGTGCTGCGCACGAACCAGAAGCTCGGCAAGGAGCTCGTCGGCTGGACGATCTTCGGTGGTCTGCTGACGATCATTTGGCTGCTGGTCGTCGGCTTCGACAGCTCGACCTGGCGCACGGGCGCGCAGAGCGGCGTCCCGGCTCCGTTCTGGCACAAGTGGGGTGCGTTCTTCCAGGACACCACCACGTTCGGCGGGGTGCCCGACCAGGGCTACTCGTCGCCGCAGGGCCCCACCGCGCCGCCCGCGGCACCGCCGCAGACGCCGCCTGCCGTGTGAGCAGCTTGTTCTGTTCGGAAGGGTCCCGCAGTCCGCGGGGCCCTTCCGCATTTCTGGGCCGGGAGGAATGCGCGGGGCGCCCCAGCCGCGCTTGCTAGAGTTGGCAGTCATCGGGTCGGAGTGCCAGTCACGACCCCGCACGAACGTCAGCAGGAAGGCGACATGGTCTCGGAACGCGGCCTCGAGGTCCTTCGGGTCATCGTCGAGGACTATGTCGCGACCCGGGAGCCGGTCGGTTCGAAGGCGATCGTCGAGCGGCATGGCTTCGGCGTGTCGAGCGCGACGATCCGCAACGACATGGCGGCGCTCGAGGAGGACGGCCTCATCGCGGCACCGCACACCTCCTCGGGCCGCATCCCGACCGATAAGGGCTACCGCGCATTCGTCGATCAGATCAGCTCGCTGCGCCCGCTGACGAGCGCGCAGCGGCACGCGATCGAGTCGTTCCTCGGCCAGGCCGTCGACCTCGATGACGTGCTCGCGCGCACCGTCCGGCTGCTCAGCCAGCTCACGAGCCAGGTTGCGGTCATCGAGTACCCGACGCTCGGGGTGCAGCGGGTGCGGCACGTCGAGATCCTGCCGCTCGGCGCGACGCGGGCGATGACGGTGCTCATCGCCGACGGCGGCCGGGTCGAGCAGCGCATCGTCGACCTCGGCGAGCCGGTCGAGCCAGCCGACCTCGAGGAGGTGCGCGCGCGAGCGAATGCAGCGCTCGGCGGGCTCTCGCTCGATGAGGCGCTCGTCGCGCTCGATGATTTCGCGGACGAGTTCTCGCCAAGTCAGCGCCCCCTCGTCACCGCGCTCGTCGAGCAGCTCCGAGAGCAGGTGAGCGCCGACCGCCAGGCCCGGCTCGTCATGGCCGGCACGGCGAATCTCGCTCGCACCGAGCCCGACTTCCCCGGTTCGATCACGCCCGTGCTCGAAGCGATCGAGGAGCAGGTGACGCTGCTGCGGCTCTTCAGCGAGCTCGAGGCGGAGCAGCATGGCATCGCCGTGTCGATCGGGCACGAGCACGACGGGTTCGGACTCGATGACACGAGTGTGCTCGCGGGCCGATATGGGACGCCAGGTGGGCGCTCCCGCCTCGGTGTGATCGGCCCGACGCGGATGGACTATCCGGGGAACATTGTGGCGATCCGGGCGGTCGCCCGGTACCTGTCGCGACTGCTCGGTGAACAGGAGTGAATGTGGCGGTCGACCATTACGAGACCCTCGGCCTGGCGAGGGACGCGAGCCAGGAGGACATCAAGAAGGCGTACCGACGCCTCGCGCGGGAGCTCCACCCGGACGTCAACCCCTCCGGCGAAGCAGCCGAGCGGTTCAAGCTCGTCACGCACGCCTACGACGTGCTGAGCGACCCGCAGCAGCGCCAGGAGTACGACCTCGGCGGCCGTGGCGGCTTCGGGGACTTCGGTGGCTTCGGCGACGTGTTCTCGAGCTTCTTCGGTTCGGCGGCTGGCGGCGGGGGCAATCGTCCCAGGTCCCGGCGGGAGCGAGGCCAGGACGCGCTGCTGCGGATCGAGCTCGACCTCGAGCACGTCATCGCCGGGACGGTGCGCGACGTCGAGGTCGCGACAGCGGTCACCTGTGCGACCTGCGATGGGGCCTGCGTCCAGCCGGGCACGAGCGAGGTGACCTGCGATATCTGCGGCGGCTCCGGGCACGTCCAGCGTCAGATGCGCTCACTGCTAGGGACCGTGGTCACCTCGGCGCCGTGCGGCACCTGCCGCGGCTACGGCACGCTCATCCCGTACCCGTGCACGAGCTGCCAGGGAGAGGGTCGGGTCCGGGCGACGAAGACGGTGTCCGTCGACATCCCGGCCGGCATCGACACCGGCATGCGCATCCAGCTCCGCGGCCAGGGCGAGGCCGGCCCGGCTGGTGGGCCGAACGCCGACCTGTACGTCGAAATCACCGTGCGTCACCATGACGTCTTCAGCCGCAGCGGCGACGACCTGCTCGCGACGCTCGAGACCGCCATGGTCGACGCGGTGCTTGGCCGCACGGTCACCCTCGCGGGGCTCGACGGGGAGGTCGAGGTGGAGCTGCCCGAGGGTGCCCAATCAGGGGATGCCATTGTCGTGAAGGGCCGCGGCGTCGGTCGGCTCCGCGGCGTCGGGCGGGGCGACCTCCGCATCGCCGTGCAGGTCATCACCCCGGAGCGGCTCAGCGGCAAGGAGCGGGAGCTCATCGAGCGATTCCGGGAGCTGCGCTCGGAGGCGCCCCCCGCATTCGCCACCTTCCGGCAAGGGCTCTTCGCACGCTTGCGGGACCGCTTCCACGGCTTCTTCTGATCGTGGCCTCGCTGTACCTCAACGAGTCGCTCGATGTCATCGCCTTCGAGGTCGGGCGCCGTGTCGCGATGCACGGTCCCGATGCGCGTCACGCCGCACAGGTGGCACGGGTGCGCACCGGCGAGCGGATCGGTATCGGGGACGGCCGAGGCCGCATCGGCTGGGGCCCCGTCGTGCAGGTCGCGGCCGACGCCGTCGCGATCGACATCGAGGAGGTCGTCGTCGAGTCGCCGCGACGCCCGGAGCTCTGGCTCGTGCAGGCGCTCGCGAAGGGCGACCGCGACGAGCTCGCCGTGCAGGCGGCAACCGAGCTCGGCGTGACCGGGGTCGTGCCCTGGCAGGCCGCGCGCTCGGTGTCTCGCTGGGCGGGACCGAAAGCGGCCAAAGGCGTCGAGCGCTGGCGCACGATCTGCCGGGAGGCAGCCAAGCAGGCGATCCGGCCGAGCGTCCCCACCGTCGGCGACCTCGCCTCGACCGCCGACCTCGCCACCCGCGCGGGTCAGGCGGGGGTGCTCACCCTCGTGCTCGAGCCGAGTGCGGCGACCTCGCTGCGCGACATCGTGACTGCGACCGCGGTCGACCCCGAGCGGTCACCGGCCCGCATCGAGCTCGTGGTCGGCCCGGAGGGTGGCATCGACCCGTTCGAGCTACACACGCTCGAGGCGGTCGGCGCGAGGCTCACCCGGCTCGGCCCCGAGATCCTCCGGACCTCGACCGCCGGCCCTGCCGCGCTCGCCGCGCTCGCGACTCTCCTCGGCAGCTGGTGACCCTCGGGCAGTAGGCTCGTGAGGTGGTCTCGATCCTCGTGCTCAATGGTCCGAATCTCGGGCGGCTCGGCAGCCGTGAGCCCGACGTGTACGGGCACCAGGATCTCGACGCGCTCACCGGGCTCCTGACGGATCTCGTCGCCAGCCGCGCGACGATCGAGGTCCGCCAGACCGATGACGAGGCGGAGCTCGTGCACTGGCTGCACGAGGCGGTCGACGCGAAGCGACCCGTCATCCTCAATCCCGCCGCATTCACCCACTACTCGTACGCGCTCCGCGATGCCGCAGCGCTTGTGACGAAGGCGGGTCTGCCGCTCATCGAGGTCCACATCACCAATCCGTACGCGCGCGAGACGTTCCGCCACCGCAGCGTCATCTCGGGGGTCGCGACGGGCGTCATCGCGGGCTTCGGCTTCGGCGGCTATGGGCTCGCGGTCGAGGCGATCCTGGCGAGCGCGTAGCGCCAGCTAGACTTGCGCGGGCCGTTTCGGCGAGAGGAATGCGCATGGCGACGACGAACGACATCAAAAAGGGCTCCGTGCTCTCCCTGGAGGGCCAGCTCTGGAATGTGACCGACTTCCAGCACGTCAAGCCCGGCAAGGGCGGCGCATTCGTGCGCACGACGCTGAAGAATGTGGTGACGGGCAAGACCCTCGACCGCACCTTCAACGCGGGCACGAAGATCGACTTCGCAACGGTCGACCGGCGCGACTACCAGTACCTGTACCAGGACGGCGCCGACTTCGTCTTCATGGACCTGCAGGACTACGACCAGCTCACCGTGCCCGGCACGATCGTCGGCGACGCCGCGAACTTCATGCTCGAGAACCAGACGGTCATGCTCGCGATCCACGAGGGCGAGCCCCTCTACATCGAGTTGCCGGCCTCGGTCGTGCTCACCGTCACCCACACCGACCCGGGGCTGCAGGGCGACCGCAGCTCGGCGGGGACAAAGCCCGCCACCCTGGAGACGGGGTACGAGATCCAGGTCCCGCTCTACCTGGAGTCGGACACGAAGGTCAAGGTCGACACCCGAGACGGCTCGTACCTCGGCCGCGTCAACGACTGACAGACCGTGTCGGCCCGTACGAAGGCGCGCAAGCGCGCCCTCGACCTCCTGTACAGCGCCGATGTGCGCGGCCAATCGCTGACCGAGGCGCTTGAGGCCGAGACCGCCCGTGCCGCCCGCGAGCCCGCCCGGGCGGCGTCCTGGGCGTACGCCTCGACGATCGTGCGGGGCGTGATCGAGCACGCCGACGAGATCGACGAGACCATCCGGACGTACGCGCTCGACTGGCCGCTCGAGCGGATGCCCGCCGTTGATCGGGCGCTGCTGCGGATCGGGGTCTGGGAACTGCTCCACAATCCGGAGGTCCCCGCGCCAGCGGCTATCGCGGAGGCCGTCGAGTCCGCGGCGACGCACTCGACCGCCGACTCTGCCCGATTCATCAATGGCGTCCTCGCTCGGATCGGCGACGCACGCGACTGAGTGCAGCGGACCCGCAGTCGGCCGGGTCTATACTCGTGCCCGCAGCCTTGAAGCCCGTCCTGTGAGACGGAAAAGGTGAAGAAGGGAGTCCCGTTGGTCGTCCACGGGAACGTCGTCCTGCAGGCCGACGACATCCGGCGCGCGCTCAAGCGCATCGCGCACGAGATCGTCGAGTCGAGCAAGGGCTCCTCGGACCTCGTGCTCCTCGGGATCCCGACCCGGGGTGCGATCCTCGCGACGCGGCTCGCCGCGACGCTCGAGTCGATCGAGCCCGGCTGCGCGAGTGTCGGCACCCTCGACGTCACGATGTACCGCGACGACCTCGGTCGCCAGCCCACGCGGGCGACGCATCCGACCTCGATCCCCGATGGTGGGATCGACGGCAAGACGGTCGTCCTCGTCGACGACGTCCTCATGAGCGGGCGCACGATCCGCGCGGCACTGGACGCGGTGGCCGCGATCGGTCGCCCGAAGGCGGTGCGGCTGGCGGTCCTGGTCGACCGCGGCCACCGTGAGCTGCCCATCCGTGCTGATTTTGTCGGCAAGAATCTGCCGTCCGCGACGTCCGAGCGCATCCACGTGCGGCTGCACGAGATCGATGGCAACGAAGAGGTGGCCATCCAGTGAGGCACCTGCTCACGACACAGGCGCTGCCCAGGGATGCGGCCATCGCCATCCTGGACACCGCCGAAGACATGGCGGCGGTCTCCGGGCGCGAGGTGAAGAAGCTGCCGACGCTGCGCGGCCGCACCGTCGTCAACCTCTTCGTCGAAGACTCGACCCGGACCCGGATCTCCTTCGAGGTCGCGGCGAAGCGGCTATCAGCCGATGTCATCAACTTCAGCGCCAAGGGCTCGAGCCTGTCGAAGGGCGAGTCGCTCAAGGACACTGCCCGGACCCTGCACGCGATGGGCGCCGACGGCGTCGTCATCCGTCACCCCGCGAGCGGCGCCCCGCACACGCTGGCCCATGCGGGCTGGATCGATGCGGGCGTCGTCAACGCCGGCGACGGTGCGCACGAGCACCCGACGCAGGCGCTGCTCGACGCGTTCACGATCCGCCGCCGACTCCACGGCGAGGCCAGCCGAGGCCAGGGTCTCGACGGGGTGACCGTCACGATCGTCGGCGACGTGCTGCACTCCCGCGTCGCACGGTCGAACCTGTGGCTGCTGCGCACGCTCGGGGCCGAGGTCCGCTTCGTCGCGCCCGCAACCCTGTTGCCGTACGGCACCGCCTCCTGGCCGGTGACCGTCGGCGTCGATCTCGACGCGGCGATCGCCGACGGTCCTGATGTGCTCATGATGCTCCGCATTCAGCATGAGCGGATGCACGCGGCGTATTTCCCGAGCGAGCGCGAGTACGCCAGGCAGTGGGGGCTCACCGACGCGCGCCTCGCCCGGCTCCCAGCGCGTACGATGGTCATGCACCCCGGGCCGATGAACCGCGGCCTCGAGATCTCCGCAGCCGCTGCCGACAGCCCGCAGTCGACCGTGCTCGACCAGGTGGCCAACGGCGTCTCGGTCCGGATGTCGGTGCTCTACCACTTGCTCGCGACCGGGGAGGCCTCATGACGCAGACCGGAACTGGCGATCGGGTCGTCCGGGTCGTCGATGCGACCCTGCCCAGCGGTGATCGCACCGACCTCTGGCTGGCGGGCGGCCGCTTCGTGGCGCCCGCGGGTCACGCCGACGAGACGGTCGACGCCTCCGGGCTGATCGCCCTGCCCGGGCTCGTCGACCTGCATACGCACCTGAGGGAACCCGGCTTCGAGCAGTCCGAGACGGTGCTGACGGGCACGCGGGCGGCGGCGGCCGGGGGGTTCACCGCGGTCTTCGCGATGGCGAACACGCTGCCGGTACAGGACACGGCTGGGGTCGTCGAGCAGGTGCAGTCGCTCGGGGAGCGCTCGGGCTACGCGACCGTGCGCCCGATCGGCGCCGTCACCGTCGGGCTCGCGGGGGAGCGCCTCGCCGAGATCGGGGCGATGGCGACCTCGCGCGCCGAGGTCCGAGTCTTTTCCGACGACGGGTACTGCGTCCACGACCCGCTGCTCATGCGCCGCGCCCTCGAGTACGTCAAGACGTTCGGCGGCGTCATCGCCCAACACGCGCAGGACCCGCGCCTCACCGAGGACGCGCAGATGCACGAGGGCGAGGTGTCCGCGCGCCTCGGGCTCGCCGGCTGGCCCTCCGTCGCCGAGGAGTCGATCATCGCCCGCGACGTGCTCCTCGCCGAGCACGTCGGCGCCCGACTGCACATCTGCCATGTCTCGACCGCCGGCTCGGTCGACGTCATCCGCTGGGCGAAGGCGCGGGGGATCGCGGTGACGGCGGAGGCGACGCCGCACCACCTGCTCCTCACCCACGAGCTCGCGGAGACCTACGACGCGCGGTACAAGGTGAACCCGCCGCTGCGCCGTGCCGAAGACGTCGAGGCGCTGCGCGCCGGGCTCGTCGACGGGACGATCGACATCATCGCGACCGACCACGCCCCCCACCCCACCGAGCACAAGGAGTGCGCGTGGGCAGAGGCCGCCAACGGCATGGTCGGGCTCGAGTCCGCCCTCTCCGTCGTGCAGGCGGCGATGGTCGACACGGGCTTGCTCGGCTGGCAGGACGTCGCCCGGGTCATGTCGGCTGCGCCGGCACGAATCGGTGGGCTGCGCGGGTACGGCAGGGCCTTCGGCATCGGGGAGCCCGCCCAGCTCACGCTCGTCGACCCGAGCGTGAAACGCGACTTCGCCACGAGCGACCTCCGGGGCCGCTCGGTGAACTCCCCATACCTTGGCCGCGAGCTGCCCGGCCGCGTCGAGCACGTTTGGCACGCGGGCGTGCGGACGGTCGCTGGCGGGGGCCTCGTCGAGACGCTCGGGAGCGTCGACTGATGCCGTGGGCGCGGGAGCTCCTCCTGGGCGTCACGATCCTCATCGGGGTCGCACTGCTCGTCCTGCTCGTCGTCGGTTGGCGGCGCCGCGTCCGCCGGCAGCGGCACCTGGCGCCGCTGCAGCCCGTGCCGACACTGCCGCAGGACACCAAGGTGTGGAGCGGCAAGTATGTCGCGACGACGATGGCCGACGACCCCTACGATCGCATTCTTGCGGGAGGACTCGGCTTCCGTGGCGACGCGGCCGCGAGCGTGACTTTCGAGGGCCTCCTCGTCCGGCGGACGGGGGAGACGGATATCTGGATCCCTCGCAACGACCTGATCGGGGTCGATCGCGCCACCTGGACCATCGACCGGGTCGTGGAGCGCGACGGCTTGCACCTCATTCGCTGGCGGCTCGGCGAGCAGGAGGTCGACACCTACCTGCGGCTCGACGCGCCCGCCGCATTCGACACCGCCCTCGCCCAGATGGAGCTGATCACATCATGACCGACCGGATCCCCGCATTCCTCGTCCTCGAGGACGGCAGCCGTCACGAGGGGCTCGCCTATGGCGCCGTCGGGCAGACGCTCGGTGAGGTCGTCTTCGCGACCGGGATGACCGGCTACCAGGAGACCTTCACCGACCCGAGCTACGCCGGGCAGATCGTCGTCATGACGGCACCGCATATTGGCAACACGGGCGTGAATGCGGAGGACGAGGAATCCTCGCGCGTCTGGGTGAGCGGTGTCGCCGTCCGCGACCCGTCCCGGATCGTCTCGAACTACCGGGCGACCGGCGCACTCGGCACCGAGCTCGCGGGCGCTGAGGTCGTCGGCATCTCCGACATCGACACGCGCGCGGTGACGCGCCGACTCCGCGAAACCGGCTCGATGCGCGGCGGCATCTTCTCCGGCGAGGCGGCGGCGCTGGGCGCTGAGGAGCAGCTGCGGCTCGTGCGCTCGGCCGGGGGCATGGCTGGCCAGAACCTCTCGGCGGAGGTCTCGACCACTGAGCCCTACGTGGTGCCGCAGCGTGGCGGGGAGCTGCTCGGTCGGCTCGCGGTCATCGACCTCGGCATCAAACGCCGTACGCTCGAGTGGCTCGCGGACCGTGGCTTCGAAGTCCACGTCCTGCCGGAGGCCTCGACATTCCAGGACATTCAGGCGATCGACCCGGTCGGCGTCTTCTACTCGAACGGCCCGGGGGACCCTGCCGCGAGCGACCGGCACGTCGAGCTCCTGCGGGAGGTGCTGCACGCTGAGCTCCCGTTCTTCGGCATCTGCTTCGGCAACCAGCTGCTCGGTCGCGCGCTTGGCTTCGGCACCTACAAGCTCGGCTTCGGGCACCGCGGTATCAACCAGCCGGTGCAGGACCGGCTGACCGGCCGCGTCGAGGTGACCAGCCACAACCATGGGTTCGCCGTCGACATGCCGGTCGACGGACCGGTCGAGTCCCCGGCTGGGTTCGGCCTCGCCGAGGTCACCCACATCAATCTCAATGACGGCGTTGTTGAGGGCCTGCGGGCCCTCGACCGACCCGCATTCAGCGTCCAGTATCACCCCGAGGCGGCGGCCGGCCCGCACGACGCCTCGTATCTCTTCGACCGTTTTGCGGCGCTAGTGAAGGAGTCCCGTGCCCAAGCGCGCTGACATCAACTCGGTCCTCGTCATCGGCTCCGGCCCGATCGTCATCGGGCAGGCCGCGGAGTTCGACTACTCGGGCACCCAAGCCTGCCGCGTGCTCCGCGAGGAGGGGGTGCGGGTCATCCTCGTCAACTCGAACCCCGCAACGATCATGACCGACCCCGGGTTCGCTGACGCGACCTACGTCGAGCCGATCACGAGCGAGGTCATCGAGGCGATCATCCTGAAGGAGCGCCCTGACGCGATCCTCCCGACGCTCGGCGGGCAGACCGCGCTCAATGCGGCGATCGCGCTCCACGAGGCCGGGATCCTCGAGAAGTACGGTGTCGAGTTGATCGGCGCGAAGGTCGAGGCCATCCAGCGCGGCGAGGACCGCCAGCTCTTCAAGGACCTCGTCATCGCCGCGGGCGCGGAGGTCGCGCGCTCCTATGTCGTTCAGTCGCTCGAGGAGGCCCGGACTGCGATGGCCGACCTCGGGCTGCCGCTCGTCGTGCGGCCGTCGTACACCATGGGCGGGCTTGGGTCGGGCTTCGCGTACACGGTCGAGGAGTTCGAGCGCATGGTCGCCGACGGGCTGCACCAGTCGCCGACCCACGAGGTCCTGCTCGAGGAGTCGATCCTCGGCTGGAAGGAGTACGAGCTCGAGCTCATGCGCGACCAGGTCGACAACTGCGTCGTCGTCTGCTCGATCGAGAACGTCGACCCGGTCGGCGTGCACACTGGCGACTCGATTACCGTCGCCCCGGCCCTCACGCTCACCGATCGCGAGTTTCAGCACCTGCGTGACATCGCCATTCGGATCATCCGTGATGTCGGCGTCGACACCGGTGGCTGCAATATCCAGTTCGCGGTCGAGCCGTCGACCGGCCGCGTCATCGTCATCGAGATGAATCCGCGGGTCTCGCGATCCAGTGCGCTTGCCTCGAAGGCGACCGGGTTCCCGATCGCGAAGATCGCGGCGAAGCTCGCGATCGGCTACACGCTCGACGAGATCCCGAACGACATCACGAAGGTGACGCCCGCGAGCTTCGAGCCGACGCTCGACTACATCGTCGTCAAGGTGCCGCGCTTCGCCTTCGAGAAATTCCCCGCCGCGGACGCGACGCTGACGACGACCATGAAGTCGGTCGGCGAGGCGATGGCGATCGGGCGGAATTACGCGACCGCGCTGCAGAAGGCGCTGCGCTCCCTCGAGCAGCGCGGCAGCTCCTTCCACTGGGACGGGGAGCCGGGCGATGCGGACGAGCTCATCGCGATCGCGGCGGTGCCGACGGACGGCCGGATCGTGACGGTGCAGCAGGCGCTGCGCGCGGGGGCGACGGTCGAGCAGCTGCATGCCGCGACCGGCATCGACCCGTGGTTCCTCGACCAGATCGTGCTCATCAACGAGATCGCCGCGGAGGTCGCCGCCGCGCCCGCGCTCGACCGCGACCTGCTTCGGCACGCGAAGGGGCACGGCTTCGGCGACGCCCAGCTCGCCGCGCTGCGCGGGGTCACCGAGCAGGAGCTTCGCGAACTGCGTTGGTCGCTCGACCTCCGGCCGGTGTACAAGACGGTCGACACCTGCGCGGGGGAGTTCCCGGCCCTGACGCCGTACCACTACTCGAGCTATGACGCGGAGACGGAGGTCACGCCGAGTGAGCGCCGCAAGGTCGTCATCGTCGGCTCGGGCCCGAACCGGATCGGGCAGGGCATCGAGTTCGACTACTCCTGTGTCCACGCCTCCTTCGCGCTCGCCGAGGCCGGCTACGAGACGATCATGATCAACTGCAACCCGGAGACGGTGTCCACCGACTACGACACGAGCGACCGACTCTACTTCGAGCCGTTGACGCTCGAGGACGTGCTCGAGGTCGTGCACGCGGAGTCGGCCTCGGGGGAGTTCGTCGGGGCGATCGTCACCCTCGGCGGCCAGACCGCCCTCGGGCTCGCGCAGGGCCTCAAGGACGCGGGCGTCCCGATCCTCGGAACGCAGCCGGAGGCGATCGACCTCGCGGAGGAGCGTGGGCGGTTCTCCGAGATCCTCGAGGCCGCGGGGCTCGTCAGCCCCCGGCACGGCACGGCGACGGACCCCGAGGCGGCGCTGCGCATCGCGGCGGAGATCGGCTACCCCGTGCTCGTGCGACCGAGCTACGTGCTTGGCGGCCGCGCGATGGAGATCGTGTACGACGGGCCTGGCCTGCGCGACTACTTCGCGCGGGTGCGTGACCAGGTCGTCATCGCGCCCGGCACACCGCTGCTCATCGACCGATTCCTCGATGACGCGGTCGAGATCGACATCGACGCGATCTACGACGGCGAACGCCTCTACGTCGGCGGGATCATGGAGCACATCGAGGAGGCCGGGGTGCACTCGGGCGACTCGGCGTGCACCCTGCCGCCGACGACGCTCGGGCGGGAGCTGCTCGACGAGGTCCGGACCGCGACCGAGGCGATTGCCGCCGGCGTCGGCGTGCGGGGGCTCATCAACGTGCAGTTCGCGGTCGGCAGCGGGGTGCTCTACGTGCTCGAGGCGAACCCGCGGGCGAGCCGCACCGTGCCCTTCGTGTCGAAGGCGCTCGGCATCCCACTCGCGAAGGCCGCCTCGCTCGTCATGGCCGGGCAGAGTATCGCCTCGCTCATTGCCGACGGCACCCTGCCCGCGGTCGATGGCACGCACGTGCCGCGTGACGCGCCGATCGCGGTGAAGGAGGCGGTGCTGCCGTTCAAGCGATTCCGCACCCCCGAGGGTAAGGTCGTCGACTCGCTGCTCGGGCCCGAGATGCGCTCGACCGGCGAGGTCATGGGCATCGACGCGACGTTCCCACTCGCCTTCGCGAAGTCGCAGGACGCGGCGTACGGTGGCATGCCGAAGTCCGGCACCGCATTCGTCTCCGTCGCTGATGGTGACAAGCGCGCGATCATCCTCCCGGCGCTCCGGCTGAGCCGGATGGGCTTCCGGTTGCTCGCGACCGAGGGCACCGCGATGGTGCTCGCGCGAAACGGGATCGACGCGGAGATCGTGCACAAGCAGTCCGATGGCCGGATGAATGCGGAGCTGACGACGATCGTCGATCTCATCAACGCGGGCGAGGTCGATCTCGTCGTCAACACGCCCTCCGGCGGTTCGGCGCGTGCGGACGGCTACGAGATCCGCATGGCGACGGTCGCGCAGGACAAGGCGCTGTTTACGACGATGGCGTCGCTGTCCGCCGCGGTCGCCGCACTCGAGGCGACACAGACCGCCCTCACCGTCACCTCGCTGCAGGAGTTCCAGGCGCGACGGGAGGCGGTCCGGGCATGACCTCGCGCAGGCCTGGCGGGATCCCGGCGGGGCTGTGTCTCGGCATCGACCCCCACGCACCGCTGCTGACGGCATGGGGGCTGCCGGATACTGCCGACGGTGCCCGGGAGTTCGGGCTGCGCTCCGTCGAGGCGGCGGTCGACGTCGTCGCGGTGGTCAAGCCGCAGGTCGCATTCTTCGAGCGCTTCGGTGCCGCCGGCTACCAGGCGCTGGAGACGGTGCTCGCCGCGGCGCGCGCGGCAGGGCTGTGGACCATCGCTGACGGCAAGCGAGGCGACATCGGCTCGACGGTGGCTGGCTACGCCGCGGCCTGGCTGCTGCCGGGCAGCCCCCTCGAGGCCGACGCCGCGACCTTCGTGGCGTATCAGGGGACCGGGTCGCTCGAGCCGGCATTCCAGCTTGCCGAGGCGCACGGGAAACAGTGCTTTGTGCTCGCCGCGACCTCGAACCCGGAGGCGGCCGAGCTGCAGCGCGCCCGCACCGCGTCCGGGGTGTCGGTGGCGGCTGAGATACTGGGGGACGTGCAGTCGCGCAATGATGGACTCGAGGTCGACGCGGCACGCCACGGCGTCGTGATCGGCGCGACGATTGACGCCGAGCACTTCGGGCTCGATCTCGCGGCGGCGCCGACGACGCCGATCCTCGCCCCGGGCTTTGGGGCGCAGGGCGCCCGCCTGCGTGAGCTTCGCGCACGGTACGGCGTGGCCACGGACCGGGTCATCGCCAACGTCGCTCGCGACGCACTCCGTGCGGGTCCGGACGGACTCCGAGCCCGGCTCATCGAGCTCCGTGACGAATGCGCCACGGGGGTCGCGGCATGACCCCGGCGACGAGTGGGCGTTCGGCCCCGCCGCCGGACACGGACCGGGCGGCGGCGTCACGGGCGGCGGTCGCGGCACGGCGTGCGCGGGCGGCGGTCAAGCACGCGGTCGAGTCGGGTCAGCGAACGGCGCTCGAGGTCGCGGAGACCTCGTGGCGCGAGCCGGGGTCGCCCGAGGCGGGCCTGCGGGTCACCGAGCTGCTCACGAGCATTCCCGGTATTGGTCGGGTGCGTGCCGACCGTCTCGTCGACGAGCTCGGGATCAGCCCGCGGAAACGGGTCGGCGGGCTCGGCGCCAGGCAGCGACCGCGACTGCGCGCATTCCTCCGTGCCCGGCAGCCGCGTCCGGGTAACGCGATCTTCGTGCTGAGCGGCCCGACCGCGGTCGGGAAGTCGACGGTCTCCGGCGTGATCCGGGAGCACTACCCTGAGGTCTTCTTCAGCGTGTCGGCGACGACGCGGCGGCCCCGGCCGGGGGAGATCGACGGGGTGCACTACCGCTTCGTCAGCGACGAGGAATTCGATCGGCTCATCGCTGAGGATCAGCTCCTCGAGTGGGCGCAGGTGCACAATCGATCCAGGTACGGCACCCCGCGGGAGCCGGTCGAGGCGGCGATCGCGGCGGGGCGGCGCGTCCTCCTCGAGATCGATCTGCAGGGCGCCCGCTCGGTGCGGGCGAAGGTGCCGGAGGCGACGCTCGTCTTTCTCGCGCCCCCGAGCTGGGAGCATCTCGTGCAGCGACTCATCGGCCGTGGCACCGAATCCCACGAGGAGCAGCAGGGTCGGCTCGACACCGCGAGGGTCGAACTCGCGGCGAAGGGGGAGTTCGATCGGGTGGTCATCAACACCGAGGTCGGCGCCGCCGCGCGCGAGGTCGTAGAATTGATGGACGTGCCGCACGGCACCCAGGCTTCCGAGGCGCCGCGACAGGCCGCGCAGAACACAGGCAGGACACATGGCTGACAAGGTTTCCGGGATCATCGACCCGCCCATCGACGAGCTCCTCACGCGCGTCGACTCGAAGTACCAGCTGGTGATCTACGCGGCCCGCCGTGCCCGGCAGATCAATGACTACTACTCGGATCTGCAGGACGGCTCGCTCTTCGACAACGTCGGGCCGCTCGTCGACTCGACGATCGACGACAAGCCGCTGACGGTCGCACTCCACGAGATCAACGAGGACAAGCTCGAGCTCCGCCGCGTCGGCGAGTGAGCGAACGACGGCGGTGACCGAGGTGCCTGGCGCGTCGGGCGTCGCCCCGCGACGCATCCTCGTCGGCATCACGGGCGGGATCGCCGCGTACAAGGCCGTCGCACTCGTGCGCGAATTCGTCCTCGCCGGGCACGAGGTCCAGGTCATCGCGACGGAGTCGGCACTGCGATTCGTCGGGCGCCCGACGCTCGAGGCGATCAGTCGACGACCGGTGCACACCGATCTCTACGAGGGGGTCGCCGAGGTGCGGCACGTGGCGCTCGGGCAGCGCGCGGACCTCATCGTCATCGCACCGGCGACCGCGAACACGATCGCGAAGCTCGCAGCCGGGATCGCCGACGACCTGCTGACGAATTCGGTGCTCGCGTCGACCGCCCCCGTCGTCATCGCGCCGGCCATGCACACGGAGATGTGGCAGCACCCGGCGACGGTCGCGAATCTCGCGACGCTCACCGCGCGCGGCGTGACGGTCATCGGACCCGAGTCCGGGCAGCTCACGGGCGCCGACAGCGGCCCCGGGCGGATGACGGAGCCGGCGGACATCGCCCGACGCGCGCTCCAGGTGCTGCAACCGAAGGACCTCGCGGGGGTGCGTCTCGTCGTCGCCGCTGGCGGCACCCGCGAGCCGATCGACCCGGTGCGATTCATCGGGAACCGTTCGAGCGGCCGACAGGGTGTCGAGCTCGCGCTGGCGGCTCAGGCCCGCGGCGCTGAGGTCGTGCTCGTCGCGGCGCATCTCGAGGTCGACGTACCGAGCGGGCTCCGCCGCGTCGACGTCGGCACGACCGCCGAGCTGCGGGAGGCCATGCTGACCGAGGCCGCGGTGGCCGACGTCATCGTGATGGCGGCGGCCGTCGCCGACTACCGGCCCGCCGACCGGGCCGACGCGAAGCTCAAGAAGGAGAAGCAGGGCGAGTCGCTCGTGCTGCAGCTCGTCGAGAACCCTGACATCCTGCGTGAGCTCGTCGCGAATCGCCGCGAGCGCCAGACGATCGTCGGCTTCGCGGCCGAGACCGAGGCGGACCCCGATCGGCTGGCGGAGCTGGCCGCCGCGAAGGCGGCGCGCAAGGGCGCGGACGCGCTCGTCGTCAACCGCGTGGGCTGGTCGGAGGGCTTCGGCGCCGATGTGACGAATGCGGTGACGATGATCGATGCGACCGGTCGCCTCCTCGCTGAGGCGAGTGGGTCGAAGTCGGTGGTCGCCAGTAGTGTGCTCGACGTCGTCGTCGAACTAAGGAAGAAGCATTGAGCGAACTCAGACTGTTCACCTCGGAGTCCGTCACCGAGGGACACCCCGACAAGATGTGCGACCAGATCTCGGACGCGATCCTCGACGACATGCTGCGTCAGGACCCCGGCGCGCGAGTCGCGGTCGAGACGATGGTGACGACGGGGCTGGTCCACGTCGCCGGCGAGGTGACGACCAAGGGCTACACGGACATCAACAAGATCGTCCGGGACACGGTGCTCGGGATCGGCTACGACTCCTCCGAGGTGTGGTTCGATGGCCGGGCCTGCGGCGTCGAGATCTCGATCGGCTCGCAGTCGGCCGATATCGCCCAGGGCGTCGATGCCGCGCAGGAGGCGCGCGAATTCGGCTCGCTCGACGATCTCGATCGGCAGGGCGCCGGAGACCAGGGCATCATGTTCGGCTATGCGACGAATGAGACGCCGTCGCTCATGCCACTGCCGATCTGGCTCGCCCATCGGCTCGCGGAGCGCCTCTCGGCCGTCCGGCGCAGCGGCGAGCTCGACTTCCTGCGACCCGACGGCAAGACCCAGGTCACGATCGGCTACGACGGCACGACACCCGCGACGATCGACACGGTGGTGCTCTCGACGCAGCACGCCCCGAGTGTGACACTCGCCGATCTCCGGCACCAGATCGCCGAGGTCGTCATCGACCCGGTGCTCGAGACCGTCGACCTGCCGCACTCCGGCAAGGAGCACCTCATCAACCCGACCGGCATCTTCGAGATCGGTGGGCCGCACGGGGACGCGGGACTCACCGGCCGCAAGATCATCGTCGACACCTACGGTGGCGCCGCGCGCCACGGTGGTGGTGCGTTCAGCGGCAAGGACCCGTCCAAAGTGGACCGTTCGGCTGCCTACGCGATGCGCTGGGTGGCCAAGAATGCGGTGGCGGCGGGGCTTGCCGACCGGCTCGAGGTCCAGGTCGCGTATGCGATCGGCAAGGCCGCGCCTGTCGGACTGTACGTCGAGGCGTTCGGCACCGAGCGGGTACCACTGTCGCGGCTCACGAGCGCGCTGCGCGAGGTCTTCGATCTGCGGCCCGCCGCGATCGTGCGCGACCTCCAGCTCATCGACCAGGACGTCGTGCAGTATCAGCCGACCGCAGCCTTCGGGCACTTCGGTCGCGAGCTGCCCGGCTTCACCTGGGAGCGGACCGACCGCGTCGATGAGTTGCGGGTGGCCGCCGGACTGTGACCGACGGGTCGGTCGCCCGAGTCCTCCTCGATTCGCCGCTGCCGCAGCTCGACCGGCTCTTTGACTACCGGGTGCCGGCGGCGCTTGTGGCCGACCTCACGCCCGGGGTCCGGGTGCGGGTCCCCGTGCGGGCGCAGCGGCGCATCATGGACGGCTTCGTCGTCGAGGTCGTGGCGCGATCCGACTATGACGGTCCGCTCGCCGAGATCGAGGAGCTCGTCTCCCCGGTATCAGTGCTCGCGCCCGAGGTGTGGCGCCTCGCGCGGGGTGCCGCCGATCGCAGCGTCGGGGTAGCCTCGGATGTGCTGCGGCTGGCGATCCCGAAGCGTCAGGTCCGCGTCGAGCGAGCCGTCCTGACGGCCGACGCGCCCGCGGCGACGCCGTTCGAGGCACTGCCGATCACCGACTATCCGCCTGCGCTGGCTGCCGCGATCGTTGCGGGGGAGCGGCTCGTCGTGCAGGCGGTGCCGCGCCCACTCGCCTGGGCCCACACCGCGACCCAGTTGGCGTCGCAGGTGCTGGCGGCGGGGCGCACCGCGATCGCGGTGCTGCCGGACGCCCGTGACATCGAGCGACTCCTGGCGGCCGCGGCGGCGGTGCTCCCGCCCGAACGCATCGTCCGCCTGGATTCGGATCAGACGCCGGGCGAGCGCTATCGCGCATTCCTGCGGGCTCGGCTCGAGTCCGGTCTGCTCATCGTCGGCAACCGCTCGGCGGTGTACGCACCGGCCGAGCGACTGGGCCTCGTGCTCGTGTGGGACGACGGTGATCCGGCCCTCCGGGAGCCGCTCGCGCCCGGGCTGCACCCCCGCGAGGCCGCGCTGCTGCGGCAGGAGCAGCAGGGCGCAGCACTCGTGCTGCTCGCCCACGCGCCGAGCACGGATGCGCAGCGGCTCGTCGAGATCGGCTGGTGTCGTCCGGTCCGCCCGAGCACCCGGGTCGCGCCGGACGTGTTGCCGACGGGACTTCAGGTCGGGGCGGAGCGGCTCGCTGAGCTCGCCCGCATCCCCTCGTCCGCGTGGCGGATCGCCGCGGAGGCGATCCGTGACGGTCCCGTGCTCGTCCAGGTGGCGCGACCGGGCGAGGAGGCACCCGGCGGGAGCGTGCGGACGGCGGCGGATCTCGGCCGGGCATTCCCGAATGCGCGGGTCATCGTCGCCGATGCCGCCCACCCGGTCCGGGAGGTCGAGGACGCCCCCGCGCTCGTCATCGCCACGCGCGGGGCGGAGCCGGTCGCGGCCGGCGGGTATCGCGCCGTGCTGCTGCTGGACGGTGAGCGGATGCTCGCGCGGGAGTCGCTGCGAGTCGTGGAGGACGGTGTCCGGAACTGGGCGAATGCGGCGGCACTCGCCGCGCCGGGGGCCCGGGTCGTGCTCGTTGGCGTCACCGGTCCGCTCGCCCGCGACTTCGCGGCGTGGCGCCTGCCGGAGCTCGCGGCCGAGGAGCTGGCCGATCGCCGCGCTGTGCGGATGCCGCCGGCGGTGCGCACGGCGACGCTGACGGGTCGCCCAGCCGCGGTCGATGCGGCCATCTCGGCGGCGGGCATCCCGGGAGACGACGTCATCGCCCCGGTCGAGCTCGAGGACGGTCTGCTCCGGACGATCGTGCGATTCGACTACCGGCGTGGTCCGGCGGTGGCGGGGGCGCTGCGCACCGAGATCCTCCGCCATGCGGCGGGCCGCCGCCCGCGCGGTGCGGCGGCACCGACCCTGCGGGTGCGCATGGACGACCCCGCGCCGTTTGTGGCGCCGGGTGACCTTGGATGACCGGGAGAATGGTTTCGTGAGCTCCCTTCGTCTCGTCTTCGCCGGCAGTCCAGCGGTCGCCGTGCCGAGTCTCGAAGCGCTGCTGACGAGCCGTCACGAAGTCGTGACGGTCGTGACGCGCGAGGATGCGCCGGTCGGCCGCCGGCGGGTGCTGACGCCGACACCCGTCGCGGCACACGCGGCGAAAGCCGGTGTCCCGGTGCACCGGACGAACCGCCTGGGTGACGCGGCGACGGCCCACCTCACGACGCTCGGGCCGGACCTCGGCGTCGTCGTCGCCTACGGCGGTCTCCTCCGTGAGCCGCTGCTGTCGATGCCGCGCCTCGGCTGGATCAACCTGCACTTCTCGGTGCTGCCGCGCTGGCGGGGCGCCGCGCCGGTGCAGCACGCCATCATCGCGGGTGAGGAGGAGACCGGCGTCAGCGTGTTCCACCTCGTCCCTGAGCTCGACGCTGGTCCGGTGTATGCGAGTCGACGCGAGCCGATCGGTCGCTGCCAGACGGCGGGGGCGCTCCTCGAGCGTCTCGCGGTCGTCGGCGCGGGCGTGCTCGCTGACGTCGTCGACGAGCTCGCCGACGGCACCGCGGTCGCGCGACCACAGCAGGGCGAGGCCAGCTACGCCGGAAAGCTGCACGCGGCCGATGGCGTGCTCGACTGGACGGCGAGTGCCGTCGACCTCGCCCGGCTCATCCGCGGTGTGACGCCCGAGCCGGGGGCATCGACGACGCTCGACGGCGCGCGGCTGCGCATCGCCGAGGCGGCACCGGCCCACGAACGGCTCCCGCTCGCCCCCGGCGAGGTGGAGCTCATCCAGGGCCGGGTCGTCGTCGGCACGGGGGACGGGCTGCTCGAGCTGCTGCGGGTGACCCCGGCCGGCCGCAGCATGATGTCGGCGAGTGATTGGCTGCGTGGTCGGTCTCGTGCGGAGCGGACGGTGCTCGGTGGCTGAGCGTCGCGAGGCCCAGGGACCGGATCGGCGGCCGCGCCGGGGTCCCCGCTGGGTCGCCTTCGAGGTGCTGCGCACGGTCGCCGACGCCGATGCGTATGCGAATCTCATCCTCCCGCAGCGCATTCGTGACGCCGGGCTCGATGAGCGCGACGCGGCACTGGCGACCGAGCTCACCTATGGGACGCTGCGCCGCCTCGGCTACTACGACCGGATCATCACCCTCGCGGCCGATCGGGATACCAGCCGGATCGACCCCGCGGCGCTGGATCTGCTCCGCCTCGGCGCCCACCAGCTGCTCGGCATGCGGGTCGCGCCGCACGCCGCCGTCAAGGAGACGGTCGCGCTCGTGCGGAAGGAGTCGGCGCGCGGCTTTGTGAATGCGGTGCTCCGGCGCATCGCCGCTGAGGATCGGGACACGTGGCTTGCGGCGACACTCGCGGGGGTGACCAGCGGCGAGGAAGCGCTGTCGATCCAGTACGCGCATCCGCTGTGGATCGTGCGCGCCATGCGCCAGGTGCTCGTCGCCGAGGGCCGCGAAGCCGAACTCGAGTCGCTGCTCGTCGCCGACAACGTCCCGGCACCCGTCGCACTCACCGCCCTCCCAGGGCTCGCGGCGCCCGAGGAGCTCGGCGAGCGCCTCAGCAGCGTGTCCCCGGTCGGCGTCCTCGCCCCGAGTGGAGACCCCGGCGTGCTGCCTGCGGTCCGGGAGGGGCGCGCGCGGGTGCAGGACGAGGGCTCGGCGCTCGCCGCCCTCATCCTGAGCCGGGCACGCCCGATCGCCCCGGGGGAGCGGTGGCTCGACCTGTGCGCCGGCCCCGGGGGCAAGGCCGCCCTCCTCGCCGCGGAGGCGGCCATCGGCGGCGCGGAGCTGACGGCCAACGAGTTCGCCCCGCATCGCGCCGAGCTCGTGCGCCGGGCGCTGCGCGTCTTTGGCGAGGCGGCTCCCGAGGTCGTCGTCGCGGACGGGGTGACCTGGGCGGATCGCGCGCCCGCCGCATTCGATCGCATCCTCCTCGACGCCCCATGCACGGGCCTCGGGGCGCTGCGTCGCCGGCCCGAGGCACGGTGGCGCAAGCAGCCGAGCGATGTCGCCGAGCTTGCCGGGCTCCAGTCCCGGCTGCTTGACGCCGCGATCGCCGCCCTGCGCCCCGGCGGGTTGCTCGCGTACGTCACCTGCTCGCCGCACGCCGCGGAGACGAAGGCGATCGTGAATGCGGCGCTGCGCCGCCATGGTCGACTGCGCGCGCTCGATACGCAGGAGGTCGCGCAGCGCGTCGCGGTCAAGCCGCTGGACCTCGCCCCCGGCACGCACGTCCAGCTCTGGCCGCACCGGCACGGCACGGACGCCATGTTCATCCAGCTCCTCACAGTCGGATGACCCGAGTCGACCTCCCATAGGCTTCATCCCATGCGGATCAACCCCTCGATCCTGGCCGCCGACTTCGTCAACCTCGAGCGCGAGCTCGGCCGGATCGCGAACGCCGACCTCGTCCACGTCGACGTCATGGACAACCACTTCGTGCCGAATCTCACCTTCGGCCCCCAGATGGTCGGCCGCATCCAGGACGTGAGCCCCGTCCCGCTCGACGTCCATCTCATGATCGCGGCACCGGAGCGGTGGGCGCCGGGCTACGCGGAGCTCGGCGCGTACTCCGTCACCTTCCACGCGGAGAGCACGACCGCGCCGGTGGCCGTCGCGAGGCGGCTGCGGGAGATCGGGGCGCGCGCCGGTCTCGCCGTGAAGCCCGGCACGCCGATCGAGCCCTACCTCGAGCTGCTCCCGGAGTTCGATCAGGTGCTCGTCATGACGGTGGAGCCGGGCTTTGGCGGCCAGGCGTTCATGCCAGAGGTCATGCCGAAGCTTGACGCGCTCCGCGCCGAGGTGCGCCGCACCGGGCTCGACATCTGGCTCCAGGTCGACGGCGGGGTCGACCGCCGGACGATCGGCATTGCGGCGGAGCACGGCGCCGATACCTTCGTCGCGGGCTCCGCGGTCTTCCGCGCGGATGACCTCCCCGCCGAGATCGACGCTCTCCGCGAGCTGGCCCGTGCCCACGCCCACTGAATGCGTGACAGGATTTCGGGTATGACTGCGAAGCAGAAGCCTGAGATCGACTTCCTGGCGGGCCCCGCGCCCGCTGAGCTCGTCATCACCGACCTCGAGGTCGGCGATGGTGCTGAGGCGAAGGCGGGTGACCGCGTCGACGTGCACTATGTCGGCGTCGACTACGAGACGGGGGAGCAGTTCGACGCGAGCTGGGACCGCGGCGAGTCCATCCAGTTCCCGCTCGCCGGTCTCATCGCGGGCTGGCAGGAGGGCATCCCGGGCATGCGGGTCGGTGGCCGTCGCCAGCTCGTCATCCCGCCGCACCTCGGGTACGGCCCGGCTGGCTCGGGACACCGACTCGGCGGGCACACCCTCGTCTTCGTCATCGACCTCCTCGGGGTCGGCTGACCCGCGGGACCGGACCCGTCCGGACCAGTACCCTGGAGGGTGTGAAGACCTTCGACGCGCTTTACGCGGAGCTCCGCGACAAGGCCGCGACCCGGCCGGAGGGC
Source organism: Microbacteriaceae bacterium (assembly GCA_035556075.1). Taxonomy (GTDB): domain Bacteria; phylum Actinomycetota; class Actinomycetes; order Actinomycetales; family Microbacteriaceae; genus 73-13. The sequence goes on along the minus strand of DATMFQ010000014.1, from coordinate 90,974 downwards.
TCGGGCACGGTCGCCGAGCTTGACGCGGGCGTGCACTTCATCGGCAAGAAGATCGTCGAGGAGGCGGCCGAGGTGTGGATGGCGGCCGAGTACCAGTCACTCGACGACACCGCCGCGGAGATCTCGCAGCTCATCTACCACCTGCAGGTGCTCATGCTCGCGAAGGGGATCGAGCCGGAGGACGTCTGGCGACATCTGTGATCGTCAGCCCCCGCCCTTGATCCCGCTACGAATCCGAAGGTCTGAGTCATGCTGAGAGTCGCCGTCCCCAACAAGGGGTCGCTGTCCGAGACCGCGCAGGAGATGCTCCACGAGGCCGGCTACGCGCAGCGCCGTGACGCGCGCGCGCTGTCGACCATCGACGCGCGCAACGACATCGAGTTCTTCTACCTCCGTCCGCGCGACATCGCGACATACGTCGGCTCGGGTGCCCTCGATGTCGGGATCACCGGTCGCGACCTGCTCGTGGACTCCGCCTCCGCGGCGCTCGAGGTGCAGGCACTTGGCTTCGGCCACTCGACGTTCCGCTTCGCGGGGCGCCCGGGGGCCTTCACCGACCTCGCCGACCTGCAGGGGGTTCGCGTCGCGACGAGCTACCCGGGCCTCGTCGACAGCGTCCTCGCCAAGCACGGGGTCACCGCGGCGATCGTCGACCTCGACGGCGCGGTCGAGTCCTCCGTCGCGCTCGGCGTCGCTGACGCGGTCGCCGACGTCGTCTCGACCGGCTCGACGCTCCGGGCGCAGGGGCTCGAGATCTTCGGACCGGTGCTCCTCGAGTCGGAGGCGGTCCTCATCGCGACCGACACGACGCTGCCGGGCCTCGTCCGGCTGCGCCACCGCCTCGAGGGCGTCCTCGTCGCCCGCCGCTACGTCCTCGTCGACTACCACGTCGAGAAGTCGAAACTCGAGGCCGCGACCGCGATCACGCCCGGCATCGAGTCACCGACGGTCGCGCCGCTCCACGACGAGGCCTGGGTCGCCGTGCGAGCGATGGTGCCGAGCGCCGACGCGAACGATGTCATGGACCGGCTGTACGAGATCGGCTCGCGAGCGATCCTCGTGACCGCCATTCACGCGGCGAGGATCTGATGTCACTCGCCGTCCGGGTCATCCCGTGTCTCGATGTCGCCGCGGGCGCGGTCGTCAAGGGGGTCAAATTCCAGGACCTCGCGGTCAAGGGCGACCCCGTCGAGCTCGCGCGCCGCTACGCCGAGCAGGGCGCCGACGAGCTCACGTTCCTTGACGTGACGGCGACGACGGAGGATCGGGCGACGGTCTACGACATCGTCCAGCAGACGGCCGAGCAGGTCTTCGTGCCGCTGACGGTCGGCGGCGGCGTGCGCTCGACGGAGGATGTCGCGCGGCTGCTTGGCCGTGGCGCGGACAAGGTCGGGGTCAACTCTGCGGCGATCGCCCGTCCTGCCCTCATCGATGAGATCGCCGACCGCTTCGGTGCGCAGGTGCTCGTCCTCTCGCTCGATGTGCAACGCTCGGCGCGCATGCCCAGCGGCTTCGTCGTCACGACGCACGGCGGCCGGCGGGAGAGTGACCTCGACGCGCTCGCCTGGGCGGCCGAGGCGATCGAGCGTGGCGCCGGCGAATTGCTCGTCAACTCGATCGACGCCGACGGCACGAAGGATGGGTATGACCTCGAGCTCGTTCGGGTGATGCGCGAGGTCAGCCGCGTCCCGGTCATCGCCAGCGGCGGGGCAGGGGCCGTTGCCGATTTCGCGCCGGCGGTCGATGCCGGTGCTGATGCGGTGCTCGCCGCGAGCGTCTTCCACGATGGACTGCTCACGGTCGGCGAGGTGAAGGCGGCGCTCGCTGCCGCCGGCCACCCGGTGCGCCTGGGAGGTGCGGGGTGAATGCGGTGACTGCCGTCCTCGACCGCGCCCGCTTCGATGCGCAAGGACTGCTCCCGGCCATCGTGCAGGAGGAGGGCACGGGGACCGTGCTCATGCTCGCCTGGATGGACCGGGAGGCGCTGCGCCGCACGCTGACGGAGGGTCGGGCGACGTACTGGAGCCGCTCTCGGCAGGAGTATTGGGTGAAGGGCGCAACGAGCGGGCACGTCCAGTACGTGCGGGGCGCCGCCCTGGACTGCGATTCGGATGTGCTGCTGCTGACGGTGCACCAGGTCGGGCCCGCGTGCCATACGGGCGCGCACGCCTGCTTCGACGTCGACCCGCTCGACCCGGTGAGGGGCGAGGCGTGACCACGACGACCCGGGCCGATTTCGATGCGGCGATCGCGGCGGGCCACCGCGTGGTGCCGGTGCTCCGGGAGCGGTTCGCGGACGCGGAGACGCCGGTCGGCATCTATCGGAAGCTCGCCGCGGGACGCCCCGGCACATTCCTCCTCGAATCGGCCGAGCCCGGCGGCATCTGGTCGCGGTGGTCGTTCGTCGGCGTCGGGACCTTCGGCACGCTGACGACCCGCGGTGACGAGACGGTCTGGTTGGCCGGCACGGTCGACGCCGAGCGAGCCCTTGGCGACGCGATCGACGCCGCGCCGCTCGCGGCGCTCGACGCGCTGTACCGTCGCTGGTCGACCCCGCGCATCCCCGGCCACCCGCCGCTGACCGGCGGGCTCGTCGGCTATATCGGCTGGGATGCGGTCCGGCAGATCGAGCGGCTGCCGCACCGACCGCCCGTCGATGCGGCCGTCGACGTGCCGGTGCAGTCATTCGGGCTCGTCTCCGAGCTGCTCGCGCTCGATCACCGGCACGGCACGGTGACGCTCATCGCCTCGGTCCTCAACGACGGGGACGCGGCACCCGAGGCGCTGTGGGCGGACGCGCAGCGGCGGCTCGACGCGCTGGAGGCGCGGCTCGGCACCCCGAGCGCCCCAGACGTCGCGGCGATCGATCTGTCGGTCCGGTCCGCGCCACGGCATCGCGGAACGCAGGAGGCGTACGAGGCGATGGTGGTGCGCGCCAAGGAGCTCATCCGGGAGGGTGACGTCTTCCAGGTCGTGCTGAGCCAGCGGTTCGATCACGACCTCACCGCGGAGCCGCTTGACGTGTACCGCGTGCTGCGGGCACTCAACCCGAGCCCGTACATGTACCTGCTCTCACTCGAGGATGCGGACGGGCACCCCTTCGCCGTCGTCGGCTCGAGCCCGGAGGCCCTCGTCAAGGTGACGGACGGCCGGGCGACGAGCCACCCGATCGCGGGATCACGCCCTCGCGGCGAGACCCCGGAGCTTGACGATGCCCACGCGGAGGAGCTGCTGCGCGACCCCAAGGAGCGCGCGGAGCACCTCATGCTCGTCGACCTCGCCCGCAATGATCTCGCCAAGGTCGGGGTCGCCGGCACCGTCGAGCTGACCCAATTCATGGTCATCGAGCGCTATAGCCACATCATGCACATCGTCTCGACCGTCGAGGCGGACCTCCGTGAGGGGGTCACCCCGATCGACGTGTTCCGGGCTACCTTCCCGGCCGGGACGCTGTCCGGCGCGCCGAAGCCGCGCGCGCTCGAGATCATCGACGAGCTCGAGTCGGTCGCGCGGGGCGTGTACGGCGGTGTCGTCGGCTACTTCGATCTCGCCGGCGACGCTGACCTCGCGATCGCGATCCGGACCACCGTGATCAAGGACGGCGTCGCGACCGTGCAGGCGGGAGCGGGGCTCGTGGCCGAATCGGTGCCGACGACGGAGCACGAGGAGACGATGCACAAGGCGGCCGCCCCGCTGCGGGCGATTGCGATCGCGAATGCGCTGGGACGGTAACTCGGATGGACCCGGCCGTCGCGATCGGACTCGTCGTCGTCATCGCCGCATTCCTCGCCTGGTGGCTGTGGGCGTCCCGGCGTCGACGTGGCGCGGGCGGTGACGAACCGCGAGACGCGTGGGACGCACTCAACCGCGGTCTCGACCCGTCCGACGCAGACTTCTCCGACACGGACGCTCCCGCTGACGACGCGGCAACAGATGACGCGGGGGAGCCGGGGGAGTCGGGTCGGCCAGGCTAGACTGGTCGCATGAGCAACGGCAGTGACCCGGGACACGGCAATTCCCCCGCGTCGTGGACGGCAGTGGCCGTCATCCTCGTCGCATTCGTCATCGGGACCTTCGCGTTCTGGTTTGACGCGCAGTGGCTGGTCTGGGCCTCGGCGGGGCTCGCCGTCCTCGGGCTCATCGTCGGCGGCATCATGAAGGCCATGGGCTACGGGGTCGGCGGCCACAAGGTCCAGACGAAGTCGCATTGACCATGCTCGACGCCCTGCTCGCCGGGGCGCTGGAGGACGCCGCGGTTCGGCGCGTCGACACGCCGCTGTCGGCGATTGAGCGTCAGGCGCTCGCCATGCCGCCCGCGATCGACGCCGCCGCCGCCCTCGCGCCACGTGACACGATCCACGTCATCGCGGAGATCAAGCGCGCGTCCCCGTCGCGCGGGGCCCTCGCCGACATCCCCGAGCCGCGCACGCTCGCGCGGGAGTACGCCTTCGGCGGGGCATCGGCGATCTCCGTCCTCACCGAGGAGCGTCGCTTCGGCGGCTCGCTCCGTGACCTCCGCGAGGTGCGCGAGGCGGTCGAGACGCCGCTGCTGCGCAAGGACTTCATCGGCGAGGAGTACCAGATCCTCGAAGCGCGCGCCGCGGGCGCCGACCTCGTGCTCCTCCTCGTGGCGGCCCTCGACCAGCGCACGCTCGCTCGGCTCCATGAGTTCATCGTCGAGCTCGGCATGACGCCGCTCGTCGAGACGCACTCGGCGGAGGAGCTGTCCCGCGCGAGCGACCTCGGGGCACAGGTCATCGGGGTGAATGCGCGGGACCTGCGGACCTTCGAGCTTGACCGGGAGCTGTTCGGGCGCCTCGTCGACCGGTTCCCTGAGGGGGCGGTGAAGATCGCGGAGTCCGCGGTGCACTCCGTCGATGATGTCGTCGCCTACCGGTCCGCCGGGGCCGACGTCGTGCTCGTCGGGGAGGCACTCGTCACCGGGGGCGACCCGGCGGCGGCAGTCAGCGCATTCATCGAAGCGACCGCGACCGACGAGGGGGAGGCGTGATGGGACTCCGGGACGAGGCTGGGCCATTCTTCGGCGACTACGGCGGGCGATTCATGCCCGAGTCGCTCATCGAGGCGATCGATGAGATCGCGGCGGCCTACGAGGATCTCAAGGCCGACCCCGGCTTCCACGCGGAGCTCGCCGAGCTGCACCGCAGCTACACGGGCCGCCCCTCGATCCTCACCGAGGTGCCGCGCTTCGCCGAGCACGCTGCCGGTGCGCGGGTCTTCCTCAAGCGCGAGGACCTCAACCACACCGGCTCACACAAGATCAACAACGTGCTCGGCCAGGCGTTGCTGACCCGCAAGCTCGGCAAGACGCGCATCATCGCGGAGACGGGCGCGGGCCAGCACGGCGTCGCGACGGCGACCGCGGCGGCCCTCTTCGGGATGGACTGCACGATCTACATGGGCGAGGTCGACACGCAGCGCCAGGCGCTCAACGTCGCCCGGATGCGCCTGCTCGGCGCCGAGGTCATCCCCGTACGCACCGGCTCCCGGACGCTGAAGGACGCGATCAACGAGGCGTTTCGCGACTGGGTGACGAATGTGGCGACGACGAACTACGTGTTCGGCACCGCGGCCGGTCCGCACCCGTTCCCGGCGCTCGTCCGGGACCTCCAGAAGATCATCGGCGAGGAGGCGCGGGAGCAGATCCGGGCCGCCACGGGCGCGTTGCCGGATGCGGTCGTCGCCTGTGTCGGGGGCGGTTCGAACGCGATCGGCATCTTCGACGCATTCCTCGATGACTCGGGCGTCAAGCTGTTCGGCATCGAGGCGGCGGGCGACGGGATCGACACCCCCCGACACGCGGCTTCGATCGAGCGCGGGCGCCCCGGCGTCCTGCATGGCGCCCGCACCTATGTGCTGCAGAACGAGGACGGCCAGACCATCGAGTCGCACTCGATCTCCGCCGGTCTGGACTATCCGGGCGTCGGCCCCGAGCACGCCTGGCTCGCGGACATCGGCCGTGCGCAGTACCTGCCGGCGACCGACGCCGAGGCGATGGACGCGCTGCGGCTGCTGTCGCGCACGGAGGGCATCATCCCGGCGATCGAGTCCGCGCACGCGCTCGCGGGTGCGCTGCGGCTCGCCCCGGCGCTCGTGGCCGAGCGCGGCGAGGGCGCGGTCATCGTCGTCAACCTCTCCGGTCGTGGTGACAAGGACATGGAGACGGCTGCCGAGTGGTTCGGCCTCATCGACGGTCAGGAGCAGGCATGAATGCGCGGGATGCGCCCGCCGGTCCCCGCCTGATCGGCTATCTCCCCGTCGGCTATCCTCACCTCGAGGGCTCGATCGATGCGGCCGTCGCGCTCGTGGAGCACGGCGTCGAGGGCATCGAACTCGGCGTGCCGTACTCGGACCCGGTCATGGACGGTCCGGTCATCCAGGAGGCGACCCAGTTCGCGCTCGACGCGGGCTTCCGACTCCGCCATGTCTTTGAGGCGATCCGCGGCATCCGCGGGCGCGGCGTGACGGCGCCGATCTGGGTCATGACCTACTGGAACCCGGTCGTGCAGTATGGCGTCGACCGCTTCGCCGATGACCTGAAGGCGGCGGGCGCACAGGGCCTCATCACCCCGGACATCACGCCGGACGCTGCCGCGGACTGGATCGCGGCGAGCGAGCGCACGGGGCTCGACCGCATCTTCCTCGCTGCGCCGAGCTCGACCGATGCACGGCTGAAGATGATCGTCGAGGCGAGCCGCGGCTGGATCTATGCGGTCTCGACGATGGGGGTCACCGGCACGCGGGAGGACGTCGACCAGGCGGCGCGATCGCTCGTCGCGCGGCTGTACGCGGCCGGCGCGAGCCGCGTCCACGTCGGCATCGGCATCTCGACGGCCGCGCAGGTGCGCGAGGTCCTCGACTACGCCGACGGCGCCATCGTCGGCTCGGCGATCGTCCGGGCCATCATCGACCATCGCGAGGAGGGCGCCGCGGAGGTCGCGACGCGCCTCGCGGCCGGGATTCCCGGCTGAGTCCGCGCAAGTTCGCCTTAGGAGGCGGTGTCTGAGGCCTCACTGGTCTGCCCGGTGCGCAGTTCGTGGCTAAGTCCAGCGATGAGGATGTCGAGGAATTTTTCGAAACTCCGATCGAGCGGGTTGCTTCGCCCGGAAGTCCATCGGGTCATGAATGCGCGGTCGGCGAGCGCGGGTGCCAGACGTAGCGTATGGGGGTAGCGAGCAGGGTCGAGTGATCTGAGGTCTTTGGCGACGCTCTCTTCCCAGTTGACGTCCGCGCCGACGGACGCGGCGGCCTTGGAGAGCTCAATGCTGACCCAGCCGAGGACCGCGCCGGTGTAGGCGTTATAGGCCGGAACCATCTCGTCGTCGTCGAAGCCCGCGGAGGCGAGGGCACTCAGGATGGCTTCCGCAAGGGGCATGGAGGGGGTTAGGTCGACGCCGATCTCGGCGCCGAAGATGGAGGAGAAGTTCGGGTGTCGGTGCATCACGGTGCGGATCTGGTGTGCGATGTCTGACAGCGTGGCCTCCCAGGTACTCTCGGTTGGCGCGGCGGTCTGTACCTCCGCGATGAGGCCACCCGCGGCAAGGCTCAGAAGCCGTGACTTTGATCCGACATGCCAATAGACAGCGGTGGGGAAGACCTGCAGTCGTCGGGCGAGTTCCCGGACGGAGAATCGGTCAAGGCCCACCTCGTCGACCAGCTCGGTCGCGGCGGCGACGATCAGTTCCCGTGAGAGGTCAGGACCTTCGCTGATGCTGGCTCCCTTGTGTTGCGTCCGATATCGAGACGATCTCGCGCCGTGGCGCTCCCGACTCGACCGATCGTAGCCCTCGTCCGGCCGATCGCCTCACTCCCGGACCGTCTTCCTGTCCGCTGGACAGGAAGACGGTCCACATGTTAGCGTCGCGCCATGTCCACTGGACAGGAGCCGGCAGTGAAGGGCTCCGCCCAAGGGCGAGCCGAGACCTCGATGATGAGCAAGGAGTGACATGGATCACGCGTCGACTGCAGTTCGAGGAGCGCCGGGGCTGGCGGACGCACACCCGGTAGCGCTTCCGGAGCCGCTTGTCGATGCCTACGCCACGATGCGGCCTCGGTCCCGCGAGATCTTCGAACGTGCGTGTGTCGCGCTTCCCGGTGCTGAGACCCGCTCGGTGACCCATTTTGCGCCCTTCCCCACGAGTATCGAGCGCGGTGCTGGTTCCCGCCTGCACGATGTGGACGGCCATGAGTATCTCGACGTCGTGAACAACTACACCTCGCTCATCCATGGGAACGCGTTCGCGCCGATCGTCGAGGTGCAGATTCCGCTGCTCTCCTCCGGGACGGCGTTCTCCGCGTTGCACCTGCGGCAGCTTGAGCTCGCGGAGGCACTTCGCGCCCGGGTCGCCAGTGTTGAGCAGGTGCGGTTCACCAACTCCGGGTCGGAGGCATCCGCGCTCGCGCTGCGCATCGCCCGCAAAGCAACGGGACGGCGCGGCCTCGTGATGGCGACTGGCGCGTACCACGGCGGGGTGGATCCATTCCACCCGGATGCGCCCGAGGTGATCCGCGTGGACTACAACCAGCTCGACGGGCTTGACTCAGCAATCACGGAGAGTACCGCCGCGGTCTTCATGGAGCCGTTTCTCGGCGCGGGCGGCGTTCTTCCCGGGGAGCCCGAATTTCTTCGTGCCGTGCAGGATCGAGCCCGTGAGGTCGGCGCCGTCTTCGTCCTCGATGAAGTCCAGTCCCTGCGAAATGGGTTCGGCGGCATGCAGTCGGAACTCGGTCTTGACCCGGACCTCACGACGATGGGAAAGATCATCGGCGGCGGTCTCCCAATCGGCGCGGTCGGCGGTCGCGCGCGACTCCTTGAGCTGACCTCGCCGCTGGTGCCCGAGCGGCTCGAGCATTCGGGCACCTTCAACGGCAACATCCCAGCGGTGGCCGGCGGAGTCGTGGCCCTGCGACACCTGGACGGTGCGCGCATCGAACAGCTGAACACTGATGCCGCCCTACTGGCCGAGCGCATCGAGGCCGCGGGACGAGCGAGCGGGATGCCGGTCACGGTGACCCGCTCGGGATCGATCATGAACGTCCATCCGGGCGCCGCCCGGGTGCACACGCCCAAGGCGGCGCATCGCGGCCTGACCTTCCGAGCGGCGCTCCATCTCGCGCTGCTGGTCGAAGGCGTCTACGCCGCGCCGCGCGGCATGCTCAATCTGTCCACGGTGCTGACGCCCGAGGACCTGGAGGCCGTCGCTGCCGGGTATGCACGAGCGTTCGAGCACCTGTCGGACTACCAAGCGCTTCTGGAGCGAGATGGGGAGGCGGCGTGACCCGCGCAGTGATGACGGTCCTCGGTCCGGTCGACCCGGAGGAGCTCGGACATGTGCAACTCCACGAGCATCTCTTCTGCGACCTGTCCAAGTATTCGGACCCATCCGACGTCGACGAGCCGATTACGCTCGAGTCCCTCTACCGGACCCGCGCGGGCTCGAACCCGACCGACATGGTCTTGGACGACCTGGACGACGCGATCGACGAGATGCAGCGCTTCGCGGCGTTCGGGGGCGGCACCCTGGTCGACGCGACGTCCCTTGGGCTCGGACGGCAACCAGCCCGCCTCGCTGCGGTGTCACGTGCGTCTGGGGTCCACGTGATCATGGGGTCCGGCTACTACATTGACGCCTTCCACCCCGACGGGCTCGGCGATGACAGCATCGACGACATCGCCGCGCGGATTGTGCACGATCTCGAGGTCGGCGTCGATGGCGTGCGGGCTGGGATCATCGGCGAGATCGGCATGTCGTGGCCCGAGACTGCGGCGGAGCGGAAGGTGCTCGACGCTGCCTGCCTCGCACAGCAGGAGACCGGGGCGATGCTCCTGCTCCACCCGGGGCGGGGCGAATCGGCACCCGCGGAGCACGCGGCAGCCATCCGAGCGGCGGGCGGCGAGCTGACTCGCACCGTGATCAGCCACATCGACCGCACGATCTTCGACGTCGAACGGATGGTCGAACTCGTTGAAGCGACGGGCGTCGTCCTCGAGTTCGACCTCTTCGGTGACGAATCCTCGTACTATCCGCCGAATCCTGCGGTCGACCGACCCAACGATGGGATGCGGGTGCGCTGGATCGCGGAGCTCATCGAGCGGGGGCTCGTCGAACACATCACGATCTCGCAGGACATCTGCCGGAAAACCCGGCTCACTCGATGGGGCGGGGAGGGCTATGCCCACATCCTGCGCCGTGTCGTGCCCCTTATGCGTGCCCGGGGTATCAGCGATGCCGACATCGACACGATCACCGTTCGCCGACCCTCCGAACTCCTCGCCCGGGAGATCTGAGGCGCGATGTCCGCTCTGCTTCGCGTGACCGACTTCACCGTCGAGGTCGAGACCGATAATGGCCGACTCGCGCTGGCTGAGGAGGTCGGCTTCGCCGTGCGCCGCGGTGAGACGCTCTGCATTGCGGGGGAGTCAGGCTCCGGCAAGTCGGTCACGGTGCTGTCGATCGCACGCCTGCTCGAGTTCACCGCGCCGATTCGACTCTCCGGAAGCGCGACGCTCGATGGGATCGATCTTGTGGCGCAGGATCAACTCGAGATGTCGCGGCTCCGCGGCGCGCGCATTGGGGTCGTCTTTCAGGAGGCGATGGAGGCACTGAATCCCACGATGCGGATCGGCGCGCAGTTGCTCGAGGCATTCCGGCTCCATGCGCATCCTCGGCGTGGTGTCGGCCGCGCCGAGCTCGATCGGGCTGGGCGGGCAAAGGCACTATCGCTCCTGACCGAGGTCGGCATGGCCGACCCCGAGGCCGTCATGACGCAGTACCCCCATCAGCTGTCGGGGGGCATGCAGCAGCGCGTGATGATCGCGATGGCACTCGTGGGGGACCCGGATCTCTTGATCGCGGACGAACCCACGACGGCGCTCGACGTGACCGTGCAGGCAGAAATCCTCCGACTCTTGCGTCGTCTACAGCGGCAGCGCGACATGGCGTGCGTGCTCATCACGCACGACCTCGGCATCGCGGCCGAAATGGCCGACCGCATTGCGGTGATGTACGCGGGGGAGATCATCGAATCGGGTCCCGTCGAGCAGATGCTGCGCCGTCCACAGCATCCCTACACGAAGGCGCTGCTCGAGTGCGTCCCCCGTCCCGGCGTCCGGGTCGCAGGACGGCTGCGGACCATACCGGGCGCGGTGCCGGCACCGGGCGCAAAGCCCCCGGGCGACAGGTTCGCCCCGCGCAACGCACTCGCGACCGAGCGGTGCCACACGGAACCGCCGCCGGTCCTCGTCGATGGCGACCACATGGTCCGCAGTTGGGCACCCGTCACGGAGTGGACGCCAGAGCTCGTGGAACGGCTCACCGGTCCGGAGGAGTCGCCCGTGGACGCGGCGCGGCGCGCGCCGGGCGACGCATTTCTCGTGCTCGAGCATGTCAATAAGACCTATGCAAGGAATGCGCGTCGGCAGACCACTCGAGCTGACCGGCGGGGCGCGGCCGACGTCAGCGTCACGCGCGCGGTCATGGATCTGAGCTTGACGATCCGCCGGGGCGAGCTCTTCGGAGTCGTCGGTGAGACGGGCTCGGGGAAGAGCACGCTTGGGCGCCTCATGCTCGACCTTGAGAAGCCCGACCCCGGCTCGCGCATCCGCCTTGGTGAGATCGAATACGGGCGACGCCGACGCCGACGCGCGGAGCTGGAGCTGCGTCGCGAGATTCAGGCCGTCTTTCAAGACCCCCACGGCAGCATCGATCCGCGGCAGACGGTGGCGCAAGCGATCACCGAGCCGATGCGTCAGCTGCTGCCGATCGGGCGCGCCGAGCGAGGCCGCCGAGTGCTGGAGCTGCTCGATGCCGTCGGGCTTCCTGCGACGACCGCTCGGAAGTATGCCTCGGAGCTCTCCGGCGGGCAGCGTCAGCGGGTTGCGATTGCGCGAGCGATCGCCGCAACGCCAAAGCTCATCGTCGCGGACGAGCCAACGAGCGCGCTCGACGTCTCTGTGCAGGGCCAGATCGTCAATCTCCTCCTCGAGCTGCAGCGCGAGCTTGACCTGACGTATGTGCTCATCACGCACAATCTCAGCCTCATCACCTCGATCGCCGACCGGGTCGGCGTCATGCAGGGCGGTCGGCTACTCGAGGTCGCCGACGCGGAGACGCTCTTGCGATCGCCCGGGCATGAGTACACGCGGCGTCTGCTCGAGTCGAACCCGGACCCCTTCGCGCCGCGACCCTGAGCGCCCAACCAGCACCATTCCAACGATCCACACCGAGTAGGAGTTCTGATGATCCGACAAGTGCAATCCACGTGGCAAGGGCGCAGCTGGCGCCTCGGCGCGATCCTCGCCGCCGGCATGCTGCTCGCCGGCTGCGCGGGCGGTGGCTCACCGCAGCCCACGGCGACCGCGACCACCTCTGACGATGGCCCGGTGTCCGGCGGGGTCCTCGTCCAGACCCTTCCGAACGACCCGGGGACGCTCGACATGGCGGTCAGCACCCTCCAGGTCACGCAGACCATGGGATCGAACGTATTCGAGTCCCTTTTCGCCCTCGACAAGGCATTCCAGCCGCAGCCAATGCTCGTCGACAGCGTCGAGATGAGCGACGACCGGACCGTCTATACCCTCGGCCTTCGCGGCGGTGTCACGTTCCATGACGGCTCCGAGCTCGACTCCGGCGATGTCGCTGCGAGTCTCGAGCGGTTCTTCACCGTGAGCCCGTCGGGTGCCGGGGTCGCCGCCGACGTCGTGTCGGTCGAAGCGCCGGACCCGTTGACCGTCGTCATCACGCTCGCGCAGCCGCGGCACTCGTTGCTTGGTGAGCTCGCGGCCTCGGCAGCGCTGATCCTCCCGGAGGAGATCGCGACGGCTGCGGGCGCCAACCCGCTGACCGGCGCGCAAACGATCGGCACCGGTCCCTACCAGCTTGGGCAGTACCAGACCGGGCAATCCGTGACACTCGAACGATTCGACGAGTACAGCGCTCGGGCCGAGGGCGACTGGGGCGGCCAGGCCGGCATGAAGCATGCCTACCTCGACGGCATCGAGTTCCGCTTCGTCGCCGAGGACAGCACGGTCGTCAACGGCCTGACGACCGGACAGTGGCAGATGTCGGCGCCAAGCAACGACCAATACAGCGTGCTCCAAGCGAACCCGAACATCACACTGACCCCCATCGCCGGGGGCGTCGTCAACACGGTGATCCTCAACCATCATCCCGACTCGGCGTTTGCCGACGTCGAAGCACGACGTGCACTCAACCTCGTCATCAACAAGGAGGACATGGCCGCCGTCTCGGGCACGGCTCCTGATCTGCTGACGATGACTGGCGCATTCCAAGCCCCGGAGAACGCCCCGCTGTTTAGCGAGGCGGGCACCGATGTCTACGAGAGCTATGATCCGGAGCGGGCCAAGGAGCAGTTCGCGACCGCCGGGGTCGACACCATCCGCATGCTCGTGCCGAGCAACTTCCCGCAGATGGTGGCGTGGGGCAACGTCCTGCAGCAGGAGCTGACGGACATCGGTCTCACCGTGGAGATCGAGTCGTATGACCTCACGACGGTGCGGGCGAAGGCCACTGACGAGCCGGGGAGCTGGGACCTCAGCCTGACCTTCATCTCAGGCACGGTCGTGGCGCCGCCGCTCATCAACTGGCTGCAGCAGAAGTACATCGGTGGGTACCAGAACGATGAGCTCGATGAGCTCTTTGCGGAGTACGCCGCCGCGGAGGACGCCTCGGCGGCCAAGCAGGTGGTTGATCGCATTCAGCAGCTCGTCTGGGACGACATCCCGTCGATCGTGCTCTACGGGAGCAAGCAGTACGTCGCACTTGACAAGAGCGTGAAGGGTTTCGACGGCAACTTCATGCTCGCTCTTTACAACACGTGGCTCGACGCCTCCTAAGCCGCCGATTCCGACACGGGTGGCACGGGCCCGCAAGGGCCCGTGCCACCCTGGGAAAGTGAGACACGTTGCTCGGGCTGATCCTGCGGCGACTACGCGACCTCGCCATCGTGCTGGTGCTCGTCGGCACCGCCATCTTCTTCATCGTGCGGGTGATCCCGGGTGATGCGGCGCTCGCCGTCGCCGGCGATCAGGCGACGCCGGAGCAGGTCGAGGCGATCCGTGAGGCGATGGGCCTCAATGTGCCGCTCTGGCAGCAGTACGTGACGTGGTTCGGTCAACTCCTCGTCGGCGACTTCGGCACCTCGACATCATTCCACACCCCAGTCGCCCCGATCATCCTCAGCCACCTGCTGCCGACGGTGACCCTCGCGCTCGCGGCGACGGTGCTCAGCATCGCCATCACCGTTCCGCTCAGCATCGGCGTGGCGCTGTACCCGAGAAACTGGCTCTGGCGCACGGTGAACCGCTTCACCGCGGTCGGTATCGCCGTGCCTGAGTTCTGGCTCGCGCTGCTCCTCGTCACGGTGTTCGCCGTCACGTTCGGCGCCGTCCCGGTCAGCGGCTGGGTCAACCCCTTTGTGGACCCGGCAGCCGGGATTCCGCACCTCATCTTGCCGATCGTGGTCCTGATGGTCGGCCAGATCTCCACCTTCGCACTCATGCTCCGGGACAACCTCATCGGTGAGATGCTGCAGCCGTACCTCCGCACCGCCCGCGCGAAGGGGGCCCGCGAGCGCCGAGTGTTCTACCGGCACGCGCTGCCGAACGCCTTGCTGCCCGCGGTCACCGTCGTCGGGAACAACCTGGGGACGCTGCTGGGCGGCATCGTCGTGCTGGAGACCATCTTCGTGATCCCCGGGCTCGGCTCGCTGCTCTTCCAGGCGGTGTCGACCCGGGATTACGCGATCATTCAGGGCGCGACGATCGTCATTGCGATCATCTTCGTCGTCCTCAACTTCATCGTGGATCTCATCTATCTCCTGCTCGACCCGAGGGTGAGGGTCTCCTGATGCTGGCCTGGCTTCGCCGACTGTGGCGCCGTGACCGCGAGTTCGTCGTGTGGCTCGCGGTCCTGCTGCTCCTGCTGCTCGTGGTCGTGATCGGACCCTCGTTGCTGCCAAGCGCCTATGTGCAATCCCCCGGCGAGCGGCTCCAGGGGCCTTCGGGCACGCATCTCCTCGGGACGGACGGGTACGGGCGGGATGTGCTCGCGAGAGTCGTCGAGGCTGGGCGCACCTCGCTGCTGATCGCGCTCGTCATCGCGGCCCTCGCCACCGTGCTTGGCTCGGTCATCGGCCTGGTCAGCGGGTTCTATGCGAAGAGTGCCTCCGTCCTCATGCGCGCGATGGACGCACTCATGGCGTTCCCGGGGATCGTCTTGTCGATCGCGCTCGTGGCCGCCATCGGCACGGGGGCGCTCAGCGAGATCGTCGCGCTCAGCGTGGTCTTCACCCCATATATGGCGCGGATCAGCCGCAGCCGCGCGCTCCACCTCGCGGGACGCGGCTATGTGCTCGCGGCGCGTTCCGCGGGGGTGTCCGGTCCTCGCATCCTGCTGACGCACATTCTGCCGAATGCGTTGCCGACGATCCTCGTGCAGTCGCTGCTGATCTTCGCGGCAGCGCTGCTGCTCGACGGCACATTGAGCTTCCTCGGCATGGGCGTCCAGCCGCCCACCCCGACCTGGGGCAACATGATTGCGGAGGCGCGTCCGTACCTCAGCATTGCACCGACCTTTGTGGTCGCGCCCGGTCTGGCGATCGTGCTCGCGGTCGTGACACTCAATGCGATCAGTGCTGGACTGCGCAGCATCGTCGATCCGCGCGCGCGGGCGCTCGCCTCCATGTTCGTCATGCGCCGGGAGCGTCGAGCGCCTCGCCGTGCCTGAACCGCGTCCAGGGTCGAGGCGGTCTAGGATCGCTACGTGAGTTTTTCACCGCTGTCGATTCCGAGCCCTCCTGTGGAGTGGCAGGTGCCGATCAGCATCCCCATCGGCGACTGGTTCCAGTGGCTGCCGTGGGTGGCGGCGGGTTCCCAGCTGGAGATCCGCGCGTACGCGCTCTTCATCATTGTCGGCATCGTCATCGCGACGTGGATCGCCGAGGCGCGGCTGCGCCGCCAGGGCACTGAGCCGTGGGCGATCATCGACATCCTCATCTGGGCGGTGCCGCTCGGCATCGTCGGCGCGCGCCTCTGGCACGTGATCACGCACCCGAATGACTTCTTCCCGATCGACCCGGCGGACCCGTGGGAGTTCATTCGGATCTGGGACGGTGGCGGCGCGATCTTCGGCGCGCTCCTGCTTGGCGCGCTCGGCGCCTGGATCGGCTGTCGGATCACCGGGATCAGGTTCCTCACCTTCCTCGATGCACTTGCGCCCGGGCTGCTCCTGGCACAGGCGGTCGGGCGGCTCGGCAACTGGTTCAACCACGAGCTCTTCGGCCCGCCGACGAACCTGCCCTGGGGGCTCGAGATCGAGGCGTCCAACCCGGCGTACCCGGTCGGCCTCCCGGAGGGGCTCACCTTCCACCCCATGTTCCTCTACGAGATGCTGTGGAATGTGGCGGGAGCGCTCCTCATCCTGTGGCTCGGTCGACGGCTCACGCTGCAGTGGGGCAAGTCCTTCGCGCTGTACCTCATCTGGTATGGCATCGGCCGCGCGATCCTTGAGATCTTCCGTCTCGACCCGAGCGAGCTCATCCTCGGGATCCGGTCGAACGACTGGGGTGCGATCGCCGCGATCGTTCTCGGGCTCATCATCCTCATCGTGCAGTCTCGGCGCCACCCCGGACTCGAGCCGAGCCCCTACCGGCCCGGACGCACCTGGCTGCCTCCTGATGCGGCGGTAGAATCCGACGAGATCTACTCGGATTCCGACGAGCCGGCCCCGGTCGGCTCCAAGGTTCAGTGACCCGCCACAAGCGGAACGCACCGGCCCTCGCGCCCTGATTCTTGGGGGCGCGCCGCACACGCGGCTCTCAGCCCGCGAACGATGTCCACGGGTCGACGATGCCCCATCGTCGTCGAAACTGTCGATACTCAGGAGGCCCTTGTGGCCCAGCACATCAGTCCCTTCCAGCGATTCGCCTCGGCCCCCGCGGCCGCTGGCCTCTACGACCCTGCGCTCGACCGCGACGCCTGCGGGCTCGCGATGGTCGCGACCCTGCGCAGCACACCGGGCCACGACATCGTGGCGACCGCGCTCGGCGCGCTCCGCAACCTCGAGCACCGCGGTGCGATCGGTTCCGACGAGGGCACCGGCGACGGGGCCGGGATCAACACCCAGATCCCGGACGAGTTCCTCCGCGCCGTGACGGACTTCGAGCTGCCGCCGGTCGGACGCTACGCCGTCGGGATGGCTTTCCTCCCGGTCGACGACGCGGAGCGGGCCGCGGTCGTCGCCGAGATCACGCGGCTCGCCGGGCAGGAGCAGCTCCAGGTGCTCGGCTGGCGGGACGTGCCCACGCGCCCAGCCGTGCTCGGTCGACTCGCCCGCGACGCGATGCCGCATATCGCACAGCTGGTCGTCGCCTCGACGCGGCGCTCCGAGCGGGGCGGGACGGTCGGCGGCCTCGAGCTCGAGCGGCAGGCGTATCGGTTGCGGCGTCGCGCCGAGCACGAGCTCGCGGTGTACTTCGCCTCCCTGTCGTGCCGCACCCTCGTCTACAAGGGCATGGTGACGACCCTCCAGCTCGAGCCGTTCTACCCGGACCTGAGCGACGAGCGCTTCACGTCGAAGCTCGCGCTCGTCCACTCCCGCTATTCGACGAACACGTTCCCGTCCTGGCCGCTCGCGCAGCCGTTCCGCATGATCGCGCACAATGGCGAGATCAACACCGTCCAGGGCAACCGGAACTGGATGCGCGCGCGGCAGTCACAGCTCGAGTCAGCGCTCATCGGCGACCTCCGGCCGCTGCTGCCGGTCAACACGCTCGGCGCCTCCGACTCGGCGAGTTTCGACGAGGTCCTCGAGCTGCTCAACCTCGCCGGCCGATCACTGCCCCACGCGATGCTCATGATGGTGCCGGAGGCGTACGAGAACCGGACCGATCTGGACGCGGATCTCCGCGCATTCTATGAATTCCACGGCACGCTCATGGAGCCATGGGACGGGCCAGCCGCACTCGTCTTCACCGACGGCGAGCTCGTCGGCGGCACACTCGACCGCAACGGTCTCCGACCGAGCCGCTACCTCGTCACCGACGAGGGACTCGTCGTGCTCGCCAGTGAGATCGGTGTCCACACGATCGACGAGGCGCGCATCGTGCGCAAGGGCCGGCTGCAGCCCGGTCGCATGTTTCTCGTCGACACCGCGGCGGGCCGGATCATCGAAGACGAGGAGATCAAGTCCGAGCTCGCCCAGGCGCGGCCATACGCCCAGTGGCTCGAGCAGGAGCGGATCGCCCTCGCCGACCTGCCGGAGCGGGAGCACATCGTCCACACCCCGATGTCCGTGAATCGGCGACAGAAGACCTTCGGCTACACGGAGGAGGAGGTGCGGGTCCTCATCACGCCGATGGCGCGCACCGGGGCGGAGCCGATCGGGGCCATGGGCTCAGACACGCCCGTCGCCGTGCTCGCGGAGCGCCCGCGGACCCTCTTCGACTACTTCACCCAGCAGTTCGCGCAGGTGACGAACCCGCCGCTCGACTCGATCCGGGAGGAGGTCGTCACGTCGATGCGGCTGAGCCTCGGCCCGCAGCGCAACCTCCTCGACGCGACCCCCGTGCACGCGCGACAGGTCTCCCTTGCTTTCCCGGTCATCGACAATGACGAGCTCGCGAAGCTGCAGCACATCGACGGCCGGAAGGGCGGATATCGTGCGGTCACCATCCGCGGGCTGTACGACGTCCTCGACCACGAGCAGGAGCTCGTGCGGCGACTCGAGGAGATGTGTGCGGAAGCCGACGCCGCGATCGACCGGGGCGCCGAATTCCTCATCCTCTCGGACCGGGACTCCGACAAGGACTACGCGCCGATCCCGTCGCTGCTCATGCTCTCCGCGGTGCATCACCATCTCATTCGGCGCGGGACCCGAATGCGGGTCGGGATCATCGTCGAGGCCGGCGACGTGCGCGAGGTGCACCATGTCGCGCTCCTTGTCGGCTACGGCGCCTCCGCCGTCAACCCGTACCTCGCGATGGAGACCGCCGAGGACCTCGTCCGGCGCGGCATGATCGAGGGCGTGACGCCCGAGCAGGCCGTCGCGAACCTGATCAAGTCCCTCGGCAAGGGCGTGCTCAAGGTCATGTCGAAGATGGGCATCTCCGTCGTCGGCTCCTACGCCGGCGCCCAGTGCTTCGAGGCGATCGGGCTAAGTCAGGAATTCGTCGATGCGTATTTCACCGGGACGCGCTCGCCGCTCGGCGGTGTCGGCATCGACGTCATCGCCAGGGAGAATGCGGCGCGGCACGAGCGCGCGTACCCGAAAGAACCCGCTGCCCTCGTCCACGAGCGACTCGTCGGCGGCGGCGAGTACCAGTGGCGCCGGGAGGGTCCGCCGCACCTGTTCAGCCCGGACACCGTGTTCCGGCTGCAGCACGCGACCCGTGAGCGCCGCTTCGACGTCTTCCGCGACTACACGCGACTGGTCGATGAGCAGGCCGGGCGGCTCATGACCCTGCGCGGCATGTTCCGGATCAAGCACGGCGAGCGGCCGCCCGTCCCACTCGACGAGGTCGAGCCGATCGAGGCGATCCTCGCCCGCTTCAACACCGGCGCGATGAGCTACGGCTCCATCTCGCAAGAGGCACACGAGACGCTCGCGATCGCGATGAACCGGATCGGCGGCCGCTCGAACACGGGGGAGGGCGGCGAGGACCTCGACCGGCTCCTCGACCCCGAGCGCCGCAGCGCGATCAAGCAGGTCGCCTCCGGGCGTTTCGGCGTGACGAGCCTGTACCTCACGCATGCGACCGATATCCAGATCAAGATGGCGCAGGGCGCGAAGCCCGGTGAGGGCGGGCAGCTGCCCGGCCCGAAGGTGTACCCGTGGATCGCCCGGACGCGCGGTGGTACGCCCGGCGTCGGGCTCGTCTCGCCGCCGCCGCACCACGACATCTACTCCATCGAGGACCTCAAGCAGCTCATCTTCGATCTGAAGCGCGCCAACCCGGCCGCGCGGATCCACGTCAAACTCGTCTCGCAGTCCGGCATCGGGGCGGTCGCGGCGGGCGTCGCGAAAGCGAAAGCCGATGTCATCCTCGTCTCCGGCCACGATGGCGGCACGGGGGCATCGCCCCTCGGCTCGCTCAAGCACGCGGGCACGCCGTGGGAGATCGGGCTTGCGGAGGCGCAGCAGACGCTCATGCGCAACGGCATGCGCGACCGCGTCGTGGTCCAGGTCGACGGCCAGATGAAGACCGGCCGTGACGTCATCGTCGCCGCGCTGCTCGGCGCCGAGGAGTATGGCTTCGCGACCGCACCGCTCGTCGTCTCCGGGTGCATCATGATGCGGGTCTGCCACCTCAACACCTGCCCCGTCGGGGTGGCGACGCAGAACCCGGAGCTCCGGGCGCGATTCACCGGCAAGCCCGAGTTCGTCGTCACCTTCTTCGAGTACCTCGCCCAGGAGGTCCGGGAGCAACTCGCCGAGCTCGGCTTTCGCACGCTCGACGAGGCGATCGGGCACACGGAGTTGCTCGACGTCGACCAGGCGGTTCAGCACTGGAAGACCGAGGGGCTCGACCTCGGCCCGATCTTCGCCGCGAGCGATCTCGGACCCGAGGCGCCGCGGCGCGCGCGCATCGGCCAGGACCACGAGCTCGAGTCACACTACGATCGGCAGCTCATCGGACTCGCCTCCCCGGCGCTCGAGCGCGGCGAACCGATCGTCATCGAGCTGCCGATTGCCAACACGGAGCGGGCCGTCGGCACCATGCTCGGCCATGAGGTGACCCGGCGCTACGGGGTGGCGGGCCTCCCGCCGGAGACGATCGACGTCACCCTGCACGGGACCGCCGGGCAGTCACTCGGCGCATTCCTCCCGCGCGGCATCATCCTCCGACTCGAAGGCGACGCCAACGACTACGTCGGCAAGGGCCTGTCCGGCGGCGACATCGTCGTGCGTCCCGACCGCCGAGCCGGTTTCGCGGCCGAGCACAACGTCATCGCCGGCAACGTCATCGGCTACGGTGCCACCGGAGGCACGATGTTCCTCCGCGGCCTCGTCGGCGAGCGATTCCTCGTCCGCAACTCCGGTGCGACCGCGGTCGTCGAAGGCGTCGGCGACCACGCGCTTGAGTACATGACCGGCGGCACCGCGGTCATCCTCGGACGCACCGGTCGCAACCTCGGCGCCGGCATGTCCGGCGGTGTCGCCTACGTGCACCGGCTGCGCCGCGAGGCGGTCAACGCGGCAGCGCTCCGCGCGGGCGACCTCGCGCTGCTCCCGCTGGACCGGGCCGATCTCGCACTCGTGCGCGCACTGCTGGAGATGCACGTCGAGCGCACCGACTCGCCACTGGCGAGCGACATGCTGACGCGCTGGGGCGAGATCGCCGGGGAGTTCATCAAGCTCCTGCCCCGCGACTACGCGGCCGTGCTGCGGACGCGGGAGGCAGCGGCCGAGGAAGGCCTCGACCCTGACGGTGACATCGTGTGGCAGCGGATCCTGGAGGTGACGCATGGCTGACCCAGAAGGCTTCCTCAAGGTGCGTGAGCGGGAACTCGCCCCGCGCCGACCCGTGCCGCTGCGACTCATGGACTGGCGCGAGGTGTACGAGCAGGCGGAGTCGGGCATGGTGCGTCGGCAGGCCGGACGCTGCATGGACTGCGGCGTGCCGTTCTGCCATCAGGGCTGCCCGCTCGGCAACCTCATCCCGGAGTGGAACGACCTGACGCGGCTTGGCGAGGGCCAGCAGGCCATCGAACGCCTCCACGCGACGAACAACTTCCCCGAATTCACCGGGATCCTCTGCCCGGCGCCCTGCGAGAGTGCTTGCGTGCTCGGCATCAACCAGCCGCCCGTCACCATCAAGCAGATCGAGGCGGCCATCGCCGACGACGCGTGGGACCACGGCTGGGTGCAGCCACAGGTGCCTGAGCGGCTCACCGGGAAAACGGTCGCCGTCGTCGGCTCGGGACCGGCGGGACTCGCCGCCGCCCAGCAGCTCACCCGGGCCGGGCACACGGTCGCCGTGTTCGAGCGGGAGGACCGCATCGGGGGTCTGCTGCGGTACGGGATCCCCGACTTCAAGATGGAGAAGCGCCGCGTCGAGCTGCGCGTCACCCAGATGCAGGCGGAGGGGACGCGGTTCCGCGCGGGCGTCGAGATCGGGGTCGACATCAGTTGGGCCGACCTCCACGATCGGTACGACGCCGTCCTCATCGCGACTGGGGCGACCGTGCCGCGCGACCTTGGGATCCCCGGCCGAGACCTGCTCGGCATCCACTATGCGATGGACTATCTCGTGCAGTCGAATCGTGCGGTCGCCGGGGATGCGGTGCCCGAGCAGGTCACTGCCGCCGGCCGACACGTCATCGTGATCGGCGGTGGTGACACCGGAGCCGACTGCATCGGCACCGCGCACCGCCAGGGCGCCCGCTCCGTGACGAGTCTCGCGATCGGCCAGCAGCCCCCGCTGGAGCGGCCCCCACACCAGCCGTGGCCGATGACCCCGCAGGTCTTCGAGGTCTCGACCGCGCACGAGGAGGGTGGGGAGCGGCGATACCTCGCGTCCACCGTCGAATTCCTCGGCAGTGCGGCCGGCGAGGTCCGTGCGCTGCGCGTCGCGGAGACGGAGTATGTCGGCGGCCGTCGCGTGCCGAAGTCCGGCACCGAGCATGAGCTCCCGGCCGATCTCGTGCTCATCGCGATGGGCTTCACAGGCCCCGAGACGACATCGCTTGACGCGCAACTGCCGCTGCCACTCGACGAGCGCGGCGGACTCGCCCGCACGCAGGACTACGCGACGAGCATGAGCGGCGTCTTCGTGGCCGGTGACGCGGGTCGCGGTCAGTCGCTCATCGTGTGGGCGATCGCCGAGGGGCGTGCGGCCGCGGCCGAGATCGATCGCTTCCTCATGGGAGCGACTGAGTTGCCGGCGCCGGTGCGCCCGACGGATCGCGCCATCTCGCTCTGACCTGGGCCGGTCGTCCGCGGCGAAGCCCCGGAGTCGATACGCTGAAGCCAGCGCTGTCCACCACCAGCGATCGGGGAGCACACGCATGAGACGAGCCAAGATCGTCGCGACCCTCGGGCCGGCGACCTCCAGTTACGACAACATCCGGGCGATCCTGGAAGCCGGCGTCGACGTCGCCCGATTCAACCTCTCGCACGGCAGCCACGCCGTCCACGAGGAGGTGCACCGCAACCTGCTTCGCGCCGCGGCCGACGTCGACCGCACCGTCGCGATCCTCATCGACCTGCAGGGGCCGAAGATCCGGCTCGGCCGTTTCGCGCACGGGCCGCACCAGCTGGCTCCCGGCGACCTCTTCACGATCACGACCGAGGACGTAGCGGGCACGAAGGAGCTCTGCAGCACCACATTCGCGGGCCTGCCGAATGACGTCAGCCCCGGCGACCAACTGCTGATCGACGACGGCAAGGTCCGGGTGAAGGTGCTCGAGACCGACGGGGTGCGGGTGCGCACGGAGGTCGTCGTCGGCGGCGCGGTGTCCAACAACAAGGGCATCAACCTCCCCGGGGTCGCGGTCAACGTCCCCGCGCTGTCCGAGAAGGACGAGGACGACCTGCGCTGGGGGCTCCGCCTCGGCGCGGACTACATCGCGCTGTCCTTCGTCCGCAATGCTGCCGATGTCGCGCGTGTCCGCGAGATCATGGCGGAGGAGGGCATCCGGCGCCCCGTCATCGCGAAGATCGAGAAACCGCAGGCGGTCGAGGCCATCGACGAGATCATTGACGCCTTCGACGCCATCATGGTCGCTCGGGGCGACCTCGCGGTCGAGCTGCCACTCGAAGCGGTGCCGATCGTGCAGAAAGACATCATCCTGAGATCGCGCCGAATGGCGAAGCCGGTCATCGTTGCGACGCAGATGCTTGAGTCGATGACGGACAACCCGGTACCAACCCGCGCCGAGACGTCAGATGTCGCCAACGCCATCCTCGACGGGGCGGACGCGGTCATGTTGTCGGGCGAGACGAGTGTCGGCGCCTATCCCGCGATCACCGTGCAGACGATGGCGCGGATCGTCGAGTCGACCGAGGAGGCCGGACTCGAGCGCATCCCGCCACTCGGGACGAGACCGAGGACGCAGGGTGGTGCGATGACGCTCGCCGCGGCGGAGGTCGCCGACTTCGTCGGCGCGAAATTCGTGTGCATCTTCACCGAATCGGGGGATTCGGCGCGCCGCATGTCCCGGCTCCGCCTTCGTGTCCCCATGATCGCCTTCACCCCGAATGAGGCGGTGCGCCGGCGCATGTCGCTCATCTGGGGCATTCGCTCCTATGTCGTCAATCGCGTCACCCATACCGATGCCATGCACCAGCAGGTCGACCGCGTATTGCTGAGCAAGGGGCTCGCTGATGCCGGCGACAAGGTCGTCGTCATCGCCGGAATGCCGCCAGGCATCCCCGGCACGACGAATGACCTCCGCGTCCACACGGTCGGCGACCTCGCCGATGCGCCGCTGGGATTCGAGGAGCCGCGCGAGCCGACCGTGTGAGGTCGCGCCACGGCGGTGCCGGTGGTGGGGGTCGAACCCACACGCCCTTTCGGGCAACCGAGTTTGAGTCGGTCGCGTCTGCCATTCCGCCACACCGGCCGCTGTGCTGCCAGCCAACGGTACTAGGGTTTTGATCGTGAGTATGGAGGAGAGCGCGCCAGAGGCGCCGCGCCGTGTCGTCGTCGCTGAGGACGAGTCCCTGATCCGGATGGACATCATCGAGATCCTGACGGACGCCGGGTTCGAGGTGGTCGGTGAGGCGGGGGATGGTGAGACCGCGGTGCAGCTCGCGACCGAGCTGCGGCCCGACCTCGTCGTGATGGACGTGAAGATGCCGCAGCTCGACGGCATCTCCGCGGCGGAGCGACTGGCGAAGCACCACATCGCCCCGGTCGTGCTGCTCACCGCATTCAGCCAGAAGGAGCTCGTCGAGCGTGCCTCGGAGGCGGGGGCGCTCGCCTATGTCGTCAAGCCCTTCACGCCGAACGACCTGCTCCCGGCGATCGAGATCGCGCTCGCCCGCTACCAGCAGATCATCGTGCTCGAGTCGGAGATCGCCGACCTCGCCGAGCGCTTTGAGACCCGCAAGCTCGTCGACCGCGCCAAGGGCCTGCTCAACGAGAAGATGGGACTCACCGAGCCCGAGGCGTTCCGGTGGATCCAGAAGGCCTCGATGGACCGGCGGCTCACCATGTTCGAGGTCGCCCAGACGATCGTCGAGCAGCTCGCCCCAAAGAAGTAGCCCGTCGGCGTCGCACGGCCACCGTACCCCTCCCCAAAATCCGGTGGTTGTCCAAATCTGCTGGTGAAGCGGGCTGATCGGCGGCAGATTTGGGCAACCACCGGGAGGGTTGGGTGGTCCGAGAGTCCTCCACACGCCCTGGGCGCGGGGAGATGTCCACGCGGTGGCGGGATCGGCAGGGTGCGCAGTGTCGAGTCCTGCCAAGGTCTGGGGATGCCCCGTGGACAACGTCCGACCCCGCTTCCTGAGCAGTTCGCCGGGCCGATTGCGGTGCGTGACGCGCTCGCTATTGGTGTTTCGCTGACCCGACTTCGCGCCGAGGACCTCGACGACAGCGTGTGGGGCGTGCGGGCTCGAGCCAGGATCATCGGGACGCGAGCTCGCTGCGAAGCATTCCTCGCGCGGATGCCGCCAGGCGCATTCATCTCCCATCTGACAGCGCTCGAACTCCACGAGATCGCGCTGCCGCGCACTTCGGCGGATCGCCCGATTGACATCGCCCTGCCCACGCCGTCACGCGCCCCGCACGCCAAGGGAATCGCGGGCCACCGGCTGCAGATCTCCGAGCAGGATCTCTCCACGGTCAAGGGGCTGCCGGTGACGACGGCGGGGCGAGCGTGGGCGGACGTGGCGCGCACGATACGCCTGCCCGATCTCGTCGCGATCGGTGATCAGCTGATCCAACGGCCACGAGGCCTCGTCACGGCCGAGGAACTCGCGGCGCGAGCGAATGCGGCGCCTCGCCATCTCGGGTCCGGTCGGATGCGACGCGCCCTCGAGCTACTTGATGGGGCGAGCGAGTCCTACCCCGAGTCGCTGCTGCGCGTGAAGATCGTGCTGGCTGGCTTCGCGTCGCCACGGGTGAATCAAACCATTCGCGCCGGAGGGCGCACATTCCGACCTGATCTCAACTATCCGCAGCAACGGGTGATCATCGAGTATCAGGGCGACTATCACCGCGACCAGGCACAGTGGCGTGCCGATCTGCGGCGTCGGCTGCTGCTTGAGGCCGCCGGGTGGACGGTCATCGAGGTGACTTGGTCGGAGGTCATGGACCCGGCGCCACTCTTCGAGCGGCTCCGCGCGCTCGGCATCACCAGCTGATCCCCGGTGGTTGCCCAAATCTGTCGGTGAAGCGGGCTGAACACCGGCAGATTTGGGCAACCACCGGGGGGAGGGTCGGGGTTCAGCGGCGGATGTCGCGGAGGTAGTTCGTCATGCGGACCGTCGAGAGACGGTTTCCGGCCTCGTCGGTCATGACGATCTCGTGCGTGCACAGCGTGCGGCCGAGGGAGAGCGCGCGGCAGGTGCCGGTGACCCAGCCGCGGTCGACCGAACGGGAGTGCGTCGCATTGATCTCGATGCCGACGGGGAACTTCGTGGCCCCGCCGTGCACCGCCGAGGACAGACTGCCGAGTGACTCGCCGAGCACGACGTGCGCGCCGCCGTGGAGGATCCCGATCGTCTGCGTGTTGCCCTTGACCGGCATCCGCGCGACCGAGTAGTCCGCGGAGAGCTCGAGGAGCTCGATCCCCATCTTCGTGGCGAGTGCGCCGCCCTCGGAGCCGAGCAGTCGCTCGCGGAGGGCGGGATGCATGTCGTCGGGCAGCTTGACCATGTTGTCCTTGAACGATTGTCGGGGCGCGCGCCTAGGCTGGCACATATGGGGTCTGCCACGAAGCCTACGCTCCTCGTCATCGACGGGCATTCGCTCGCATTCCGGGCGTTCTTCGCCTTGAGTCAGACTGGGCGGTTCGTGACGAGTGGCGGGCAGCACACCGAGGTGCCGTACGGCTTCGTCACCACGCTGCTCAAGCTCATCAAGGATCATGCGCCGAGTCACATCGCGGTGGCCTTCGACATTTCGCGCTACTCGTTTCGGACCCGCGAGTATCCCGAGTACAAGGACGGGCGTGGCGAGACGCCGCCGGAGTTCATCGGCCAGGTGCCGCTCCTGCAGGAGGTCCTCGACGCGATGCGGGTCAAATGGCTCGTCAAAGAGGACTACGAGGCCGACGACATCCTTGCGACCCTCGCGACCCGCGGGGTCGATGCGGGCTACGAGGTGCTCGTGGTCTCCGGTGACCGGGACACGTTCCAGCTCGTGCAGGACGGGGTCGCGGTGCTGTACCCCTCGAGCCTCGGGGTCGGTGATTTCAAGCGCTACGACGCTGAGGCGGTGCACGAGAAGTACAAGGTGTGGCCGCACCAGTACCCGGAGTTGGCGGCGCTCGTCGGGGAGAAGGCGGACAACCTGCCGGGCATCACGAAGGTCGGACCCGTCACCGCTGCGAAGTGGATCGCCGAGTGGGGCACCGTCGAGGGCATCCTCGAGCACGCGGACGAGATCAAGGGCGTGGCGGGGGAGAACCTCCGCCGGGAGCAGGAGCATGCGCTGCGCAATCGCCGGCTCAACGAGCTCGTCCGCGACCTCGAGCTGCCGGTCGAGCTTGACGACCTCGAGCGGGGCGCGGTCGACGAGGCGGCACTGCGGGAGGTATTCCGCCGCCTTGAATTCAACACGCTGACGGATCGCGTGCTGAAGTCCGGGCCGGTCGATGCGGCCTCGCCGGAGGAACTCGCGGCGGAGCGCACGGGCATCCCCGCCGTACGGCAGCTCGTCGACGAGGAACTCGCGCACTGGCTCGAATCGGCGACCGGCACGATCGCGATGCAGGTCGAGCGCGTCGACGGCACGCTGACGGGCATCGGCCTGGCGTCGGAGACAGAGTCGGTCTGGGTGCCGTGGGGCCCGCACCGCCCTGATTACGTCGCCTTTGAGGCCTGGCTCGCGGGGCCGACGCCAAAAGTGCTGAGCGCCGCGAAGCGGCAGCTGCAGCTGCTGTGGGCGCATGACCTCGATGTCCAGGCCGTCACCGGCGACTCGGTGCTCGCCTCCTGGCTCCTGGAGCCGTGGACGAAGGGGGCCACCCTCCAGCAGCAGGTGCTGCGTCGCCTCGGCGAGGAGCTGCCGACGGCGGACGAGAACCAGCTCGTGCCGGAGACCGAGCCGCTCAGCGCGGCGAGCGAGGCCTGGTACATCCGCCGGATCGAAGCCGCCACCGTCAAGGCGCTCGACGAGGGCTCCCGCTCGGTCTACCACGACATCGAGGTGCCGCTGGTCCCAGTGATCGCCCGGATGGAGTCCGCGGGGATCACGGTGGCCGGCGACGTCCTCGGCGCGCTGCGCACCAAGCTCGCCGCCGAGTCCGCCGAGCTCGCGGCGGCCGCGTACGAGTCGATCGGCCGCGAGGTCAATCTCAGCAGTCCGAAGCAACTGCAGGCGGTGCTCTTCGACGAGCTCGGCATGCCGAAGACGCGGCGCACGGCGACCGGCTTCTCGACCGACGCCGACGCGATCGCGGACCTGCAGGAGCAGCACCCTCACGCATTCCTCGATCTGCTGCTGAGGCACCGCGAGACCACGAAGCTCGGCTCCATGGTCGACACCCTGGTGTCGGCGATCGGAGCGGACGGCCGAATCCACACGAATTACGAGCAGACGGGCGCCGCGACCGGCCGACTCAGCTCGAACGACCCGAATCTGCAGAACATCCCGGCGAGGTCCGGGGTGGGCCGGGAGATCCGCCGCGCATTCGTCGCGGGCGAGGGGTTCACGACGCTGCTGACCGCCGACTACTCCCAGATCGAGATGCGCATCATGGCGCACCTGTCGGGGGACGCGGGACTCATCGAGGCGTTCCGGTCCGGGGAGGACCTGCACCGCTTCGTCGGGGCGCGCATCTTCGGCGTCGCGCCCGAGGAGGTGACGCCCGAGCAGCGGGTCAAGGTCAAGGCGATGTCCTACGGACTCGCCTACGGACTGTCGGCCTTTGGGCTCGCGAAGCAGCTGCGCATCGCCCAGCAGGAGGCGCGCGCGCTCATGGACGACTACGCCAGCCGCTTCGGTGCCGTGCAGGAGTACCTGCACGCGGGCGTCGCCCAGGCGAAGGTCGACGGCTACACGACGACGATCTTCGGTCGGCGTCGGAACTTCCCGGAGTTCACCTCCTCCAATCGGGTCGCGCGGGACAATGCGGAGCGCGCGGCGCTCAATTCGCCGATCCAGGGCAGCGCCGCCGACATCATCAAACGAGCGATGATCCAGATCGATGCGGACATCCGAGCGCAGTCGCTGTCGAGTCGGATGCTGCTGCAGGTGCACGATGAGCTGGTCTTCGAGGTCGCGGCGGACGAGCTCGAGCCGCTGCGATCGATCGTCGAAACACGCATGTCGGGTGCGGCCGAGCTGTCTGTCCCGCTCGACGTGCAGATCGGAGTCGGCCCGAACTGGGACGCTGCGGGTCACTGACGCCCGCTGCCGCGCACGAACGCCCACTGGTCGGCTCAGGCGGCGTGGCTAGGCTGGTTTGATGAGCTCCACCCGGACGCCCACGGCGATCGATGCGATCGCGGAGGACTGGGTGGATACGGAGCTTGACCTGTTCCCGGAAGCCCGGGTCATGCTCGGCCGCCCGGGCCGCGAGGGCGAGTTCGGCGATTACTCACCGGATGGCGCGAACGCGCACGCCGATGCCGCGCGTGACACGCTGGCGCGGCTGCGCGGCGCGCCCGCGGTCGACGATGTCGACGAGGTGACCCAGTGCGATCTGGTCCGGGAGCTCGAGCTCATCCTCGACCGGCACGCGGCGGGCGTCCACCTCCGCGATCTCGATGTCATCGCCTCCCCGGCGCAGGGCATCCGTGAGGTGTTCGATCTCATGCCGACATCCTCCGAGCAGGAATGGGCGTGGATCGCCGAGCGGCTGCGTCGCGTCGACGGTGCAATGCGAGGGTATGTGGCGACGCTCCGCGCGGGCATCGCCGCTGGCACCACGCCCGCGATCCGCCAGGTCGAGGGGGTCATCCAGCAGCTCGATGCCCAGCTCGGGCCGGACTCGTTCTTCCGCGGGCTCGCCACCGAGGGCGGGGCGGTCCACGCGGGACTGGCACAGGAGCTCGAAGCGGCGGCAGCGCGCGCGGATGCGGCGGTCGAGCGGCTGCGCGCATTCCTCGCTGAGGAGCTGGCGCCGCGAGCGACGCCCGTCGATGCGGTCGGGCACGAGGCATACGCGCTCGCCTCCCGCGGCTTCCTCGGCGCCGAGATCGACCTCGATGAGACCTACGAGTGGGGGGTGGAGGAGCTCGCGCGCATGGCGGCGGAGCAGCGGGCGGTCGCGGCAGAGATCCTGCCGGGGGCGAGCGAGGCGGAGGCCGTCGCATTCCTCGAGCGTGATCCAGCGCGCAAGCTCCGCGGCACGGACACACTGCAGGCCTGGATGCAGGAGGTCTCGGATCGGGCGATCGAGGAGCTCGGTGCGTCGCACTTCGACATCCCGTCACCCCTTCGGCACCTCGAGTGCCGGATCGCGCCGACCCAGACCGGCGGGATCTACTACACGCCGCCGAGCGAGGACTTCAGCCGGCCGGGGCGCATGTGGTGGAGCGTGCCGGAGGGGGTCACCGAGTTCGACACCTGGCGCGAGCTCACGACGGTGTACCACGAGGGCGTCCCTGGGCATCACCTGCAGAACGGGCAGGCGATCCTCCGCAGCGGCGAGCTGAACACCTGGCGGCGACAGAATTTTGTGTCCGGCCACGGGGAGGGCTGGGCCTTATATGCCGAGCGACTCATGGACGAGCTCGGCTACCTCGGCGACCCGGCTGATCGTTTCGGCATGCTCGATGGGCAGCGACTCCGTGCGCTTCGCGTCGTCCTCGACATCGGGGTGCACCTCGAGAAACCGCGCCTCGATGGGACGGGCGTGTGGGACTATGAGTATGCGCTCGAGCAGATGCGCGCGCACGTGCACATGCCGGAGCCGTTTCTCGTCTTCGAGACGAATCGCTACCTCGGTTGGCCGGGGCAGGCGCCGTCGTACAAGGTCGGTCAGCGGGTCTGGGAGGAGCTGCGGAGGGATGCGCAGCGCCGGCCCGGCACAGCCTGGGACGCGAGAGCGTGGCATCGTCGAGCGCTCGACCTGGGTGGTGTCGGTCTCCAGACGCTGCAGTGGGTGATGTCCCGATGAGCCGGGTCGTCGTCGGCGGCGCGTCCGGCTTCCTCGGCCGGCGGCTCTGCGAGGATTTCCGCGACGAGGGTCTTGAGGTCGTGACGGTTGGTCGGTCCGCCGACAGTGATGTGCGTTGGGAGGATGCGGCGGGGCTCCGCGCGGCGGTCGATGGCGCGGAGCTCGTCGTCGGTCTGGCTGGGAAGAGCGTCAACTGCCGGTACACCGCCCGGAACCGTGCCGCGCTCCTCGAGTCGAGGATCTCGACGACCCGCGCGCTCCGGGAGGCGATCGCGGCAGCGACCGCGCCGCCGCCGCTGTGGCTCAACGCCTCGACGGCGACGATCTACCGGCACGCCGATGACCGAGCGCAGACTGAGTCGAGCGGTGAGCTGGGGACGGAGCTGTTCTCGGAGGACCTCGCGCGCGCCTGGGAGGCCGAGTTGGGGGCGGGGAAGCTGCCGGGCACCCGCCGGGTCGCGCTCCAGATCACGATCGTGCTTGGGGACGGCGGCGCGCTCGGTCCGCTCGCGCGACTGTCACGGCTCGGGCTCGGCGGCGCGAATCATGATGGCTGGTGGTTCCCGCTGCCTGGTCGCCGCGCGGCCCGGACCTGGTTGCGGCCGCGCACGCGCGGCGGGGCGCAGCGCTTCAGCTGGGTGCACGTGGACGATGTGTCGGGCATCGTGCGGCATATCCGTGCGCACGCCGAGATCGTCGGCCCAGTGATCCTCGGGACGCCGACGGCGACCGACAATCACGCATTCATGGCGACGCTGCGTCGCGCGGTCGGGGCGCGGTTTGGGGTGCCGACGCCGCGCTGGATGCTGGAGCTCGGTAGTTTCGCGATGCGCACCGAGGCGGAGCTCGTGCTGAAGAGTCGGTGGGTGGCGCCCGAGGTGCTGCTCCGCACCGGCTATCACTTTCAGTTCACCGATCTGGAGGAGGCGATCCGTGCATCACTTACTCGCTGAGGCGTCGGCGGTGTTGTTCGACCTGGACGGCGTGCTCACCCCGACCGCGAGCGTCCACGAGCGTGCCTGGGCTCGCATGTTCACCGAGGTGTTCGCGGAGCTTGGGGTGACGCCGCCGTTCACGGACGCCGACTACTTCGAGCATCTCGACGGCAAGCCCCGGTACCAGGCGGTCGCGGCGCTGCTGAGCGATCGCGGGGTCGAGCTGCCCTGGGGGAGTCCGCAGGATGCTCCCGATCAGCACACGGTCTGCGGGATCGGCAACCGCAAGAATGCGCTGTTCCTGGCCGTGCTCACCGAGGAGGGGGCCGACCCGTATCCGGGCTCGGTCGCGCTGCTGGACGAATTGCAGCGTGCGGGCGTGCCGGTCGCGGTCGTGTCGAGCTCGCGGAATGCGCTGGCCGTGCTCACCGCGGCCGGGCTGCTGTCCCGCTTCGCGGTCATTGTCGACGGGACATACGCGATCGAGCATGGGCTCGCCGGCAAGCCCGCCCCCGACACCTATCTCGCCGCCGCGAAACTGCTCGGCGCCGCGCCGGAGCGCGCGGTCGTCGTCGAGGACGCGATCTCAGGGGTGGCGGCCGGTCGCGCGGGCAGCGTCGGACTCGTGGTCGGGGTCGACCGCGGTGCAGGGCGGGCGGCGCTGACGGCGGCCGGGGCTGATCTTGTCGTCGCGGACCTGGGCGAGCTGGTGGGAGCCGAGTGAGCATGCTGGATCGGACGAGGTACCCGGTGGATCCGTGGCGGCTCATCGAGTGCCGTCGGGAGGTCGGCGCTGCGCCCATCGACGAGACGCTGTTCGCGATCGGCAACGGCTATCTCGGGATGCGGGCGAATGCGGCGGACGGGCGCCGGGCGCATGAGCACGGCACGTTCATCAATGGACTGCACGAGACCTACCGCATTCATCACGCGGAGCAGGCCTTCGGGTTCGCGGAGGTCGGCCAGGAGATCGTCAGCGCGCCAGACCCGAAGGTCATCCGCCTCTATGTCGATGATGAGCCGCTGAATGCGGAGCTGTCGGAGTTCGTCGAGTATGAGCAGGTCCTCGACTTCCGCAGTGGGCTGCTGTCGCGGCGCGTGCTGTGGCGCACGCCGAGTGGCAAGCGCGTGCGCGTCGTGACGACCCGCATGGTCTCGTTTGTCGAGCGCCACCTCGCGGTGCTCACCTTTGAGGTCGAGCTGCTCGATGCGGCGGCACCGGTGACGATCTCCTCTCAGCTGCTCAACCGGCAGGACGCGCAGACCGAGTACGGTCGCTCGGGTAGCCTCGACCCCCGGCGAGCATTGCCGCTGGAGGGCCGGGTGCTGCTGCCGGGGGAGTACTGGCAGGACGGGCCGTTCAGTGCGCTGAGCTACCGGGTGACGGAGTCCGGCATGCGGGTCGCGACGATGGTGCATCACGAGTTGGAGACGACGGCGCCGTTCGAGCTGGAGCGCTCGATCGGACCGGATCTGGCGAAGGACGTCTTTCACGTGCGCGCCGAGCCGGGGCAGCCGGTGCGGCTCACGAAGTTCGTGAGTGTGCACACGAGCGACGCGACACCGACCCGGGAGCTGCTGGATCGCTGCCAGCGCACCCTGCAGCGCACGGTGGCGGAGGGCGTGGGGACCCACCATGCCCGGCAGCGGGACTGGCTGGTCGAT
The DNA here is from genome assembly GCA_035556075.1 of Microbacteriaceae bacterium. Lineage (GTDB taxonomy): Bacteria > Actinomycetota > Actinomycetes > Actinomycetales > Microbacteriaceae > 73-13. Next base: position 57,098 of record DATMFQ010000014.1, on the reverse strand, counting down.
TTCTGGGCGCGGTCGGATGTGCGGATTGCGCACGATGACGGGCTGCAGCAGGCCATCCGCTGGAATCTGTTCCAGCTCGCGCAGGCCTCGGCGCGCGCGGATGGGCTGGGCATCCCCGCGAAGGGCGTCACGGGCAGTGGCTACAGCGGGCACTATTTCTGGGACAGCGAGATCTACGCCCTCCCGTTCCTCATCCACACGGACCCGCGGGTCGCGCGCAATGCGCTTCGGATGCGGCAGGCCATGTTGCCGGCGGCGCGGCGCCGCGCCAGTCAGCTCAGCGAAGACGGCGCGCTCTTCCCCTGGCGGACGATCAATGGTGAAGAGGCGTCCGCCTATTACGCGGCCGGCACGGCGCAGTACCACATCAATGCCGACATCACCTACAGCCTCGCGAAGTACCTGCGGGCGACGGACGACCTCGAGTTCCTTGCGGACGGGGCGCTCGACATCGCGGTCGAGACGGCGCGGCTGTGGCGTACGCTCGGATTTTGGCGCGTGTCGGAGGCGGGCGAGAGTTTCCACATTCATGGCGTGACGGGCCCGGATGAGTACACGACCGTCGTCAACGACAACCTGTATACGAATGTGATGGCCCGCTTCAATCTGCGCTTCGCCGCGGCGGCGATCCAGGAGCTGCGCGAGGCGGCTCCGGCGGCGTATACGCTTGCGGTCGACCGACTCGGGCTCCTCGAGGATGAGCCGGCGGAGTGGTGCCGCATCGCGGACGCGATCCACATCCCGTTTGCCGAGCACCTGGGCGTCCACCCGCAGGACGAGCATTTCCTGGAGCGGGAGGTCTGGGACCTCGCCAACACGCCGCCGGAGCACCGCCCGCTGCTGCTGCACTTCCACCCGCTCGTCATCTATCGATTCCAGGTGCTCAAGCAGGCGGATGTCGTGCTCGCGCTGCTGCTGCAGGGCGATCAGTTCACCCTGGAGCAGAAGCGCGCCGACTTCGACTACTACGACCCGCTGACGACGGGCGACTCGAGCCTGTCGGATGTGGTGCAGGCGATCATCGCCGCGGAGATCGGCTATCAGCAACTCGCGGTGGAGTATTTCCACGAGGCGGCCTACCTCGACCTTGCCGATCGCCACGGCAACACGGTCGAGGGGGTGCATGTCGCCTCCGCGGGCGGCGTCTGGATGGCGCTCGTGCAGGGGTTTGCCGGAATGCGTGACTTCCACGGACGGCTCACCTTCGACCCGCGGCTGCCGCCGGCCTGGCCGTCGCTGGCGTTCCGTCTCGTCTGGCGGGGGAGTCGCTTCGAGGTGCGGCTGACGCAGGAGGCATTCGAGGCGGAACTCCTGGCCGGGGACCCGGTGTCCTTCGACGTCTGCGGTGCCGAGGTGGAGCTCGGCGCGGCGCTCGTCCGGATCCCACTCGCCGATCAGGGGCCCCGGCTGGCGGGGCGGCCGTCACAGCGCCGCTTGACGCGGTATCGTCGCGAGGATGGCACACCGCTGACCGCGTCGATCCCGGCGACGGCGCCGGTGCCGATGGCGGAGGTCGAGGGGCTGCCGGTCGACTTGGCCGATCCCAGCGACGGGCGGTAGTCTGAAGGGTCGCATTCGCGACGTCTTATTCGCTTGCCCAGTGGGAACATCGGCCTCGTGCCGGCCGCTGCGGCCCAACCACCCCCCGAAAGCACCCTTCCACTCAATGACTATCACCACGCCGGCAACGGCCCCCAAGCAGATCGCCATCAACGACATCGGCTCTGCTGACGACTTCCTCGCCGCTGTCGAGGAGACGCTCAAGAACTTCAACGACGGCGACATCATCTCCGGCACCGTCGTCAAGATCGACCGTGACGAGGTCCTCCTCGACGTCGGCTTCAAGACCGAGGGCGTCATCCCCTCCCGTGAGCTGTCCATCAAGCACGACATCGACCCGCACGAGGTCGTCGCCGTCGGCGACGAGGTCGAGGCGCTCGTCAAGCAGAAGGAAGACAAAGAGGGTCGGCTGATCCTCTCGAAGAAGGCGGCCCAGACCGAGCGCGCCTGGGGCGACGTCGAGAAGATCAAGGAAGACGACGGCGTCGTCACCGGCAAGGTCATCGAGGTCGTCAAGGGCGGCCTCATCGTCGACATCGGCCTCCGCGGCTTCCTCCCGGCCTCGCTCATCGACCTGCGCCGGGTCCGTGACCTCACCCCGTTCCTCGACATGGAGATCGAGGCCAAGATCCTCGAGCTCGACAAGAACCGCAACAACGTGGTCCTCTCGCGTCGCGCGCTCCTCGAGCAGACCCAGTCGGAGTCCCGCTCGATGTTCCTCGCGAACCTCAAGCCGGGTCAGGTCCGCAAGGGCGTCATCTCCTCGATCGTCAACTTCGGCGCCTTCGTCGACCTCGGCGGGGTCGACGGCCTCGTCCACGTCTCCGAGCTGTCGTGGAAGCACATCGAGCACGCCTCCGAGGTCGTCGAGGTCGGCCAGGAGGTCACCGTCGAGGTGCTCTCCGTCGAGCTCGACCGCGAGCGCGTCTCCCTGTCGCTCAAGGCGACGCAGGAGGACCCGTGGCAGGTCTTCGCTCGCACGCACGCGATCGGCCAGGTCGCACCGGGCAAGGTCACCAAGCTCGTCCCCTTCGGTGCCTTTGTGCGCGTCGCGGACGGCATCGAGGGCCTCGTGCACATCTCCGAGCTGTCGGCGAAGCACGTCGAGCTCGCCGAACAGGTCGTGTCGGTGGGCGAGGACGTCTTCGTCAAGGTCATCGACATCGACCTCGAGCGTCGCCGCATCTCCCTCTCGCTCAAGCAGGCGAACGAGGGCGTCGACCCGGAGGGCACCGAGTTCGACCCGGCGCTCTACGGCATGCCGACCGAGTACGACGAGCAGGGCAACTACAAGTACCCGGAGGGCTTCGACCCCGAGACGGGCGAGTGGCTCGAAGGCTTCGACGAGCAGCGGGCGAAGTGGGAGGCGGACTACGCCGCGGCCCAGGCGCGCTGGGAGGCGCACAAGAAGCAGGTCGCCACGGCCGCCGAGGCCGAGGCAGCCGCCCCTGCCGCTGGTGCGGGCTCCGGCTTCTCGAGCGACTCCAGCGGCGCCGGCACCCTCGCCGACGACGAGGCGCTGGCGGCACTCCGGGATCAGCTCGCCGGGAACTGACGACAGCACCACTGACCTGCGGGCCGGGCCTCGACAGAGTCCCGGCCCGCAGGCTGTTAGCGTCTCCACCATGTCCTCCATCTCGCGGATGCTGAGCCACCGGGCGAGCTCCGCGGACGCCCACGGCATCCGCGTGATCCAGCTCCTCATCGGTGGCACGCTCCTCATCGGCTGTGTGCTCGTCATGATGGACAGCCAGTCGGAGCAGATTGAGTTGCTCCTCATCGGCATCGCCATCGCGTTCCTCGGCACGGGCGCCGCGGTCGCCCTGCCCTGGCATCGGTGGCCACTGTGGGTGACCAGTGTGATTCCCGCCCTCGACATCATCGCGATCGGCGTGCTCCGGGAGGCGAGCCCTTCGGCGGGCTTTGCGCTGCTGTGGGCGTTCCCGGCGATGTGGGCGGCATGGACGTGGGGCATCCCCGGTGCGGTCGGATCGACGGTCGTGATCTCGCTGCTGTACTGGATCGGCACGGCGGTGTACGCGATGCGGGAATTCACGGCGGCGGCGGTGCTGCTCCCACTGAGCATCGCCGCGGCGACCGCGCTCGCCTACCTGTACGCGCAGCGCACGGCCGCGCAGCACCGGTTGCTCGAGCGACAGTCGCTCGCGCTGCGCAGCGCCGTCGAGCGGGCGACCCGCGAGGAATCCCTGCTCGGCGAAGTGCTCGACGCCGTCGATTTCGGCGTGGCCAAGGTGAGCGCCCGCGGCGAGGTGCTGCTGGCGAATGCGGCGAGCACCGCATTCATGCGGCTGCGACGCGATGCTGGTGACGCGGTGTACGCGGCCGATGGCCTCACCCGGATCGACCCCGAGGCGAGCCCGAACCTGCGGGCACGGCGAGGCGAACTGTTCGAGGGCGAGCTGGCCTGGTTCGGGGCGGCCGGTGAGGATCGTCGCGCGCTGCGCACGACCTCACGCGTGCTCACCGCGGGTGAGGCAGGGGAGCGGCTCATCATCACGACGGACGTCACCGAGGAGCAGCTCGCGCTGCGCTCCCGCAATGACCTCGTGTCCTCCGTCTCCCACGAGCTGCGCACGCCACTCACCTCCATCCTCGGCTACCTCGAACTCGCCATTGACAACCCAGCGCTGCCCGATGCGGTGCGGCCGAACCTGCAGATCGCGGAGCGCAATGCCGAGCGACTCCTCGAGCTCGTCACCAACATCCTCACGGCACCGGCCTACACCCGCAGCGGGGTCGAGATCCGCCTCGACCCCCGCCCCTTCGAGATGTCCTCGCTCGTGCGCGAATGCCTCGTCGATCTCGAGTCACGCGTCGCGGCGGCCGGGCTTACGCTCGACCTCACCGGCGTCGAGGAGGCACCCGTCTACGGGGACCCGAAGCGCATCGCACAGGTCATCGAGAATCTGGTGTCGAACGCGATCAAGTACAACCGCGAGCACGGCCGCATCGACATCGGCGTGAGGCGCGACGGCGCCCACACCTGGGTCGTGGTGCGGGACACCGGCCAGGGCATCGCCAAGGGCGAGCTCGGTCAGGTCTTCGACCGGTTCTTCCGCTCCGACGCGGTCCGCAACACCTCGACGCACGGACACGGGCTCGGGCTGGCGATCAGCCGCGACATCGTGCGTGCGCACGGCGGGGAGATCACCGTGCAATCCACGCCCGGCGAGGGCACGACCTTCATCGTGCGGCTGCCCGCGCAGGACCCGAAAGCAGCACGGTCGTGATCAGCCGACTCGATGAGCTGACGATGCTCTTTGCGACGAGCCTCGTCGTGCTGATCGCCGTCGTCGCCTTCCTCGCCGGGACCGCGGTGCGGCGGACGCGGGCGGCGGGGCGGCACTGGGCCTTCGCATTCCTCGCCCTCGGTGTCGCGGCGTTCGCACGCTTTGCCGCCGAAGCGGTCGACGCCGACGGCTGGGGCGCGTTGGCGCTCAGCGATGTGTGCACCGCGAGCTTCTTCGGGGCGATGTGGGGCGGGATGCGCCGATACAACGGGCGTCGCAGCGTCGTCTCGACCACGGTCTGGGTGCTGCTGGCGCTCCTGCTCGCAGTCACGACGGGCATCGCCGGGACCATCGGGGAGCCGGTGATGCGCACCCTGCCGCTCATGGTGGTGAGCGGCGTGCTCGCGGTGCTCGGTGCGATCGAACTGCGCCGGGGTCGGCTGGGCCGGAGCGACACGCTGCTCCTGACGATCGTCCTCGGTGCCACGGGGCTCGTCAGCGCCCTGCGGTGCGCGGTGATCCTGCTGCCCGTCACCCTGCCGGCCGGGGCCGGGCAACCGACCTTGGTGGATGGCGCCATCATGATGTCGCTGGCGGTGGTCGGGACCATGACCATCGGGTCGCGACAAGCCGCCGACGACGCGGTCGAGTCACAGCCGACGAGCCTCGCCGCCGATAACCGGCCGGAGGGCATGCTCGTGCCGGATACCTTCCAGTCGCTCCTCAGCCTCCTCGCCCGTCGGGCGGAGAGCCGCGGCGAGGAGATCGCTGTGCTCGTCATGTCCACGATCGATATCCCGGGCGTGGGTGCGGCGCTCGGCGCTCCGCGGCAGGAGCGGTTCGAGACCGCCTGGCGAGAGAGCTGGCTCAGCCGACTCCCGGTCGGCGCGCTGCCGGGGGAGCCGGGACCGGGCTGCCTCGCGGCGATCCTTGCCCCGTCGACCGTCGGTGAGGCGCGTCGCATCGGCAATCGGGTGTACGGCCAGGTCGTCGAGGATCTCGTGCGGCTGGACGGGACGCTCCTCCCGGTGACCGGCATCGGCATCGCGCTGAGCGGCTCGATACCCGCCGCCGAGCTCGTGGCCTCGGCGCACGCGGCCGCGATCGCGTCGACGGCGAGTGCCGCACGCGGTGACCTCACGATGTCCGAGGACGAGGTCATCGAGCGGACGCTCCCGCCGCACCCGTGACTCGCGGGGTCAGCTCGCGGTGAGTCGGTAGCCGATGCCCCGGATCGTCTCGATCCAGGTCGGCGTGATCGCGGATTCACCGAGTTTGCGGCGGACATTCGCGACGTGGACCTCGATCGCCCGGGTGTCCTGCTCACTCACGTAGCCACCGTAACCGCGGTCGCCGTGGAGGTGGCGTGCGAGATCCTCCTTGCCGACGATCCGTCGGCCCGCGCGGAAGAGCTCATGGAGGATGTCGAACTCGCTCTTCGTCAGCTCGACCTCGTGACCCGTCACGCTGACGAGACGCAGTTCAGGGTGGAGGCGGAGGCCCCGGTGCTCAAGCCAGCCGGGGTACTGGTCCGCGTCTTTGGTCGCCGGCGCGGTTGCGGTCGCCGTGGCGCGCGCCGGATTGTTGGTGTGCCGAGGTCGTCGGAGCATCGCTTCGATGCGGGCGCGCAGCTCGCGCGGGCGGAAGGGCTTCGTCACGTAGTCGTCGGCGCCGGCCTGCAGCCCCTGCAGGACATCGACCTCGTCGGCGCGGGCGGTCAGCATGACGAGATAGGTGTCGCTGACGGCGCGGATCCGCTTCGCGGTCTCAAAGCCGTCCATGCCCGGCATGCTCACGTCGAGCGTGGTGACCGTGGGCGCGTGGGCCTCGACGAGCGCAAGTCCCTCGAGCCCGCTGGCGGCCGCGTGGACGACGAACCCCGCCTGCTGGAGCACCTCCACGAGCAGCCCGCGGATGTCCGCCTCGTCCTCGATCACGACGGCGGTCTGCGGCGCATTCATCGGCGTGGCCTCCGGACGTGGGTTAACGATCCTCAGTGGGGACGTGTCGGCGATGATATCGCGGAAGCGCGCGTGGAATGCGCCGCCAGGCCGCGCACGCGGCGTCGACGTGACCTCGCTGTGGCCCTGCACCGGTGACGGCTCGCTTCCTGGCGTCGCTCGAGCAGCGACACCCCTCGTGGGTCGGGGATCGCTGACGCTCGGGTCACGTCAGTGGCTCTCACGGTAGGCGCGATGGCGCAGGACCGCCTCAGGATTGGCTCAGGATTGCCGCAGTTCGTGCGATGGCTCGCCAGGGTCAGGGGTGGTGAGCCTCGCGCGCCGACGTGCCGGGAGCCGCCGAATCGCGACGACCGCGATGACGATCACGAGCGCTAGGACGACGAGCACGGCGATGGGGAAGAGGATCGCGCTCAGGCTCAGGGTGACGGCAGCGCCATCCTCCGCGATCGAGGCAACGGGCGCCGCAGCACCGCCGGTGACCGCGTTGAGCGTCGCGCGGGTCGCCAGCTTGAGCAGATGCGTGCCGAGTGCGAGCACGACCCCGATGACGACGGGCACCCACTGGTTCGACTGGAAGAAGCTGGCCGGGTCCTGCACGAGTGCCGTCGTGGCCCCGCTGCTCGCCCCGAAGGCGATGCCCCCGGCCGCCGGTCGGATGACGGTCTGGACGACGTCATTGACCGCGTCGACCCACGGCACCTTGTCGGCGACGAGGTCGAGGATGAGCAGGACGAGCATGATGACGATGACCCACTCGTTCTCGAGCCAGCGCCAGGCCTCCGGCAGATCGAATCCGGGGATGAAGTGGCCCGCGACGCCGAGCGCGACCATGGGGAGGAATGCGCGGAATCCGGCGGAGATCGCCAGCCCGGTGCCCATGAGCGTGGCGAGCAGCGCCTCCATGGCGGGAACGCTAGCACGAGCCTCCTAGGCTGGGCGGATGCAGGTCATCGCGCTCACCGGGGGGATCGCCTCCGGCAAGTCGCTCGTCGCCGATCGACTGCGCGAGCTCGGCGCGGTCCTCGTCGACGCGGATGTCCTCGCGCGGGAGGCGGTCGCGCCCGGGACCCCCGGGCTGGCGGCGGTCGCGGCGGAGTTCGGTGACGCGGTGTTGCAGGCGGACGGCTCGCTCGACCGGCCGGCGCTCGGCGCCCTCGTCTTCGGGGCCCCGGACCGGCTCGCGGCGCTCAACGCGATCGTGCACCCGGAGGTCGCCCGCCTGTCGCGCGCGGCCATCGCCGCCGCCGGAGAGACGGATCCCGATGCGATCGTCGTGTACGACATCCCGCTGCTCGTCGAGACGGGACGTCACCTGCGTGACCGCTTCGACCGCATCGTCACGGTCGAGGCGGATGAGGACACCCGTGTCCGACGCATGGTCGAGCATCGGGGGCTTGATGAGGCCGCGGCTCGCGCGCGCATCGCATCGCAGGCGAGCGAGGCCGAACGCCAGGCGATTGCCAGCGATGTCATCGACAACAACGGGACGGTGGCGGCGACGATCGCGCAAGTCGATGCGCTCTGGGCGGAACTGACGGGCTGATGTCAGTGGCCCCGTCTAGCCTTGACGGGTGGACGCGACACGTGCGGTGCGGCCCTTCGAGGTCATCAGCGAGTATTCGCCGAGTGGCGATCAGCCGCAGGCGATCGCGGAGCTCGCCGCGCGGGTGAATGCGGGGGAGACGGACATCGTCCTCCTCGGCGCCACCGGCACCGGCAAGTCCGCGACGACGGCCTGGCTCATCGAGCAGGTGCAGCGCCCGACGCTCGTGCTCAGCCACAACAAGACGCTCGCGGCACAGTTGGCTAACGAATTCCGCGAGCTCCTCCCGCGGAACGCGGTCGAGTACTTCGTCAGCTACTACGACTACTACCAGCCGGAGGCCTACGTCCCGCAGACGGACACCTTCATCGAGAAGGACTCGTCGATCAACGCGGAGGTGGAGCGGCTCCGCCACTCCACGACGAATGCGCTGCTGTCGCGTCGCGACGTCGTCGTCGTCTCGACCGTCTCCTGCATCTACGGCCTCGGCGCCGCGGAGGACTACCTTGCGGCGATGGTCGCACTGCAGGTGGGCGACCGCATCGACCGCGAGGTCCTTATTCGTCGTTTCATCGACATGCAGTACGAGCGCAACGATTACGACTTCTCCCGCGGCAAATTCCGCGTCAAGGGCGACACGATCGAGATCATCCCGGTCTACGAGGAGCTCGCCGTGCGCATCGAGCTCTTCGGCGACGAGATCGAAGCGATCCACCACCTGCACCCGATCACCGGCAATGTCCTCGAGCGGCTCGACGCCGTCTCGATCTTCCCCGGCACGCACTATGCCGCGAGCCCCGACATGGTGCGCCGCGCGACGGGCACCATCCGCGAGGAGCTCGCCGCGCGGCTCGGCGAGCTCGAGCGGCAGGGCAAGCTGCTCGAGGCGCAGCGGTTGCGCATGCGCACGGCGTTCGACCTCGAGATGCTCGAGCAGATCGGCTTCTGCTCCGGGATTGAGAACTACTCGCGGCACTTCGAGGACCGACAGCCCGGGGAGCCGCCCCACACGCTGCTCGACTACTTCCCCGAGGACTTCCTCGTCGTCATCGACGAGTCCCATGTCACGGTGCCGCAGATCGGTGCGATGTACGAGGGCGACGCCTCGCGCAAGCGCACCCTCGTCGAGCACGGCTTCCGGCTGCCGAGTGCGCTCGATAATCGGCCACTCAAGTTCGATGAGTTCCTCGCTCGCGTCGGGCAGAAGGTGTACCTCTCGGCGACCCCCGCGGCGTACGAGCTCGGACTGTCCGACGGCGTCGTCGAGCAGGTCATCCGGCCGACCGGACTCGTCGACCCCCTCGTCGTCGTCAAGCCCTCGAAGGGCCAGATCGATGATCTCCTCGAGCAGATCCGGCAGCGCGTCGAGCGTGACGAGCGGATCCTCGTCACGACGCTGACGAAGAAGATGGCGGAGGAGCTGACCGAATACCTCGCGGAGCACGGCGTGCGCGTCCGCTACCTCCACTCCGACGTCGACACGCTGCGTCGCGTCGAGCTGCTGACCGAGCTGCGGGCGGGGGTCTACGACGTGCTCGTCGGCATCAACCTGCTCCGGGAGGGACTCGACCTCCCGGAGGTGTCGCTCGTGGCGATTCTCGACGCGGACAAGGAGGGCTTCCTGCGCTCCTCGACCTCCCTCATCCAGACGATCGGGCGGGCCGCCCGCAACGTCAACGGCGAGGTGCACATGTACGCCGACCGCGTGACGGCGTCGATGGCGTCCGCGATCGAGGAGACGAATCGTCGGCGCGCGAAGCAGGTCGCCTACAACGAGGAGCGCGGGATCGATCCGCAGCCGCTGCGCAAACGCATCCGGGACATCACCGCAGTGCTCGCGCGCGAGGAGGCGGACACCGCGGCGCTCCTCGGCGACCGACCGCGCCCCGGCGCGCCGACGCCGCTGCGCGGCGGCATCTCCGCCGGCGGTGCTGCCGAGCTCGAGGCGCAGATCGCCGACCTCAACGCGCAGATGCTCGCGGCCGCGGAAGAGCTGAAGTTCGAGCTCGCGGCCCGCCTCAGGGATGAGCTCCAGGACCTCAAGAAGGCGCTGCGGCAGCTCGAGGCGGCGGGTCACGTCACGTGACGGGCAGCCGTCGAAGGTATATTCGAGTCATTGTCCGTCTGCCGTCATGAGCCAGTTGAGGATGCTCCTGTGTCGATCACCCCGGTGAAGAGCCAGCACAAGCTGAGCGTGCGCGGGGCCCGCGTACACAATCTGAAGGATCTCGACGTCGAGCTCCCGAGGGACGCCCTCATCGTCTTCACCGGGCTGAGCGGCTCGGGGAAGTCGTCCCTCGCATTCGACACGATCTTCGCGGAGGGGCAGCGCCGCTACGTCGAATCGCTGTCGGCCTACGCCCGGCAGTTCCTCGGGCAGGTCGATCGGCCCGACGTCGACTTCATCGAGGGGCTCTCGCCGGCCGTCTCGATTGACCAGAAGTCGACGAACCGCAACCCGCGCTCGACCGTCGGCACGATCACCGAGATCTACGACTACATGCGACTGCTGTGGGCCCGCATCGGGCAGCCGCACTGCCCCGTGTGCGGGGAGCGGATCCAGCGGCAGACGGTGCAGCAGATCGCCGACACCCTGATGGAGCTGCCGGAGGGCACGCGCTACCAGGTCGTCGCGCCGGTCGTCGTCAAGAAGAAGGGCGAGTTCGTCGAGCTCTTCCAGGACCTGAGCGCCCAAGGATTCTCCCGGGCGATCGTCGACGGGCAGACGGCGCAACTCGCCGAGCCGCCGACCCTGAAGAAGCAGGTCAAGCACGACATCGCGGTCGTCGTCGACCGGCTCGTCGCCGGGCCCGAGCTGCTGACCCGGCTCACCGACTCGCTCGAGACCGCGTTGCGACTGACCGACGGGACGGTGTCGATCAATCTGGTCGATGAGACGGGCGACGCCGCGTGGCGCAGCTTCAGCGAACGACTGTCATGCCCGAATCGGCATCCGATCGCGCTGACGGAGATCGAGCCCCGCACCTTCTCGTTCAACGCGCCGTTCGGGGCGTGCCCCGCGTGCGACGGCATCGGGCATCGCATGGCGGTCGACACCGAGCTCGCGATCGGCGATCCGCGCAAGTCCATCGCCGAGGGCGTGATCCTGCCGTGGTCCCAGGCGGGTGGCAAGAGCCTCTTCGAATACTTCGACCGCATCCTCGGCGGGCTCGCCGACGACCTGGACTTCTCGCTCGACACCCCTTGGCGGGACCTGCCCGAGGAGGTGCGCGACACGATCCTGCACGGGAAGGACTTCAAGGTCGTTGTCAAGTGGCGCAACCGCTTCGGCCGCGAGAATCGGTACACCGCCGGGTATGAGGGCGTCATCCCCTACGTCGAGCGCAAGTGGCTCGAAGTGCAGCAGCAGGGTGGTGGTGGATGGGCGGAGCGGCTGCAAGCATTCCTCCGCGAGGTGCCGTGCGAGGTGTGCGGGGGCAAGCGGCTCAAGCCAGAGGTGCTCGCCGTCCTCGTCGGCGGCAGCTCGATCGCCGAGGTGACCGAGACGAGCCTGACCGAGGCCGCCGAGTTCTTCGCGACGGTCGAGCTCGATGATCGGCAGGCCATGATCGCGGCCGCCGTGCTGCGGGAGATCCGCGCGCGCCTCGACTTCCTGCTCGAGGTCGGGCTCGGCTACCTCGACCTCGGGCGGGCCGCGGCGACGCTCTCCGGCGGCGAGGCGCAGCGCATCCGGCTCGCCACCCAGATCGGCTCGGGGCTGACGGGCGTCCTCTATGTCCTCGACGAACCGTCGATCGGCCTGCACCAGCGGGACAATCACCGGCTCATCGACACGCTGATCAAGCTCAAGTCTTTGGGGAACACCCTCATCGTCGTCGAGCACGACGAGGACACCATCCGGACCGCGGACTGGGTCGTCGACATCGGACCGCTCGCGGGGGAGCGCGGCGGCGAGGTCGTCCACTCCGGCGACGTCGCGTCGCTCCTGAAGAACCCGCGCTCGATCACGGCCGACTACCTCACCGGACGGAAAGTCGTCCGGGTCCCCGCTACGCGCAGAGCCGTCGACCCAAGTCGGGTCATCACGGTCGAAGGCGCGCGGGCGAACAATCTCCGTGACGTGACCGTCGACTTCCCCCTCGGTGTGATGACCGCGGTGACGGGTGTGTCCGGCTCCGGCAAGTCGAGCCTCGTCAACGACATCCTCTACAAGGTGCTCGCCAACGAGCTCAACGGCGCCCGCCAGGTCGCGGGACGCCACGCGGGGGTGCAGGGGCTCGAGCAGCTCGACAAGGTCGTCCACGTCGATCAGGCGCCGATCGGCCGCACCCCGCGGTCGAACCCCGCGACCTACACCGGGGTCTTCGACAAGATCCGCGCGCTCTTCGCCGACACCCCCGACGCGAAGATGCGGGGCTACGCGCAGGGCCGCTTCTCATTCAACGTCAAAGGTGGGCGCTGTGAGCACTGCGCCGGCGACGGCACGATCAAGATCGAGATGAACTTCCTCCCCGATGTGTACGTCGCGTGCGAGGTCTGCAACGGTGCCCGGTACAACCGGGACACCCTCGCGGTGCGCTACAAGGGCAAGCACATCGCCGAAGTGCTCGACATGCCGATCGAGGAGGCCGCGGAGTTCTTCGAACCGATCAGCAGCATTCATCGCTACCTCAAGACGCTCGTCGATGTCGGGCTCGGCTACGTCCGGCTCGGGCAGTCCGCGACAACGCTCTCGGGCGGTGAGGCGCAGCGGGTGAAGCTCGCGACCGAGCTGCAGAAGCGCTCGAGCGGGCGCAGCGTCTACGTGCTCGACGAGCCGACGACGGGCCTCCACTTCGAGGACGTGCGGAAGCTGCTCGAGGTGCTCGACGGACTCGTCGACAAGGGCAACACGGTCATCGTCATCGAGCACAACCTCGATGTCATCGCGGCCGCCGACTGGGTCATCGACCTCGGCCCCGAGGGTGGCGCCGGAGGTGGCACGATCGTCGCGACAGGCACCCCCGAGCAGGTCGCGGCCGCACCGGGCAGTCACACTGGCGCCTTCCTCCGAGCGCTCCTGCCCGCAAAGGCCGGCTGACATGGCGGAGGAGCTCGCCTGGCGACCGCGGTCGGGGGAGATCCCGACGAGTCCCGGCGTGTACCGCTTCCGGGACGCGAACGACCGCATCCTCTACGTCGGCAAGGCGAAGAATCTCCGGACCCGGCTCGCGAACTACTTCGCGCCGCTCTCCTCACTGCACGAGCGCACCCGCCACATGGTGCTGACGGCGAGAAATGTCGAATGGACGGTCGTCAACTCCGACTTCGAGGCGCTGCAGCTCGAGTGGACGTGGATCAAGGAGTTCGATCCGCCGTTCAACGTCCAGTACAAGGACGACAAGAGCTACCCCTACCTCGCGATCACGCTCGGCGCCGAGGTGCCGCGCGTCTTCGTCACCCGCACTCGCGGCATCAAGTACGCCCGGTATTTCGGCCCGTACTCCCGTGCCTGGGCGATCCGGGACACCGTCGACACGCTGCTCAAGGCCTTCCCGATGCGCTCCTGCACCGACGGCGTCTACGCGCGGGCCAAGCGCAGCGGTCGCCCCTGCCTGCTCGGTGACATCGGCAAGTGCGCGGCCCCGTGCGTCGGCCGGGTGAGCCAGGCGGAGCACAAGGCGATCGCGATCGATTTCGCGAGCTTCATCGAGGGCGGTGACCAGCGATTCATCAAGGACGCGCAGCGCCGTATGACGGAGGCGGCCGAGCGGCAGGAGTATGAATCCGCGGCCCGGTATCGCGACCAGCTGCAGGCCATGCAGTGGGCGCTCGAGCGCAATGCGGTCGTGCTCGACGACGCGCTCGATGCCGACTTCTTCGGCGTCGCCGATGATGAGCTCGCCGCTGCGGTGCAGCAATTCATCGTCCGCGGGGGGCGCGTGCGCGGTGTGCGGGGCTGGACCGTCGACAAGGAGCTCGACGTCCCGCTGCCCGAGCTCATCGAATCCGTGCTCGAGACCGCCTACGCCGATGACCAGGCACCGCCGAAGCTCGTGTACGTCCCCGTCCTGCCGAAGGATCGGCCGCTGCTCGAGCAGTGGCTCGGGGCTCGGCGCGTCGAGGGCCGTGGCGGGCGGGTCGAGCTCGGCGTCGCCCGACGAGGGGAGAAGGCGGCGCTCGCGCAGACCGCGCAGCTCAACGCCCAGCAGGCACTGCAGCTGTACAAGACGCGCCGCAGTGCCGACTTCATCGCGCGGACCGCCGCGCTGACCGAGCTGCAGGAGGCGCTCGGGCTCGCCGAGGCCCCCTTGCGGATCGAGTGCTTTGACGTCTCGCATCTCGGCGGCACGAATGTGGTCGCCTCGATGGTCGTGTTCGAGGACGGACTGCCGCGGAAGGACCAATACCGGAAGTTCTCGATCACCGACGTCGCCGATGACACCGAATCGATCCACCAGGTGGTCTCGCGTCGCCTCGCGCGGCTCGATGACAGCCCCGAGGGGCGTTTCGCCTACCGGCCGCAGCTGCTCGTCGTCGATGGGGGACAGCCGCAGGTCGCGGCCGCGGCGCGGGCACTCGAGGAAGCGGGCATCGTCGACATCGCGCTCGTCGGCATCGCGAAGCGGCTCGAGGAGCTCTGGCTGCCGGGCGAGGACTACCCCGTCGTGCTGCCGCGTTTGAGCGATGCCCTCTTCCTCATCCAGCGGGTGCGGGACGAGGCCCATCGCTTTGCGATCGGCTTCCAGCGCGCGAGGCGCAAGCGCGACCTGCGCTCGGAGCTCGACGAGGTCCCCGGGCTTGGGCCAGCCAAGATCAAGGCGATCCTGCGCCACTTCGGCTCGGTCGCCGCCATCCGACGCGCCGACGCGACCGCGTTGGCGCAGGTGCCGGGCATCGGCCCGGCGACCGCGGCGCGCATCATCGAGCGGCTCGGCAAGCGTTCCGGCTGACCGGATACGATGAGTCGTGATGTCGAGCACGCCGGAAGCCCAGGAGCTGCTCATCGTCACCGGGATGTCCGGGGCGGGCCGCTCCACGGTCGCGGACGCGCTCGAGGACCTCGGCTGGTACGTCGTCGACAATCTCCCGCCGCTCATGCTCGGGCCGCTGCTCGACCTCGGGACGCAGGAGGGCACGGCGTTTCCGCGCATCGCCGCCGTCGTCGACATCCGCGGGGGCCGTCTGCTCGACGATCTCGCCGCCGCCCTCGCGACGCTCCGGGACGGTCGCCTGCCCATCCAAACCCTCTTCCTCGATGCGGAGGACGAGGTGCTCGTGCGGCGCTTCGAGCAGGTGCGTCGACCGCACCCGCTGCAGGGCGACGGGACGCTGCTCGACGGCATCCGGGCCGAGCGGGCACGGATCTCCGACATTCGGGCGTCGAGCGACCTGGTCATCGACACCTCGTCGCTCAATGTCCATCAGCTCACCGACCGGGTCCGGCAGGCATTCGCCTCGCGGGACGAGTCCGCACTGCAGCTGACCATCGTGAGCTTCGGCTTCAAATACGGGCTCCCCGCGGATGTCGACGCGGTCGCGGACGCCCGCTTCCTGCCGAACCCGCACTGGACCCCCGAGCTGCGCCCTCTCACCGGACAGGACGCGCGAGTGCAGGAGTTCGTCTTCGCGCAGCAGGGCGCCGAGGAATTCCTTGATGCGTATGCGCGCATGCTCGAGGTGACGATCGACGGCTACCAGCGGGAGAACAAGCGCAACGCCGCCGTCGCAATCGGCTGCACCGGCGGCAAGCACCGCTCCGTCGCGATCGCCCAACGACTCGCCGAGCGACTCGGTGCGATCCCTGGGATCGCGATCACGGTCCGCCATCGGGACCTTGGAAGGGAATGACGTGACACTGACGGATCGCCTCAAGGCGGAGCTCCTGGCGCTGCCATTGCTGACGACCCCGATCCGTGCGGCGGAGCTGGCCTCCCTGCTGCGATTCGCCGGCGGCCTGCACACCATCTCCGGCCGGATCGCCGTCGAGGTCGACCTCGACTCCGCGGCGCTGGCCGATCGCGTCGCGGGGGAGATCGCGACCATCTACGGGATCCGTCCGCAGCGCGGCACGCTGCCGGCGGGCGGCGTCGGCAAGCCTGAGCGGCATCTTGTGCGCGTCGTCGAGGACGGCGAGACGCTCGCTCGGCAGACCGGGCTGCTCGACCAGCGGCGGCGACCCATTCGTGGCCTGCCGAATCGGCTGACGACCGGGAACGCGGCCGAGCTTGCGGCGATCTGGCGCGGCGCATTCCTCGCGGCCGGCACGCTGACCGACCCGGGGCGTTCTGCGGCCCTCGAGGTCGGCTGCCCGACGCCGGAGTCGGCGATGGCGCTCGTCGGTGCAGCGGGCCGCCTCGGCGTCTCCGCGAAGGCCCGCGACGTCCGTGGCCAGCCGCGCGTCCTCGTGCGCGAGGGCGAGGCGATCGGTCGGCTCATTGGACGCATGGGGGGCGCGCGGACGCTCGCCGACTGGGAGTCGCAGCGCAGTGTCCGGGAGGTGCGAGCCAATACCAACCGGCTCGTCAACTTCGACGACGCGAACCTCCGGCGCTCCGCGCAGGCTGCCGTCGCCGCGTGCGCGCGCGTTGAACGCGCGCTTGAGATCCTCGGCCCCGACATCCCGCCCCACCTCGCCTATGCGGGTGAGCTCCGGCTCACCCACCGGGAGGCGAGCCTCGACGAGCTCGGCCACCACGCCGACCCGCCGATGACGAAGGACGCGGTCGCCGGTCGCATTCGTCGCCTGCTCGCGATGGCCGACAAGGTCGCGGTCGAGCAGGGCATCCCCGGGACCGAGGCCAGCGTCCCGTCGGACCCCGACAACTAGACTGGACGCGTCTCGATCGACGCAGAATGGAGGCCAATCATGGCTGAATACACCCTGCCGGAGCTCGCATACGACTATGCGGCACTCGAACCGCACATCAGTGCGACGATCATGGAGCTGCACCACAGCAAGCACCATGCGGCGTATGTGAGCGGCGCGAATGCGGCGCTTGCCGGGCTCGCCGCGGCACGCGAGTCGGGCGACTTCGCGAACGTCAACAAGCTCGAGAAGGACCTCGCCTTCAACCTCGGTGGTCACACGAACCACTCGATCTTCTGGACGAACATGTCCCCGGACGGTGGCGACAAGCCCACGGGGGACCTCGCGTCCGCCATCGACGACCACTTCGGCTCCTTCGATAAGTTCCAGGCGCACTTCACCGCGGCAGCGCTGGGCGTCCAGGGCTCGGGCTGGGCTGGGCTCTTCTACGACTCGATCGGCGGCAACGTCATCATCCAGCAGTTCTTCGACCAGCAGTCGCAGTTCGCCGCGGGCACCGTCCCCCTGCTCCTCCTCGACGTGTGGGAGCACGCGTACTACCTCGACTACAAGAACGTCCGCGGCGACTACGTCAAGGCCTTCTGGAACATCGTCGACTGGGCGAACGTCCAGTCGCGGCTGGCGAACGCGATCGACAAGACACCGGGCCTGCTCGTCTAAGCCCACACACCGCAGGCGTGCGGCGGCAACGGTTCGGAGGCCAGCCGCCGCGCCTCTGCGGTTCCCAGCTCCGGATTTCCCACCACCACGAACTGCATTGGAGCGCACATGGCCATCAAGGTCGGCATCAACGGGTTCGGCCGTATCGGACGCAACGTCCTCCGCGCGCACTTCACGCAGGGCACGGACCTCGAGATCGTTGCGGTCAACGACCTCACCGACAACCGCACGCTCGCGCACCTGCTCAAGTACGACACCGTGCTCGGCTCTTTCCCTGGGACGATCGAGCACGACGACGAGTCGATCACGGTCAATGGGCACCGCATTCGGACCTTCGAGCAGCGTGACCCAGCCCTGCTGCCCTGGGCGGACCTCGGCGTCGATATCGTCGTGGAGTCCACCGGGCGCTTCACGAAGGCGGACGCGGCCCGCGCCCACATCGACGCGGGCGGGGCGCGCAAGGTGATCATCTCGGCGCCGGCGACCGGCGAGGACGGCACCTTCGTGCTCGGCGTCAACGAACACCGCTACGACCCGGCGACCCACCACGTCATCTCGAACTCGTCCTGCACGACCAACTGCATGGCGCCGCTCGCAAAGGTGTTCCACGACGAGTTCGGCATCGTCAGCGGCATGATGACGACGGTCCACGCCTACACCGCCGACCAGAACCTGCAGGACGGACCGCACCGCGACCTCCGCCGGGCACGGGCGGCAGCGGCCAACATCATCCCCACGTCGACGGGCGCGGCGCGCTCGATCGGGCTCGTGCTGCCGGAGCTGCAGGGGCACCTCGATGGTGTCGCCCTCCGCGTCCCGGTCGCGAACGGCTCCATCACCGACCTCACGGTCACCGCGGCACGCGACGTGACTCTCGACGAGGTGAAGGACGCGTATCGGCGCGCCGCCGCGGGGCCGCTCAAGGGCATCTTGCGGTACACGGACGATGAGATCGTCTCGAGCGACATCGTCGGTGACGCGCATTCCTCCATCGTCGATGGCGACCTGCTGCGGGTGCTCGGCCGGACGGTCAAGCTCTTTGGCTGGTACGACAACGAGTGGGGCTACGCGAACCGGCTCGTCGACATGACCGAGTACGTCGCCGCGCGACTGTAAGAGCAGACACTCAAGCAAAGGACCGACCACAGGCATGACGCTGCGCAGCATCTCCTCGCTGGGACCGATCGACGGCCGACGCGTCTTCGTCCGCGGGGACTTCAACGTCCCCATGGACGGCGGGCGCATCACCGACGACGGGCGACTGCGGGCCACACTCCCGACGCTCGAGACGCTCCTGGCGGCCGGGGCGAGCCTCGTCATCGGCTCGCACCTCGGCCGACCCGGCGGCGCGCCCGACCCCCGGTACAGCCTCGAACCGGTTGCTCGTCGGCTCGGGGAGCTGCTCGAGATCGAGGTCGGTTTCGCGCCGAGTGTGGCGGCGGGGCGGGCGACGGCCGACGAGTTGCAGCCCGGTGAGGTCCTGCTGCTGGAGAACCTGCGGTTCGAGCCGGGGGAGACGTCGAAGGATTCGGCTGAGCGGCGTGCCTTCGCCGATCGGCTCAGTGCGCTGGCGGATGCCTACGTCGGCGACGGATTCGGGGTCGTGCACCGGCAGCAGGCGAGCGTCACCGAGCTGCCGACGCTGCTGCCGAGCGCGGCCGGGCTGCTCATCGAGCGCGAGGTCGAGGTGCTCGAGCGACTGACGGCCTCGCCCGAGCGCCCCTACACGGTCGTGCTCGGCGGGTCGAAGGTGTCGGACAAGCTCGCCGTCATCGAGGCGCTGCTGCCGCGGGTCAACACGCTCGTCATCGGCGGCGGCATGGTCTTCACCTTCCTCGCGGCGCAAGGCCATCAGGTCGCCGCGAGCCTCCTCGAGGAGGACCAGATCCCCGCCGTGCGCGGCTACCTCGCCCAGGCGGCGGAGCGGGGCGTGCGCATCGAGCTGCCGAGCGACATCATCGTCGCCGCGAGCTTCGCCGCCGACGCGGACTTTCAGATCGTCGATGCTGAAGCGATCCAGGCGAGCCGATTCGGTGCGGACGGCATCGGCCTCGACATCGGTCCCGATGCCGCCGCGCGATTCGCCGAGGTCATTGGTGCGGCCGCGACGGTCTTCTGGAACGGACCGATGGGCGTCTATGAGTTCCCCTCGTTCGCCGGCGGGACCAGGGCCGTGGCACAGGCGCTCGCCTCGACGAGCGGGTTCTCGGTCGTCGGCGGCGGCGACTCCGCGGCGGCCGTGCGGCTGCTCGGCTTCGCCGACCACGAGTTCGGTCACATCTCCACGGGCGGGGGCGCGAGCCTCGAATTCCTCGAGGGCAAGACGCTGCCGGGGCTGGAGGTGCTCGGATGGCACTGACCCGCATCCCGCTCATCGTCGGGAACTGGAAGATGCATCTCGACCACTTCCAGGCGATCGCCGTCGTGCAAAAGCTCGGCTACACCCTGCAGGATGCCAGGCACTCCTACGGTGTGGACGGCGCCGAGGTCGTCGTGCTGCCGCCGTTCACCGATCTGCGCTCCGTGCAGAATGTGGTGGCGGGGGAGAAGGCGCTGCGTGAGCTGCGCTTTGGGGCGCAGGACCTCTCGGTCCACGATGCCGGCGCGTACACGGGTGAGGTGAGCGGCGCATTCCTGAAGGCGCTCGAATGCCGCTATGTGCTCGTCGGCCACTCGGAGCGGCGCACGCACCACGGGGAGACGGACGAGACGGTGGCGGCGAAGACGCTCGCGGCGCTTCGCCACGGCCTCGTCCCCATCGTGTGTGTCGGGGAGACCGCCGAGGACCTCGCCGTGCACGGTGCCGCGGCGATGCCGCTCGCGCAGCTGCGGGCCGTGCTCGAGGCGGTGCGGACCACGGCACCGGACGCGGAGCTCGTCGTCGCCTATGAACCGGTCTGGGCGATCGGTTCTGGTCATGCCGCGTCGCCGGAGCAGGCGCAGGAGGTCGCGGCGGCGCTGCGGGCACTGACGGCCGAGCTGCTCGGCGCCGAGGCGGCGGGTGCGACGCGCGTGCTGTACGGCGGATCGGTCAATTCGGGCAATATCGCCGCATTCCTCCGCGAGAGCGACCTCGACGGGGCGCTCGTCGGCGGCGCCAGCCTTGACGCGAGCGAATTCGCCGCGATCGCGCGCTTTCAAAAGCATGTCGGTGTCTGAAGTAAGCTAGACAACTATGGGTGTCCTGCAAGTCGTGCTTCAGATCCTGCTGGGGGTGACGAGTCTCCTCCTCACCCTCATGATCCTGCTGCACAAGGGCCGCGGTGGTGGGCTCTCCGACATGTTCGGGGGCGGCGTCACGTCGAGCCTGGGCTCCTCGGGTGTCGCGGAGCGCAATCTCAACCGCGTGACGATCCTGCTCGGCCTCGTCTGGATCGTGTCCATCGTCGTGCTCGGGGTCGTCACCAAGTTTGCCGTCGGCTGAGTCCGCGGCACCGCACTAGGGTCATCACCACAGGAACCAAAGGGGGCTCCGTTGGCAATCGGGGGCAGTGCGATTCGTGGCTCGCGTGTCGGGTCAGGACCGATGGGGGAGCAGGACCGAGGTATCACGGCGGCGCGTCGCGCCGTGTCGTACTGGGACGCACTCGGCAATGAGACGGTCCGCTACTTCGCGGCCGACCTCCCGGACGAGGAGCTGCCGGAGACGATCGACTCGCCGATGAGCGGACTGCCGGCCGGGCGTGATCGCGACAATCCTCCGGCACTCGCGAAGAACGAGCCGTACAAGACCCACCTCGCCTATGTCAAGGAGCGGCGCAGCGACCAGGAGGCGGCCGAGATCCTCGCGGCGGCGCTCGACCAGGTCCGGGCGCGGCGCGGCGGCGTCTGATTCAGCCGTCCGAGGCGGTCCAATACTGCTCGCCCTCGATGAGCGACGGCGGCACCTGCTCGGCGGCGGCCGCATCGACGTGGAAGAGCGTGCTGCGCCGACCGAGGACACCCGCGAGCGGCACCTCGTCGACGCTCGCGCCGGCGAGCCCGAGCCCGAGCGCGCCGGCCTTCTCCGCACCCGCGAGCAGCACGATCACGCGGGCGGCCGAGTTGATGACCGGGAGCGTCAGCGTCAGTCGCTCGGGGGGTGGCTTCGGCGAATTGCGCACCGGCAGCACCGTCTTCGTGCGCTCACGGATCGCCTCGCTGCCGGGGAACATCGAGGCCACGTGTCCATCGGGGCCGACCCCCAGGAAGATGACATCGAATGCGGGGAGCGCCTGACCGAGTGGGGCCGCGGCGATGAGCTGCTTCGCATAGCGGTCCGCGGCCTCGTCGAGGCTGATGCCGTCGTCGGCGGCGGGGAACTCGTGGACCCGCTCGGGGTCGACGGGGACGTGGTCGAGGAGCGCGTGACGTGCCTGCAGCGCATTCCGGTCGGGGTGGTCGCGGGGGACCCATCGCTCGTCGCCCCACCACACGTTGACCCGCGACCAGTCGAGCCGCTGACAGTCCGGGTGCTCGCGGAGGGCCACGAGCGATGCGATGCCGAGGATGCCGCCGGTGAGCGCGACGGTGAACTCGCCGAACTCCTCGACGACGTGCTGGGCACGGGCGAGAAAGCGATTGGCGTGCGCGCGCAGCAGCACGTCGACGTCGGGGTGGACGATCACCCGGGGCTCGTTGCTCACGACTCCACCGTACGCGTCCTGGCGAGTCCGAGGGTCAGCACCCGCTCGTAGAGCTCGTCGGGGTCCAGGCGCCGCAGCTCTTCGGCGAGGCACTCCTGCATCGTGCGCAGCGGCAGCGCGACCTCGTGAATGGGCTGCGCGGGCTGGCGGAGCTCGGCAGCGACCTCGGTGATGCGCGTCAGCGTGACCGGGCCGCTCGAGCGATCGAGCCGGACTGATGCGACGCCGAAGCCGTCGGCGAGCGTGTGCGGGGTGCGGAGGTCGACTGGTGCGTCGAGCTGCAGGCCAAGCCAGGCGGCGAGCAGCACGGCGGAGGGGGAGTCGGTCGCCCCGACGACCTCGATCCGCTCGACCGGCTCATACGGTGGCTGGTCGAGGACGGCGGCCAGCTGCGAGCGCCAGAGGGTGATTCGCGTCCACGCGAGGTCGGTGTCGCCACGGGTGAAGTGGTCGGCGAGTTCGCTGAGCGTGTCGCCGGTGCCGCCGGTCGAGCGCACATCGGTGATGCGCCGGGTCGCGATGCGTCCGATCGGGGAGGCAGCGATGTGCTCGGGGCGCTCGGCCGACCACCAGGCAACGATGGGGGCGTCCGGGAGCAGGAGTCCGGTGACGAGCGATTCGGGGTCGTGGGCGGCATCACCATGCGGCCGCAGCACGATCACCTCGCTCGCGCCCGCGTCGCCGCCCACCCGGATCTCCGCGTCGAGCCGCGAGGCGCCGGTCGGGTGCTCGTCCGCGTCGACGAGGACGAGCACGCGCATCGGGTGCTCCCGGCTCGCCGCGTTCGCCGCGTCGATGGCCAACTCGGCTTCGGCCGGGCTCGTGAGGATGATGAGGGTGAGCACCCGGCCGAGGGCGACCGCGCCCCCCTCCTCCCGGATCCGGACGAGCTCGCGCGAGATGCCCGCGACTGTCGTGTTCGGCAGATCGACCCTCATGGCAGCCTCCAGCTGCGCCCATCGGCGGCCATGAGCCGGTCGGCGCCGGCCGGGCCCCACGTCCCCGGCCGATACTGCTCGGGCTGGCCCTGCGTCGTCCAGAAGTCCTCGACCGGATCGAGGATCTGCCAAGAGAGCTCGACCTCTTCGTGACGGGGGAAGAGCGGGGGGTCGCCGAGGAGCACGTCGAGGATGAGCCGTTCGTAGGCCTCGGGGCTCTGCTCGGTGAATGCGTGGCCGTAGCCGAAGTCCATCGTGACGTCGCGCACCTGCATGCCCGCGCCGGGGACTTTCGAGCCGAACCGGATCGTGACGCCCTCGTCCGGCTGCACCCGGATGACGAGCGCGTTCGCGCCGAGCGCGGTGGTCTGCGCGGCGTCGAAGAGGTACTGGGGTGCCCGCTTGAAGACGACAGCGATCTCGGTGACGCGGCGCCCGAGGCGCTTGCCGGTGCGTAGGTAGAACGGCACCCCGGTCCAGCGGCGGGTATCGATGTCGAGCCGCATGGCGGCGAAGGTCTCCGTCGTCGAGTCTGGCGGCATGCCCGCCTCCTCGAGGAAGCCGACGACCTGCTCGCCGCCCTGCCATCCACCGCTGTACTGCCCACGCGCGGTGTAGCGGGCGAGATCGTCCGGCAGCCGCACGGCAGACAGCACCTTCTCCTTCTCGGCGCGGAGGTGCTTCGCCGCGAAGGAGACCGGCTCCTCCATCGCGGTGAGCGCGAGTAGCTGGAGCAGGTGGTTCTGGATGACGTCCCGGGCGGCGCCGACGCCGTCGTAGTAGCCAGCGCGACCGCCGACCCCCATGTCCTCGGCCATCGTGATCTGCACGTGATCGACGTGCTCCGCCCGCCACAGCGGCTCAAAGAGCTCGTTCGCGAAGCGCAGCGCGAGGATGTTCTGCACCGTCTCCTTGCCGAGATAGTGGTCGATGCGAAACACCGAGTCGGGGGGAAAGACGGAGCTGACGACGTCATTGAGCTCGCGCGCGGACTGCAGGTCATTGCCGAAGGGCTTCTCGACGACGACGCGTCGCCACTGCCCGTTCGCCGGGTTCGCGAGTCCGGAGTCGCGGAGCCGCTCGGTGACGACGGGGAAGGATCTCGGCGGGATGGACAGGTAGAACCCGTGGTTGCCCATCGTGCCGCGATCCGTGTCAAGGCGCTCGACGGTGGTGCGCAGCCGCGCAAAGGCGTCCTCGTCATCGAACTCGCCCGCGACGAATCTGATGCCGCGCGCCAGCTGTCGCCACACTTCTTCGTCGTACTGCGTCCGGGCATGCTGCCGTACCGCCTCGTGGACGACCTCGGTGAATTGGGCATCGTCCCAGTCGCGACGCGCAAACCCGACGAGGCCGAATGCGGGCGACAGCAGCCCGCGATTGGCGAGGTCGTACACCGCGGGGAGCAGCTTTTTTCGGCTGAGGTCGCCCGTCACTCCGAAGATGATGAGCGAGCTCGGTCCGGCGATGCGTGCCAGTCGACGATCCGCCTCGACCCGCAGTGGGTTGCGGCCCGCGGCGATCTCAACGGGCGTCAACCTACGAGCTCCAGGAGACGTCGGAGCCCGCTGACCGCATCGTCGAGCTCGAGCGTGAGGACCGGCCTGCCCTGCCCACGCAGCACGGCGGCATCCCCGGCGGCCTGCGCCGCGATGAGTCGCCCGAAGCTGAAGTCGCGCCCGGGGATGTCGAGATCTTCCGTCGCGGGGGCGAGCAGTTGCAGGAAGACCCCGTTGGCCGGTCCGCCCTTGTGGTACTGCCCCGTCGAGTGGAGGAATCGTGGTCCCCAGCCGAAGGTGACCGGGCGCCCGATCCGCTCCGCGATCCGGTCGCGCAGCGCGGTGAAGCCGGGGTCGTGCTCCCGGTCGAGGTAGGCCTGGATCGCGAGGTAGCCGTCGTCGGGGACGCTGCCGAGCAGCTCGATGAGCTCGGCGCTGGCCGCGTCGACGGGGACACCCGTCGGTGGCGGCGTGAGGTCATCGATGAGGGCGCGCGCCGCGGCTTTCGCGGACTCGACGTCAGGCTGGTCGAAGGGGTTCGTGCCGAGCAGCCGCCCCGCCACCGCTGTCGCGGTCTCCCACACGAGCAGCATGGCACCGAGGGTGCCGGTGATCTCCACCTCACCCGGCTTGACCTCCCGGGTCGCCTCGAAGCTGCCAACGATGCGAACGACCTGCAGGTCGCTCAGTCCGGTGCGCAGCTCCGGGGCGTCGGGCTCGAGCACGACGGGGAGGATCCCGCTGCGTTCCTTGCCCGTCGACTCGGCGATGAGCTGCTCCGCCCAGTCGCCGAAGCCGACGATGTGCGTGCCGTCGGCGACGATGCCGAGCTTGTCGTGGAGCGGCCGGGTCCCGGCCATGACGGCGCCGAGGATGAGGCCGGGGTTGCTCGGCGTGTCCATCGCGAGCTCGAGCAGGACCGACTCGGCCTCGTCGAGGAGCGCCGCGATGTCGACCCCCGCGAGACCGGAGGGCACGAGGCCGAAGGCGGTGAGGGCGCTGTAGCGGCCGCCGACATTCGGATCGGCGTTGACGACGCGGTAGCCGTCGGCACGCGCCGCGATGTCGAGCGGCGATCCGGGATCCGTGACGATGATGAGGCGGTCGACGGGGTCGATGCCGGCACCGCGGAACGCGGCCTCGAAGGTGCGCTGCTGGCTGTCGGTCTCGAGCGTCGAGCCCGACTTCGAGGCGACGACGACCGCGGTCCGTTCGAGGTCGACGACCGCGGCGGCGACCTGGTCGGGCTGCGTCGAGTCGAGGACGACGAGCGGGACCCCGTAGGTGGCGGTGATGACCTCGGGGGCGAGCGAGGAGCCACCCATCCCGCACAGCACGATCCGGTCGATGCCGAGGGAGGTCAGTCGCTCCCGCAGCGCGAGGATGTCGCCGACAAGGGGTCGCGAGATCGCGACGGCCTCGGTCCAGCCGAGACGAATGCGGGCCTCGTCCGCCGCCGCGGCCCCCCAGAGCGTCTCGTCCTGTGCGGCGAGGCGACTCGCGACGAGGTCGCTGACGAGCTGTGGCACGACACGATCGACGGCCTCGCGGGCGGCGCCCGTCGCGACGATTCGCACGGTCATGTCACTGGCCCTTCGCTCCGGTCAAGGCGGTCTCCACCGTGTCGAGCAGCTCCTGCCAGGACGCGGTGAACTTCTCGACGCCCTCGCGCTCGAGGAGCGCCGTGACGTCGTCGATGTCGATGCCGACCGCCGCGAGGCCCGCGAGCACCTCGCGCGACTGTTCGTAGGCCCCGGTGACGGCATCGCCGACCAGCGGCGCGTGATCGTAGGTCGCCTCGAGTGTCTTCTCGGGCATCGTGTTGACGGTGTCGGCGACGGCGAGGTGGGTGACGTACAGCGTGTCGGGCAGCGCCGGGTCCTTGACGCCGGTCGAGGCCCAGAGCGGGCGCTGGCGGTGGGCGCCGGCCGCCAGCAGCGCCGTCGCACGCGGCGTCGCGAAGGACTGCTCGTACAGCTCGTAGGCGAGCCGCGCATTCGCGATCCCGGCCTTCGAGCGCAGCTCGGGGTGCGCGTCGCCGAGGCGCTTGTCGACCTCCGTGTCGACCCGCGAGACGAAGAATGAGGCGACGCTGCGGATGCCCGCGAGGTCGTGGCCGTTCGCGGCCGCGAGCTCGAGGCCGTCGAGCGTCGCCTCGATGACCTCCGCGTAGCGGACCAGGGAGAAGATGAGCGTCACGTTGACCGACACGCCGCGGCCGAGCACCGCGGTGATGGCCGGCACGCCCGCGGGGGTCGCGGGGATCTTGATCATCGCGTTGTCACGGTCGACGGCGGCCCACAGCTCGAGCGCCTGGGCGATGGTGCCCTCGGTGTCGTCGGCGAGGTCGGGGGAGACCTCGATCGAGACCCGCCCGTCGCGCCCGCCCGTCGCCTCGTAGACCGGACGGAACACGTCACACGCCGCGCGCACATCGTCCGTCGTGAGCCGCATGATGGCCGTCGCCGCGTCGACGCCCGTGGCGGCGAGCGCCGCAAGCTGCTCCTCGTATTGGTGGCCGTTGGCAATGGCGCCCGCGAAGATCGTCGGGTTCGTCGTGACCCCGACGACGTTCCGCGTCTGGATGAGCTCCGCGAGGCTCCCGGAGTCAATGCGCTCCCGAGACAGGTCATCCAGCCAGATGCTGACTCCGAGGTCGCTGAGCTCCTGGGTCCGTGTCGTCATGCGATCGCCTCCTTGACCGCCGCGATGACGGCCTCCGTCGTGATGCCGTACTCGCGCAGCAGCTCGGCGCCGTCCGCCGACGCCCCGAAGTGTTCGATCGACACCGTCCGGCCTGCGGTGCCGACGTAGCGGTGCCAGCTGAGGGCGAGCCCGGCCTCGACCGACACCCGCGCGGTCACCGTGGCAGGCAGCACCGACTCGCGGTACGCCTCGTCCTGCTCCTCGAACCACTCGAGGCAGGGCGCCGAGACGACGCGGACGCCCACCCCCTCGGCGGCGAGCGACTCCCGGGCCTCGAGGGCGAGCTGCACCTCGGATCCGGTGGCGATGATGATTGCCGCGGGGGCGCTGTTGGCCGCGTCCGCGAGAACGTATGCACCGCGGGCGGTCTGCTCACCCGTCGTGACGACGGGCAGATTCTGCCGGGAGAGCGCGAGGCCCGCCGGGCCGCCGCGGCGCTCGAGCACGGTGCGCCACGCCCAGGCCGTCTCATTCGCATCGGCGGGACGAATGACATCGAGCCCCGGGATGGCCCGCAGCGCGGCGAGGTGTTCGATCGGCTGGTGGGTCGGGCCGTCGCCGCCGAGGGCGACCGAGTCGTGTGTCCAGACGAAGATCGACGGGATGCGCATGAGCGCCGCCAGGCGGACCGCCGGGCGCATGTAGTCGCTGAAGATGAGGAAGGTGCCGCCGAATGGCCTGGTGGGGCCGTGCAGCACGATGCCGTTGAGGATCGTGCCCATCGCGAATTCGCGGATGCCGAAGTGCAGCACGCGGCCGTACGGCGACCCACTCCACTCCGCCGTCGAGCGACCGGCGGGCAGGAACGAGGGCGCACCGGTGATGGTCGTGTTGTTCGACCCGGCGAGGTCGGCGGAACCGCCCCACAGCTCCGGCATGACGGGGGCCAGCGCGTTGATGACCTTCCCGCTCGCGGCGCGCGTGGCGATGGACTCGCCCGCGGCCCAGACCGGGAGCGCCTCGTCGAGTCCCTCTGGCAGCTCACCGGCCTCGAGCCGGTCGAGCAGCGCGCGACGCGCCGGGTTCGCCTCCGACCAGGCGTCGAATCGGGCCTGCCACTGGGCCCGCGCCGCCGCGCCGCGGGCGACGAGCTCCCGGGTGTGCGCGAGGACCTCCGGCTCGACCTGGAAGTCGCGGGCCGGGTCGAAGCCGAGCAGCTCCTTCGTCGCGGCCACCTCGTCCGGGCCGAGCGCCGCGCCGTGGACGGCCTCAGTGCCTTTCTTCGCGGGCGCGGGCCAGCCGATGATCGTGCGCAGCACGATGAGGGAGGGGCGTGCGTCGTCGTCCTGCGCCTGGCGGATCGCCTCGTGCAGCGCCGTGACGTCCTCGACGTACTCGCCGGTGCGCAGCCAGTCCACCTCGATGACCTGCCAGCCGTAGGCGCGGTATCGGGCGGCGACGTCTTCCGTGAAGGAGACGTCGGTGTCGCCCTCGATCGAGATGCGGTTCGCGTCGTAGATGGCGATGAGGTTGCCGAGGCCCTGGTGGCCCGCGAGGCTCGACGCCTCCGAGGACACCCCCTCCTGCAGGTCCCCGTCGCCGGCAATGACATAGACGAAGTGGTCGAAGGGACTGGTGCCGGGCGCGGCATCCGGGTCGAACAGGCCTCGCTCATAGCGGGCCGCGTAGGCGAAGCCAACCGCGGAGGCGATGCCGGTGCCGAGCGGACCGGTCGTGATCTCCACACCGGCGGTGTGCCCGTACTCGGGGTGCCCAGGCGTCTTCGAGTGCAGGGTGCGCAGCGCCCGGAGGTCCTCGAGCTCGAGCCCGAAGCCGCCGAAGTAGAGCTGGATGTACTGCGTGAGACTCGAGTGCCCCGCCGAGAGCACGAAGCGATCGCGACCGATCCAGTGGGGGTCGGCGGGGTCGTGCCGCATGACCCGCTGATACAGCAGGTACGCGGCAGGCGCGAGGCTCATCGCGGTGCCCGGGTGGCCGCTGCCGGCCCGCTCGACGGCGTCGGCCGCGAGGATCCTCGCGGTGTCAACCGCCCGCTTGTCAGTTTCGGTCCAGCTCAGCGATGCCACTCGCCAATCCTATGACGGGCCCGCTCAGGCGTGCGGCGTAGACTGCGGCGCGTGACCCAGACCGTGACGCCGATCGCCCCAAGCGGGTCTCGAGCCACCGGGATCGCCCGGGTCCGCGCATTCATCGCCCTGACGAAGCCGCGCGTCATCGAACTCCTGCTCATCACGACCGTGCCGACGATGTTCCTGGCGGCGCGCGGCGTGCCCGACCTCTGGCTCGTGCTGGCGACCCTCGTCGGCGGCACCCTTGCGGCGGGCTCGGCCAACGCCTTCAACATGTGGTTCGACCGCGATATCGACCGGGTCATGAGCCGCACTGCCAAGCGCCCGCTTGCGATCGGGTCGATCGGTGACGGCGAGGCCCTCGTCTTCGCCTGGGTGCTCGGCATCGTCGCGACCGCGTGGCTCTGGCTGCTGTGTGGCTGGCTCCCGGCGGTGCTCGCTATCGCCGCGATCGCCTTCTACGTCCTCATTTACACGATGCTGCTCAAGCGCCGTACCCCGCAGAACATCGTGTGGGGCGGCGCCGCGGGCAGCATGCCCGTCCTCATCGGCTGGTCCGCGGTGACCGGGTCGCTGAGCTGGGAGCCGCTCATCCTCTTCGGGGTCATCTTCCTGTGGACTCCGCCGCACTACTGGCCGCTGTCGATGCGGTACCGTGAGGACTACCGCGCAGCCGACGTGCCGATGCTCTCCGTCGTCCGCAGCGATCAGATCGTCGGGCTCCAGATCATCCTGTACGCCTGGGCGACCGTCATCTGCTCGCTGCTGCTCATCCCGGTCGGCGGCATGGGTTGGATCTACACGGGGGTCGCCGCGGCGGCGGGGGTGTGGTTCATCGTCGAGGCGCACCTGCTGTACGCGAGCGCGCTGCGGCATACCGAGGTGAAGCCGATGCGGCTCTTCCACGGCTCGAACTCGTACCTCGCGCTCCTCTTCGTTGCGATCGCGGTCGAGCCGTTGGTCCACCTGCCGCTGTGAGGCAGCACGCGCACTCGCCAGGCATGCGCGGGATTAGACCTCGGGTTCGTCCTGCGGGCGGACCCACTCGCCGTCGCTGAGGTACTCGACCCTCTTCGCGATCTTGACCGCGTGGTCGGCGAAGCGCTCGTAGTACCGCGAGGCGAGGGTCGCATCGACGGTGTCCATCGGCTCGCCCTTCCACTTCTCGCCGAGCATGCGCTCGAGCACCGCTTCACGCAGCGCGTCGACCTTGTCGTCCTCCTGCTGAATCTCCGCGGCGATGCTGAGGTTGTTCGTCTCGAGCAGCCGGACCAGTTGCCGCGCCATCTTGACGGTGAGCTCACCCAGCTCGTGGAAATGCGGGCGAAGCGACTTGCGGGCGACCTTCTCCGGGAACCGGTAGCGCGCGAGCTGCGCGATGTGCCCCGCCATGTCGCCCATCCGCTCGAGAGAGGCGCTCATGCGCAGCGCACTGACGACGAGCCGCAGGTCACGGGCCACCGGCTGCTGGCGCGCCAAGATGTCGATGGCGAGCTCGTCGAGCGTCGCGGTCGCGCCGTCGATGACGCGGTCCCCGGCGATGACCCGCTCGGCGAGGGTGATATCGGACTCGTTGAAGGCCTTCGAGGCGTCCTCGATTGAATCGGCGACGAGGGTCGCCAACTCGATGAGCCGGGCCTGCACCTCATGGAGCTCCTGCTGGAATACTGCGCGCACGACGGCGGTCCTCTCTTCAGCGGCCCCTTATTATCGCGCACCGTCTCGCGCCGATCCGGACTGACAGTTGAACCCCGGGTGGCGGTTCGGTGAACATCACGTGATCGGGGACGCCTTCGGAGGCTTCGCGCCGCGAGCGACCCGTACCCTTGGAGGCATGGTGCAGGCCTGGCTCGTCGCCGTCGCGCTGGGCTTTGGTCTCGTCATTGGCGTCCTCATGGCGGCGCTGGCGGTTTGGGCGGCGCGCCGTGGCGAACGCGCCCGGCGGCTCGCCACGGAGCAGGTGCCCGAGGGACTCGGCGCGGTGCTCGGGGTGCTCGGTTCCCCGGCGATCCTGGTGACCGCGTCAAACCTGGTCTTGGCGCAGTCGCCGAGCGCGAGCAGCGCGGTGCTCGTCGGCGACCGGGTGCATCCGAGCATCGCGGAGGTGGTCGACGAGGTCCGTGCCCGCGGCGAGCGGGTGTCGCGCGAGCTGGATCTGGCCGGCCCCGCCAGACGCGATCCGATCCGGCATCTCAGCATCACGGCGGCCCAGGTCGGCCTTCGCTACGTGCTCGTCATCGCCGAGGACCGGACGGACTCGGTGCGGCTGGATGCCGTCCGACGTGACTTCATCGCGAACGTCAGCCATGAGCTCAAGACTCCGATCGGTGCCGTGAGCCTCCTGGCCGAAGCCCTGGACTCGGCCGCCGATGATCCGGCGCAGGTGCGGAAGTTCGCGGCGCGCCTGAGCACCGAGGCGCAGCGCCTGGCCCGGCTCACGCAGGACATCATCGAGCTGTCGCGGGTGCAGGGCGCCGGCACCGTGATCGAGCCCGAGCTCGTGTCGATCGATGCGGTGATCACCGCGGCAATTGAGCAGAATCACGTTGTCGCGGAGGCCAAGCGCGTCGAGCTGCTGCGCGGCGGCACGACGGGACTGACGGTCCTCGGCCACGAGGCGACGCTGCTCGTCGCGGTCCACAACCTCGTCCTCAACGCGGTGCAGTACTCACCCGAGCACTCCCGGGTCGGCATCGGCGTGGTCGGCCGCGCCGACAGCGTTGACATCGCGATCACCGATCACGGGCCCGGGATCCCCGAGGAGGAGCAGGACCGGATCTTCGAACGGTTCTTCCGGAGCGACCCCGCGCGCAGCCGCCAGACCGGTGGGACCGGCCTGGGCCTGTCAATCGTCAAGCACGCGGTCGCCAACCACGGCGGGCAGGTCAGCATCTGGTCCCGGCCCGGCATGGGCGCGACCTTCACCATCCGACTGCCGCGGGCCACCGCCCCGGATGACCCCAACCCGACCAAGGGAGCCGCCCAATGACTCGAATCCTCGTCGTCGAGGACGAAGCCTCGCTGAGTGAGCCGCTAGCCTATCTATTGGAGCGGGAGGGCTACGAGGTCGCGGTCGCACCAGACGGCCGCAGCGCCCTCACCGAGTTCGACGAGCGAGGTGCTGACCTGATCCTGCTCGACCTCATGCTCCCCGGGATGAGTGGGACCGACGTCTGCCGCGACATCCGCACGCGCAGCCAGGTGCCGATCATCATGCTCACTGCGAAGGACAGCGAGGTCGACATCGTCGTGGGACTCGAGCTCGGCGCCGATGACTACGTCACGAAGCCGTACAAGTCTCGCGAGCTCCTCGCGAGGATCAAGGCGGTGCTGCGTCGCCGGATCGACGAGCTCGAGATCGACGACTCGGTCGTCGAGGTCGGTCACGTGCGGATGGACGTGGACCGGCACACCGTGGAGGTGGCGGGCACCGAGGTCGCCATGCCGCTCAAGGAGTTCGAGCTCCTTGAGTTGCTGCTGCGCAACGCGGGCAAGGTGCTCACCCGCGGCCAGCTCATCGATCGGGTGTGGGGGAGCGACTACTACGGGGACACCAAGACGCTCGACGTGCACATCAAGCGGCTCCGCAGCAGGATCGAGCCGGTGCCGAGTGAGCCGCGGCACCTCGTGACGGTCCGCGGCCTGGGCTACCGCTTCGAAGGCTGAGCGGCAGCCCTACCCGAACTTGCCCGAGACGTAGTCCTCGGTCGCCTGCACCGCGGGTGCGCTGAAGATCTTCTTCGTGTCGTCGTACTCGATGAGCTTCCCGGGCTTGCCGGTGCCGGCGATGTTGAAGAATGCGGTGCGATCGGAGACCCGCGAGGCCTGCTGCATGTTGTGGGTGACGATGACGATCGTGTAGTCGCGCTTGAGCTCCTCGATGAGGTCCTCGATCGCGAGCGTCGAGATCGGGTCGAGCGCCGAGCAGGGCTCGTCCATGAGGATGATCTCGGGGGAGACCGCGATGGCCCGGGCGATGCACAGGCGCTGCTGCTGACCGCCTGACAGGCCGGACCCGGGCTTGTCGAGCCGGTCCTTGACCTCCTCCCAGAGGTTCGCGCCGCGCAGTGAGCGCTCGGCGAGATCGTCCTGCTCCGACTTCGACAGGCGCTGGCTGTTGAGCTTGACGCCCGCGAGCACGTTGTCCCGGATCGACATCGTCGGGAACGGGTTCGGGCGCTGGAAGACCATGCCGACCTGGCGACGCACCAGCACCGGGTCGACACCGGGCCCGTAGAGGTCGTCGCCGTCAACGAGCACCTGCCCCTCGACCCGGGCACCGGGGATGACCTCGTGCATCCGGTTGAGCGTGCGCAGGAAGGTCGACTTGCCGCAGCCCGAGGGGCCGATGAATGCGGTGACGCTCCGCGGCTCAATGACGAGGCCCACGTCCTCGACCGCCTTGAACTTCCCGTAGTAGACGTTGAGGTCCTTGACCTCGATCCGCTTCGACATGGTCTCGTGATTCCTTGTGGGGTCAGCGACCGGTCTTCGGCGCGAAGAGTTTCGCGATGAGCCGGGCGATCAGGTTGAGGGCGAGCACGATCAGGATGAGCACGAGCGCACCGGTCCAGGCGCGATCGATGTCCTCCTGGATCATCCCCCCGGAGGAGCGATAGCTCGTGTAAACGAACAGCGGCAGGGTCTGCATCGGCCCCTGCGTCATGTCGTAGTTCATGTTGTTGGTGAAGCCGGCGGCAAGCAGCAGCGGGGCGGTCTCGCCGATGACGCGCGCGATCGCCAGGACGACACCGGTCGCGATCCCGGCCACCGACGTCGGCAGCACGACCTTCATGATGGTCGCCCACTTCGGCACACCGAGCGCGAGGGAGGCCTCCCGCAGCTCGTTCGGCACGATGCGGAGCATTTCCTCGCTCGAGCGGACCACGACCGGGATCATGAGCACGCTCAGGGCGATGGCCCCGGCGAGACCGGACTGGGCGCGCGGACCGACGATCATCGTGAAGAGCGCGAAGGCGAACAGCCCGGCGACGATCGAGGGGATGCCGGTCATGACGTCGACAAGGAAGGTGATCGCTCTGGCGAGTCGACCCCGGCCGTACTCGACGAGGTAGATCGAGGTGAGCAGGCCGATCGGGACTGAGATGAGCGTCGAGACGAGCGTGATCTCGAGCGTGCCGACGATGGCGTGGAGCGCGCCGCCGCCGGGGCCGTTGACACTGCGCATGGAGTGGGTGAAGAACTCGACGTCGAAGCGCGGGATGCCCGCCGCGACGACCGTCCAGGTCACCGACACCAGCGGCGCCATGGCGACGAGGAATGCGCCGATGACGAGGGCGGTGACGAGTCGGTCGACCGCTCGGCGGCGGCCCTCCGCGAGCATCGAGATGGTGACCATGGCGATGACGTGAACGACGGCGGCGACCACCAGTGCGCCGACGATGGAGAACTCCCCGCCGCCGGCCACCGCGACGATCGCGAAGAATCCGGTGGAGAGGACGAGCGATCCGAGGAGGATCGCCCACAGCGCCCACTTGGGCAGCTGGCCCGAGACGAGCGTGTTGTTCGCGCGCATGGGGCGGAGGCTGTGCACGACAGTGGCCAACTCAGTTCGCTCCAGAGAAGTCCTTGCGGCGATTGACGACCCACCGGGCCACCGCATTCACCGCGAAGGAGATGACGAAGAGCACGAGTCCCGTGCCGATGAGGACATTCACATTGAGGCCGTAGCCGGCCTCCGCGAACTTGAGCGCGATGTTCGCCGGGATGGTCGAGGGGTTCGCGCTGGTCAGGAGCTCGAAGGTGACGACGCCCGTCGCCGACAGCACCATGGCCACGGCCATCGTCTCGCCGAGCGCGCGACCGAGGCCGAGCATGGCGCCGGAGACGATGCCGGCCCGGCCGAAGGGGAGGACCGCCATGCGGATCATCTCCCATCGGGTCGCGCCGAGCGCCAGTGCCGCCTCCTCGTGGAGCGAGGGCGTCTGCAGGAAGATCTCGCGGCAGATCGCGGTGATGATCGGCAGGACCATGACCGCGAGCACGAGTCCCGCCGTGAGGATCGTGCGCCCGGTGGGGGACAGCACGCCGCCGAAGAGCGGGATCCAGCCGAGGTACTCGTTGAGCCACTGGTAGATCGGCAGGAGGGCGTTCGCGAAGACGAGGTAGCCCCAGAGCCCGTAGACGACGGAGGGGACGGCCGCGAGCAGGTCGACGAGGTAGCCGATGGGGGTCGCGAGGCGGCGCGGGGCGTAGTGCGAGATGAAGAGGGCGATCGCGACCGCGAGCGGGACGGCGACGACGAGGGCGATGACTGAGACCCAGACCGTGCCGAAGACGAGCGGCCAGGTGTACTCCCAGAAGTTCTGGCCGCGCAGCACATCCGCGTCGGCGGGGCCCGCGAAGAACCCAGGGACGCCGCGCAGTACGAGGAAGAGCGCGACGGCGGCGAGCACCAGGAGGATGGTGATGCCGGCGCCGACCGCGGCACCGGAGAAGGCGCGGTCGGCAGGACGCTGCTTGGCCTTGGTCGGGCGGGTGACTGCTGCAGTCATTCGGGGTTCCCTGTCGCGAGGTGCGGTGGCGAGGAAAGGGGCTGCCGGACCAACGCTACCCTGCGGGCGGCGTCGGGCCGACAGCCCCGATGTCTCACTTGATGGCGGCGATCGCCGTCTCCGCCTTGCTGCGGAGCTCGGCCGAGATCGGCGCCGAGCCCGCGGCAGCGGCCGCGGCGGCCTGGCCCGCGTCACTGGCCATGTACTCGAAGTACGCCTTGACGAGCGCACCCTGCGCCGGGTCCGCGTACTCGGTGCAGCCGATCAGGTAGCTGATGAGCACGAGCGGGTAGGCACCGGCCGCGGTCGTGCCACGGTCGATGGAGACGGCGAGGTCGGTCGCGGCGCGACGATCCTCGAGCGGCGAGGCGTCGACGACGGCCGCGGCGCCCTCCGGCGAGTACGGGACGAAGGCGTCGCCGACCTTGATCGAGGCGGTCGTGCCCGGGGCGCGCGAGGCGTCGAGGTAGCCGATGGTGCCCTCGAACTCGAGCGCCGCGGCGACGTCACCGGTCTCGGCGGCGGCCTCACCGGTCAGACCGGCCGGCCAGTCACCGCTCACGTCGAAGGTCCAGGCGTCGGGCGCCGCACCCTTGAGGTAGTCGGTGAAGTTCTCCGTGGTGCCCGAGTTGGTCGAGCGGAAGACCGGGGTGATGGCGAGGTCGGGAAGGGTCGCACCCGCGTTGAGCGCGGCGATCGCCGGGTCGTTCCAGTTCGAGATCTGGTTGCTGAAGATCTTCGCGAGCGTGTCGGCGTCGAGGTTGAGCTCGTCGAGGCCCGGCACGTTGTAGCCGATCGCGATGGGCGAGATGTACAGCGGCAGTTCGACGAGGTCGGTGTCCGCGACGCAGGAGCGGAACTGGTTCTCGTCGATCTCGCTCTTCTTGAAGGCACGGTCGGAGCCGACGTAGTCGGCCGCGCCCTCGATGAAGGCGGTGCGGCCGACGCCGGAGCCGCCGGCGGAGTAGTTGATGGTCAGGCCGCTGTTCGCGGTCTGGAACTCGGCGATCCAGGCGGTCTGGGCCTTCTCCTGGCTCGAGGCGCCGGAGCCGGTCAGCGTGCCCTGGAGGGTCGCGGCCGGGGTGTCACCGGTCTCGACGGGGCCGGGCGCCGGCTCGTTGGCGGCGCAGGAAGCGAGCAGCAGGCTGCCCGCGACGGCGATCGCACCGACGGTGCCGATTCGCTTCATGTTCACAAGGATTCCCTTCGGACTGTGATTGCAGGTGATCGAATCTCGATCGCCCGCCACGCTAGGCAGGCTCGGTAACCAGACACCGGCCGGAAGGTGAACTGGGAGTGAACGAGAGCCAAGCACTCACAGGATTTCCCACCTGTGAGGAACTCGACGCTCAGTCGTGTCGTGGGCGCCTGGTCGCGTCGACGATCGAGACGCCGATCGCGACGCTGACGGCCGCGAGCACCATGTGGATGCCGACGAGCAGCGGCGGGATGCCGAGGCGAGCCTGGATGATCCCGACGGTGACCTGCACGCCGACGACGATGAGCATCGCGATACTGGCGGGCAGGAGGCGGCGCGCGCGAAGCACGACACTCCCGATGAGGATGACGAGGAGGACCGCGACGAATGCGTAGCTGAGCCAGGCATGAACGTGGACGAGTTGCTCCCACGCGGCCGAATCACGGATGACGTCGACGTCGCCGGAGTGTGGACCGTTCCCGGTCGTGATGATGCCGCCGACGACGACGCCCACGAGCAGGGCGGAGCTGACATGCGTCACGATGCGCAGCCACGACGGCACGGCGGGCTCACGGGGTCCCGCCGGGCGGCTGGCGCGGAGGACGAAGGAGGCGCAGACGCCCACGAGTGCCGCCGAAATGAAGTAGTGCCAGCCGACCGTCGACATGTTGAGCTGCGTGAGGACGACGATGCCGCCGAGAACGCCCTGGCCGATGACGCCGCCGGCAATGATGAGCGCGTGGACCCAGAGGTCCCGCCGGGTGGACCGAGTGCTCCAGCTCGCCAGCAGCGCGAGTGCGGCGAGCACGAGCAGCACGGGGGACATGAGCCGATTGCCGAATTCGATGAGGCCATGGATGCCGTCGGCGGGGACCGGGACCCAGGACGCGGCGGTGCACATCGGCCAGGTCGAGCAACCGAGACCGGACCCGGTCAGCCGCACGGCACCGCCGGTCGCGATGATGAGGATGTTGCCGATGAGGTTGAGCCAGGCGATCGGCACGAGGCCCCGGCGGAGGGTTTGTGTGGTCCGCGTCCAGGCGCCTGTCATGTCCTCCACCCTCTCAGATCCGCTCGAACCCAAGATCCAGCCGAGTGGCCTACGATTTTAGTACCGCGTGAGCGGCCGGAATACCGACACGAACCTGATAGTTCGCTTCGGTGGAGAGTGAGTAGCCATGACTGATGTGCTCATCGACCGGCCAGAGATCGACTCCCTTGGGCAGTACGAGTTCGGCTGGCATGACAAGGACGACGCGGGGGCTTCGGCCCGACGCGGTCTCAGCGAGGATGTCGTCCGCGACATCTCCGCGTTGAAGGACGAACCGGAGTCGATGCTCAAGCAACGACTGCGCGGGCTGGCGCTGTTTCAGCGCAAGCCAATGCCGTCGTGGGGCGCGGACCTGTCGGGGATCGACTTCGACAACATCAAATACTTCGTTCGTTCGACGGAGCGCCAGGCGGCGACCTGGGAGGAGCTCCCGGACGAGATCAAGGACACCTACGAGAAGCTCGGCATCCCCGAGGCGGAGCGGCAGCGGCTCGTCGCCGGCGTGGCCGCCCAGTACGAGTCCGAGGTGGTGTACCACCAGATCAACGAGGAGCTCGAGAAGCAGGGTGTCATCTTCATGGACACCGACACCGCGCTCCGCGAGCACCCCGAGTTCTTCGATGAGCACTTCGGCACCGTCATCCCCGCCGGGGACAACAAGTTCGCCGCGCTCAACACCGCGGTGTGGTCAGGTGGCTCATTCGTCTACGTGCCGCCGGGCGTCCACGTCGAGATCCCGCTCCAGGCCTACTTCCGCATCAACACGGAAAACATGGGCCAGTTCGAGCGGACGCTCATCATCGCTGACGAGGGCTCGTACGTGCACTACATCGAGGGGTGCACGGCGCCGATCTACAAGTCGGACTCGCTGCACTCGGCCGTCGTCGAGATCATCGTGAAGAAGAACGCGCGGGTGCGCTACACGACGATCCAGAACTGGTCGAACAACGTGTACAACCTCGTGACGAAGCGCGCCGTCGCCCACGAGGGCGCGACGATGGAGTGGGTCGACGGCAACATCGGCTCGAAGGTGACGATGAAGTACCCCTCGGTGTACCTCGTCGGGGAGCACGCGAAGGGTGAGACGCTCTCGGTGGCCTTCGCTGGTCCCGGCCAGCACCAGGACGCGGGCGCGAAGATGATCCATCTCGCGCCGTACACCCAGTCGTCGATCGTCTCGAAGTCGATCGCCCGCGGCGGCGGGCGCACCGGCTACCGGGGTGAGGTCCGCATCGAGCCGACCGCGCACCACGCGGCGAACTCGGTCGTCTGCGACGCCCTGCTCGTGGACACGATCTCCCGCTCCGACACCTACCCGGCGATCGATATCCGGGTCGACGACGCCCAGCTCGGGCACGAGGCGACGGTCTCACGGGTGAGTGAGCAGCAGCTCTTCTATCTCATGTCGCGCGGCGTGCCGGAGACGGAGGCCATGGCGATGATCGTCCGCGGCTTCATCGAGCCGATCGCCCGGGAGCTCCCGATGGAATACGCGATGGAGCTCAACAAGCTCATCGAGATGAACATGGAAGGCTCGGTGGGCTGACCCCATGGCGCAGCACACGCACGGCGGCAACGCCGATGGTTGGATCGCGCCCGTCCAGACGAGGGACGAGCGCCCATGGTCGCATGATCCGGCGGACTTCGGTCCGGCCGATCGCCGGGACCCGATGTGGAAGCTGAGTGACCTCGACCGCCTCGCGCCGCTGTTGGCGGTCGAGGCGCCGGAGGAGGCGGGGGATGCGCCCGCGGGCTTCCGCCCCGAGGACGTGCTCAGCGCGAAGGCCTGGCGCCGCGGCGGGACCCGAGAGATCCGGATCACCGGGGATCAGAGCGGCGTGACGCAGCATGTCGACCTCTCGGGAACGAATCTGCCACCGAACGTGCTCATCGTCGCTGAGCCCAATTCGGTCGGCACGATCGTCCTGGAGCACTCCGGTGCGGCGCGCTACGCACAGAACGTCCACATTCGTGTCGAGGAGGCTGCCTCCCTCACAGTCGTCTCGGTCCAGGAATGGGCCGACGACGCCGTGCACTCGGCCGCGCACCAGGCGCTGGTCGGCCGCGGGGCCCGGCTCAAGCACATCGTCATCTCGCTCGGCGGCGGTGTCGTCCGGCTCAACACGAACGTCCGGCTCGAGGGGGAGGGCGCCGACGCGCGCCTGCTCGGGCTCGCCTTCGCGGACGCCAAGCAGCACCTCGAGTCGCAGGTCTTCCTGCACCACGTCGGCCCGCACACGACGGGCGACGTCGTCTACAAGTCGGCACTGCAGGGCGAGCACGCCCGCACCGTGTGGGTCGGTGACGTCCTCATCGGCCGTGACGCGGTCGGCACGAGCACGTACGAGCAGAACCGCAACCTGCTGCTGACGGAGGGCGCCCGCGCCGACTCGATCCCGAACCTCGAGATCGAGACCGGCGAGATCAGCGGCGCCGGACACGCGAGCGCGACGGGTCGCTTCGATGACGCGCAGCTGTTCTACCTCATGTCTCGGGGCATCCCGGAGGCGGAGGCCCGGCGGCTCGTCGTCATCGGCTTCCTCGCCGAGATCCTGCAGCACATCGAGGAGCCCGAGTTGCTCGCGCGCCTGACGGCCGCGGTCGAGTCGGAGATCGCCACCGAGCTGCCGCAGACCGAGGTCGCGGCATGACCGCGATCGAGGTCGCACGACTGGATGAGCTCACGCCGAACCAGGCGAAGTACGCGATGCTGCAGGACCTGCCGGTGTGCGTCGTGCTGGACGACCACGGTGAGGTGCACTGCATCGGCGATCGCTGCTCGCATGGCGACGTCTCGCTCTCCGAGGGCTTCTTCGAGGACGGCACCGTCGAATGCTGGGCGCACGGTGCGAAGTTCGACCTGCGCACCGGCGCCGCCCTCTCGCTGCCGGCGTATGAGCCGGTCCCCGCATTCCCAGTCACGATCGTCGACGGCATCGTCTACGCCGACCCGACCCCGAAGGAATTCTGATGTCTGAACTCGTTATCCGCGACCTCAAGGTCAGTGTCGAGACCGAGCAGGGGCCCAAGCCCATCCTGCGCGGGGTCGACCTGACGATCCGGTCGAATGAGACCCACGCGATCATGGGGCCGAACGGCTCCGGCAAGTCGACGCTCGCCTATGCGCTCGCCGGCCACCCGAAGTACACGATCGACGGTGGCATCGTCACGCTCAACGGGGAGGACGTCCTCGCGATGTCCGTCGACGAGCGCGCCCGTGCCGGCCTCTTCCTCGCGATGCAGTACCCGGTCGAGATCCCCGGGGTCAAGGTGGCTGACTTCCTGCGCACCGCGAAGACGGCGCTGTCGGGCGAGGCGCCCGCCATCCGCCCGTGGATCAAGGAGGTGCGCGCGAGCATGGAGGACCTCCGGATGGACCGCGCCTTCGCCGAGCGCAATGTCAACGAGGGCTTCTCCGGGGGCGAGAAGAAGCGCCACGAGATCCTGCAGCTCAGCCTGCTGAAGCCGCGCTTCGCGGTCCTCGACGAGACCGACTCGGGGCTCGACGTCGACGCGCTGAAGATCGTCGCCGAAGGGGTCAACCGGGCGAAGTCCGGCACCGACCTCGGCATCATCCTCATCACCCACTACACCCGGATCCTCCGATACATCCGGCCCGACTTCGTCCATGTCTTCGTGGACGGCCGCGTCGTCGAGGAGGGCGGCCCTGAGCTGGCCGACCGCCTCGAGGAGGAAGGGTACGACCGCTACGTGACCGCCCAGGTCGCGCAGTAGCTAGGAGGCACCAATGCCCACCCAACTCGCACCGGAACGCTTCGATGAGGCGGAAGAAGCGCTCAAGGAGGTCGTCGACCCGGAGCTCGGGGTCAACATCGTCGACCTCGGCCTCATCTACGACCTCTCCCTCGGCGACCAGGACGAGCTCCTCGTGTCGATGACGCTCACCTCGGCCGGATGCCCGCTGCAGGACGTCATCGAAGAGGACATGGCGAACGCGCTGGACGGCGTGTTCGACGCCTTCCGCATCAACTGGGTGTGGATGCCGCCGTGGGGTCCCGAGCGGATCACCGAGGACGGCCGCGACATGATGCGCGCCCTCGGCTTCTCGATCTGAGCCGAACCCAGGACGTTAGCCGCGGCGGTCGATCGCGCGCACGCCGAGCCACGCGGCCGGCAGCACGAGCGCGACCGCCGCGGCCTTGATGAGGCCCGGCACGATGAACGGCAGGACGCCGGCCTCCGTGATGCTCACCACCGTGATCGGCTGACCAAGCGCCACCCCAAGGATGAGCGCCAGATACGGCACGCCGATGAGGAACGGCACGATGCTCGCGGCGACGAACCCGACGAAGGCGAGCCACGGCTTGCGATCCCACGCGCGCTCCGCAAACCAGCCGGCGACGAATGCGGCGGGGATGAACCCGAGAATGAAGCCGAACGAGGGCGAGAGCGCGTAGAGCGGCCCCGCCGCCAGGCCTGCGAACACTGGCAGTCCGGCGAGGCCGAGCAACATGTAGCTCGTGAGGGCGACGGCACCGCGACGGGCACCGAGTGCCGCCCCGACGAGGATGACGCCGGCCGTCTGCCCGGTGATCGGCACGGGACCGATGAAGAAGGCGACCTTCGCGAGCGCCGCGACGACCGCGACCCCGGCGAGCACGAGACCCGCGTCGACGACGAGCGCCCGGGCGGCCGTGCTCGGCCGCGGGATGAGGTCGGCGAGGACGGGGCGGACAGCGGGGGTCGCAAGAGTCATGACGGTAGACTAGACGGTCGGCTTTCCCGTCGCCGACTCCCGCTCCCGCCGTGTCGAAAGGTGTCCACCGTGCTCGCCGTCAGCGACCTCGAGATCCGGGTGGGTGCCCGCACGCTGATGTCTGGGGTGAGCTTTCGGGTGGGCCCAGGCGACAAGATCGGGCTGGTCGGTCGCAATGGTGCCGGCAAGACGACCCTGACGAAGACCCTGGCGGGGGAGACGCTCCCGACCGCGGGCACCATCCAGCGTCACGGCGAAATCGGCTACCTCCCGCAAGATCCGCGCTCGGGCGACCCGGAGCAGACGGCGCGGACCCGCATTCTTGACGCGCGTGGGCTCGGCACCCTCGCGGCCCAGATCCAGCAGGCGACGGAGGAGATGGGCGCTGCTGACGCCGAGGTCGCCGAGCGGGCGATGCGGCGCTACGCCCGCCTCAACGATGACTTCGAAGCGCGCGGCGGCTATGCGGCGGAGGCCGAGGCCGCGACCATCTCCTCCCACCTCTCGCTGCCGGACCGCATCCTTGACCAGCCACTCAAGACGCTCTCCGGCGGGCAGCGACGGCGCATCGAACTTGCCCGCATCCTCTTCAGCGATGCCGACATCATGCTCCTCGACGAGCCAACCAACCACCTCGACGCTGATTCGGTCGTCTGGCTCCGCGAATTCCTGAAGAACTACTCGGGTGGACTCGTCGTCATCAGCCATGACGTGGAGCTCGTCGAGGAGACCGTGAACA
This sequence comes from Microbacteriaceae bacterium, assembly GCA_035556075.1. Classification (GTDB taxonomy): domain Bacteria; phylum Actinomycetota; class Actinomycetes; order Actinomycetales; family Microbacteriaceae; genus 73-13. The sequence goes on along the minus strand of DATMFQ010000014.1, from coordinate 13,332 downwards.
AGGTCTTCTACCTCGACGCGAACCGCACGATCATCGATCAGTACAACATGGGGTGGAAGCACTATCTGCGGCAGCGCGAGGCGGACGAGGAGCGCCGTCGCAAGGAGCGTGCCAACGCGGAGAAGAAGGCGAGCGCGCTGCAGCTCCAGGCCGCCCGCTTCGGTGCGAAGGCGACGAAGGCCGCGGCCGCGCACCAGATGGTCGCCCGTGCCGAGCGTCTCCTGTCGGGACTCGAGGAGGTCCGCACCGCCGACCGAGTCGCCAAGCTTCGCTTCCCCGACCCCGCGCCGTGCGGCCGGACCCCGCTCATGGCGCATAACCTCTCGAAGTCGTACGGCTCGCTCGAGATCTTCACCGCTGTCGACCTCGCGATCGACCGCGGCTCGAAGGTCGTCGTGCTCGGCCTCAACGGCGCGGGCAAGACGACGCTGCTGCGTATCCTCGCCGGGGTCGACCAACCGGACACCGGCGGTGTCGAGCATGGGCACGGGCTGCGCATCGGCTATTACGCGCAGGAGCACGAGACGATCGATGTGCGCCGCTCCGTCCTCGAGAACATGCTCACCGCGTCGCCGGACATCACCGCCACCCAGGCCCGGAGCGTGCTCGGCTCCTTTCTCTTCGTCGGCGACGACGTCGACAAGCCCGCCGGTGTGCTCTCCGGTGGGGAGAAGACACGACTGGCCCTCGCGATGATCGTCGTGAGCGGGGCGAATGTGCTGTTGCTGGACGAGCCGACGAACAACCTCGATCCCGCGAGTCGACTTGAGGTCCTCGGCGCGCTCGCCGGCTACACCGGCGCGGTGGTGCTCGTCTCCCACGACCCCGGCGCGGTCGAGGCCCTCGACCCGGAGCGAGTGCTCATCCTGCCCGATGGGGTCGAAGACCTCTGGGGCCGCGACTACCAGGAGCTCGTCGAGCTCGCCTGATCACGCGTCGAGCAGCGCGTCCTCCGCCTCCGCATCGGCGTCCCGGCGGGCCCGGCGCACATGACGCTCGGCTTCGCGCTCCGCCGGGCTCAGGCGACGAATGCGGCGCTCATTCCAGACGCCCCACACCAGGGCGATGCCCGCCATGACGGCGAACAGGATCCACTGCACCGCATACGACAGGTGCGGGCCGGGGTCGATCGCGGGCCGCACCGCGAGTGCGGGTGCGCCCGACACTGGGGAGGCGGACTCCGACGCCAGCATGCCGAAGGCGCCGGTGTAGACGGGCGCATCGAGGAGCTCGGCGATGAGCGGGAGCTCGATCGTCGCGACCTGCCCCGCGGGCGCTGACCGCCCCGGTACGGGCGGCTCGCCGACCCGGAGCCGGACGATGATCGTCTGCTCGCCGCGTTTCGGCTCGGGGACGCTGTCCGGGTGCTCGGCCTGTCGCTCGCCGGGCGGCACCCAGCCGCGATCGACGATGAGGACCGTGCCGTCCGCGAGTTGGAACGGCACGAGCACCTCATAGCCCGGCACCCCATCTCGCGGCCGATTCCGCACGAGCAGCGTCTCCTCGACGAGGTACTCGCCGGTCACCTCGACCGGGGTCCAGGTGCGCCGGGGGTCGAAGGCCGAATCGGGCGCGGCGAGCACGGTGGCCAGGGGCACGGGCGCGGCGTCCCAGTTCTCCTCGATCTGCCGAATGCGCTCGGCGGCCTGGTCATTCCGGGCGAATTGCCAGGCGGCGAGCATCGCGCAAGCGACCGAGAAGACGACGACGAGCGCGAGGTAGCCCAGCCAGCGTCGGGCGCCGCTCATTCGCCCCGACCGGTCGGCAGCCCCGGCCGCTCGGGCGCCTCCGGTGTGACGCGGTGGGGGTCGCCGTGCACGTTCGCCCGGGTCACGGCGAGGTACGGCAACAGCACGGCACCGACGAGGCAGGCGAGCTGCCACCAGCCCTCGACGAAGAAGACCGCGATGAAGCACGCGAAGCGGATCGCCATCATGACCGTGTAGCTGACCACTCGCCGGTGCCGATCCTCCTCGGGGGACACTGGCGCTCGCGTGATCACCACCGGGCGTGCCATGCCTCCAGGCTACGCCTGTTGGCCAAGTAGGCTCTCAGCCATGTCTGAGCAGCGTGTGGTCCTCGTCACGGGCGGCAACCGCGGGATCGGTCGCGCGATCGCCGAGGCGTTCTTGGCGGCCGGGCACCCGGTCGCGGTCACCTCGCGCGGCGGCACCGGTCCGGAGGGTGCCCTGGCGGTCACCGCGGATGTCACCGATGGCGCAAGCCTCGACGCCGCCTTCGCCGAGGTCGAGGCCGCACTCGGCCCGGTTGGCATCCTCGTGGCGAATGCCGGGGTCACGAAGGACACGCTCCTGCTGCGGATGAGCGACGAGGAATTCGACAGTGTCGTCGACACGAACCTCGGCGGTGCCTTCCGCGTCGTCAAGCGCGCGACGAAGGGGATGGTCCGGGCCCGCTACGGCCGGATCATCCTGATCTCGAGTGTCGTCGGGCTGCTCGGCTCGGCGGGCCAGGTGAACTACGCGGCCTCGAAGTCGGGCCTCATCGGCATCGCCCGCTCGATCACCCGCGAGCTCGGCAGCCGGGGCATCACGGCGAACGTGGTGGCGCCCGGATTCATCGAGACCGATATGACCGCCGCCCTCCCCGAGGCACAGCAGGACGCGTACCGACAGCAGATCCCGGCGGGCCGCTTCGCCACACCGGAGGAGGTCGCTCGGGTCGTGCGCTGGCTCGCCTCAGATGAGGCGAGCTACATCTCCGGGGCCGTGATCCCCGTCGACGGCGGGCTCGGGATGGGGCACTGACCTCGCGTCAGCCCCGCAAGCCCAGCACACCGAGCACCGCGGCAAGGTCACGGGTCGGCAGCGCCAGGTCCGCCGCGGCCCGCACGGCCGGCTTCGCGTCGAAGGCGATGCCGAGGCCCGCTGCGGCCATCATGCCGAGGTCGTTCGCGCCATCGCCGACCGCGATCGTGCGCGACATCGGCACGCCGAGCTCGGCCGCCCACTCCTTGAGGGCCGCGGCCTTCGCCGCCGAGTCGATGATGGGGCCGTCGACGAGCCCGGTGAGGCGACCGTCGGCGCTGCCGAGCCGGTTGGCCCGCCAGCGGTCGAGGCCGAGCCGCTCGGCGAGCGGGTCGAGCACCTCGTGGAAGCCGCCCGAGACGACGCCGACCGCGCCGCCGGCCGCATGCACCCCGTCGATGAGTTCCGCGGCGCCCCGGGTGACGCGGACCTGCCCCCGCACCTCATCGAGCACCGTGGACGGGAGTCCGGCCAGCGTCGCAACGCGCTCCACGAGGGACTGGGCGAAGTCGAGCTCGCCGCGCATCGCCCGCTCGGTCACCTGGGCGACCTGCTCCCGGACACCCGCGTACTCGGCGATGAGCTCGATCACTTCGTCCTCGATGAGGGTGGAATCGACGTCGAGCACGATGAGGAAGCGCGTCACCGCTCCATTGTGCCGGACCACGCCTAGGCTGGGAGCGCCATGACGAACGTCCTCGACTTCCACCACGCCGCCGTCGTCCGCGACGGCCGGACCATCCTCGGCCCCCTCACCTGGCAGGTGGACTCCGCGGAGCGCTGGGTCATCCTCGGGCCGAACGGCGCCGGCAAGACGACCTTGCTCCAACTCGCCGCGACCCTGCTGCACCCGACGAGTGGGACGGTGACCGTGCTCGGTGAGGAGCTCGGCAAGGTCGACGTCTTCGAGATGCGCCCGAGGATCGGCCTCGCCTCGAGCGCCATGGCCCGACTCATCCCGCCGGGGGAGACCGTCCTCGATGCCGTCATGACGGCGGCCTACTCGGTCGCCGGTCGGTGGCGCGAAGAGTACGAGGACGTCGATGAGCGTCGCGCCCGCCGCGTGCTGCGGCAGTGGCGACTGGACGGGCTCCAGGATCGCCGGTTCGGGACGCTGTCCGATGGGGAGCAGAAGCGGGTGCAGATCGCGCGGGCGACCATGACCGATCCCGAGCTGTTGCTGCTCGACGAGCCCGCCGCGAGCCTCGACCTCGGTGCCCGGGAGGAGCTCATCGAGTTGCTCGGCTGGTATGCCTCGAGCCCGGGCTCGCCCGCGGTCATCATGGTCACCCACCACGTCGAGGAGATCCCGCCTGGCTTCGGCCACGCGCTGCTGCTGCGCGAAGCACGGGTGGTCGCCTCGGGGCCCATCGCGCACGTGCTCGACTCGCCCCAGCTCAGCGAGGCCTTCGGCCGTCCGCTCCAGGTCACGCGCGACGGCGGCCGCTACGCGGCGCGCGGCGCCTGAGCGACGAATGCGCGTCTGCTAGAATCGTTCGTCGGCTCGCCGCCGCGGCGGCCCGCCCATCAGCCTCCAGGAGTCCATTCCCATGAAGACCGAGATCCACCCGAGCTACGCACCGATCGTGTTCCGCGACCTCGCGAGCGGCAAGGCGTTCCTCACGCGCTCCACGCGCACGAGCGACAAGACGATCGAGTGGGAGGACGGCCAGACGTATCCGGTCGTCGACGTCGAGATCTCGGCAGAGTCGCACCCCTTCTACACTGGCAAGCAGCGGATCATGGACTCCGCCGGCCGGGTCGAGAAGTTCAACCAGCGCTTCGGTGGCAAGTTCGGCGCCCAGTAGTCGGCCCCATCACACGCCGCCCGGCCACGCTGGCCGGTCGCTGACCCAGTTCGGGTCGACCTGCCGCCGCATATAGGCGGCGAAGTCGGCCTGCTGCGCGGCAGCCCACCCGAGCTGCGCATCGTGCAGCTCCTGGGCATTCGTCGGCAGCTGTGCGGCGTACTGGCGCCCAATCGCCTGCGCGACACGGGCAGCGGCGATCGCATCGACGGCGGCGTCGTGCGCACCGTCGAGCGGCACCCCGTAGTGGCTCGCGGTGAGTTCGAGCGTGCGCTTGCCCTTGCGGTACCGGTCGACCTGCTTGTCGACGATGATCGGGTCGACGATCGGGGCCAGGCGCTCCATCGCCCCGGCGCCATGCCGACGGGCCTCCGAGGCCAGCAGCGAGAGATCATAGGGCGCGTTGTAGACGACGAGGGCGATGCCAGCGTCGAGCACCTCACGCACCGCGGCGACGATCTCCGGGATGGCCAGGCGCGCGGGTACCCCCTCCGCCTGCACCCGCTCGGTCGTGATGCCATGCACCGCCGTCGCCTGCGGGGGGATGGCCTCGCCCGGGTCGACGAGCCAGTCGCGCTGCTGGATGACCGCGCCCGTGCGGTCGAGGCGGACCAGGCTGGCCGACACGATCTTGGCTGACCGGACATCGATCCCGGTCGTCTCAAGGTCGAATGCCGCGGGAGACTCGTGCCAGCTCGTCATGCGGCGAGCCTAGCGGTGGCCATCGACACTGGCGCCGCGCGATGCTCAGGGACCCCCGCCTACAATCGGACACCGTGACGGACGGGACGCGTGAGTGCGAGGCGACGATCGCCGGCACCCGGACCCGCTGGTGGGAGTACGGCGACGGGGGTGACACCGTCATCGCCGTCCATGGCTTCCGCGGTGACCACCACGGTCTGCAGCGCGTCATCGACCGCTTGCCCGAGTATCGGATCCTCTCACCGGACCTGCCCGGGTATGGCGGCTCCACCACGCTGGCAGAACCGCATTCCATCCCCGCGTATGCCGACTGGCTCATCGACTTCGTCACCGCGACGGCAGGCGGGCGCCGACCGTTCACGATCCTCGCCCACAGCTTCGGCACGATCGTCACGGCAGCGGCGATCGACCGGGGGCTCAGCCCGGACCGCGTCGTCCTCATCAACCCGATCGCGACCTCGCCACTGGCGGGCATACAGGCCATCGGCACGACCCTCGTGCGCGGCCTGTACCGCCTGGGCGCCGTGCTGCCGCACCGCCTTGGCGATCGCCTGCTGCGCGCCCGACTCATCACCGACGGCATGAGCGTGCTCACGACCACGACGCGGGACCGGGAGCTCCGGCGGTGGATCAAGGCGGAGCACCGGCGCTATTTCGCCGGTTTCCGGAGCCGCCGCGTCGTCGTCGAGGGGTTCGAGGCCTCCCTGAGCGACCACGTCACCCCGCACGCTGCCGCATTCACGATGCCGACCCTGCTCATCGCGGCCGGACGTGACCAGATCACGCCGATCGCGGACGTCCGCGGGCTGCGCGAGCGCATGCCGGACGCGCAGCTCGTCGAGCTCGAGGGCGTCGGTCATCTCATCCACTACGAACGTCCCGCCGAAGCGGCCGAGGCGATCCGCGCATTCCTCGCGGCCCAGGTGCGCACATGAGTGAGCCGACCGAGCCCACCGGCCCGAGCGAACCGACTGCTCCCACCGGCCCGTGGTCGCTCGGCGGCCCCGAGGAGCTGACGGGTCCTGCGCCGATCATCGAGCCCGACCTCGAGCGCGCCCTCGGCCTCGCCGAGACCGGCGAGCAGCCCACCTCGAAAGCGCTTGTCCCGCTCACGACCGGCGTCAGCTGGGCCCCCGGTGCCATGCGCATCCTCTTCGACTGCCGATACACCCGGTTCGAGCGGCATGACGGCATCAGCCGCTTCACCGCTCGGCTCGTCGAGGAGCTCGGTCGACGACACCCCGTCGTCATGCTCATCAGCGACGTCCGCCAGCTCACCATGCTGCCGGAGCTGCCGTGGACCCTCGGGCCAAGCCCGACGAGCCCACTCGAGCCGTTCATCGGTCCCCGGGCGCTCAATTCGCTCGCGCCCGACGTGGTGTACAGCCCGATGCAGACGATCGGTCCGATCGGGCGCCGCTACCGGCTCGTCACCACGGTCCACGACCTCATCTACTACTCGCACCCGACACCGCCCCGTGACCTGCCCTGGGCCGTGCGGCTGCTGTGGCGTGCCTACCACCTCACCCCCCGATTCCAGCGGTGGGTGCTCGCACTCGCCGATGCGCAGGTGACCATCAGCGAGACGACCCGCCAACTCATGCTGGATCGACGGATGGCGCCGCGTCCGCTGCGGGTCATCGCCAACGGCACTGACCACCCCGCGCTCACCCCGCGGCGACGCCCCCCGGAGGGCCGCGACCTGCTGTACGCGGGCTCGTTCATGCCGTACAAGAACGTCGAGGCGCTTGCCCGGGCGATGCACCATTTGCCCGGCTGGCGGCTCCGGCTCCTCAGCCGCGCCGACGACGCCGTCGTCCAGGCGCTCACCGCCCTCGCTCCAGAAGGGGCCCTCGACTTCATGCAGGGCGCCAGTGACGCCGAGTATCAGGCTGCGCTCACGAGCGCCCGGGCGTTTGTCTCCGCCTCGCGGGAGGAAGGCTTCGGACTGCCGGTCGTGGAGGCGATGGCGCTCGGCACCCCGGTCGCCGTCTCGGACATCCCCATCTTCCGGGAGGTGACCGGCGGGCACGCCGAGCTGTTCGACCAGGAGTCACCCGAGGACATTGCCGCGGCGGTGCGCCGCCTCGCCGATGATGCGCTGTGGCTCAAGCGCTCCGAGCACGGCGAGGCATGGTCACGTCGGTACGACTGGGGCACCGCGGCGGACGAGCTCCTCGCATTCCTGCTCCACATCGTCGCTGAGCGCCAGGACAAGCACCGGAGCGCGTAGCGGCGAGTCAGTCCTGGTCGCTGCGGTCGAGCTCGCCGCGGTACAGCGACTCGAAGACATCGAGCGTGTGGTCGAGCGAGTGCACGCGCACCCCATCGACCGAGGCTCGCTGCATCGCCACCCGCGCTTCCTGCGGCAGCCGGAGGATCGTCTCGATCCGCTCCGCGGCGGCGCGGGCGTCGTCCGGGGTGAAGAGGTAGCCGTTGACGCCGTCCTGGACGAGGTGGGGGAGCGCCATCGCGTCGGCCGCGAGAATCGGCAGGCCGGAGCTCATCGCCTCGAGCGTCGCGATCGACTGCAGCTCCGCGATGGAGGCGATGCCGAACAAGCTCGCGTGGGAGTACAGCTCCCGCAGCTGGTCGTCGGTGACCGCGCCGTGGAAGACGACCCGGTCGGCGACGCCGAGCTCTGCGGCGAACTGCTCGAGGTGGCGCCGGTGGTCACCCGAGCCCGCGATGTCGAGCTCGACCGCAAGGTCCTTCGGCAGCATGGTCAGCGCGCGGATGAGCACCTCGACACGCTTCTCCTCGACGAGCCGGCCGACGAACAGCATCCGGTTCGTCGGCCGTGGGCTGAAGTCAGGGGAGTACCGGGAGGCATCGATGCCGCAGGAGATGGCGAGCACGTCCCGCAGTGAGGTGTGCTGCTCGAGGTAGTCCGCCGCGCGGCGCGTCGGTGTCGTCACCCAGCGTGCCTGCCGCAGCAGCCGGTCGACATCCCACCAGGCCCATTTGATGAATGCGCGGTTGAGGAATTCGGGGAGGGTCGTGTGCTCGCTGATGTTCTCCGACATCACATGGTTGGTCGCGACGAGCCGAATGTCGCGTTTCGTCGCCGCCCGAATGAGGTAGCGCCCGCCCATGATGTGGGAGTTGACGTGGACGGCATCCGGGCGGACCCGGTCGAGCGTGCGCCCGGCGAGCACCGCGGCAACCTGCGGCCAGGTGAAGCGCACCCACTCGTGGGGGAGCCAGCGCAGGCTCGGCCAGCGGTGCACCGTCATCGGCTGGCCCTCCACGATCTCGGTGAAGGTCCCCGACTTCCCGAATCCCGTCGAGGGCGCGACGATGTGGACGTCGTGGCCGCGCTGCACGAGGCCGGCGGCGAGGCGCTCGGCGAATCGCGCGGCGCCGTTGACGTTCGGGGTGAAGGTGTCACAGCCGAGCAGGATGGTGAGTGGCGCCATGGCGCATCCAGCCTACCGGGGTGAGCCTGTCGGTGGCGCACCTCGCCCGAGTGGGGGAGTAGCGTGGCAGGGGTGCCCCGCCTGTCACGTCTCCTCGCATACATCGGGATCGGGGCGGTCGCCGGATTCCTCTCCGGACTGTTTGGCGTTGGTGGCGGCATCCTCATCGTCCCGGCCCTCGTGCTCCTGCTGCGCATGCCGCAGAAGGTCGCGTCCGGCACCTCGCTCCTGGCCGTCGCCCCGCTCTCGGTCGGCGGCATGGTCGCCTATGCGACGAGTGGCCACATCGACTGGGCCGCGTCCCTCACCGTCGCGATCGGTGCGGTGGCGGGTGGCGCGATCGGGAGCGCGCTGCTGCAGCGGCTGCCATCCGTCGTCATCACGTGGATCTTCGTCGCGGTCATGCTCCTCGTGGCCGCGCAGATGCTGTTCGAGGAGCCGACCCGGGGGGCGCTCCGACTCCTGACCCCGATCGACCTGCTCATCCTGCTGGGGATCGGCCTCGTGGCGGGGATATTCTCCGGGCTCCTCGGGGTCGGCGGCGGCGCGATCATCGTGCCCGCGCTCATCATCGTCTCGGGGTTCGGCGACCTCGCGGCGAAGGGAAGCTCGCTCGTCGCGCTCATGCCGAATGCGGTGACGACGTCCGTCCTCAACCTCCGGCGCGGCAACGCCGACCTCATCGCCGGGCTGACGATCGGCGTCGTCGGCGCCGCGGTCGCCGTGCTCGGCATGTTCGTCGCCGCCTGGGTCGACCCACGAACCGGGTCGATCCTCTTCGCCGCGCTCCTCGTCATCGTCGCCGCACAGCTCGCGGTCCGGACGATCCGGCGGATGCGCGGCCCTCAGTCGAGCAGCTGATCGCGGAGCGCGCTGAGCACCTGACTCGTGCCGCCCTCGATGCGCACCGTCGCCCGATCGTCGGCCTTCGTCGCGCCACGGTTGATGATGACGATCGGCAGGTGACGGCGCCTGGCGACCTCGACGATCCGGATCCCGCTGTTGACGACGAGCGAGGAGCCCGCGATGAGCAGGACCTCCGAGCCACGCACGAGTGCCGCGGCCGCGCGGAACGTCGCCGGAGGCACCGTCTCGCCGAAGAACACGACATCCGGCTTCAGCATCCCGCCGCAGACCGTGCAGTCCGGCACGACGGTCGCCCTGAAGTCCGCCACGTCGACGTCGCCATCCGGGGCGAGCTCGTGCCGCGCTGCCGCCGCGAGCCAGGGATTGAGCTCGTCGAGGCGTGTCGCGATGGCCTGCCGGGCGAAGGACTGCCCGCAGCTCAGGCAGCTGACCGTGCCCAGCGTGCCGTGGAGTTCGATGACGCGCCTGGAGCCGGCCCGGAGGTGGAGATCATCCACGTTCTGCGTGACGATCCCGCTGACGATGCCGCCGCGCTCGAGCTCGCTGAGGGCGACATGGCCGGCGTTCGGCTTCGCCGCGTGGAACCGGCGCCAGCCGAGATGGGATCCTGCCCAGTAGCGCTGCCGAGCTGCCGGATCGTCCCGGAACCGCTCGAACGCCATCGGGGTGCGCACCGGGGCGCCGCGGCCGCGATAATCGGGAATCCCGGAGTCGGTGCTGACGCCGGCGCCGCTGAGCACTGCGACCCGGCGACCGCGGAGCACCTCGGCGGCCCGCGCGATGGCCGCGGTGTCGTCAGGTGTCGCGGCGGCCGTCAGGTCGCCGGCGGTGCTGGGTGCTCGGGTGGGGCTGTCGTGCATCGCGGACGCCGACTAGTGCAGCGGGTGGAGGTCGGGACGCTTGGGTGGCCGACCGTCGCCGGAGGAACGGCCTCGGAGTCGGCGGAGCACCCACGGCATGAGGTGCTCGCGAGCCCAGACGAGGTCCTCGGTCCGCGCACGCCGCCACGTCGTCGCGGGCAGTGGTGGCGGGACGGCGTCATCGAGCTCGTGCGCGATCCCGAGCGCGTCGAGGACGTACAGCGCGATCGTGTGGTGGCCCAGCGGCGAGAAGTGGAGGCGATCCTCCGACCACATCCGCGGATCGCGCAGCTCGGTGAGCGCCCAGAGGTCGATGACGATGGCGTCGTGTCGTCGTGCGAGGCTGTGCACCTGCTGGTTGAAGATCGCGACTTTGCCGCGAATCGCCCGCATGACCGGACGCATCCCGATGTCCGGGCCAGTGAAGACGGCGATCGTCGCGCCGTCCCGTCCGAGCAGTCCCACGAGCTCATCGAGCCGCCTGGCGACCTCGTCCGGGTCGGTGCCGGGCCGCAGGATGTCGTTGCCGCCGGCGGAGACGGTGATGAGGTCGGGCCGCAGCGCGAGCGCCGCCTCGGCCTGCTCGTCACGGATGCCGCGCAGGAGCTTGCCGCGCACTGCGAGGTTGGCGTACGCGAAGTCCTCGGAGTCGACGGCGAGGACTTCGGCGACCCGGTCGGCCCAGCCTCGGAGCCCGCCCTCCGATGCGGGCTCCGGGTCGCCCACCCCCTCCGTGAACGAGTCGCCAATCGCCACATAGCGTGTCCACGGGTGGGGATGGGGCATGTCTCTAGTATGGCCGCGAGATGAGTAAGCAGGACGGCAGTGATCGGCTCGTCAGCGAGGCTGACGTCAACGACGCGGGTGCCGTCATCCTGCATGCGGACCTCGATGCGTTCTTCGCGTCTGTCGAGTTGCTCGAGCGTCCGGAGCTTCGCGGCCTCCCGGTCATCGTCGGCCATCGCACGCCACGATCGGTCGTGACCGCCGCGACCTATGAGGCCCGCGCATTCGGCGTCAATTCGGCGATGCCGATGGCCACCGCGCTCCAGCGCTGTCCGAGCGCGGTGGTGGTCGAGCCGCATTTCGAGCGCTACCGACACTGGTCGCGCGTGTTCTTTGACGTGTGCCGGACGATCACCCCGGTGGTCGAGGAGGCCGGCATCGACGAGGGGTTCCTCGACGTCCGCGGCGCGGGGCTCGCCGTGGGGTCGCCGAAGGTCGCGGCGGCACTGCTTCGCGAGCGAGTTCGGGCCGCGACCGGCCTCGTGTGCTCGGTAGGGGCGGCCGGCACGAAGTTCGTGGCGAAGCTGGCGTCGTCGCGGGCGAAGCCCGACGGGCTGCTCGTCGTCCCGGTCGCCGACACCCGCGCATTCCTCCGGCCCCTGCCGGTCACCGCGCTCTGGGGCGTCGGCGCGCGGACTGCGGAGGTCCTGCGCGGCCGGGCGATCTCGACGATCGGCGATGTCGCGGATACCCCGATCGCCTCGCTCGAACGGGCGATCGGGCGGGCGCACGCCGCCCGGTTGCACGATCTCGCGAATGGCCGGGACCCCCGACAGGTGCTCGTCGAGCGGCCGGAGAAATCGATCGGCCGCGAGGTGACCTTCCGGGCGGACACCGATGACGGCGAGGCGCTGCGTCGGGAGATCGTCGCACTGGCCGACGACGTCGCCAGCCGACTGCGGCGCGACGGCCTGACGACGCGGGGGATCAGCCTCAAGGTGCGCTGGGCGGACCTCAGCATCGTGACCCGGGCGAGCGCGTTCGACCGCCCCAGCGCGAGCGGGCGAGACCTCACCGCGGCGGCGCTCGAACTCGCCGGTGCGCTGCGGGACCGCGACGGGCGGCTGCCGCAGCGCATTCGGCTCATCGGGGTGCGCGCCGACCGGCTCGAAGGCGGGCCGGGGAGCGTGGCGCTGTGGGATGAGGACCAGGCGTGGACGGACGCGGAGGCGGCGATCGACACCGCCCGCGCTCGCTTCGGGCGGGATGCGCTCAGACCGGCGCGGCTGCTGCGCAGCCGGGATGGCGGACAATAGCGTCATGACGGAATGCATTCACGGCCTCGAGCTGGACGCTTGTGACGTCTGCTCCCCGCGACGGGCACCCGAACCCGTCAAGCCCGCACCGCGCACCCGCACCGTTTCCACGACCCGCGCCACGAAGGCCGCCCCCGGTGTCGCCGTGCGCTCCGCCGGCGCCCGTCGCTACCTCGTGGTGCACCGAGACCGACTCGCCGAGCTGCTCGCGGCCGGCCCACTCACGGATGAGTCTGGCTGGCGTGCCGAGCTCGGCGACGCCGGCGCCTTCGACCCGATCCGCTGGGAGGACGCCGCCCGGGCCGTCCGAGGCACCGAGCTGGTCGTCCTCGTCGGCGGCGGCCCGGACCCGGACCACCTCGAGCTCGTCGCGGTTGCGAATCAACCGGTGCGCGCCGCGGTCGCCGACGTACTGGCGGCCGCGAGTCGCTCGCCCCGGCTCGTGCTCACCCCCGCCTGGTTCGCCTGATCAGGCGAGCGCGTCGGCGCGCTCCGGGTGTTGCTCGAACCAACCGGCCGCGTACCAGCACACCGGCACGACCTTCCGACCGTCGGCGACGATCTGATCGACCGCATACTCGGTGACCACCGCGGCAATGCCCTGACCGCGATGCGTCGGACGGGTGAAGACCCGCGTGATCGCGACGGTATCCCCACGGACCGCATACTCGGCGGTGGCGATGAGTTCGCCGTCCTCGCGAAGCTCGTAGCGCTCCGCCTCCGGCGCATTCGTCAGGGTGCGGGTCATGTCGGCAGTCTAGAGCCGTCCCTAGCAGAATGCGCGGGCGCGCGGGACTCGGTGACTCGCGGATCGCCGTCGACGACGTCGATCTCGGTGTCGATGGGGTCCGGGTCGTCCGCGGGGA
>DATMFQ010000013.1:0-84230 GCA_035556075.1 Microbacteriaceae bacterium | reverse complement strand
GCGTCCTGACCGAAGGTGGGCTCGTCGAGGATGAGCACGGGGGGCCGTGTCGCCAGCGCGGTCGCGACCGACAGCCGCCGCTGCTCCCCGCCGGACAGGGTGTACGGGTTCGCGTCGAGCAGGTGCCCAAGGCCGAGGCGCTCGATGAGCGGCTCGATCCGTGCGTCGGTTGCGGCCACGTCGAGCCCGATCGCCTGCGGGCCGAGCGCGAGCTCGGCACGGACGCTCCCGGTCACGAACTGGTGCCCGGGATCCTGGAACACGGTGCCGATCCGCGTCACGAGCTCCCGGGAGCGCCAGCGGATCGGCCGCGACTCACGACCGGCGGCGAGCGCCTCGGCACGCACGATGCCGTCATGCGGCGGCAGCAGCCCGCCGAGCGTCAGGCCGAGCGTCGATTTGCCCGCGCCGTTCGGGCCCGTCACCGCGAGCGCCTCGCCAGCCCGTAGCTCAAGGTCGATGCCAGCGGCGACCGGCGTCGACGGCACCCGTGCGACCGCGAGGGACTCGGTGCGCAGCAGCACGCGGCGGTCGGCGGGACGAATGCGCGGCGGCACGACCGGCGGGAATCCCGGCACCCACACCCCGGCCGCCGCGAGCGCCGCACCCTGCTCGCGCAGCACCCGATCTGGCGGCCCGTCGGCGAGCAGCCCGCCACCCGGGGCGAGCACGACGACCCGGTCGACGAGGTCCTGCCAGACGGCCACCCGGTGCTCGATGACGATAAGGGTCGCACCGGTCGCCTCGAGCACCCGACCAACCGCCTCCCGCACCTCCCGCACCCCGTCCGGGTCGAGGCTCGCCGTCGGCTCGTCGAGCAGCAGCAGGCCGGGGCGCATCGCGAGCACGCCGGCGAGCGCGAGGCGCTGCTGCTGACCGCCGGACAGCGCATTCGTCGCGTGATCGAGTGGGAGCGCGAGCCCAACGGCGTCGAGCGCCCAGCCGACCCGCTGCCAGATCTCCTCCCGCGGCACGCCGAGGTTTTCGCACCCGAACGCGACGTCGTCACCGATCCGCGGCAGGATCACCTGCGAGTCGGGGTCCTGCAGGACGAGACCGACCTCACCGCGGGCGGCTTGGGGGTCCCGGCCGGCGACGAGCAGCTCGCCCTCGTGCTCACCGTCCTCCTCACCGCCGAGGACGCCGGCGAGCCCGTGGATGAGCGTCGATTTGCCCGCGCCGGAGGCACCGAGCAGCAGCACCCGCTCCCCCGGCTCGATCCGCAGGTCGAGGCCGCGGACGGCCCAGCCGTCGCGGCCCCAGTGTCGCCAGCCCCAGCCGCGCGCGTGCACGGCCGGGGCGGCGCCTGCGTGATCTCGCATGCGGGTCCCGCTCAGCCGCGGGCGGCGGCTTCGCGCCCGCGAACCTCACGCCCGGAGGCGAATCGGCTGAGCACACCCGTCTTGGCGAGCGCCCGGGCCAGCAGCCAGGAGCCGAGGCCCGCGATGACCGCACCGGAGATGACGCTCGAGATGGTGTACATCGTCATGAAGAGCGAGCCCGCACCGGGGTACCAGAGGATGAGGTCATTGACGGCCATGGCGAGCCCGGCGAGGGCCCCCGCGAGCACCGCGACGAGCGGCGACCACGAGCGATACCGGAAGAGCAGGAAGATGAGCTCGGCGCCGAGCCCCTGCACGAGCCCGGCCTCGAGCGTGAGAAACGCCCACTGCGCGCCGAGCAGCGCCGACACGCTCGCCGCGACGAGCTCGACGAAGAGCGCAGCGCCGGGCTTGCGGATGATGAGCCCGCCGAGCACGCCGCCGACGAGCCACACCCCGTAGGTGAGCGCCTGCAGGCCCGGCAGGGCAGCCTCCAGGGGGGCGCTGAGCGGGTTGTACAGCTGATTCCAGAGGAAGAAGACGAGGCCGAGGACGACGCCGAGGACAGCGGCGACGACGATGTCGACGACACGCCAGCGGGACCTCGTGATGCGGGTGGTCATGTGGTGCAGCTCCATTCGTGATGCGAGGCACCGGCCCTCGACCGACTGGTGGGGTCGCGCCACGCCAACTGCGTGACGCGGGTCCCGAGCCGAATCAACTCCCTGCGCCGGCATTACCCGGATCAGGTCGTTACGGTCGAAGCGCGGTGGCTTCCTCTCAGCCCGTGACCGGGCTCCCGTGTGATGTCGATCAGCCTACCCCGTGCGGGCTCGTTAGGGTGAACGCGTGGATCTCCGCGTTTTCCTTGAACCGCAGAATGGGGCGACCTTCGCCGAGCAACTCGCCGTCGCGCAGGCCGCGGAGCGACTCGGCTTTGACGGATTCTTCCGCTCCGACCACGTCCTCACCATGGACCAGCGCCACGGCGGTCTGCCGGGCCCGACCGACAGCTGGGTCACGCTCGGCGCCATCGCGAGCCACACGTCCCGGCTGCGACTCGGGACCCTCGTCAGCTCGGCGACCTTCCGCCACCCGTCGATGCTCGCGATCCAGGTCGCGCAGGTCGACGCCATGTCGGGCGGTCGGGTCGAGCTCGGGCTCGGCACCGGGTGGTTCGAAGCCGAGCACACCGCATACGGCATCCCGTTTCCCACCCGCCGCTTCGGGCCCTTCCAGGAGCAGCTCGACATCGTGACCGGGCTCTGGGGCACCCCCGTCGGGGACACCTTCAGCTACGCCGGCGAGCACTACGAGCTCCAGGAGGCGCCAGCGCTGCCGAAGCCGGTGCAGGCCCGGATCCCCATCATCGTCGGCGGCTCCGGCGCGACGAAGACACCGCGGATCGCGGCCCGCTATGCGGACGAATACAACGCATTCCTCGCCAGTGACGAGGTCATCAGGGAGCGCATCGACCGGGTCCGCGCCGCGGCCGAGACGATCGGCCGAGACCCGGACACGATCCATTACTCCATCGCGGCCGCGACCGTCGTCGGGCAGGGCACCGCGGAGCTCGCGCGTCGGGCCGATGCCGCCGGCTCAACCACCGAGCGGCTGCAGACCCTCGGCCTCTCCGGTTCGCCGCAGCAGGTCATCGACCGGATCGGGAGCCTGCGCGACCTCGGCATCAGCCGCTGCTACCTCCAGCTCCTGGACCCGCGCGACCTCGATCACCTCGAACTCATTGGCGCGGAGGTGCTCCCGCGGGTCGCGGGCTGACCGACCGCTCCGGGCGACGATGCAGCAACGCCCGCAGGCCCATGGCGGCTGCGACCCCCGCGGCGCTCGCCACGCAGCCGAGGAGGACATCCACGGCGGAGCCTTGCCGCTCCAGCCAGACCATCCGTCCGGCCTCGACCCACGCGATGCCGAGCCAGAGGAACCCGAGCGCGACCCACCACCGAGAGGGGCGCACCCCAGCGCCGAGCAGCAGCCCAGCGACGAGCCAGACGACGATGACCGCCCAGATCGGCAGCGGTGCTCGGATGAGGAACGCCGCAACCGCGACGGCCGCCAGATACACCACCGCCACGCCAAGCAGGAAGTGGCGAAGGTGGGACACACCCGTCATGCTCGCATGCGCAACTGGGGCGGTCCTGTGCGGGTGCTGGCCGAATGCGGTGCACCGGCTGGGCAGTACGCATGGCGGTGGCGCGTGTGGCGGTGATGCCCGGGCCGGGCGCATAGGGTGGTCGGCATGCGGGCCCTCACTGCGCTGCAGATCCGGGCATCCTTCGTGAACCTCCGGCCGGCGGAGGCGGCGCGCATCCCGCTGCCCGGCCTGCACGAGGTCATCTGGGAGGAGCGGGAGTACCTCGGCTGGCGCGACCCGTCGCTGGCCAACCGCGGCTACCTCGTGCACGACGATGACGATGGCGGCGCGGTCGGCCTCGTGCTCCGCTTCGCCGAGGGCGGACTGCGCGGCGGCATCCCCGCCATGTGCTCCATGTGCCGGGCCACGCAGCCGGCGACCCAGGTGGCACTCGCGTCCGCGCCGCGGGCGAGTCTCGACGGTGCGAGCGTCGGCACGTATATCTGCGAGCGGCTCGACTGCTCGCACATCATTCGGATGCTGCCGCCGACCTCACCGTGGGCCCCGGCGCCAGGCGATCTCCTCGAGTCGAGGTCCGCGGGGCTGCTCGCGCGGGTCCGCAGCTTCGCGGCGAACGTGCGCGGGTGATGCCGGGCGGCTCCCGCGGGTGATGCTGGGCCTGTCGCCGCCAGCCAGCGAGGTCGGCGGCACGAACGCGAGTAGGTTGGAGCGCATGCGGTGGGGAACGAGCCTCGGCGAGGCGTCGAGGGGGGACGTCGAAGCCTTGGCGAACGCCGGGCTCGGCGTGGCCGAGCGTGCCCTCGTCGTGGCGCGCTGGCTCCGGCCGATCCCGCTCGTCATCGACTTCGCCGGCAAGATCACGGTGCTCGATCTCGACGCCAGCTCGATCGCCCGGCGCACACCCGAAGCCCTGACGAGCGCCGCCATCCACCTGCTCGCCCAGCACGCCCCGCAGGCGAGGGCCGTCGCGCTCGTGACCGGGTCGCGGCTCACCGCGGATCGCGTCGACGCGATCGAGGTGTGGGTCGAGCATCGGGACGGTGATGCCCTCACCGTGCTGCGCCCGTTCCGCCGCGCGGGCGGTCGACTGCGGCTCCTCGCGCCCCGGGCGTATCAGGGCTCGCGGCTCATCTGGGCGCGGACGCGAGCGGCCTGAGTCGGGCGGGCGTCGGGCGGGCGTCGGTCTGGCTCGGCCTGATCGGGGTCGCCTGATCCGCAGGATCCGCCGCGTCAGTCTGCGGCGCGCTCGAGCACGAGCTCGCGGACGCGGGCGGCGTCGGCCTTGCCCTGCATCGCCTTCATGACGGCGCCGATGATGGCGCCGGCGGCCTGGACCTTGCCGTCGCGGATCTTCTCGAGCACGTCCGGCTGTGCCGCGAGCGCGGCGTCAATCGCGGCGATGAGCGCCGAGTCGTCGGAGACGACCGCGAGACCGCGCGAGGCGACGACCTCCGCCGGGGAGCCCTCCCCCGCGATGACGCCCTCGAGCGCCTCCCGCGCGAGTCGGTCGTTGATCGCGCCCGAGTCGATGAGCGCCACCAGCTCGGCGACCGCCTCGGGCGTGACGAGCTCGGTGGCCTCCCGACCGGAGGCGTTCGCGAGCCGGCTGATCTCGCCAGTCCACCACTTCCGGGCCTGCTGCGGCGCTGCACCCGCCGCGATCGTGCGCTCGACCTCGGTCGTGAGTCCCGCATTCATGACATCGCGGAACTCGAGGTCGGTGAACCCCCAGCTGGCCTTGAGGCGCCGACGTCGGGCGGCCGGCGGCTCGGGCAGGGCGGCACGGAGCGACTCGATGAGCTCGGTGGACGGCTCGACCGGGAGGAGGTCGGGCTCCGGGAAGTAGCGGTAGTCGTCGGCGTCCGACTTCGGCCGCCCGGGGGAGGTCGTGCCGGTGTCCTCGTGCCAGTGCCGGGTCTCCTGGGTGATCGTGCCACCGGCCTCGAGGATCGCGGCCTGGCGCTGGATCTCGTAGCGGATGGCGCGCTCGACGGAGCGCATCGAGTTGACGTTCTTCGTCTCGGTGCGGGTGCCGAGCACGCCGGAGCCCTTCGGGGAGAGGGAGACGTTCGCGTCGCAGCGGAGGTTGCCGCGCTCCATGCGCGCCTCGGAGACGCCGAGGGCAAGGGCGATGTCGCGGATCGTGCCGACATAGGCACGGCCGACCTCGGGGGCGTCCGCCCCCGTGCCGAGGATCACCCGGGTGACGATCTCGACGAGCGGGACGCCGGCGCGGTTGTAGTCGACGAGCGAGTACTCGGCGCCCTGAATGCGGCCGGTCGCGCCACCGACGTGCGTGAGCTTGCCCGCGTCCTCCTCGACGTGTGCGCGCTCGATGCGGACGGTCAGGGTGCGGCCGTCCTCGAGCTCGAGCTCGACCTCGCCGTCGAAGGCGATCGGCTCGTCGTACTGCGAGATCTGGTAGTTCTTCGCAAGATCCGGGTAGAAGTAGTTCTTGCGCGCGAAGCGGCTCGACGGCGCGATCGAGCAGCCGAGGGCGAGGCCGAGGGAGATCGCGTGCTCGATGGCCTGCGCGTTGACCACGGGCAGCGAGCCGGGCAGGCCGAGGCACACCGGCGTGATGAGGGTGTTCGGCGCGGCGCCGTGGAACTCGCTGTTCGCCGGGTTCGGCGCGTCGGAGAACATCTTCGTCCGGGTCGCGAGCTCGACGTGGACCTCGAACCCGAGGGCGATGTCGTACTTGGAGATCGCTTCGTCGAAATCGAGGAGGTCCGCGCGCGCCATACCTCGATTCTAGGTTCGTGCGCGGGAGTGCTGCTCCACGGGGCGGGGGTGGCTGGGCTGGCGGGGCATTCCTCCACAAGAGGAATGCGCGGGGCACTATCCACAGGTCAGCGTGCGACCGCGGTGCGATCGTCGGTGGCCACACCTACCGTCACGGTATGTCGGCCTACCCAGTCCCTTTCACCGTCGATCGCCGTCACGTGCCGCGCTTACGGGTGCGGAACTCAAGTGCGGAGACCCTGCACTGGGTGCGCGTCGAGATGGCGGGGCGCGGGGTCGCACACGCGCCGATCACTCCGCGTCTGAGCCCAGGCGAGGTGTTCGAGGTCACCGTGCACGGGGATGAGCTCGAGCGGGACTCGCGCGTCATCGTGCGGTGGCGACGGGCCAACGGGGAGGAGTACCTGTGGGGGATTGCGCTGTGACCGTGGTCGGGACCGAGTTGCCGGGCGGCGGATGCGCGCTGCGGCGACGGGGCGGCTGCCACGCTCACCCGCGGCCGGTGCGACGCGCCTTCTCGTCCCGGAACTCCCGCACCGAGTACGTCGCTGGCCCCGGTGGCAGTGCGTCCGCATGCATGCCGGCGAGCAGCGAACCGGGGTCGATGTCGAGTGCCGTCGCGATGCGCACGAGCGTGTCGAAGCTCGGATTGCCGATGCCGCGCTCGATTTTCGCAAAGTTCGCCACGTTGAGGCCTGCGACCCCCGCCGCCTCCTGCTGGGTGACGTCGAGCCGGAGCCGTGCTGCGCCGATCCGACGACCCAGCTCAGCATGGGCGGCGGATCGTGGCGGCATGCATCATGCCTAACGCCACATCGCTTGCCAGACGAGATGCTGCAGCGCCTGTGCTTATATGCGCCGTTAGCGCACGGAGTCCCCCCATCGACCGGATCCCGACGTCGTCGGACGCTGACCGCGAGCGGCGCTGACCGCATGAGATCCTGACGGGATGACCGCCGACTGGGCCGGGACCGCCGAGGCCTACCATCGCTCCTTCGCGCAGTTGTGCGCTGGGGCGGTGGCGCCGATCCTCGATGCGATCGGGGCCCCGAACGGCAGGCGGCGCCTCCTTGACGCAGGCGCTGGCACCGGTGTGCTCGCGGCAGCGGCACTCGAGCGCGGTTGGCGGGTTGACGCAATCGACCTCGACCCGGGCATGACGGCGCACCTTGTGGCCCGAGTCCCGCGGGTGGTGGCCCGGACCGCGTCGCTCGCGGCGGTTCCCGAGCCGGACGAGGCATTCGACGCCATCGGCGCCGCATTCGCCCTCAACCATGTCGACCACCCGGAGCAGGTCGCGCGTGAGCTGCGCCGCATCGCGCGCCCGGGCGCGCCGATCGCGGCGACGGTGTGGCCATGGCAACGCACCGCGATGAATGCGCTGTGGAGCGAGATCATGGCCGTCACCGCGACGCGGCCCGAGCGGTTCGCGCTCCCCGCCGGGGAGCCATTCGAGCGGACCGAGGCGGGTCTCGCGAACCTGCTCACCAATGCGGGCTGGCGCGCGGTGCGGGCCGAGCGCCTTGCCTGGACGTTCCAGATTGCGCCGGCAGAACTGTGGCTCGGCGTCGAAGCCGGCCTGGCCACGATCGGCCAGGCGTACGGCGGTGCCGATGCGGATGGGCGAGCGCGCATTCGTGCCGAGTATGCGCGACGCACCGCGGCGCTCACCGTCGATGGCCTGCTCGACTTCCCCGTCGAGGCGGTGCTCGCCACCGGCCACGCCTGAGGCAACGTCAGCGGCTTGGAGGAGTGCTTGGGCTGGAAGGAGAGCTTGGGTGGGGCAGCGCGCAGGCGGGGCTCCCGCCGGGCAGTCGGTGGCGATTCGCCGCGACGACGCGATAGCCCAGGTCCGTGCCCCACCGCAGCACCGGCGCCCCGAGGACGGTGCCGAGCAGGCGCCAACCGCGACCGCGCGCGCTCCGCAGCAGCCACGCCGCCGCATAACCACCCGAGCGCCTGCCGCCCGGCACCGTGTCACCGATGACGTGGATCCGCCGCGCGCCCTCGGCCTCCGTCAGTCCGAGCGCGGCGAGATCGGCCCACTGGTAGGGCACCGCCTCGATGTCCGCGCGCACGGCGATCCAGTCCTTCGCGGTCGTGCAGAAGCGGCAGTCGCCGTCAAAGACGAGCAGGGGTCGCTCGGACATGCCTCGACCCTACGTGCCAGCCAGGCTCAGCCGAGTGCCGGGGCGCGGTCGAGGATCGCACCGTGCCGCTCGGTGAGGAGCCGCTCGAGCGTCGCGCCGATCCGGTACAGCCGCTCGTCGCCGCGGACCGGCGCCATGAGCTGGAAGCCCGTCGGCAGCCCATCCTCCGCAGCCAGTCCCATCGGCAGGCTCATCGCCGGGATACCGGCCAGGTTCGCGGGAATCGTCGTCACGTCGTTGAGGTACATCGCGAGCGGGTCATCGATCTTCTCGCCGATCCGGAAGGCCGTCGTCGGCGCGGCCGGCGAGACGAGGACGTCAGCCTGCTCGAACGCGGTCGCGAAATCGCGCTGGATAAGTGTGCGGACCTTCTGCGCCGAGCCGTAATAGGCGTCGTAGTAGCCGGCCGAAAGCGCGTAGGTGCCCAGGATGACACGGCGCTTCACCTCCGGCCCGAAGCCCGCCGCGCGCGTGGCCGCCATGACCTGCTCGACCGTCCCGCCGCCCTCGGGCGTGACTCGGAGGCCAAAGCGGACCGAGTCGAACTTCGCGAGGTTCGAGGACGCCTCCGCGGGATGGATGAGGTAGTAGGCCGCGATCGAGTACTCGAAGTGTGGTGCGGAGACTTCGACGATCTCCGCGCCGGCCGCCGCGAGCAGCTCGAGCGCCTCGTGGAATCGCGCCAGCACGCCCGGCTGGAAGCCCGGGCTGTCGAGCTCGCGGACGACACCGACACGGACCCCGCGCAGGGAGTCCGCGACCGCCCCGGCCCGCGCCGCCGCGGCAAACGACGGCCAGTCGTCCGTCAGCGAGGTCGAGTCGCGCGGGTCGTGACCGCCGATGACGTCGTGGAGCAGCGCGGCATCCAGCACGGTCCGGCTCACCGGACCGACCTGGTCGAGGGAGCTCGCGAGCGCGATCGCACCGTAGCGGGAGACCCCGCCATAAGTCGGCTTCACGCCGACCGTGCCGGTGACGGCACCGGGCTGCCGGATCGAGCCGCCCGTGTCGGAGCCGAGGGCCAGCGGCGCCTCGAAGGCGGCGACCGCCGCCGCGGAGCCACCGCCCGAGCCGCCCGGGATCCGGTCGAGGTCCCAGGGGTTGCGCGTCGGACCGTACGCGGAGTGCTCGGTCGAGGACCCCATCGCGAATTCGTCCATGTTGGTCTTGCCAAGTGGCACCAGGCCCGCGGCGCGGAGCCTCGTGACGGTCGTCGCGTCATACGGCGGCACCCAGCCCTCGAGGATTCGCGAGCCCGCCGTTGACGGCATGTCCACGGTGCACAGCACGTCCTTGATGGCGACCGGGACACCGGCCAACTCCCCGAGCGGCGCGCCCGCTGCGCGCGATGCGTCGATGGCGGCGGCGGTCTCCCGCGCATTCGTCGCGACATGGAGGAATGCGTGGACGTCGCCGTCGACCGCGGCAATGCGATCGAGATGCGCGTTCGTCGCTTCGACGGCGGAGACCTCGCCCGAGGCGAGGAGTCCGGCGAGCTCGGCGGCGGTGAGCCTGGTCAGGTCCGTCACGGTCACTGCTCCTCGCCGAGGATCGCGCTCACGATGAAGCGGCTGCCATCGTGCTCGGGGGCGCCGGCGAGCGCCTCCTCCGTGCTGAGCGTCTGGCCGGGCGTGTCGGGGCGCTGCACATTGGCGAGCGGGACGGGGTGGCTCGTCGGCGGCACGTCGGGGGTCGCGACCTCCCGCACCTTCGCGACGCTGTCGACGATGGCGCTGAGCTGGCCGGTCAGGGTCTCGATCTCAGTGGCGTCAAGCGCGATGCGCGCGAGGCCCGCGAGGTGTTGCACGGTCTCCGTGGTGATTTCCGACACCTGTCGATCCTAATTCAGGCGTGTCGGGCGGTTGGGTCGGCTCGGCTGCAGGGCCCTCCTGGGGCCGTCATCCCCGCCCGGGGCGCGTTACCGCCGAGGCTCGTGGTACTCGGACGTGCCGCGCTTCCAGTACCCCTTGACCACCGCGCGGGCGAGGTCGACGCCGCGGGCGGTCAGCAGCGCCCGGCCCGGCTTGACGATCGACTGCTCCGCGGCGATGAATGCGAACCCGTCACCCTCGCGCTCCGGGACACGCTCGAGGGCCGCCGCGAGCTCCGCCTGCGAGCGCACCCAGGTCACGCTGAGGTCCCCCGGGGTCTCCAGCTCCTGCTCGTCCGCGGGGTCCTCCGCGACGAGCACCACGTCGACGGGCGTGCCGGGCTCCACGCGGGCGAGGTGGCGTCGAATCGCCGGCAGTGCCGTGCGGTCGCCCGCGAGCAGCCACCACGCAGGGGCGCCGCCCAGCACGAGCGAGCCGCGCGGGCCGCCGATGCCCGCGACGGAGCCGACGACGGCGTTCGCGGCCCAGGTGCCGGCGACGCCCCCGCCGTGCAGGACGAAGTCGAGCGTCAGCGACTGCGCATCCCAGGCGACCGGGGTGAATTCGCGAGAGGGATGCTCCCGCATCTGGGCACCACGCGACTCGGGGTCATCGGGGAGGACGGTGCCATCAGGCAGGAAGAAGATCCGCAGGTGGTCGTCGGCGCCGAGCGAGTCGAAGCCGGCGAAGTCGCCGGTGAGGGTGATCCGCCGGTAGCTCGGGGTCACGTCCTCGATCGCCGCGACGCTCGCCGCGCGCGGCCGGTGCTCGAGGGGGGCGCGTTCCAGGGTGAACCGGGGATTGCTTGTCATGGCGCCATGCTAGCGGTGAGACCTGAGAAAAAGTTAGGTTCACCTAAGTTTTCATGGGGCTCACCGCGGGCGGCCCACTTCGGGTCTCGCGCTCCAAGCCCCCTCACTCCGCGAGCACGTCAAGCCCCCGCTCGAGCAGCTCCGCAAAGCGCTCCGCCGGCACGATCGGCACGCCGAGTGCGATCGCCTTCGTCTCCTTCGAGCCGGCGCCGGGGCCGACGACGACGACCGAGGTCTTCTTCGAGACCGAGCCGACCGCCTTGCCGCCCGCGGCGAGGACCGCCTCCTCGGCGCCCTCGCGCGTGTAGCCCTCAACCGTGCCGGTGACGACGACGCTGAGGCCGGCGAGTGGACCGTCGATCGCGGCCGTCGCCGCGCCCGGCCCAGGGTGGGACGGGATCGCGAAGCGCACTCCCGCTGCCGCCCACCGCTCGACGATCTCGACGTGCCAGTCGACGAGGAACCACTCGACGACGGCATCCGCGATGATCGGCCCGACCCCGTCGACCGCGGCAAGATCCGCCGCACCGGCCGCACGGATCGCATCGAGCGAGCCGAAGTGCTGCGCGAGTGCCCGCGCAGCGACGGGGCCCACGTGCCGGATATTGAGGGCGACGAGTTGCCGCCAGAGCTCCTTGTCCTTCGCCCGCTGCAGCTCGGCGATGAGCTCGATCGCGGCCGCGGAGACGATCGACTGCGCGTCGCCGTCGAAGGGCCCGTCCGGGTCGTACGGCGGGTCGGGCCTCGACTTCGTCGGCGGCTGCCCCGGCTTCGGGGCCTTGCGCTGCCGCCGGAACGGCGTCTCGCGGCGCGGCCTGCCGTCGTCCCCCGGCTTTGGCAGCCCGGTCTCGGCATCCTTGACGATGACCTCGATCGGGAAGAGGTCCTCGAGCCGCAGGTCGAAGAGTCCCGCCTCAGTCGTCAGCGGCGGCGTCGCCGGGATGACGGGTTGCGTGAGCGCCGCGGCACTCACCTCGCCGAGCCCCTCGATGTCGAGGCCGCCGCGGGAGCCGATGTGCTCGACACGGCCGCGCACCTGTGCGGGACAGGACCGGGCATTCGGGCACCGGAGGTCGATGTCGCCCTCCTTGGCGGGCGCGAGCGGCCAGCCGCACTCAGGACAGGTCGTCGGCATCTCGAATGCGCGCTCGCTCCCGTCGCGCAGCTCGAGGACAGGACCGAGGATCTCCGGGATGACGTCCCCGGCTTTCCGGATGACGACCGTGTCACCGATGAGGACGCCTTTGACCCGCACCACGTCCTGGTTGTGCAGCGTCGCCCGCGCGACGACCGAGCCCGCCACGCGCACTGGCTCGAGCACGGCGTACGGGGTCGCGCGACCGGTCCTGCCGACGCCGACCTCGATGCCGAGCAGCCGCGTGTGGACCTGCTCGGGCGGATACTTGACGGCGATCGCCCAGCGCGGCGCCCGCGAGGTCGCACCAAGCTCCCGCTGCAGCGCGAAGTCATCGACCTTGACGACTACCCCGTCGATCTCGTGCTCGACGTCGTGCCGGTGGGCACCGAAATGCTCGATGAAGCCGACCGCAGCATCGGCGTCGGCGACGACCCGCGCATTCCTGCTCCTCGGCAGTCCCCACCCCGCCAGCAGCTCATACATCCCGGACTGTGAGTCGGCGGCGGGGTGCGGCCAGGCGCCGATGCCGTGCACGAGCATGCGCAGCCGCGACAGGCGTCGCTCCATGAGGTCGAGCTCCGTGACGGACTTGCCCTCGGCCTTCTGTCGGAGTGAGCCGGAGGCGGCATTGCGAGGATTCGCGAAGACGCGCTCGCCCGCGACGGCCTGCTCCGCGTTGAGGGCCTCGAAGGCGGCCACGGGGAAGAAGATCTCGCCGCGCACCTCGACCAGCTCGGGATGGCCGCTGCCGGCGAGGCGGCGTGGGATGCCGGGGATGCGCAGCACATTTGCGGTGACGTCCTCGCCGGTGACACCGTCGCCGCGGGTCGCCGCGCTGACGAGTACGCCCGCGGCGTAGCGCAGCGAGATCGCGAGGCCGTCGATCTTCAGCTCACACAGCAGCGCCGGGGCACGGCCAGCGTCGCGCTCGAGGCGAGCCGCCCACTCGCGGAACTCGTCGACGGAGAACACGTTGTCGAGGGAGTACATCCGCTCGGCATGCACGACCGGGGCAAACAGGGTCGAGCGCCGCCCGCTGACCCGCACCAGCGCCGAGTCCTGTCCGATCAGCTCGGGGAATGCGGTGCCGAGCTCCCGAAGCCGGGCCTTCAGCGCGTCGTAGTCAGCGTCGGGGACGAGTGTCGTATCGCGTTCGTAGTACGCATCGTCGAGGTCGGCCAGGCGCGCCTCCAGCTCGTCGGCCTCAGCACGCGCGCGCTCGAAGTCCGCTGCCGGGGAGGTCTCAGTTGCGGCCACGGCCTAAGCCTAGGCAGGCCCGCCGACCTCCGGGCCGCTCAGACGAGCGCGGCGGCGACCGTGTGGTCGATCGTGACCTGACCGAGGACGCGTGTGCCGCGATACAGCACCGCGGACTGGCCGGGTGCGACGCCCTCGACGGGCGTGTCGAGACGAATGCGCCACGCACCCCCGTCCCGATCCACCCGGCACCCGACCGGCTCGGCATGCGCCCGGACCTGCACCTCGGTCGCCGTCGTGAGGTCCCCGAGTTCGCTCCCCCGCTCGCCGCGAAGCTCGGCAATCGCCAGTGCCTCGCGCGGGCCGACGACGACCTCGTTGCTCGCGGCGCGCACTTCAAGCACGAATCGGGGGCGGCCGTCCGGCGAGGGCACGGTGAGACCGAGCCCGCGGCGCTGTCCGACCGTGTACGCCAGCGCGCCGTCATGCTGGCCGAGCACCGCACCGTCGCGATCGACGATCGCACCGGATTCGAGGCCGAGCTTGTCGTCGAGCCAGCCCCGGGTGTCGCCGTCCGGGATGAAGCAGATGTCGGTGGAGTCAGGCTTCGTGGCGGTGACGAAGCCGCGGCGCGCCGCCTCCGCGCGCACCTCAGCTTTCGACGCGTCGGCGCCGAGCGGGAAGTAGGCGTGCGCGAGCTGTTCGCGCGTGAGCACGCCGAGCACATAGGACTGGTCCTTCGGGCCCGCGGCGGCGCGGTGCAGCTCGAGTCCGTCTGGCCCCTCGATGCGGCTCGCGTAGTGCCCGGTCGCGAGCGCGTCGAAGCCGAGGGCGAGGGCGCGCTCGAGGAGCGCGGCGAACTTGATCTCCTCGTTGCACCGCAGGCACGGGTTCGGCGTGCGGCCCGCCGCGTACTCGGCGGCGAAGTCGGCGACGACGGTCTCGGCAAAGCGCTCGGAAAAGTCCCACACGTAGAACGGGATGCCGAGCAAGTCGGCCACGCGCCGGGCGTCCATCGCGTCCTCGACGGTGCAGCAGCCGCGGCTGCCTTCGCGAAGGCTCGCCCGGTGCCGACTCAGCGCGAGGTGCACGCCGACGACCTCGTGCCCGGCCTCGATCGCGCGTGCCGCAGCGACGGAGGAGTCAACGCCCCCGCTCATCGCGACCAACACCTTCATACGACCATTGTCGCAGCCCGAGTTGTACCGGGTCAGCACGTTGGTGTCAGTCAGTCTGTCGCGCGGGCGGCGTGGTGGTCGAGGAATTCGTAGAGCTCGCGATCATCGACCCCGGGGAACGTGCCCTGCGGCAGCGGCGCGAGGATCTGCGCGTGCAGCCGCGCCGAGCTCCACGCGTTGTCGCGCCACCGCTGGGTGAGCCGCTCGTCGGGTCGCTTGCAGCACGCCTCGTCGGGGCAAGTCGAGGTGCGACGGATGACGGAGTCGCGGCCGCGGAACCACTTCGAGGCCTCGAAGGGCACGCCGATCGTGATCGAGAACTCGTCGAGCTCGGTCGTGCCCGTCTGCGCCGATTCGAAGAAGGTGCCCTCGGGGGTGTCGGTGTACTGGTAGAACTCGGTGGTGCGATTCACCCGGGTGAAGGCGGTGCGCGCCGCCCAGCGCCGACACACGAACTGACCTTCGATCGACCCGGTGACATCGACCGGCAGCCGGAGCCCGTCGTTCTCATAGGCCTTCTGCATATTGCCGTCGCCGCCCACGCGGAGGAAGTGCAGCTCAAGATCGAGGTAGGTGGTGAGCAGATTGGTCAACCGGAGCCCCGCGGCCTCATGCGTCACCCCGAAGGCATCGCGGAAGTCCTCGACCGCGATGTTGCGCTCCGCTTTCGCGGCCTTGAGGAAGGCGACCGCCTGTCGGCGGGGCATGAGCACCGCGGCGGCGAAGTAGTTGATCTCGAGCCGCTGCTGGAGGAAGTCCGCGTAGTCGACCGGCTGCTCGTGGCCCAGGACGCGGTGCGCCATCGCCTGCAGCGCGAGGGAGCGCAGCCCGTGTCCGCCGGGGATGGAGGCCGGCGGCAGGTAGATGCGCCCGTTCGCCAGGTCGGTGACGGTGCGCGCGTTGTGGGGCAGGTCATTGACATGGACGAGCTCGAAGCCGAGCCGTTCCCCCATGATCCCGACCGTGCGGTGGGTGAGCGCCCCGGAGGTGTGCCCGGTCTCCGCGAGCAGCCGCTCGGCGACGTCCTCGATGTCAGGGAGGTGGTTCTGCACCTGTCGCATGCGCAGCCGCAGCTCCGTGTTGGCCCGCCGAGCCTCCTCCGGGCTCGCGATCGCTCGCCGCGCTCGACGTTGCAACTCGTGGTGCAGGCCGACGATGGATCGGAGCGTCTCGTCGCTCATGCCCCGGCTCACCCGGATGGGTGGCAGGCCGAGCGAGGCATAGAGGCTGCTGCGCTGGGCGCGGTCGAGCTCGATCTCGAGTGCGGCACGCTCCGATGGCGGCCTCGCGTCCAGCAGCGATTGGAGTGGGACGCCGAGTGTCTGGGCAAGCGTCGTGAGCAGGCTGAGCCGCGGTTCGCGCTTGCCGTTCTCGATGAGGGAGAGCTGTGAGCTCGCGGTGCCGACGCGCTCCGAGACGTCATCGAGGGTGAGCCCGGCGGCGACGCGATAGTGACGAATGCGTTGTCCCAGGGTTACAAGATCCTGCACGAAATTCATGATAACGAAATTTTGGCCATTCTTTCTTGTTATTTTGGTCAACCGGGCGATTCCAACCTCGGCAGAATTGATGAACCACCACTTCTTCAGGAGTTGTCATGAGCATCCTCGAGTCGCCCTCGGCGACGACCCCGACCACTGCGAGTGCCCCGAGCGAGTACGAGTTCCGCACCCAGGCCCCGGCTGGCACCCCGCAGAACCTCATCGACTGGGTCGCTTCCGTGGCCGCGCAGACGAAGCCGGCGTCCGTGGTGTGGTGCGACGGCTCCGAGGAGGAGTACGACGCGATCACCTCGATGATGGTCGAGCAGGGCACCCTCATCCGACTCAACGAGGAGAAGCGGCCCGGCTCATTCCTCGCCCGCAGCCATCCCTCGGACGTCGCCCGTGTCGAGGCGCGCACCTTCATCAACTCCGAGCGCAAGGCCGACGCCGGCCCGACGAACAACTGGGTCGACCCGGCCGAGATGCGCGAAACGCTCGACGAGCTCTTCGATGGCGCGATGCAGGGCCGGACGATGTACGTCATCCCCTTCGCGATGGGGCCGATCGGCTCGCCGCTCAGCCGCTACGGCATCGAGCTCACCGACTCGCCCTACGTCGTCGCGAGCATGCGGATCATGACCCGCATGGGCGACCAGGCCCTCACGAAGATCAAGGACTCGACCCCCTGGGTCAAGGCCGTCCACTCGGTCGGCGTCCCCCTCGCCCCGGGCGAGGGGGACGTGCCGTGGCCGTGCAATGACACGAAGTACATCACCCACTTCCCCGAGACCCGCGAGATCTGGTCCTACGGGTCCGCGTACGGCGGCAACGCGCTGCTCGCGAAGAAGTCGTTCGCGCTGCGCATCGCCTCCGTGCTCGCCCGCGACGAGGGCTGGCTCGCCGAGCACATGCTCATCATCAAGCTCACCTCGCCGGAGGGTCGCGTCTACCACGCGGCCGCCGCATTCCCGAGCGCCTGCGGCAAGACGAACCTCGCGATGCTGCAACCGACGATCCCCGGCTGGAAGGTCGAGACGGTCGGCGATGACATCGCCTGGCTCGGCATCGGCGAGGACGGCCTGCTGCGGGCGATCAACCCGGAGGCCGGCTTCTTCGGCGTCGCCCCCGGCACCGGCTGGTCGACGAACTCCGTCGCCATGGAGACGATCACCCGCAACACCATCTTCACGAATGTGGCCCTCACCGAGGACGGCGACGTCTGGTGGGAGGGTGCGACGAAGGAGAAGCCTGCCAAGCTGACCGATTGGCTCGGCCAGCCCTGGACGCCGGACTCCGGCCGTCCTGCAGCGCACCCGAACTCGAGGTTCACGGTTTCCGCGGCCCAGGCCCCGTCCATTTCGGACGACTGGGAGGACCCGCGCGGCGTCGTCATCGACGCGATCATCTTCGGCGGCCGTCGTGCAACGACCGTGCCGCTAGTGGTGGAGGCACGCGACTGGGCGCACGGGGTCTTCCTCGGTGCGACCGTCTCCTCCGAGGCCACGGCGGCCGCCGAGGGCACTGTTGGGGAGCTGCGCCGCGACCCGTTCGCGATGCGCCCCTTCTATGGCTACAACGCTGCGGACCACTGGTCGCACTGGCTCGAGATCGGTCGGCGCCTGCGCGCGGCCGGCGGGCGCGTCCCCCGGATCTTCAATGTCAACTGGTTCCGCAAGGACGCCGACGGCAAGTTCCTCTGGCCCGGCTTCGGCGAGAACTCGCGCGTGCTCGAGTGGATGTTCCAGCGCATCGAGGGCAAGGTGCCCGCGACCGAGACGCCGATCGGGCTGATCCCGGTCGAGGGATCGCTCAATGTCGAGGGGCTCGATATCACCCAGGCACAGCTCGAGGAGCTCTTCCGCATCGACCACGAGCGCTCGCTCGCGGATGCGCGCAGTGCTGAGGCGTACTTCGAGGAGTTCGGCGACCGGGTCCCGGCGGAGCTCACCGCCGAGGTCCAGTCGCTCCAAGACCGACTGACCGCGTAGCGGCAGTTGTGTTCCGGAGGCCGGGTCCCGCGTGGACCCGGCCTCCGTGCGTCATTCGGTGGTCGCGGTGCCAGGCTTCTGGGCAGCGACCGTGCTCGGCGGCCTGTGGGAGCTCCTCGCGGGGCGTGGCCCGCTTAGGTCGCGACGGCGTCGCAAGAGGGCGGGATCGTCATCGCGAACTAGCTCATCCGAGTAGCGGGTGCGTGATCGAGTGGCGGGCTTACAGGCGCGCATCCCCGCCACCGGGTAATTCGCCCGCCGCTCAGTCAGCGGTGAGCACGCGGGCCGGGCCGCGGCCGGCAACCCAGGCGTACACCGCAGCGCAGTCGCTGTAGGTGAGCCACTCCTCGCACCACGCGTCGACCGCACGGCCGAGTTCCTGGCCGCGATCGCGGAGCAGGAACCGGACCTCGAATCGCGGCGGCGCCCCGATCTCGACGATGTCGGCGGCGGACTCGACCTCGATGAAGACGGTGCCGCGAGCTTTCGCGTCGAGCGTCGCAAGCAGCAGGCGCACGGTCGCGAGCTCGTGCTCGTGGGCGGCAAGGAGGATGCGGTCGGCATCCTCGGGAGCCCAGGCGACGGCACTCGGGAGTTGCTGGTCGGTCATGGCCCTACCAGTTTAGGCAAGGCTAACCTTCAGCGCAAGCGTGGGTCCCGCGCTACCACCCCGGCGGCCGCCGGAGGTCCCAGCGCAGCACGCCCTCGAGCTGTGCCCCGAGACCGAGCAGCGTCGTCTCCCCACCGGGCCGTCCGATGAGCTGCACCCCCATCGGCAGCGCCGGTCGCGAGTCCGTCGCTTCGGTCCAGTGCACAGGCAGCTGGATCGCCGGCAGGCCCGTCACATTGACGAAGCTCGTCCACGGCGTCACCTGGCACTGCTGCTGGAAGTTCCGCTCCCCATCCTCCGCGTCGTAGTACCCGACGACGGGCGGCGGCACCGCCAGCGTCGGGGTGAGGACCGCGTCGTACCCGGAGAATGCGGCGATCGTGTCCCGCTCGAAGCCCGCGAGCCAGCCGATCGCCGCCGCGAGCTCCCCCGCGTGTCGGCGCCGGCCCTCGCCGCGCAGCCACGCGGTGAGCGGCTCGAGGAGGCCGACGGCCTCGTCAGGGATCGGCAGCGCGGCGGGTCCCGCCTGCCAGATGACGCGGAAGTGGTCGGGGTACTCGGGGCCCGGCGTCCACGGGACTTCCTCGACCTGGTGGCCGAGCGCCTCGAGCTCGGCGATCGCCAGCTCGAGTGCGGCCTGCGCCTCAGGGGAGATCGTGATGTCGTACCAAGACGACCACGGTGACACGGTCGTCACCCCGATGCGGCGCGGGGTGGTCGGCTCGCGGCCAGTGGCGGCAGCCAGGTAGGGCCCGTCACCGGGCGGCGCGGTCGCCCACGTCGGCTCGGCCCCCGCGGGCGCCATGGCCTCGAGGAGGAGGGCGACGTCGGCGACATTGCGCGCGAGGGGCCCGCCGACGGCGAGCCCACCGGGGAAGTCGAAGCCCGCCGCCGTCGGCACGCGGCCGCGCGACGGCTTGAGCCCGACGAGCCCGCAGGCGGCGGCAGGAATGCGGATGGAGCCGCCGCCGTCCGAGCCCGGCGCGAAGGGCAGCAGGCCCGCCGCGACGGCAGCCGCCGCCCCGCCAGAAGAACCGCCGGCGCCGCGCGTGAGGTCCCACGGCGTGCGCGCGGGCACGCCGGCGAGCGGCTCCGTGTAGGCGGGCGTGCCGAATTCGGGGGTCGCGGTCTTGCCGAGCGACACGCCGCCCGCGGCGTCGAGCGCGTCGACGAGCGGGTCGGACACCTCGGGCACGTGATCGGCCATGAGCCGGGAACCGTAGCGCGTCGGCACACCGGCACGCGCGACGAGGTCCTTGTCCGCGAAGGGCAGGCCGAGGATGGGCCGTGCGCCATCACTTGGTTCGCCGCCCTGGTCGATCGCGGCCGCTGCGGTGAGCGCACGCTCGGCCGTCACTTCGACGAAGGCGCCGATCGCCGGCCCGTATCGCTGGATGCGATCGAGGTAGTGGGTGACGAGCTCGACCGAGGTGAGCTCGCCGCGCCGCAGCGCCTCACGCTGCGCGAGCGCGGTCAGGTCGTGGAGGTCGCCGAGGTCCGCCATGGCGTCACCCTACCCGGCGACGTCAGCGCCGGAGCGACTTCTGCAGGTAGATCGTGCCGAGCCAGCGGTTGAATTTGAACCCGACCCGCCCCATTCGTCCGATCTCGGTGAAACCGAGCCGCTCGTGCAGCGCGAGCGAGCCCTCCGCACCGCGGTCCGCGATGACCGCCACGACCTCCTTGAGCCCCGCAGCTTTCGCCCGCACCAGGAGCTCGCTGAGCAGCGCCCGCCCGATCCCCCGACCGGTGGCCGCCGGACCGAGGTAGATCGCGTCCTCGACCGTGAACCGATACGCCGTCCGGTCGCGGTAGGCGGCGACATAGGCGTAGCCAAGCACCTCCCCCGATGGCGCTGCCGCGACGAGCCAGGGGTGACCGGCGGCGGCCCCCTTGTCGAATTTCGCGCGCAGCTCCCTGGGCGTCAGCGGCGCTTCGTCGAAGGTGACGGTCGAGTTCTCGACGTAGTGGTTGTAGATCGCGCGGCAGTGCGGCAGATCCGCGACGACCGCATCCCGGATGACGAATGCGCCGCCCGAGGTCGGTGGGTCCGGTCGCCGCTGCCGCGCCGCGCGGAGTGCCCGTCGGGGATCGTATTCCTCGTGAGGGAGCACGGTCCCAGTCTACGAATGCCGGGGTGCCGCCGGTCATGCCCCCCGTGTACGCTGGCGGCGCAGGTGGCCGCACCCGAAGGAAATAGGAGACCGCCATGGGGCTCATCAAGGCAGCGCTCGACTCGATCGGCGGCATGTTCGCCGACCAGTGGAAGGACTTCTACACGGTCCCGGAAGGGCTGTCACCGACCGCAGCCATCTTCGCTGCCGT
Source organism: Microbacteriaceae bacterium (assembly GCA_035556075.1). Classification (GTDB taxonomy): domain Bacteria; phylum Actinomycetota; class Actinomycetes; order Actinomycetales; family Microbacteriaceae; genus 73-13. Next base: position 63,297 of record DATMFQ010000013.1, on the reverse strand, counting down.
GCCGCGCGGCACAAATGCGGGACGCGGGTCGAACACGCAAGGCTCCGAGGCGATCATCACGAACGGCACGAAGATTGTCGTGCCCGAGGGCTACGGCCTCATCCTCATGCAGGAGGGTGCGATCACCGGATTCGCAGCGGAGCCCGGCGGCTACGAGTGGAACTCGGAGGCGCAGGACTCGCAGTCGATCTTCGCGGGCGACGGCATCGTCAGCCCACTCATCAAGACCTCCTGGGAGCGCTTCAAGTTCGGCGGCCGCCCGCAGTCGCAGCAGTACGCGTTCTTCGTGAGCCTCAAGGAGCTGCCGAACAACCGCTTCGGCACGCAGTCCGAGATCTACTGGGATGACGCCTACCTCAACGCGCAGGTCGGCGCCGTCACGCGCGGCACGTACACGCTGAAGATCGTCGACCCGATCATCTTCATCAAGAACTTCGTCCCAGCCGCGTATCTGCGTCCCGGCGTCGTCTTCGACTTCACCGACATCGACAACGACGCCGCGACCCAGCTCTTCAACGAGGTCGTCAGCTCGCTCGCCCCCGCGCTGAGCATGTACACGAACGACCCCGCGAAGGGCAACCGGATCACGAAGATCCAGCAGGACTCGCTCGGCTTCGCCCAGAGCCTGTCGGCCGCGGTCGAACAGGGCTACCAGTGGCAGACGCAGCGTGGGCTCGAGATCATCTCGACCGCGATCGTCTCGATCGAGTACGACGAGTCGACCCGCGAGCTGCTCAAGACGGTGCAGCGCGCCGACGCCCTCCTCGGCGCGCGCGGCAACTCGAACCTGCAGGCCTCGGTCGCCGCGGGCTTCGAGGGCGCTGGTGAGCATGCGGGCGCCGGCGGCATCCTCGGCATGGGCATCGCGGCCGGGGCGACCGGCCTCGGCGGGCTCCAACAGCCGGTCCCCGGTGCGCCCGCTGGTGCTGCCACCGGCATCCCCGCTGCCGCAGCGGCCCCAGCTGCTGCGGCCCCCGCCCCCGCAGCGCCTGCAGCGGAGGACCCGATGGCGCAGCTGACGAAGGCGAAGGAGATGCTCGACGCCGGCCTCATCACGCAGGACGACTACGACGCGCTCAAGGCGAAGGCCCTCGGGCTCTGAGCGGACGTGACGGTCCGGCCTGAGCGATGACGAATCCCCCGCCCATCCAGCCACCGCCCTACCAGCCGTCAGCGGGCTCGCCCGCTGACGGCGCCGGTCCAGGCTCGCCGCAGGAGGTGCCGCCGGCCCCCGGCGAGCACCCGATCGATCCGGCCACCCTGCCGGAGGCGATCCAGGACGAGCTGCTCGCACCGGACCCCCCGGTCCTGGACACCTCGAGTCCCGAGCTGCAGGACGGGCTCAACCGCTGCCCGAACTGCGGCTCGACCGATGTCGAGCTGCGGCCGGCGACCGGCATGCTCGTGTGCCTCTTCTGCCGGACCGAGTGGTCATCGGAGCGCGTCGAGGAGGCCTACGGTCTCGGCGGTGACCTCTCCGAGCTCCGGGGCACCGTCGTCGCCTCCGGTGCGCAGGACATCGACACGGGCGCCGACACGCTCATCACCATGAAGTGCGGTGCGTGCGGCGCCGAGGTCGTCATCAACACCGAGAACCAGGTCGGCGCCCGTTGCCACTGGTGCCGCCACACCCTCACCCTCGCGGAGCAGGTCCCCAATGGTGCGGTCCCGGACGCGGTCCTGCCGTTTCGTATCACGAAGCAGGACGCGATCGGCCGCATTCGTCAGTTCGTCGACAAGCGGCGGCTCTTCGCGCTCAAACGGTTCAAGGAGGAGTTCACGCCGGAGAACGTCGTCGGCGTCTACCTGCCCTACATGGTCGTCGACGGCAATGTCGGTGCTGAGGTATTCGGCGTCGGCGAGATCGAGACCCGCCGCTACACGCGCGGCAGCGACGAGAACAAGAAGACGTATTACGACGCCGACGTCTACCAGGTGCGCCGTCAGGTCGACTTCACGGTCGACGACCTCACAATCGAGTCCTCCGCGGAGCGCGCGAACCTCGACACGAAGGTGAACACCAACAACATCATCAATACGATCCTCCCCTTCGACACGAAGAACGCCGTGAAATGGAATGCGTCCTACCTCACCGGCTACACCTCCGAGAAGCGCGACCAGGACGTCGCCGCCCTGCAGCCGACGCTCGAGCACCAGCTGCTGTCGATCGCGCGCGCCGAGGTCGCGGGCTCGGTGCGCCGCTACGACCGGGGGGTGCGCTGGGAGCAGGAGCGCCTCGACGTGCACGGCACCCGCTGGGTCGCCATGCACCTGCCGGTGTGGCTCTACTCGTACTACGAGGTGCGCGGCGGCCGCGGCCTTGTGCACTACATCGCGGTGAATGCGCGCACCGGGGAGACGATGGGCAGCGTGCCCGTGCAGCAGTGGAAGCTCCTGGTCGCCGCGCTGACGGTCGGCACCGTGCTCGAAGCCGTCGCGATCGCCGCCCTGGTGGTGCTGTCATGATCGAGCTGCTCACCCACTCGGTCATCCTCGCCGCCGACACCTTCGAGGGCGACGGTGGCCTGTGGCTGCTCGCACTCGGCCCCGCCGGCGCGGTCGGCCTGTACTGGATGTTGTACCGCTTCTATCGCAACACCGACAAGTCCCACGCCTACGAGCGGGAGACCCTCGTCGAGGCGCAGCCGGTGACCGGCGATGACCGGAAGGTCGACGAGGTCCGCGGCGTCAGCAATTCGTCGATCAGCGGCAACAACGTCAATCGATTCCGGGACCGAGTGAGGCGCCTGCCCCCATCGCGGACGGACGGCTGACCGCGGGCTCGCCGAGCCGCCAGTCGACCGGCGGCGCGCCCTGGGAGGCGAGCAGCGCATTCGTCCGACTGAATGGGCGGGAGCCGAAGAAGCCGCGCGATGCGGACAGCGGTGAGGGGTGCACACTCTCGACGATCGGCACGTCGCCGAGCATCGGCCGCAGGGTCGCCGCGTCCCGTCCCCACAGGATCGCCACGAGCGGCCCGCCACGGGCGACGAGCGCGCGAATCGCCTGCTCGGTGACGGCCTCCCAGCCCTTGCCGCGGTGCGAGCCGCTCGCCCCCGCACGGACGGTGAGGACCCGGTTGAGCAGCAGCACGCCCTGGTCCGCCCAGGCGCTCAAGTCCCCGTGGGGCGCCGGCGGGATGCCGAGATCGTCCTGCAGCTCGCGATAGATGTTCTGCAGCGAGCGCGGGATCGGCCGCACCGCGGGATCCACCGCGAAGCACAGCCCGATGGGGTGGCCCGGTGTCGGGTACGGGTCCTGGCCGACGATGAGCACTCGGACGCGCTCGAGCGGGGTCATGAATGCGCGGAGCACGTTCGCGCCCGCCGGGAGCGTCGCGTGCCCGGCCGCATGTTCGGCCCGCAGGAAGTCGCCCATACTGACGACGTCGTCGGCGACCGGCGCGAGCGCCGCAGCCCAACCCGGGTCGATGAGCTCGTGCAGCGGCCGCGGTGCTGCGCGGTGGACATCGCGGGCGGCCATGCCGATACGCTACCGCTCGTGAGCAGCGTCGCCACGGCCCAGCGGTCCTTCGCCCGAACCACCATCGCGATCGTCGGGTGGCTGTTCCTCCTCGAACTCGTCTCGGGGGTGCTGCAGGGCTACTACGTCCCGCTCATCAGCCCGACGCTCGTCGACCACCTCGGCATCACCGACGCGGAGTTCAACTGGTTCGAGGCCGGGCAGCTCATCGTCGCCGCCCTGAGCGTGCCGATCCTCGCGAAGCTCGGCGACATGCACGGGCACAAGAAGATCCTGCTCATCGCGACGGTCGTCACCGCTGGCGCGACCTGGTGGCTTGCCTTCGCGAGTGACTTCATGTCCTTCCTCATCGCGTGGTCCCTGCAGGGTGTCTTCTCGGTCTGGCTACCGCTCGAGATCGCGCTCATCTTCGATCGCGGCCGGGCGACCGGCATCGGCGCCGCGACGACGCGCCGGGCGGCCGGCACCCTCGTGCTCGGGCTCCAGCTCGGCGCGATCGCCGGCGCGCTCCTCGGTCGGCGCATCCTCGACTGGACCGACCACGACGTCGCGCTGACGCTCATCTGGCCGGCGGTCGCCGTGACGCTCGTCTTCTTCGCCGTCCTCTTCGGGGTGCCGGAATCGAAGCCGCTCCCAGGCCGCGAGCTCGACTGGCAGGGGTTTGCCCTCCTCGGGCTCGTGCTGTTGGCGATCACGGCGGGGCTGCGCTTCATGAGCCTCAACGGACCCGATACCTGGTGGGCCTGGCTCATCATCGTCGTCGGCGTGCTCCTGCTGGTGCCCTTCGGCTGGTGGGAGCTGCGCAGCCCCGACCCCGCGATCGACCTCAGGGTCATGAAGCAGCGGACGATGTGGCCGGTGCAGGTGACTGCGGGGCTCGTCGGGATCTCGCTCCTCGGCGCGCAGGCACCGCTCGCGACCTATGCGGCGACCAATCCGGAGGAACTCGTCGGCGGCACCCCGCTTGGCTACGGGCTCGGGCTCCAGGACACGAGCCTCGTGATCGGCGGCTACATCGTCTCCCTCGCCATCGGCGCCGTGCTCTTCGCCATCGTGTCCAAACGGGTCGCGCCCCGGATCGCGCTCATCGTCGCGACGTTCCTCGTCGCGGCCGGGTACTTCGGCCTCATCCCCCTGCATGGCAGCCTCGGGACCTTCCTCCCCTCGCTCATCGTCGCGGGACTCGGTTGCGGCGCCCTCGTCGCAGCACTGCCGGCGACCGCCGCGGCCGCCGCCCCCGTCGGCCAGACCGGCATCGCCAGCGCCCTGACGAACACGACGAAGACGATCGGCGGCTCCTTCGCGAGCACCGTCTTCGCGATCGTCCTCGCGGCCGGCATCGCCCAGGAGCTCACGCAGCGGGCGAGCCTGAGCGGCTACATCACGGTGTGGGCGATCTGCGGCGGCGGGGCGCTCGTCGCCGCGATCCTGCTCTTCCTCGTGCCGAAGGACGCCTTCGGCGAGGCGGACACCGGCCGCTGAGCCCACCGGACCGCTCGGCGCGCCGACCAGGACGACTGCGCGGCGCGGCCGGACCGGAATGTTACGCGGGGCGACAGGGACGGTTGAGCGGACTGGACCGGCGGACGTACCGTCGAGCATTCCTCTCCACCATCTGAAAGCAGGCCCCCGATGACCGACTGGCGGTTTGAGACCAAGCAGGTGCACTCCGGCGCCGCACCCGACCCGACGACCAACTCCCGCGCGACGCCGATCTACAAGACGACCTCGTACGTCTTCAACAACGCCGAGCACGCCGCGAACCTCTTCGCGCTCGCGGAGTTCGGCAACATCTACTCGCGCATCATGAACCCGACGGTCGACGTGCTCGAGCAGCGCGTCGCGGCGCTCGAAGGCGGCACCGCGGCCCTCGGCGTCGCATCGGGCTCCTCGGCGATCACCTACTCGATCCTCAACATCGCGCAGGCCGGCGACCACATCGTCTCCTCCTCCTCGATCTATGGCGGCACGTACAACCTCTTCAAGTACACGCTGCCGAAGCTCGGCATCGAGGTGACGTTCGTCGAGGACCAGGATGACGTCGGCGCTTGGCAGGCGGCCGTCCGGCCGAACACGAAGGCGTTCTTCGCCGAGACGATCGGCAACCCGCAGATCAACGTGCTCGACATCCAGGCGGTCGCCGACGTCGCCCACGCCCACGACCTGCCGCTCATCGTCGACAACACCATCGCGACCCCGTACCTCATCCGGCCCTTCGAGCACGGCGCCGATATCGTCGTCCACTCGGCGACGAAGTTCCTCGGCGGCCACGGCACCGTCATCGCGGGGGTCATCGTCGACGGGGGCCGCTTCCCGTGGTCGCAGCACGCCGACAAGTACCCCGGGCTCACCGAGCCGGACCCGAGCTACCACGGCATCAGCTACTCGGGCGCCCTCGGCGACGGGATCGCCTACGTGATCAAGGCCCGCGTGCAGTTGCTGCGCGACACCGGGGCGTCACTGTCACCGGACAGCGCATTCGAGCTCATCCAGGGCATCGAGACCCTGAGCCTGCGCATCGAGCGGCACGTGCAGAACGCGCAGGAACTCGCCGAGTGGCTCGAGCAGCACCCCGACGTCGCGAAGGTGTACTACGCGGGGCTCCCCTCGAGCCCGTGGTACGCGGCCGCGAACACGTACGCCCCGAAGGGTGCTGGCGCCGTGCTCTCCTTCGAGCTCAAGGGTGGGGTCGCCGCGGGTCGTGCCCTCGTCGACAACGTCAAGCTGTTCTCCCACCTCGCCAACATCGGCGACGTCCGCTCGCTCATCATCCACCCCGCATCGACGACGCACTCGCAGCTGTCCCCCGAGGCGCAGCTCACCGCCGGGGTCACCCCCGGGCTCGTGCGGCTCTCGGTCGGACTCGAGCACATCGATGACATCAAGGCCGACCTCGAGGCGGGGTTTGCGGCGTCGCGCGCCGCGGCCTCCGCCGAGGCGGTCGCGTAACCACACCGTACGGCGGCATACGCTTGGAGGGGCCCGGCACACCGCCGGGCCCTTTCGAGCAGTCAGGGCGGCATGGACTGGCAGACTCCCGAGGACTCCTTCCCCTCGGCGTTCATCACCGACGCGAACGTTCGCGAGCTCATCGGCAAGCCTCCCGCGACGGGGGCGTGGCGAGAGGGGGACCCGGTCGGCGACCGGCAGTTCGTCACCCTCGGCGATCTGCAGCTCGAGCGCGGCAGCCTGCTCCCCCAGGTCCGCATCGCCTATGAGACCTTCGGGACGCTCCGCGAGGACGGGCGCAACGCGGTCCTCGTCGCACACGCGCTCACCGGCGACAGCCACATCACCGGGCCGGCAGGCCCGGGCCACCCGACCGCCGGCTGGTGGGGCGACATCGTCGGACCGGGACTCGCGATCGACACGGACCGCTGGTTCGTCGTCGTGCCGAACATGCTCGGTGGCTGCCAGGGGACGACCGGGCCGGCCAGCCTCGCCCCCGATGGGGAGGAATGGGGTGCCCGCTTCCCCTTCGTCACCATCCGCGATCAGGTGGCCGCGCAGGTCGCGCTCGCCGACCGGCTCGGCATCGAGCGCTGGGCCGCGGTCATCGGCGGCTCCATGGGGGCGATGCAGGCGCTGGAATGGCCGCTCCTCCACCCGGACCGCGTCGAGCGGCTCGGGGTCCTCGCGGGGCCGGCCGTGACGACGGCCGACCAGATCGCGCAGAATTCGCTGCAGATCGAGGCGATCCGTGCCGACCCGCAGTTCGCCGACGGCGACTACTACGAGGCTGCGGACGGGGAGGGGCCCCACCGGGGACTCGCGCTCGCGCGGCGCTTTGCGCTGCTCAACTACCGCGCGAAGGACGAGCTCAATCTCCGCTTCGCAAGGAGCTGGCAGTCCACCCGCTCACCGCTCGGTGAGGGCGGGCGCTACGCGGTCGAGAGCTACCTCGACTTCCACGGCAACAAGTTCACCCGCCGTTTCGACGCGAACTCGTACATCACGCTCGTCGGTGCGATGAGCTCGCATGACGTCGGCCGCGACCGGGGCGGCGTCGAGACGGCGCTCGCGACGATTCAGATCCCGACGCTCGTCCTCGCGATCGACACCGATCGGCTCTTCCCCGCCGTCGATCAGGAGCGCATCGCGGCGGCGGTGCCGGGCAACCTCGACGGTTCTGTGCCGCACCGGATCACCTCCGAGTACGGCCACGACGCCTTCCTCATCGAGCATGCGCTGGTGGGCGCACAGCTGCGGCGGCTCCTGGCAACCTGAGGGGGTGGGTGCCTGGGGCCGGATCTCGGCCCCAGGCAACTCCCCCAGATGACCCCGACCGCGGCCGGGCTGCTGTGGCGATGTGCCCCTCTTCGGTTGAAGGCTAGCCAGGGTCCCGCCGGCGCCGCCGCCCCACTTCGGGGGGTCGCGCCGAGCGAGCACACCCGTACGGGGTCGGTGTGCGACGATTACCAGCGCGATGGACAGCCCGACCAACAAGCGTGACCGCCTGCTGCGGCGCACCGCTCGCGTGACCGCCGGCGCGGCGCTGCTCACCTCGTTCGTGGTCGCGAGCGCCCCCGAGACGGGCGGCACGATTGCGTATTGGGTGGTCTTGCCGTTCTACCTCGCCGCCGGGCTCCTCATCGCACGGCTCGAGTCGGGTCGGCCGCTCGTCATCCTCATCAGCGCGAGCTTGGCGGAGCTGGCCATCGCATTCTGCCTCGTCATCATCCCGGCGACGCCGGACGCCTCGGCGACGCTCGCCGTCACGACGCTCCTGGTCGCCTCCGCCTCCGGCCTGGCAATGACACTCCTCGTGTCGCCCGCGGGCTACGTCACCTACTGGTTGCTCGCGGGCATCACCGCGACCGTCGCCGGCGTCGTCCTGCACGAATCGCCCACCTGGCTCCCCCCGGCGCTCCTCACCCTGCTCGGCTGGGCAGCCGTCAACGTCATCGGCTATCTCCTCGTCTCCTCCATCCCCACGGTGCTTCGCCAGGTCAGCGATATCGGCGCGGCGCAGCGGGCGGAGCGGCAGGCGAGTGAGCTCGAGGCGCAGCGCCGCCAGAGCGCACGGCTCCTGCACGACACCGTGCTCGCCACGCTCACCCTCCTCGCGCACTCCGGCATCGGTGTGTCCGGTGAGGCGCTGCGCAGTCAGGCCCGCAACGACGCGCACCTGCTGCGGCAGCTCCGGCTCGGCGAGCCGCTGCTCGCGCTCCCGGATGCCGGGTACACACCCGAGCTGGTCGAGGAGTCGACGCTCGGCACGACACTCGAGCGCGTGCGGGAGCGATTCGAGCGGCTCTCGCTCGATGTCCAGTGGCACGGCGCGACCCGCATCGCGCTGCCGCAGCCCGCGCTCGAAGCATTCCTCTACGCGATCAGCGAATGCCTGGAGAACGTCCGGCGTCATGCCGGTGTCGGCAGCGCCCATGTCACGATCACCGACGACACGACGACCGTCCGGGCCATGATCACGGACGCGGGCCGCGGCTTCGACCCCGACCTCGTCGATGCCGAGCGGCTCGGCCTGCAGGAATCCGTCATCGCCCGGATGCAGGAGATCGGCGGCAGTGCCCGAGTCTTCTCGGCGCCCGGGGCGGGGACGACGGTCCTGCTCGAGGCACCACGATGAGCGGCGCACTCGGCGCCGGGCGCCAGCTCGGTCGACGACATGCGGGTCTCGGCGCGCGGCGCATCTGGTGGGGCATGCTCATCCTCGTCGGGATCCAGATGGCGTACGACCTCGGTCAGACGATCGGCGGCGACGCCCAGCAGGTCGCGCCCGAGCTCGTCCTCACCGCCTGGGGCGTGCTCCTCGTCGCCGACCTCGCGGTCATCGTCGTCGTCCGGGTGCTCAACGACCACCTGCCGAACTGGATGTTTGGGCTCTTCGTCGCCGCGCTCGTCATCGTGATCCTCCTCGACCTCACCGTCACCTGGATGCGCCCGGAGGCTGGTTCGCCGGTCACGGTGGGGCGCTCCGCGGTGCTCTCGCTGCTGCTGGCGCTCACGACCCGCCCGGAGCGGGAGGTCCTCATCGCGGGGCTCGGACTCGCCGCGCTGTGTGCCGCGGGGATGGCGCTCGACGGCGCGTTCGTCCCCCCGACGATGCAGCACTCGATTTTCACCATCTGCCACGTTTCGCTGACCATCGTCGTTGCGACGATCGCCATCGCCGGCTTCCGCGCCATGGTGCGCCGGGAGATCGAGGAGGAGCTCTCGCGGGCCGCGCTCCTGGCCCCGCAGCTGACCGTCGGGATCTACCAGTCCGAACGACTCGCGCGACTCGACCTCGCGGCTGAGAGCTTGCTCGCGGCCGTCGCGGAGGGCCGCGTCCAGCTGCCGCTCAACGAGGAGATCGCTCGTCGCGCCGGCTCGATCGCGAGCGAGCTGCGCCATCACCTCCTCGAGTCCCGCAGCCGCACCTGGCTCGACCTCGCGATCGAGGAGTCCGAGCTGCTCGGCGCGGCGGTGCGCGTCACCGACGACTCGGCGAGCGCGGGGCTCCTCGGACCGGACCAGCGCAGCGCCCTGCTGTCCGTGCTCTGGCTCCTCGCCGAGCCACGGCGGCCCCGCCGCGACGCCCTGACCCCGACGCTCGTCACCGTGTCGCAGCCGATGCTCGGTCCCTCGACACGCCCCGACATGATCGCGCTACCGGTCAGCGTGCAGTTCGGCAGTGATCAGCGGGCCCGCCTCGAGCCCGGCGTCTGGGAGCGATTCGGCCGCATCGGCGAGTACCGTGAGGTCCGCGAGCAGGGCACGCTGCGGGTCGACATCCTCGCCCTGGTGCCAAACGCTGGCCACCGGAGCCTCGAGCCTCGCTAGGCTTCGGATATGGCCCCGATCACGCTCGCGATCGTCGATGACCACCGGATGCTGCTCGGGGCGCTCACGGAGTGGATCCGCTCCGCCGCGGATGACATCGAACTCGTCGCCGCCGTCCCGACCTGGCCCGAGCTCATCAGCCACGCGAGCTTCCCCATGGAGGTCGTCCTGCTTGACGTCGACCTTAAGGACAACATCCCGATCTCGGTCAAGATCGCGATGCTGAACAGCGCGGGCGTCATCCCCGTCCTGATGAGCACCTACTCGGAGCCGCAGATCGTGCGCGAGGCGCTCGCGGCCGGCGCCATGGGCTACCTCGTCAAGTCCGAGGACGCGGAGATGATCGTTGAGGCGATCCGTGCCGCGCACGCCGGCGAGGCGTTCATCTCCGCCGAGCTCGACCTCGTCCTCCACGGCGATGATGCGGCGAGCCCGAAGCTGTCGGCGCAGGAGCGGCGTGTCATGGCCCTGTACGCGACGGGCGAGCCCGTGAAGTCGGTCGCCTTCCAGCTCGGCATCTCCGAGGAGACGGCGAAGAGCTACCTCAAGCGCATTCGGGAGAAATACCGGGCCTACGGCATCGATGTCGGCACGAAGGTGGCGCTGCGGATGCAGGCGATCCAGGACGGCATCCTCGTCGGCCCGCAGGGGGCACCGGAGTTCTGACGCGGCGGGTTCAGCCACGCACGGTGACGGCGTTGCCCCGGGAGATGGCGTTGCCCCGGGCGATGGCCCACAGCCGCACGACCGCCCAGCCCAGCAGCACGAGCCAGAGCACGTGCTTGACGACGAGGATCGCCACAATCACCGGGTAGCCGGCGAGCAGCAGGTCATAGGTCGTGGGATAGACGATCTGGGTGAGCCCCGCGAGGGCGAGCGCGAGCACGCCGGGCAGGAATGCCCGGGAATCACGCACGACCGGGGCCGGCGGCGCGAGGAGGATCGCGAGGACGATGGGGGCCGCGAGCCAGGCGGTGAACTGGGGCGAACCGACCTTGTTCGTCACGACGAGGACCGCGACGAGGCCGACGCTCAAGGGCACGAGTGCCGCGAGTGGATCGCGGCGGCGGGCGAGCAGCCCGAGCACGAGGAGGACGAGGACGCTGACGACGAGGACGGGCGTCGACCAGGCGGCGAGCGCCTCGACGCCGGGGCCCGCGACTTCGAAGGTGTTGATGCCGTGGTTCCACACCACCTCCGCGCCCGGCAGCCCGAGCGCGACGGCGACGAGCCACGGGGCGGCGAGCAGCGACTCGACCTGCAGCCCGCGGTCGGCCTGGCCCGCCAGGAAGCCGAGGAGTTCCGCACGCCCGCCAAGGGCGAGCCCGACGAGCAGGATGAGCGCCGTCGCCACGACGCCGCCGAGCAGCACCCGCAGGCCGCTGCGGAGGGTGACGAGCGCCGCCGCGAGGAGCGCGCCCGGCCAGATCTTGATCCACGCGCCAACGGCCAGCAGTGCGCCGGCGACCGCGGGCCGCTCGAGGAGGAGCCGGACCGCGATGATCGCCAGCGGCGCGGTGATCGCTTCGAGGCGCCCGAGCCCAACCGGGCCGAGCAGGAGGAGGAATGCGAGCCACCACCACGCGGCGATCGTCTCGCGGCGACGCCGCAGCGCATCGCCGCGGGCCGTCAGGACCGCGAGCGCGAGCGCATCGAGGAGGACGACGAGCAGCAGCCACCCCCAGCCGTACGCGGTCGAGCCGAGCCCGAAGACGGCGGCGGCGACCATGGGGGCCAGCGCGAGCGGCGGGTACACGAACGGCAGGCTCAACCCCACCCAGGCGCCTGACGTGAGCCCGAGCGCGACCCAATCCCGATACACGACGATGACGTCGTTGAAGGGGGCGAGCGGCCACGTCCAGACCTGCAGCACGAGGAACGCATGCACGAGCACGAATGCGACCCAGACGACGATCCGGCCGCGCCGGTCATCGAGGAGTCGTCGCACGAGAAGCGATGCTACCGGCGTATCCCGATGGCGGAATGTAACGCGGCGACGCACACGGCGGCTCCACATTCCTGGCGGGAGAGAATGTGGCCCATGTCCAGCAAGATCACCCGCACCCTCGGCGCCATCACCGGTGCCACCGTCCTCCTCGCCGGCCTCGCCGCCTGCTCGACGCCGGTCGCTGAGGTGCAGCCGCACGTCACCGAGGGCAAGCTCACCATCGCGACCGGCGAGCCCGCCTACTACCCGTACGTCATCGACAACGCGCCCGAGTCCGGCGAGGGCTTCGAGGCCGCCGTCGCCTACGCGGTCGCCGAGGAGCTCGGCTTCGCGGCGGAGGACGTCGTGTGGGTGCGTGCGACGTGGGATGAGACGATCGCCCCGGGCCCGAAGCCTTACGACATCAACCTGCAGCAGGTGTCGATCTCTGATGAGCGCAAGGCCTCGATCGACTTCTCCTCCGCCTACTACTCGGCCCCGCAGGCCGTCATCACCGTCGACGGCTCGCCGGCTGCGAAGGCCACCTCGGTCACCGACCTCGCCGCCTTCGACATCGGCGCGGCGACCGGTACGACGAGCCTCAAGGCGGTCGAGGAGCTCATCGCGCCGACCAGCGGGGCGAAGGTCTTCAACTCGAACGACGACGCGAAGCTCGCCCTCGAGTCGGGCCAGGTCGACGCGATCGTCGTCGACCTGCCGACCGCGTACTACATCACGGGTGTCGAACTTGCGGGTGGCGTCATCGTCGGCCAGCTCCCGGACGTCGCGGGCGACACCGACTCGTGGGGCATCACCCTCGGCAAGGACTCCCCGCTCACGGCGAGTGTCACGGCAGCCGTCGACGCGCTGCGCGACAGCGGCAAGCTGCGGGCGATCACCGAGCAGTGGCTCGGCACGGGCGCGGGCGTCCCGCTGCTCAAGTAATCTCGACCGAGTGACTGTCGATCAGGCCTGGCGGCCAAGCTCCATCGAGCTGGCACGCCAGGCCTATCGGCGGCACCAGACGGGTCGCTCGCTGCTCATCGGGGCCGCGAGCACGGTCGCCTTCGCCACCCTCGCCTGGTTCCTCCTCGTCAATACGCCCGGGTGGGCCCGGGTGCAGGAGAGCTTCTTCGACCTCGAGACCTGGGCGGGCGCCTGGCCGCGCGTCTGGCACGGGTTCCTGCTCAACCTGCAGATCCTCGTGTTCGCCGTCGTCGGCGTCGCGATCGTCGCGAGCCTCCTCGCATTCCTGCGGACGCTGCGCGGGCCGGTCTGGTTCCCGCTGCGCTTCCTCGCGGCGACCTACACCGACATCTTCCGGGGCACCCCGCTCATCATCGTGCTCTACCTCGTCGGCTTCGGCGTCCCCGGGCTCGTGCAGCAGCGCATCCCGACCGAGGTCCTCGGCACCGTCGCACTCGTCATCACCTACTCCGCGTATGTCGCCGAGGTGCTGCGCGCCGGCCTCGAGTCGGTGCATCCCTCACAGCGCATGGCGGCACGGGCGCTCGGCTACACGCACGGCCAGACGCTGCGGATCGTCGTGCTCCCGCAGGGCATCCGCAAGGTCACACCCGCCCTCATGAACGATTTCATCGCGATGCAGAAGGATGTCGGCCTCGTCTCGATCCTCGGCGCAGTCGACGCCGTGCGGGCCGCGCAGATCGAGACGGCGCGCTTCGCCGACTTCAGCCCCTACGTGCTCGCCGGGCTGCTGTTCATCGCGCTCGCCTGGCCGATGATCCGCCTCACCGACTGGGTGACCGCACGCATGCAGCGGCGCGAGCAGAGCGGCGGGACGGTATGACCGCGCGAGCCAGCGCCGCCTCGTCGCTCCGAATCGACGGGGTCCGCAAGCGCTACGGGGACCACGAGGTGCTCCGCGGCATCGACCTCGACGTCGCCCCGCACGAGGTCATCGCCCTCATCGGCGCGAGCGGCTCCGGCAAGTCGACCCTGCTGAAGACGGTGAACCTCCTCGAGCCGATCGATGACGGGCAGATCTTCCTCGATGGCGAGGACATCAGCGACCCACGCGCCAACCCGGACCGGGTGCGCGCCCGGATCGGGGTCGTGTTCCAGGGGTTCAACCTGTTCCCCCACCAGCGCGTCATCGACAACATTGCGGTGAGCCTTCGCGTCGTCCACGGCATGCCGAAGGCCGAGGCGCACGAGCGCGCCATGGCGGCCCTGACCCGGGTCGGGCTCGGCGAGTTCGCGAGCAACTATCCGGACCGGCTCTCCGGAGGGCAGCAGCAACGCGTCGCGATCGCCCGTGCCGTCGCGGCCGACCAGTCGCTCCTGCTCCTCGACGAGGTGACGAGCGCCCTCGACCCCGAGCTTGTCGGCGAGGTGCTCGAGCTGGTCCGTGAGCTCGGCGCCGAGGGGACGACGATCCTCATGGCGACCCACGAAATGGCGTTCGCCCGCGAGGTCGCCGATCGCGTCGCATTCCTGCATGCGGGCGAGATCCATGAGCTCGGGACGCCCGCGGAGGTCTTCGGCAGCCCGCAGCGTGCACGCACCCGCGAGTTCCTCGCCCGCGTCACGCACTGAGCCGGCGTTAGAAGAGCAGGGTGGTCAGTCGGCGGCGGGCGGGCCCGACGCGGGGATCCTCCGCGCCGAGGATCTCGAAGAACTCGAGCAGCCGCTGACGAATCCGGTCACGACCGTCCGCATCCGCGGGGACGAATGCGTCGAGCAGCGACTCGAACGCCCACTCCACACGCCCCTCGGCGAAGGCGCGGTCGATATCGTCGACCTCACTCGCCCCGAGCCGCTGCAGCAGCCGCACCTGGGCGAGGCCCGCAACCGCCATCTCGTCACGCGGATTCTGCGCGAGCGCGCTCTCGTAGGCACTGATCGCCGCCGCGTAGTCACCCGCGTCGATCGCGTCGAGGGCCTCCTGGTGGTGCGGTGGCAGGGGCGGCTCCTCGGCGGCGGGCGCCTCCCCGTCGGCTGCACCGGTCGTGCCCGTGATGCCCTGCTGCGCCGCGCCCTGCAACAGCTGGTCGAGCACCTCGCGGAGCTGCTGCTCCGGCGGGACACCCGCGAAGAGCGGGTACGGCTGGCCCGCGATCACTGCCGCGAAGAATGGCACCTGCTCGACGCGGAACGCCTGCGCGATCTGCGGGCTCGTGAACGGGTCGACGCGCACGAGCGCGATGCGGCCGCCATAGCTCGCGACGGTGGCGGCCACGCCCGTCGCCGGCTGATTCGGGTCGACGAACTCGACGATGACGAGCACCGTCCGCGACAGCTCGATGACCTCGCCGAAGGATTGGTCGTCCGCCGTGGGGATGCCGTCGGCCGGGGGCGCTACGCCATCAGTGGGCGCCTGCGCCCGGCGGACAAGCCCCGACAGGTCGAGTGCGCCCTGCAGATTCGGTCCCGGCATGCTCATGAGGCCTCCACAGCTCCCGCGAGTCCCTGTGCGTAGGCGAGCACGGTGATCGGCTGATCGCTGCCCAGCGGGGGGACGAAGAACAAGAGTTGACCAATGTAGTTGAGCGCGTAGCCGATCTCGCTCCGCTCCACCCCGGAGAGGGTGAGCACCTTGCCCTGGGCGATGACCTTGGCCCCCGACTCGGATGGGGTGACCACCACCTGCTGATACACGGTCCCGGTGACGAGCGCCCCGCCGTCGGCCGTCGCGAGGGTGACGAGTCGACTGTCCGTGTCATCGGTGACATAGGAGACGGTGTTCGGGCTTTCCAGCCCGGACTGCCCGGCCTGGTAGCTCGCCTGCGCCTCGACACCCCAGGCCGCCGCGAATGCGTCGTTGTCGAGCGCAAAGCGATCCGCCCATTCGCTCGCCTCGCCGAGCGCGAGCAGATCGGCGTACCCGTCGTCGACGGTCTCCGGCTTGGTCGACAGCAGCGGGGAGTCGGGTCGGAGCACGGGGGCCCCGACCGTCGAGGCCGCGACCTCGGGCACATCCGCCTGGAGGGTCATGAGGTACTCGGCCTTGTAGTTATCCCGGGGCGTCGCCTGGGACAGGAGCATGACGACCGGCGGGTCCGGCACCGGTTCCTCCGTCGCAGCCGCCTCTGGCGTCGCCCCGTCGGCGGTTGGCGTCGGCTTGGGTGTGCTCGCCACCGGGTCGAGTGCCTCCGGCGGTGCGACGACGACGAGCACGCTCCGCGGCCAGCTCGGGGTATCGGCCGGCACCTGCTGCGGGAGGCTCAACGCGACTACCCCGCCAGTCGGGATGACCGGGGACTCCCCGAGCGCGGCGGCATCCAGGCCCCGGAGCGTGTAGTCGGCCGACTTCAGCGCGAGCGCCGGGCCGGTCATCCGCGTCTCGAGCAGCTCACGGTCGAGCGCGGTGTCCGCTTGCGTGACGGTCGCCAGCGTCTTCTCGATGATGCGATCGAGTTGCACGGTCGTGACCGCCGGGATCGGCGCGACCTCGACCGGCGTTGGGCTCGGCGTCGGGGTCGGCGCGGCGTGCGCCGCCGACGGCGGCAGTGCGCCGAGACTCAGTGTCGCAATGACGACGAGGCCGAGGGCGGAGCCGGCGCCCACCTTTGCGCTCGCGCGGGCCCCGGCGCGGGCCCGCGATCCCGAGACGGGCCGCGTCCCCGGGCGCACCGACGTGATCGCCTTGCGCTTCGGCAGCTTCGGCATCTTCCGCCGTGGCCCGTGGTCGTTGCGGATCCGATAGATCGCCATGACGAAGAGGATGAGGCCGGTGACGAGCAGTGCCGCGCCGCCGATGATAAGCGGACCCGACCAGGGGGTGCTCGTATCGAGCGGCCAGCTGATGGCGATATCGCGCGGGGCCGGCATCCCTTCCGCCGAGCCGATGATGAGCGTCACATCCTCCGGGAGCGTCACCGACAGTCGCAACTGCTGGATGTCCCGGTAGTCCTCGAGCCAGAGGTCGGCGTCGTACAGGTCCGGCAGCGGGTCGCTCGTGCCCGCGTGCCGCGTGGAGACGAGCTGACCGGTCTCCGCATCGATCGTGAGCTCGTTATACGCGGCATCGCCGATCCACGCCTCGACATCCACCGTGCGGCCGTAGGCCGCCGCGATCTGCGAAGCACCCGAGATCGTGATCGTCTGGCGCCCCTCGTGCGCCCGCAGCGTCGCCCCATCGATGATCGTGACCTGCGCGCTGCCCGTCGACGTCACCGCGACATCGATCGAGGAGGCGGGCGCCAGCACGGTGCGCTGCACGAGGCCGACCGTGATCATGGCGGCGGCGAGCAGGAAGGCGACAATGGCGAGGACGAGGCGCACGGGTGACGTACCCTTTCGAATTCGGACATTTCAGGATACCGGGACCCTTCCTGGGAGGGCCAAGTTGCCGCCATCGCCGCCGGGCTTTCGCACTAAACTCGGAGGGTTTGCAAGGGGAAGGCGGCACCCATGACCGGCACGGCGAGGTTTGGCAGCGCATGGCGCGGCTACCGTCGCGACGACGTCGACCGGGTGATCGCCACCCTCGAGCAGCAGGTCGCCGCCGCGCGCACCCAGCAGGAGCAGCTCGAGCAGGAGGCGGCGCGGCTGCGGAGTGTCGAGGCGGAGCTCCGGACCGAGCTCGACGAGATCGGTCGCCCCACCTACGCGGGCCTCGGCACTCGGCTCGAGCAGACGCTGCGGGTCGCCGAGGAGCAGGCTGCTCGGCTCATCGGCCAGGCCGAGGTCGACGCTGAGCGCACCCGGACCGAGGCGGCCGAGGCGGCCGAGCAACTGCGGCAGGAAGCCGAGGCACACGCCGCCGCCACCGTCCAGGGCGGGGATGCGCGCGCCGCGACCACCCTCGAGATCGCCGGGGCCGACTCCGAACGGATGATCGCCCGCGCGACCACGGAGGCGCGCGCGCTCATCGAGGCGGCCGAGCAGGCAAGTGCCATGCACCGCTCCGCCGCCGAGACGGAGGCCGCCGAACTGCGCGCCGACGCGGTATCCGAGGCCGCGGCACTGCGGGCCGCCGCGGCACGGGACGCCGCCGAGCTCCGCGCCACCGCGCACGAGGAGCACCAGGCCACCCTCGCGGAGATGCGGACGGCCCTGACCGCTGCCGAGGCACAGCTCACGGCGGCGACGCAGCGTACGGCCGAGCTCCGCGCGGAGTCCGGCCGGCTCGAGGACGAGCTCGCCGCGACCGCACGCGAGTCGCGCCAGGCCGCCGACGCGGTCGCCGCCGAGGTGCTGTCGAATGCGGAGGCACGCGCCCGCTCGATCCTCACCGAGGCGCAGCAGCGGGCCGCTGACCTCATCGCTGACGCCGAGACGCGGCTCGCCGCGCTCCGCGACGAACGCGACGCTGTCGCGGAGTACCTGGAGACTCTCCGCAGCGTGCTCACCAAGTCGGAGACCCTCACGGCAGACTGAGCACCGTGCGCATTCATAACGCCTTCGGCCTCGGACTCTTCGGCGGGCTCGGGGTCCTCGTCGCGATCGCGATCGGCGGCGCCGTCACCTCGCTCTCGCAGGTCCTCACCTACGTTGGCGCCGCGCTGTTCATCGCGCTCGGGCTCGACCCGATCATCAGCTGGCTCGAGGCACGCAAAGTCCCAAGGTGGGCGGCGATCCTCATCGTGCTCGTCGCATTTGCCGGCATCATCACGGGGCTCGTCTTCGCCATCCTGCCGATCGTCGTCGACCAGATCGCGAAAGCCTCGGAGGCGATCCCGCCGCTCGTCCAGCAGATCATCAACGGCGAGGCGAGGCAGTGGCTCATCGAGCGCCTCCCCTCCGTCCCGGTCGGCGACATCCTCGACGGCGTCATCAAGTGGTTCGAGACCCTCGATTACGCGTCCATCGCCGGTGGCGCGCTCAACGTCGGCCTGTCGATCCTCACGGGCGTGACCGGCGCCATCATCGTCGTCATCCTCACGCTCTACTTCACCTCCTCGATCAAGGGCCTCAAGCGCGCGCTGTACAAGCTCGTCCCCGCGAGCAAGCGTCCGGTCTTCATCGACCTCGCGGAGCAGATCAGCCACTCGATCGGCCGGTTCGTCATCGGGCAGGCGACGCTCGGCGTCGCGAACGGCATCCTCTCGTCGCTGTACTTCTTGTTGCTGGCGGCCTTCGGGGTCGAGGTCTCCTACTGGCCGCTCCTCGCCTTCCTCGCGATGCTCGGCTCGATGATCCCGCTCGTCGGTACGATCACCGCGACGGTGATCAACACGGCGCTCGTCCTCATGTTCGACGGTCCCGGCAGCGCGATCGCCGTCGTCATCTTCTACCTCGTGTACATGCAGCTCGAGGCATACGTGCTGAGCCCACGCATCATGGCGCAGGCCGTGCAGGTCCCCGGCGCGGTCGTCGTCATCGCCGCAATCGCCGGTGGCACGCTCCTCGGCCTGCTCGGCGCCCTCGTCGCGATCCCGACCGCGGCGGCGATCATCCTCATCTTCAACAAGGTGATCGTGCCGAAACAGGACGCCGCATAGCGTCGCGGCGCACCGGCTACTCCTCCCAGACCTCCGGCAGCGGGAGCGCGGCAGGGTTGACGGCGCAGACGATCTCGGTGAGGACCTGACGCACCTGCGTTTCGCCGACCCAGAGGTGCTTCGCCCCGTCAACGCCGGTGACCTCGATGGGCGGGGCGAGCGCCCCGAACCGCGCCACCGCCTCGGGCGGCTGCAGGAAGTCATCGTGCTCCGGCACGAGCGCGAGCACGGGGAAGGTCACATCGGCCCAGCGGGCCAGTTCCGCGTCGCTCGTACGCCGCAGCGGCGGCGACAGCAGGATCGCCCCGACCGCGCCCACGTCGCGCCCATGCTTGAGCAGCACCTCGGTGCCGAACGACCAGCCGAGGAGCCACGGTGCCGGCAGCCGACGCTGTCGGACGAACGCCATCGCCGCGTCGAGATCGTGCCGCTCGTCGACGCCGTCGCCGAACGCGCCGTCGGATGTCCCGCGCGGCGAGGTCACCCCGCGGAAGTTGAAGCGCAGCACCGCGAGGTCCGCGAGGGCCGGGAGCCGGGCCGCCGCCTTGCGCAGCACATGCGAGTCCATGAAGCCGCGCTGTGTCGGCAGCGGGTGCAGGGTCACCAGCGTCGCCACCGCGGGCCGCTCGAGCGGGCTCGCGAGCTCACCCACCAGCGTGAGCCCGTCCGCCGTGCGCAGCTCAATGTCTTCGCGCCGAGCCGGCAGCTCGACGCCGCCACGAATCTCAGTCGTCATGCGAGTGCGCTCCCACGCATTCCTGCCCTCCGCGTCATGCCCTGATCTCCCAGCATCGCCGATGCCAGTGCCGTCGGCCAGCCAGGTCGTCCTCGGCGCCAAGAATGCCGTCGGCACGCCACGCGACGAGGTGCGGCGTGCCGGGGGTGACCTCGCCGCCGCAGCCGGGGCAGGTGTAGACCTTCACGGCCCGCTCCCCGCTGATCGGCTGCACGTGCCACTGCCCGTCACGCTTCGTGACCACACGGCGCCACCCGGCGCGCAGCCGTTCGGTATCGAGCGGCACGTGCTCCTCGCGGCGGTGACGGCGATTGCGAGGCATCCCCCCATCCTGCCGTGTCGACGCTGGGGTCAGTACCAGCCGTTACGGTTGGAGAAGTCCCAGGCGCCGCACGGGCTGCCATAGCGCCCACCGATGTACGAGAGCCCCCAGGAGATCTGCGTCGCCGGATTCGTCTGCCAATCCGCGCCGTGCGAGGCCATCTTGTCCCCGGGCAGCGCCTGCGGGATGCCGTACGCGCCGCTCGAGGCGTTGAAGGCGTAGACGTCCCAGCGGGACTCCCGGTCCCAGAGCGCCGCGAGACAGTCGAACTCGCTCGCGGGCCAGCCCCGGTCCAGCGTCATCTGCAGCCCGATGGCCCGCGCGGTGCCGGGGTCGGGGATGCCGGCGGCAGGCGCGGTGCGGACCTGGACGGGCGGCGGCGGGGGCGGTGCGGCCTCACTCGTGAAGTGCTCGCGGGCCCCGGCGATGCTCGCGAGCCCCGCAAGGCCGCCGACGTCCTGCGTGACCGCGGCGCCGGAGGTGACGGCGGCGGCCGACGAGGACATCGTCGTCGACGGGGCGATCGCGGCCGCGCTGACGAGACCGGCGACCGCGAGCGTCGCGAACAGCGGCAGCACCCGCAGGCCGTGTCGGCCCCGGGGCTCGCGCGCGGGTTGGCTGGTCATAGAAGGTTCAAGCTTAGATTCATGCTTGGGAAACCACCAAGCGATCACCGGACCGCCAGCATGATCTCGATGACGGCATCCAGCAGCGCGTCGACCTGCGACTCGTGATAGCCACCACGCACGACCCGGAACGAGACCGTCCGGATCTCCTCCGGGGTGAGGGCGCGGCCGAACTGCAGATACTCGACAATGCGCTCGCAGAAGGCGTCGACCTCCTTCGGCTGATAACCGAGCGTGAAGCCGCTCACCCGCTTGAACTTGTGGCGTTTGCTCCGTGCGACGCGGGCCAGGATCTCCTGCGCGCGCGAGCGCACGTCCGCGGCGAACGCCTCGGGCCCGGTCACCTGGAGCCGTGCGGCACGCTCGCGCTCCGCGAACGCGTCCTCGAGCCGCTCAAGCGCCGCATCGACCGCTTCCGTCGCGTAGCCGCCGCGGCGCAGGTTGAACCCCGTGCGACGGATATCGCTCGAGCTCAGCACCGCCGGAGTCCCCGCGGGGGCCGCGTAGGCGCGCTTGGCATCCTCGAGGAAGTCCTCCACCTGCAGGATGTCGTACCCCTTCGCGGAGCGACGGGCGCGCGGGAACGTGTTCGTGCTCACCAGGGCATCGTACTGGCGGTAGCTCAGTGCACGATGAGGTACAGCACATACGCGGCCGGTGCGGACAGGATGATGCCGTCGATCCGGTCGAGCACCCCGCCGTGCCCCGGCAGCCACGAGCTCATGTCCTTCACCCCGAGGTCGCGCTTGACGAGCGACTCCGCGAGGTCACCGATCGTCGCGGTGGCCAGGAGCACGACGCCGAAGATCAGGCCGAACCACCACGGCTGTCCGAGCAGGAATGCGCTGACGACGACGCCCGCGATGAGCGCGCCCGCCGCCGCGCCGCCAAAGCCCTCCCACGATTTCGAGGGGCTCACCTTTGGCGCCATCGGGTGGCGGCCGAGACTCACCCCGACCGCAAAGGCCGCGATGTCGACCACGACGACGACGACGAGGAAGCTGAGCACCCACGCGGGACCGTCAGGCTGGCCCAACAGCAGGGTGATGAAACTCGCGAGGAATGCGACGTACCCGAGGACGAACACCGCAGCGCCAATGTCAGCCGCGACCACGCGCGCCGTGCCCCGCAGCCGCGGCGCGAGCAACTCGGCGAGGCGCCACAGCAGGAGGAGGCCGCAGCCGGCGAGGAACACGACCCAGTGCCACCACGCGCCGAGCCAGTACGAGGCGGCGACCGTGGCGGCGGTCAGCACGACGAGTGGGATGCGCGGCACCCGCCGACCCGACTCCCGCAGCGCGGTCGCGAGCTCGAAGGCGGCGAGCGCGATGAGCAGGATGCCGAATACGGCGAGGACCGGCGGGATGAACAGTCCCACGATCACGATGGCGCCGAGCACGAGACCCGTCAGGATCGCGGACAGCAGCGGCCGCTTCGCGCGCCGATTGAGCTCCTCGTTCGCCTCACGGAAATGCTCGCCTGCCTCCCGGAGCTGCCCCTCAATGAGCTCGCCGGCCTCGCGCAGGCCAGCCTCGAACTGCTCGCGGTCGTGCTGAAACCCGGCCATCAGACCTCGAGCAGCTCGGCTTCCTTGAGCTTGAGCGCCGAGTCGATGGCATCGATGCTCGCCGAGGTGATCGTGTCGAGCTCCTTCTCGGCGCGCTTGATGTCGTCCTCGCCGACGGCGTCGATCCGGTCGAGGGCCTCGCGGCTCGTGCGGCGCAGGTTGCGCACGACGACGCGCGCCGCCTCCGCCTTATCGCGCACGAGCTTCGCGTAGTCCTTCCGGCGCTCCTCGGTGAGCTCCGGGATGGTCGCCCGGAGTACGCTGCCGTCGTTGCCGACCGTCGCCCCGAGGTGCTGCGCGGCCACGATGGCCTTCTCGATGTCTTTGAGCGCCGACTTGTCAAAGGGGGTGATGAGCAGGACGCGGGCTTCCTGATTCTGCAGCGAGGCGAGCTGCTCCAGCGGCGTCGGCGTGCCGTAGTACTCGACGGGGATCTTCTGGAACAGCGCCGGGTTCGCCCGCCCCGCGGTCACGGTCGCAAAGTCCTCCTTGGCGACCTCGATCGCCTTGTGCATCTTTTCCTTGGCGTCAGCCAGGACCTCGGCAATAGTCACGTGGGGCTCCTTTACGTCGGAGCAATCCTATTGGGCCCGACCGGGCGGACGCGGCCCTCTGCGATCCTGCGCTGTCCTATGCGGTGAGCGAGGTGCCGATGCGCTCGCCGCGGAGGGCGGCGGTGAGGTTGCCCTCGGGGGCCATCCCGAAGACGAGCATCGGCATCCGGTTGTCCATGCAGAGGCTGAATGCGGTCGAGTCGACGACCTTGAGCCCCTGGACGAGCGCCTCCTGGTAGGTCACGCGGTCGAGCTTCACCGCGCTCGGGTCCTGCTTCGGGTCCGCCGTGTAGACGCCGTCGACGCCGTGCTTGGCGACGAGGACTTCGGCCGCGCGGATCTCGAGCGCACGCTGCGCCGCGACGGTGTCCGTCGAGAAGTACGGCAGGCCGGCGCCCGCGCCGAAGATGACGACGCGGCCCTTCTCGAGGTGCCGGACCGCTCGGAGGGGGATGTAGGACTCCGCGACCTGCGTCATCGTGATCGCACTTTGCACGCGCGTCTGGGCGCCGGCCTGCTCGAGGAAGTCCTGCAGCGCCAGCGCATTCATGACTGTGCCGAGCATGCCCATGTAGTCGGCCCGACCCCGGTCCATGCCGCGCTGGCTCAGCTCGGCGCCGCGGAAGAAGTTACCGCCGCCGACGACGATCGCGATCTCGATGCCCTCCCCGTTCGCGGTCGCGATCTCCCGCGCGATGGCACTGACGACGTCGGGGTTGACCCCGAGCTGTCCGCCGCCGAAGGCCTCCCCGGAGAGTTTGAGCAGGACGCGGCGGCGCTGGTCAGTCACGGCTCCCACCCTACTCTGCGTGCCACCGTCCACCCCGGGCACCACCCCCACCCGGACGCCCCACCCCTGCCCCACCCCGGGCACCTCCCGCCCCGCCCCCTGTGCACGTTTTCACCCGATGTGCCCGAATACTCATGCGTACCGGGTGAAAACGTGCACAGGGGGCGGGATGGAGGGGCGACTTGTAGCGCTTATTCTAGATAGATAGTATTGAGGAATGCGCGGGCTGACGAGAGTGACCGAGCCGACGATCGAGGTGCTCCAGGTGCTGCTCGTCAGCCACGGCGCCCTGTGGGGCTTGCGGATCGCAAAGGAGACGGGACGGCCCACCGGCACCGTCTACCCGATCCTCGCGCGGCTCGAGTCGCTCGGTTGGGTGCAGGGTGACTGGGAGGACGCACCAGAGCGCAGCGGGCCGCGCCGACGGCTCTACCGGCTCACCGACGGTGCTGTCGAGCTCGCTGCCGAGGCGATCGAGGCCCGGCGCCGCGCCGCAGCGACGACGGCCCCCCGGCCAGCCGCCGCGGGCGGCGCCCTGTGAGCCTCGGCGAGCGACTCGTCCGGCTCGCCGCCGCCGTGCTCCCGAAGGAGCAGCGCGAGATCCGGCTCGAGGAGTGGTCCGCCGATCTCGCCCACTGCGGGGAGCTCGGCATCACGAGGCGCCAGGTCGTGCTCGGCGCGCTCCACGCCGGATTCATCGACGGGCTTGGCTGGCGCACCCCGCTCGGCCGTTCCAGGTGGCTCGCCACCGGCTCGATCATCGTCGCCCTCGCGGTGCTGAGCGTGCCCGTCGGCATCGTCATCGCATTCATGACCACACAGCTCCGCGGCGTCGTCACGGTCGAGACCGGCGCCGACGGCGCGGCGCACGAGGTGCATTGGAAGGACTACCCGGGCAAGGTGCAGCACGAGCTCGACGGCTACCGTGAGCTCGACCCCGACGCCGTCCTCGCCGGACCGAGCGCCGAGCAGGGTTGGGAAGGGGCCCAGACGCTGCTCACGGAGATCGAGACGGCGCTCACCGCGGAGTTCGGGCTCACGTGGGCCGCGGACCCGAACGGGACGACCTGGGACTATGAGGAGCGCCCGACCTCGAACGGCTACGGCGGGCAGTCGCTGCTCGTCGTGCTCAACAGCCCCGGCTCGCAGAGCACCACCGTGCCGGACGGCTGGCCCGCGCAGCAGCGCGTGATCGAGATCGTTGCCGCCGTCGCGGCCGGGCACGGGTACGGGTCGCCGATCCTCGATTTCGAGCGGCCGTGGTTCGACGCCGACGAGGCGGCCGCCTACGGCGGGGACCGCCCCGAGACCGCAGCACTGATTCCAGGCACGATCGAAGGGCCCCATGGCCAGTGGCTCATGTTCTCGATCGAGGACCCGTCGAAAGCCGCCGGAGGTACGGGAGACGGCGACTGGTCACCCGGCATCTCGCTCAGTTGGGGCGCGACGCTGCTCCCCCACGGCGCCCGCGACGAATTCCGTGCGCGGCTCAGCGCATTCGAGGGCTATCCACGGCCGGAGCCGCTCGTCAGCGACTGACCGTGCTCCCCGCGCCGCAATCGCCGCGCTCCCTGTGCATGTTTTCACCCGGTGTGCCCGAATATTCATGCGCACCGGGTGAAAACGTGCACATCGAACGGGGGTGGCGGGGTGGGAAAGGCGCCAGAGCGCAGCGGGCCAGCACGCCGAAAAGCGGGAGGCCCCGGACCTCGTGGTCCGGGGCCTCCCGCGATGAATCGCGTGCGGCTCAGGCGCCGACCTTGAAGCGGGCGAAGCCCGCCACGGTGAGGCCGGTCTCCTTCAGCACCTGGGCAACCGACTTCGAGTTGTCCCGCGCGTAGTCCTGCTCGCCGAGCACGACCTGCTTGTAGAAGGCACCGATGCGACCCTCGACGATCTTCGGCAGGGCGGCCTCCGGCTTGCCTTCGTTCCGCGTGATCTCCTCGACGATGCGGCGCTCGTTGTCGACGACATCGGCGGGCACGTCCTCGCGGGCGAGGTACTGCGGGTCGGCGAACGAGATGTGCTGCGCGATCGAGCGAGCCGTCTCCGCGTCATCGCCTGCGTAGGCGACGACGACGCCGATCTGCGGCGGGAGGTCCTTCGAGGTCTGGTGCAGGTACACCGCGAAGTGCTCACCGGCGAGCCGGGCCACGCGGCGCAGCTCGAGCTTCTCGCCGATCGTGGCCGCCTGGCCGTCGATGAGCGAGCCGACCGTGCCGCCGTCAGCGGGCGCCGCGAGCGCGGCCTCGACGGTGTCGGCGCCAGCGGCGGCAACCGCCTGCGCGACCTGCTCGGCGAGGGCGACGAACTTCTCGTTCTTCGCGACAAAGTCCGTCTCGCAGGCGAGCTCGATCATCGTCGCGGCACCCGTGGACTCGACGACGGCGACGAGGCCCTCGCTCGTCGCGCGGTCGGCGCGCTTCGCGTTGCCCTTCGCCCCCTTGAGCCGCAGGATCTCGACGGCCTTCTCGACGTCGCCGCCCGCCTCGACGAGCGCGTTCTTCGTGTCGACCATGCCGGTGCCGAGACGCTCCCGGAGCGCCTTGATGTCGGCGAGGCTCACATCAGCCATGTCTGGACTTCCTTTGATTCGGTGTGCGGGTCGAGGCGGCGCCGATCACTCGGCGGCCGGGGCCTCGGTCTTCTCAGTGTCGGCGGCGGGCTCAGCCGGAGCCTCGACCGCGGGAGCCTCGGCGGGCGCCTCGGACTCAGGGGCCTCCGCGGGTGCGGCGGCGGCAGGGGCTTCGGCGCCGCCCTGCTCGAGGAGCTCACGCTCCCACTCGGCGAGGGGCTCGACGTCGGCCACCGCGGACACGTTGCCGGCAGCCTCGGGCGCCTGGTGGCGGGCGATGAGGCCCTCCGCGATCCCGTCGGCGATGATGCGGGTGAGCAGCGCCACGGAGCGGATCGCGTCGTCGTTGCCCGGAATGGGGTACTCGAGCTCGTCCGGGTCGGCGTTCGTGTCGAGGATGCCGATGACCGGGATGCCGAGCTTGCGCGCCTCGTCGATCGCGAGGTGCTCGCGCTTCGGGTCGATGACCCAGAGGGCCGACGGGGTACGGGTGAGGTTGCGGACGCCGCCGAGCGACTTGTGCAGCTTGTCGAGCTCGCGCTTCTTGAGCAGGAGCTCCTTCTTCGTGAACACGCTGCCGGCGACGTCGTCGAAGTCGATCTCCTCGAGCTCCTTCATCCGGGCCAGGCGCTTCGCGATCGTCTGGAAGTTGGTGAGCAGGCCACCGAGCCAGCGCTCGTTGACGTAGGGCTGGCCGACACGCTGTGCCTGCTCGGCCACGACCTCCTGCGCCTGCTTCTTCGTGCCGACGAAGAGGATCGTGCCGCCGCGGGCGACGGTCTCCTTGGCGAAGTCATACGCCTTGTCGATGTACAGCAGCGACTGCTGGAGGTCGATGATGTGGTTGCCACCGCGCTCGGCGAGGATGAACCGCTTGACCTTCGGGTTCCACCGACTCGTGCGGTGTCCGAAATGCACGCCGCTGTCGAGCAGCTGGCGGATGGTGACGACGGCCATGGCCGTGCTCCTATTCTCTGCACAACCCGGTGACCGGCGGGGCCGGGCCTTCGTGTGCGGTTCTCGGTTGTGTCGGTCCTCGGCGGATTGCCGTGGAACCCCTGGCGTCCTGGCCCTTCCCCGCCGACACGCTGCTCCTGACAGAGCCGCGTGTGGACCGATGGGGTCGATACCGCGCTGGACGCGCGTAGTCACCTCCTGGTGGCCGGATGACTCCGACCGAGAGGAAGTGCGACGAGCAGTCTAGCAGTTCGATGCCGGGCCAGCCCGTGCAGGCGAGGGTGTAGCTCGTGCGCAATCGCGACCGCGTGCGAGTTGTCCACAGTCTGCCGCCGTCGGCGGGCACACCGCGCGCACGACCGGCAGGCTGGCCGGATGCATCGATCCTGGTGGGCTGCAGCAGTGGTGATCTCCGGCGGCCTGCTCGGCCTCGCCGGGAGCGCGGCGGCGCATTCGCAGGAATGGGGTGCGCCCGAGGTCCCCGATGCGACCAAGGCGACGACGCGCGTCGAGCAGGGGCGCTGGCGCTGGCCGCTGTCGGGCGAGCAGCTCGTGCTGCGGGCGTTCGCCGCGCCGGCGCAGCCGTGGTCGGCCGGACATCGCGGCGTCGACCTCCGTGCATGGGAGACGGAGGTGGTCGCGCCCGCGGACGGGGTTGTCCGGTACGCGGGCTGGGTGGTCGATCGGCCGGTGCTGTCGATCGAGCACGATGGCGTGATCTCGAGCTTTGAGCCGGTGACGACGAGCGTCACCGCGGGCGACTCGGTCACCGCCGGGCAGGCCGTCGGACGGGTCGAGCCTGGACACTGCGTCGTGCGCTGTGTGCACATGGGCGTGCGGGTCGCGGGCGAGTACCGGAACCCGCTGCTGTGGCTCGGTGGTGTGCCGCGCGCGGTGCTGCTGCCGACGCGGTCACTCGAGTGAGTGAGCGGGTGCCGTGCGGGCGGGAGCGCAGCGACTGGGGAGGGCGGCGCCGAGCAGTTCAGCGCGGTGGCTCAGCGGCACGCGGGTGCGCCTGCGCGTAGCTGGCACGGAGCCGCTCGATGGAGACGTGCGTGTAGAGCTGCGTCGTGCTGAGGCTTGCATGGCCGAGCAATTCCTGGACGACCCTGAGGTCCGCACCGCCGTCGAGCAGGTGGGTCGCCGCCGCGTGACGGAAGGTGTGTGGCCCGTGGGGCCCCGCCGCCTCGCCGAGGAGCCGCGTCGCGAGCGAGTGGACGGCGCGAGCACCAAGCCGACCCCCACGGGCACCAAGGAATACCGCGGCACCCGAGTCCGGGGTGGCCAGCGCCGGCCGCCCGTCCGCAAGCCATCGCTCGAGAGCCGCTGCGGCGGGCACGCCGTATGGCAGGACCCGCTCTTTCGCGCCCTTCCCGAGGACACGCACCGTGTGGCGGGGGCGATCGAGGTCATCGATGTCGAGGCCGACGAGCTCACTCACGCGGAGCCCAGCCGCGTAGAGCAACTCAACCACCGCAAGATCCCGGATGGCCACGGGATCCCCCGAATCGGCCGCGGCGTGGAGGCCGCCGAGGAGGGCGGCGACCTGCTGCCGGCTCGGCACCTTGGGGAGCCGCCGGTCCGGACGTGGTGAGCGCAGCCGAGCTGCCGGGTCGACGTCCACGCCACCGGTGCGCCGCAGGTCCGAGTAAAAACCACGTACGGCAGCCGCGCGGCGAGCCAGCGTGGACTTCGCAATGCCCTCATCAGCGAGGAGACCGAGCCAATCACGCAGCAGCTCGAGGTCGACGTCGGCGGGCGAGGCAGCGCCGCGGGCGAACGCGTAGGCGGCGAGGCGACTGACATCGTCACGGTAGGCCCGAATCGTGTGCGAGCTCCGGCCGCGGGCGACATCGAGCCGATTGACCCAGTCGTCGATCTCCGCCGACCAAGCCGGTGGCACCACTGTCTCGGTCACGACCCCATGGTCTCCCGGTCAGCCACGATCCTCGGGGTGACTCGCCCGAGTAGCTGCCTCGGTCAGTGCGGCCGCCACCGCCGCTTCCGCGACAGTGGCCGTCGCGACCGGGTCGGCGAGGAGCGCGGCGGCCTGGAATGCGGAGTCTTTCCGTGAGAACAGCTCGCGACGCAGCTCCGGCGGGATCGCCGCGATGCGCTCGAGGGCCTCGGCCGGGTGGCCGGAGACCAGCTCGGCCGTATCGACCGGGACGGTTGTGTGAACGACCCGGTCGGGATAGACGTGCAGCACGTCAAACGCCTGGTGGCGGTCGACGCCCGCGAGGATGCGGTCGGGTACCCCGAGCGCGAGCGTGTAGCAGCTCGCGGAGGCGACCGAGACCGGGATGCCCGCGAGCGTCGAGTGCGCCGAGTAGTGCAGATGCCCCGCGAGGATCCCCCGCACATCGGTGCCGACAAGCACAGTGGCAAGCGCGTCCTGGTCGTCAAGCTCGAGGATCGCCATCGCCTCCGTGAGCGGGCTCGGCATCGGCGGATGGTGGAGCGCGAGCAGCGTGCCGTGCTCCGCTGGCTCGGCGAGCCGGGCACGCAGCCAGTCGAGCTGCTCGGGATCGAGCGCGCCGTGGTGGTAGCCGGGGACCGTCGTGTCGAGGGCGATGATCCGCAAACCGTGGACGTCGACCACACGATCCTGCGGGGCGATGCCGTGCGAGCCGTCACCGGTGTGCTCTGGCTCGTCGAACAGCTCCCGTGCGTAGGGCGCCCGCTCGTCGTGGTTGCCCATGCACCACACGATCTCGGCGCCGAGGCGTGCGGCGACCGGCTCGACGAGGCTGCGGAGCCGTCGGTACGCCGCAGCCTCCCCGAGGTCCACGAGATCGCCCGTGACCACGATCGCGTCCGGCTGAATGCCGGAGTGCTCGAGCCGCTCGAGGGCCGAGATGAGCCGAACCGTCGAGTCGACTCGCCCGTAGAGCTGGACACCGCCGTCGAGCAGGTGGGTGTCGGAAAGGTGAACGACGGTGTGCGAGGGCGCAGGGTGCTGCCCGAGCTGGACCATGCGCCCAAGGCTAACCGCCCGCCCGTACCCAGCCGGAGACGCCCCGCGCGGTGACCCCCTCGAGCTCGAGGCGACCGAGCACGACGCGCGCCTCGCCCTCGGCGAGACCGCTCAGGCGGGCCACCTCGGTCGTGTCCCGCCCCTGTCGCGGACGGAGCGCGTCAAGCACACGCAACTCCTCGAGGCTGCGCCGATCGAATCCGGTGGCCGGTGTCTCGCCCTCAGGCCGATGCAGGGCAAGCACGTCGGCCACGCTCGTGACGCAGACCGCCGGGAACTCCCGGAGCAGCCGATGGCACCCGGCCGACGCCGCGCTCGTGATGGGACCGGGCACCGCGCCGATCGGGCGGCCGATCTCCGCGGCATGCCCGGCCGTGTTGAGCGACCCGGAGCGATACCCGGCCTCGATGACCACGACCGAGGCGGCGATCGCCGCGATGACGCGGTTGCGCTGCAGGAACCGGTAGCGCGTGGGCGGGGTGCCACATGGCACCTCGGCGAGCAGCACCCCATTCGTGGCAACGCGCCGCAGGAGCGCCGCATGACCGGCGGGATAGAGGCGATCCAGCCCGCCAGCGAGCACCGCGGCCGTCACACCGCCACCGGCCAGGGCGCCGCGATGGGCGGCACCGTCGACGCCATACGCCCCTCCTGAGACCACGACGACCCCTCGGTCCGCGAGACCGGCCGCGAACTCGGTCGCGACATGCTCCCCGTACCCGGTCGCCGCGCGCGCACCGACGAGCGCGACCGCTTCGCCGCGGTGCGGCGCCGCACCATCAGCAGTGGGCTCCCCGGTGCCGAGGAGTCCGCCGCGGCCTCGCGCCCAGAGCGCGTACGGTGCGCGGTCACCGAGATCGCTGAGGCCGGACGGCCACGAGGCGTCACGAGGGAGCACGAGGCAACAGTCAAAGGCTGCCGCCTGCTCGATCGCCCGCACGGCACTGCGCGCGGAGAGCCGCGGCTGCCACCGTGCCCAGCCTCGCCGCAGCTGCTCGATCGCGAGCGTCCCGGTCCCCGCCACCGCGTTGACCGCCGCCGCGACCTCCTCCATGGGCCGATTCGCGATGAGGGCCTCGAGCGCTGCCGCCGCGCCGAGCTGCGTGATGAGCTGGCTCGCAACCTCGTCCGCAGGCTCAGCGATGACCGTCCAGCTCGCGAGTGCGAAGGCGTCGGCGACCTCGGCCGCGCCGAGCCCGTCCGGGGGCACAGTTCGCACGCTGCCAACAAGTGCGCGGATGTCCGCTTCCGGCAACCCCAGCATGCTCATGCCGCCACCGCCATCCGGTAGCCAGCCGCCTCGTCGACCTGGTCCCGACCGGGGCGCCCCAGCCCGTCGAGGTCGGCGAGCGTCCAGGCGATGCGAAGCACCCGATCGTAGCCGCGCATCGTGATGGCGCCGCGCTCGAGCGCCTGATCGAGGCCGACCGTCACGGCTCGCGGCAGGCGGAGACCACCCTCGACGCCGCGAAGTCGGTTGCCGGGCACCTCCGCGTTGCGTCGCCAGGGAGTGCCGGCCCATCGCTCCAGCGCGGTCTGCCGGGCAGCGGCGACCTGCTGGCGGCCCTCGGCAGTGGTGAGTCCGGGCCGCGCCCGCCGATCGGAGTGGTCGAGCGCCAGCCGCAACTGCGTCGCCGTGACGCGACGCAACTGGACCTGGAGATCGACCCGGTCGAGCAACGGCCCGGACAGCTTGCCGAGATAGCGTCGCTTCGCCATCGGGGTGCAGGTGCAGCTCGCGTCCGGTTCACGGCCGCACGGGCACGGGTTCGCCGCGAGCACGAGCTGAAAGTCGGCGGGGAAACGCGCGGTCGCATTCGCCCGCTGCACCGTGATCACGCGCTCCTCGAGCGGCTGGCGCAGTGCATCGAGGGCGATGCGAGAAAACTCCGGAGCTTCGTCGAGGAATCCGAAATACAATTGAATAGGAGAAATCGAAGGAGCTACATGGGTATCGCAGCCGCGATCTACGCGCGACTATCTGTCGACCGCGACGGCACCAAGGTTGGTATTGACACCCAACTCGAAGATTCGCGCAAGCTCGCCCAGCAACATGGTTGGGATGTTGTCCACGAATACGTGGACAGGAACCTCACTGCCGCTGACAAGCTCGTCAAACGCCCGGAGTACGACCAACTCGTTGCCGACTTCGAAATGGGTCGCTTCTCTGCGCTCATCTGTTGGGACCTCGATCGACTCACCCGGCAGCCGCGCCAACTCGAAGACTGGATCGACGCCGCCGAGGATCGCGGCCTCAGGATCGTGACCGCGAACGGAGAGGCCGATCTAGGGACTGACGGTGGGCGCATGTACGCCCGGATCAAGGCCGCTGTCGCTAAGGGCGAGGCTGAACGAGCCAGCGCCCGCCAGAAACGCAACAAGCAGCACCGTCGCGAAAACGGCCTATGGCATGGGGGGATACCGCCATACGGCTACAAGGCCGTCGAGGGTCAACTCGTTCCGGAAGAAACCGAGGTTGCGCGCATCCACGAGGTTGCCCGCCGAATGCTGGATGATCGCGAGGCCATGCACAGCATCGTGACGGACTGGAACAACCGAGGCATCCAGACCAGACTCGGCAAACATTGGCGACAGGCGAACCTGCGCTCGATCATGCTCAATCGCTCAATGCTCGGTGAGACCATGCCGGGGGTCAAAGCACAATGGAAGCCGATCATCGATCAGCGGACATTCGACCGGATGCACGCTCTGCTTACAGACCCCAGCCGAAAGGTGGTCCACTCCCCCGGCGTCAAAGGTGGAAAATACAGCATGGGTGGAGGGCTTACGGTCTGCGGCGCGTGTGGCAAGCCGTTGATCACACACGGTAAACAGTCCGCGAAAGTCAAGACAACGACCCTTGCCTGTCTCGCTCGGGTGCATGGCCCTTCGGATAAGCACCCTCGCGTGCTCAGGACCCGCGGCGGCAAGGAGTCGTGGGAGGACACTGGCCGAGTCTCAATCGTGCACGACGCGCTCGAAGAGGTTGTCTGGGAAGAACTCATCGGCAAGCTGAAAGAGACGCCCCGGTTCATGCAGCGCATGTCGGAACAAGACCCGGAAACCGACGACCGACTGGACGAGCTCGAACAGGAGCGCCGCGACTTGCGAGCACAGAAGGAGCGCGCACAGAAGGCCTACGTTCTCGGAATTATGGACGAACGCGACTCGGTTGCCGAGGTCACTCGGATCGACGCACTCATCGACGCCATAGGCAAGGAGTACGACTCCTTGCTCCGGCTACCCATTTCGATGATCGACTTCGATCCGGAGAAGGGCATCGATTGGCGATCCTGGACTCCCGGTCGTCGAAGGGCGGCACTCCGCGGGTTCATCGACAAGATCGAGGTCCACCCTTACCCCCCGGGCACGGCTCGGACGCGCCCCCGACTAAAGAACGAGTCGGAAGACGAGTACCTAGCCGCCAAATGGGAGATCTTGAAGCTTGCGACCGCAGCGCGCATCAACGTCAACTGGAAGTGGGAGAAGAGCATCAAGTAACCTGGACGCATCGCATGGATGGCCGACTTGAGCGGCACAAGGTCCAATCGCCCGGAGAAGTACACGCCGGGGAACCGAAGCACCGCGAGACAGATACGTGTCTCACGGTGCTTTTCTTTTTGCATGCCGCAGCCAGGGGGACATCTCAAACTCGCGGCATGTAGAAAGAAGGCCACCATGGCTGCCAAACCACGCCCACGTAAGCCGATCTCGGCCGCACGGATCGAACTGCATTTGTGGTTCGCAGACGACGCAACGTATCGGGCGTTCTACAGAGTCCCCCTTGGGCGTAAGTCTCAGTCCGTAAGTGACCGGGAATGGGTACTGCCTGTTCTCGCCTACCCCGACGGACATATCGAGGCGACATATCGATTCACCCACACCTGTCGAAACGACGGCGCGCAACGCGGAGACTCGGAACGGTTCTTCCGAGCTGTCTGCAACGCAGCTGGTCTCGCGGACGGCGATGCCCGCCTACTCGAGGTCCAGCTACTCCACCGGGAGAAGTATCCAGATGAGCCAGTCGCTAAAGATGCTGCGGTGGAGTCCGTCGACCTTGACATCCTCGACCATCAGGAAATGGAGCCTGCAACCTGGCCGGAATGGTTGGCGTGGCAGGAGCTAGAGGACTGGCGACAGAATCGGCGGGACGAGTGGTACGACAAGCATGGCGTTCCCTACTTCGCGAGTTAGGTATGTCGATCTGAATCCGGTCCGCGGTATTCGACGGTCGATTGATCAAGGGAACCGTGGGCCGTTGACTCGTTGACGCTGAGCGACCTAACTTGGCCTGGTGGTCGACAACCCAACCTGGCACGATCAACGCACGGACAAGGTAGATCCTTTTGGCGCGACGCCGAACTGTCCTAAGTGTCTCCACCAGATGGAAGCCCGTGTCGGCGCTTGGTGGTGCCAGGACTGCGGCGTCGCAGTTCGACCAGCGCTCACCGAAGCCCAAGACTCCTAGCCAAGGCTTCGGTGTCCTGGGCACCGGGTGGCCCCGCGTAGCCATTCTGCGCCATGACGATTAGATCCTGACCGCTAGGCAACGGATAGACCCTGGCCTCTCTGCTGGGTGTCGTCCATTGCACGGCAAGGTCACGCCCAGCCGGTAGACCGATACGACCAGGAACGCCGAACCAAGGCTTACCGAACGCGAACACATGCTGCGTGTTCAACTCTCCGATTGGGTCGAGAACGAACTCTCGGATCGCATCGCCGGGAGGAGTCATTGCAGCTGTCACGCCGGACGAGTGGTACGGGTAAAGCTCGAAGAACACTCCGTCCGATGCGGGCCACTTGGGATCACGGAGTAAGCGTCGCGCGAATGCAAAGCGGTTCTGGTAGAAGCGATTCCTGCCGGCGAAGCTCTCCCACTCCTGGCTCGCGTAGGGCACGGTCGCGGCCCATTCGCTGTAGCGCATGGTCCTGAGTTGCTCGAAGAACACTCCTCCCGGAGCTTGAAACGACGGCACGGCAGCACCGGGGTTAAGCCCCAGCATGACAACAGGGGCGTCGTTGCCGAGAAGCCGCCCGGTGTAGGGCTCGGGAAACACGTCGAGTCGAACTTCGCCGCGTCCACTCCCCTTGTACGACTCGAACCACGGTCGCAAACGATCGGAGACCTCTGTCTCGCCACCGACCCAACGCTCAACTTCCCGATCCCAGAAGTCAACGAGCGCATTAAGGGCAGACATGCCCTGATGGTACTTATAGTCCGTGGACTCATAGACCTCACATGCCGACGGTTGAGTAGTGCCGACCGTCACTTCGAAACAGCTTGCGCAACGCAAGGCGTTCGGTGCGCGCGTCCGCGAGCTGCGTCGCGAGAGTGGCTTCAGCCAGGAAGAGTTGGCGCATCGAGCCGAACTCGACCGGAGTTACGTCGGGCAGGTGGAGCGAGGCGAACGCAACGTCAGCCTCGACAACATCCACCGGCTTGCCGAATCATTGGAACTCAAGGTTCGCGACCTATTCGAGTGAAACTGACGCGCCCACGAGACCGCATAACGATGGACCTTCGCAATAGCACCAAATCGCGTCGAACCACCCCGCCCGACCGATTCCCGCTACTGTGACTCTCACGAGCAGGGGGAGGAATCTTGGCCAAGGTCACCAAGGAAGTGAAGTTCTACGACACAGTTCTTGAGTATGCGGCGACGAGCACGGAGCCGGCGCGAACTAAGACTGTCAAACCGACCTTCTGGACGAAAGCTCTGACAAAGCTCGAAGGTTTGCCAGATGCCAAGTCGCGGACAAGCAGGATCGGCCAGAGGCAGTACTACGGCGCCGTGTTCCGTCCAGCAAGCCCGGCGATCACTCACCTGCAGGTCGGACGGATTCGCGACCTCTCAGAACACATCGAAGAAACTGATCTCGACTCGGGGGCTGTAGCCCCTCTCATCCTCTCTGGTAATCGACGTGTCTCCGAGCCGACGTTTGTCGTACCGTTTCTGACCTCCGGGCGGGTCGCCATCATGAGCCCCGGCCGATCGACTCGCCACGAAACCGTCGCCCACTGGCTCAACCTCACGCTCGGCTTGATTCCCAAAGGTAGGGCCATACGGTTCCGTCCGGTGATCGACGAGAACGCGCTTCAGCGGCTACTGGACTCTAAGGGCGCCGTCGGGGTGGAATTCGCGTTAGATGCAGATAAGGAGCTCCCTGACGGCGACGATCTTCCACTCCTGGACGCTGTAGAGAGTGTTCGCGCCGAAGGACCGTCTGTTGGCACCTTCTACGTCGGGTGGTCGCTCGGCAGAAACAACGGGACGACCGCAGACAAGAACCTCATCAAGCGCATCGCTACTCGAATAAGCAGCCAGAACCTCGCTCGTCGGGCCGTGGTCAACATGGTGGTCGAAGACGAACACGGAAAACTGCGGAACGAGACGCACAACTTGTTCGAGGATCACGTGGTTCGGAAGGCTTCATGGCAGGTTAGCCCCGATCAACGATCGGACTCTTCGGCTGTG
This sequence comes from Microbacteriaceae bacterium, assembly GCA_035556075.1. Taxonomy (GTDB): domain Bacteria; phylum Actinomycetota; class Actinomycetes; order Actinomycetales; family Microbacteriaceae; genus 73-13. The sequence continues at coordinate 26,115 of DATMFQ010000013.1, read as the reverse complement.
CTGAGCGCGATCTCAAAGGCCGTACAGGACTTCAACGAATCCGGTGTCTGACGCTATAGCTAGCGTGACAGGCGGGTGAACATATGAGACGCATCGCATCGTTCCTGCTGGACCATCCGAGCGCGGTAACTCTAGTACTGACACTAATTGTTGTTGCGCACTTCCTCGTATCGCTTCTGTGGCTGCCATGGCTCGCACCCGCCCAGCTATTCAGCGCAGTTCCGGACGACGACCGATCCAACGCGGTCGCGCAACTAGCCATCGGCGTCGCAGGCGTTGCAGCGATGGTCGGTGGTTTCGCTGGCGTCGTCGTGGTCTTTGGTCTCAGCAGCGACGACGAGCGCTTTCGAAAGGTTCGCTTGAAGGCGGCTACCAGCCTCCAGCGAAATTGGATGTCAGTTGTCACGACTCCACTGATTGCAGCGTTCGGGGCTTTCATGGCCGCGGTGGCCGCGACTGCCGGAGCGATTGGACTGTCTGCCTGGTTGCTCGAGCTCTGCGTCTTACTGGCAGGGCACGGTGCGGTGCGACTTGTTGTGGTGCTATTCGAGCTGGTCAAGGTTGTCCATCAGTCAGACTTGGCGACCCAACGCGCGGCCGACACGGCTGACACGGACGAGTTCTTTGACAACTAAACTGCCCTGCTCGCGAGCCGAACGCTCGCCGGATGCCACCGAGACCCGCCAGACGGCAACGGGACTGCTGAATCGTTGAGGACGTCGGCAATCGCGCGATAGGTCATGCCGTCGTTGCGGAGTACCTGGATGCGCTCAACCGTTGACGGATCTTGACGCGACGGCGCTCCGAGACGGACGCCCTTTGCTCTTGCAGCCGCGAGACCTTCCCTCGTACGCAGGGCGATCATGTCGCGTTCCCACTCTGCGACTGCGGCAACGACGTTGGCGACCAGTTTGCCTGCGGGCGTCGTCGTGTCGACTCCGAGGTCGAGCATGATCAGTCCCCAACCTTGAGAGCTCGCAGTCGAGAGTAGACCGGAGAAGTCGTGGACCGATCTCGTCAACCGATCGAGCTTAGAGACGGCAAGGGCAACTGCGTCCCCCCGTTCGAGCATGGCGAGAGCTTCGCGAACGGCAGGGCGATCGAGGGACTTGCCGGATCTCCCAGAGTCTTCCAGCCAGGTCACCTCCCATCCTCTGCGCTCGGCTTCGAGACAGATCGAGTTACGTTGCGCGTCGATCCCATGCTCTTGGTCCGTCGTGGACACGCGCAGGTAGCCGATTACCTCCATGGCTCGTCCCCGTTCGCAAGGTCGATGTGGCGCTGCTCGGCAATGACCACGCCCTCGACAGTCGCGACCGTTGCACCACGCGGCGCGACGTGGCCTTCGAGCAGACAATAGAGGTCGCCCTCGACGTGTTGCACGACGGCCCCCGACTCTGGGTGGACAGCCGTGTAGAGGTAGTCCCCTTCCTCGAACTTCACGGACCACCCAGCGTCGGAGAGCGCGTCGGCAAGGGTGTCATCAGCTCCGCCAGGGAAGAACGCGTCGCCGGCGCTCGGACGGTCGAACCTGTCGAGGATCAGCTTGAGTCCGGCAAAGGTCGCTGGTCTCTCGGCTCGAATCGTGGCAAGGGTGCGGTGGTATCCCTTCCAGTAGAGATCGGAGGTCACTCCGTTGCCCCAATGAACGTGTCCACGAAGAGATCCGCGTCAGCTCGACGGCGACCAACCATCAGCCCCTCGTAGAGCGTCGTGCTCAGCTCGTCAGTCGCGTCCGTTGCCTTCATGAGGATGGCAAGTGCTTCGAGTTGTTCGCTGTTGAGCGTTTCGGCAAGGAGGTTCCGCGCTGCGTACTCGTTCATATTCATTCCTTCGTTCAATCGTTAGCGGATTCGTATGTATGTTCGAATCCTGTTACAACAATTAAACTAGGAAGCAATACACATGTAAAACATTCCAACGAATGCTTTACAAGCTTTACGAGGCAGGTTAGAGAGGCTTAAATTTGGGTTGAATATCGAACAACCAACCCTTGCGGAAATCGTCTCAGATCGACGCTCAGCAACGCTGGACACGTGCTCTACGTGATCGGAGAAGGCGATCGTAGGTAGATTTTCGCCCTGCCTGATTCGGAGACAAGACAGTCAAATCCTTCTCCAAAGTCCCTCAAAGCGACTCAAGCGACAGCACCTAGGCCGTTACGGTCCTTAGCTTCCAGTTTCGTAGGCCTTCGGCTTTAGAGATCGCGCTTACGAAATGCGCACAACTCTATGCAACCAAGACACGGGCTGAAAGGGGATGCAAATCAACGATTGCTTCCAACCAACCCCTACGGGGTGGGGTTGGTTGGTTGGAAGCAAACGCTTGGTTGGTTGGCACTGGTTGGCTTGGTTGGAAGTCCCTCATATAACCCGACAAATCCGTCTCCGTCGCCCGCATCACTGACGGCGCGAGTAGAACCTCGCAGTACCTTGCTGACGAACGACGAGCAGCCCATCGTCGACCATCTGACGGATAAGCGCGGTCTGCTTGTTGTCGTTGGTTTCACCGGCGTTGTAGACCTCGGCCTTCAGCTCAGTCGTGTTGAGTTCACTCTCTCCGAGCGCGTTGAGAACCTTGTCGCGGATCGCGGTTGACTTCTCCTCGGCCTGAACTGCACGGCGGGCTTGGATGGTGACCCCCGACTCGAACGCCCAAGTCGAGAACTCGATACCGATTCCTGGCGGCGCAAGTACGAACTCCGCCACGACGGGATCACGCTCGGCAGGACTCTGATCCTTGATGCCACCCGGGCGGTCCTTCTTCAACTTGAGGTACGCCCGGCCACCTCGCGATCGCGTGAAGCCCTCCCTGCCACTGAGAGCAACCTCGTAGTAGGCGCCGTTCATCGCGGCCTTCTTACGGATAGTTCCTCCCGCGCCGAAGGATCGTGATTGCTCGTTCTTGGCCATGTGGTCGACTGCGATGACCGCGCTACCGGCGGTCGCGAACGGTTGGACGGCCATACGGTTCAGCGGCGCGTACTCTTCGTCGCGGTTGAGGTTCGCGCCAAACAGCGCGCCAAGTTCTCCGATGCTATCCACGAGCACTATAGAGGGCGACCAGTCCGTAATGTCATCGCGCAAGGCAAGGTACTCGTCACGGGACTCTGGCGCTGCGAGCCGGAACCTATCGTGATCCGCGAGCACGTCCTTGTCAGCACCGAACCCCACCAGCCGCGTCAGGATCTCGACGATCCCGTTGTGGTCGAGATCCAGGATGGCAGCGTTTCCACCACGCCGGAGCGTGTCGACGATCATCGCCAAGGCAATAAGGGTTTTCCCCGATTCAGGGTCACCCACCAGCCCGTTGACCTTCCCCGAGTAAAGCAAGTACAGCCCGTCCGTTCGGGTTGATCCGGCGTCTGGCTCAACTGGCTTGAGTTCACCCGCGAGCGCCTTGGTGACGTCGAGATACAGCGAGGACACGTCGATGTCCTCGGACTGGAATGGCATGCGACTCAGATCGAATCCGTCCGAGTGGTCCTGCTCGAACGCCGACTGGACCTTCCGCAACGCCTCCTCGCGACGGAATGGCGGGTCGCAGTTGTCCGCAGCTTCCAGCACGATCCGGGTGACGAGTTCACGGTCGTCCTTGAGTCGCCGCCGAAGGTCACACGCCAGCCGGAACAAGTACCGATCTCTGTGACCTGCTGGGACTCCCGCCGTCCAGCTCGAAGGTGTCTCCCACGTCGACTCGTCCTGCGATCGCGTTCGAAGAACGTCGACCAGGAGGTCTGGCGCGTATTCGACCCGCTCAGCGTCGCTCAGCGCGACGTAAGACCGCCCGTCGATTGTCGAACCAGGGAGCACGACAAGTCCGCCAGAAGTTCTCAGGTCGACGCCTGGCATGAGTCTCGCGGCACTCCGCAACCCCTCGACATGACGGAAGTACAAGTGGAGACCACCACTCGGAGTTCGCACCGAGTACGTGACCGGCCACGGTATCCGGCGCTCATCGAGCCAAGCCCGAAGAGTCCCTTCCCCGTCGCCCTTCGTATCGAGGTCGATTACCAGCAGATCAGACCCTGCCCCCGTTGCGACACCCCAATTGGCGTCCGGCTTTTCGTCCAGCCACTGACTGATTTGGGTGGCGCTGGTTGTCCCTGCCTTGTAACCGTTGAACGTCCAGGGGTTCTTGGCGTTTGGGCGGACCGGGAAGATCCTCCAACCTCGCTCCGTGAACTGCATGAGGTCATCGAGAGTGAACATGGCGATCACCTGCCAAGAACGCCGTTACCTTCTGTTGCTCGACGAGCAGAGCACGATAGACCGCAGCGTCGAAGATCGCCAGCAATTCCGTATCTGATCTGGGGTTTTCTAGTACAATCGACTCGAAACTCGATGGCTCCTTGGTCGTTTCAGTTTCAGTTGAGAGAGGGTTGTTCCGCGCTAGGGCAGCCCTTTTCTCATGCCTGCGAGCCATTGGAGCCCTCCCCTCTCCGAAGGAAGGCCACGAACCAGTCCACGAGGTCGTCGGGGATCGGCGCACCGGACTCCTGCTCGTCCAGCCGCGCGCTCACTGGTCGCTCCCCTGAGCTGCACTAGCCGCGCGAGCTGCTCGACCCTCACGAGTGTGTCGGCTGCCGTAGATGCTGTAGAACTTCAGCACTTCGTTGTCGAACATGGTCTGGATCGGGAGCCCGATCAACTCTTCGAGAGCGTCGATCTCGACCGCGGTCGGATAGACACGGCCAGCGACCATGTTGTTGATTCGGCCTTCATTGCACTTAAGTGCACGAGCGGCCTGACGATACGTGACCTCATGCGCCTGGAGAAGGTCGCCGAGGGGTTGTCGTCGGAATGGGAGACCCATCTGGGATCACCACCTATCGGTGTGATCGACCAGAGGTCTATCCCGGCCTTAGGTCCCGTCTTTCAGGGAGTCAGCTACCGGTGTGCCAACCTCGCCGCGTTCCTCAGATTTGATTGAGTGCGACGCCTTCGCTTTGTTCGATACAACAATTGTATACGGACAGTTGTCGAGATTTACAAGCTGACCTGCTCGTTATCGAGCCGTAATTGTTACGGCGACAATCGAATCGACCTAGAGCAACGGCACCGTGGCTGAGCGTTGCTGAGCGTCGATCTGAGCAACTTTCTGGTGGCCCTCGATTGATTCGATACCAGGAAACCTAAGCGACGCTGTCGTCGTGCTGGCGAATGTAGCTCAACGCGCTGTGCCGGTTGCGGAACGCTCTACAACCGCAGTCACGGGTCGGATGGGCAGCGTCGGGGCAGTTGGGAGCGACAGCGAACACGATCTGCTTGTAGGTGCCCCACGACGCACCTTCGCCCACCGAGCGAAGTCGCCAACCCTGGTCACCCACCGGGATGATCATGCTCGTACTTGGACTCGAGGTAGTCACGAAATGTGCTCGGAGGATCGAGTGGACTGGGGTACGGCTCGGGAGCCTGAGGGTTCGGGGAGAACTCCCCACGCCTTGAACTGTCAGTCATCGTTGGGTCTCCTTCGCGCGGGTCGCTCAACATCGCTCTTGATGTGGGGCACGCCAGAACTGAGAACGGTGACGTTCCCGTCGATGCCAGGCCCTATCCGAGGGCCGTCAAACTCGTGCTTGGAGGGTTCGGGAGCAGGCAGGGCGGACTCTTCGACTATCTCGGCGTCCTGGACGTCCTCGGTCTCGCCGGACAGCTCGACAACGATCGCTTCCATGGTCTTCTCCCACGGTTTGACCTCGACCGTGTGCAGGTGGTTCGACTCTTTGCCGTAGCCAGTGCGATCGAGAACCATCGAGATTGCACGGAGCTTGTCGCCGTCTGAGGTTCCGGGAGCCACCAAGATCTTGTTGAGTTCGACCAAGGCCGGCACGATCATCGACTGCAACCGCTCGCGAGCTTTGCGCTGAATGTGCGCCGCAGCGCCGCCGTGCTTCCTGCAGACGGTGCCACCCTTGATTGGCGCGTTCTTGCAACGCTCCTTGTTGCGCTTTGTGTAGACGCAGCGCGGCTTCTCGATGCCTTCGAGCGCCTTTGCGATCACGTCCTTTGGTCGGTGCGCTTGGCAGACGGTCGATCCGCGCTCACGCTTACGACGGCAAGGGTTACCAGCGCGAGTAGTGGCAGTACACGAGTTGTCAGCTTCGCTAGACACGACGCCCCCGCCGCGCGCTGTGGGCGAATTCAGCGGCGAACTGATCCGTGAGTGCCAAGAGGCCAGGATCGTGGCGCACGCGAGCACGGACGGCGTCGTGTAGCCATGGCGCGAGTCGCGCCTCGGCATTCCGAACCATGGGATCAAGGTTCGCGAGCACGACTGGGTCTGTGCACTCGGCGCGCGCTTCACGTGCGATCTTGCGAGGGTCCGGCAATCCGAGGAACTCGAGGAAGGACATGGTGGGCTCCAATCTGTGGCTCCTGAGAGCTAAAGGGCGCCGATGCCGGAGCCAGTGGCATCGGCGCCCTGGTGTCTCCGTCAGGTGAAAGAGGGAAAGCCCCGACGGCGACTCAGTGGGCCTAGGAAGGCCACTCAGGCGAGACGTACGATCCGCTCGCCTTGATCTGCATGACAGCCGCCGCAGAGCGATTCTCGATGCCAGCACCGAACCCGCGCTCGTACGTCGACCCGATCAGCGGGTACGACGCGTTCTCCGAGTGAAGGATCAACCCGTGGTTCTCGCGCTGCGAATGCTGGCGGAACGCGACTGGGTTTCGCGAACTACCTGGGCCGGACGATGCGAGCGCGATCATGTAGCCCTGCGGCACCAAATGGTCCTTGTGAATCCACGCGTCGCCGTACGAACCCTCGATGGAGAGGTTCCGGAAGGTCGCCGGAGCGCGGTCCCCAACGATCGACACGTCGGTGAGATACGCAGGCGCATTCACGGACGGGATGAAATCGTAGGGCCTCTGGGCGTCGTTCTCCGAGTCCCGCCGGAACTGACGGATGTGCTCGAAGTCCGTAGGGTGCACGAAGATCACGATCTGCTCGTTGGATGAGCGGAGACCGTAGCCATGCTCCTGAATGGTGTCGATCAATTGCTTGAGGTCGCCACCATCAACGGTTGCAGCACCAGACACGAAGTAGTGTTGGTGACCGGCAGAGAATGTTTTGCCACCGAACGGCTCCGGCTTCGAGTCCGAGAGACCATCCCAGAGCGAGAAGATCGGCAGACCCTCCGGCGAGACTGGACGGCTCGACGTGTCGGCAGGCTTGGTCGTGAGTGCGCGCATGATGCCACCGAAGACCAGACGGTTGTCAGCTTCGAGGATCGCAGCGTGCTGGCTACGAACCTGTTCGGCACTCGCTTCGCGAAGGAACGAGCGCGTATAGCGCAGAGCCAGATCGAACCAAGTGAAGTCATAGCCCATACGCAGGTAGTCGGGCTTTGCGCGCCCCGCCTGTGCGAGGCCAAACTCCGATGCCTGCTCGAAGGTGATGTTGTTCTTGTGGTTGGCGGCGTGCATCGAATAGGCGTCCGTCGTGCTGAACGAGAACAATGCCTGGAACGCTGAGCGCCCCTGGTTCCACTCATTCAGTGCGTCCTGGAACTCGTTCCAGAGAACGTTGAGCGACACCCCGTCCGCCGTTTGCGTGAGGACGTCTGCCTGCACGCTGAAGCCGCGATCGGCTCCGTAGATGTCAGGGAACGTAAGCTCCATGGCAACTCCTAACGGTTGTGGTTGAACTACGCCACCGCGGGTGTGCGTGAGGCCGAGCGCTAGAGGGATTAGCGATAGAGCTACGTCGAACCTCTGCCCAGCGAATCTGCGGAACACCACAGGTAGTTGCCGTACAACAAAAATACCAGGATTGGTTAGGACTGTCAGGCTCACTTGGTTGTATTCCTGATTGTTTGACTCGTCAAGGAACAGCACGCCGTGGGCGGCCCGCGCGATCGCGCCGGGCCGAATCACCCCGCTGCCGCCGCCAATGATTGCCGCCGGGGAGGCCGTGTGGTGTGGCGCTTCGAAGGGTGGCGCGCTGCTCAGCCGGGTGACCGGCAGACCGCTCAGCGAGCGGATCGAGGCGGCCTCGATCGCCTGCTCGGGGTCCAGGTCCGGCAGCAGACCCGGCAGTCGGGTGGCGAGCATCGTCTTGCCCGCGCCTGGCGGTCCGAGCATGAAGAGGTGGTGGCCACCGGCCGCCGCCACGAGCAGGGCGCGGATCGCGTCGGGATTCCCGACGACCTCGGCGAGGTCCGGAGCTGGGCCAGTGCGCTCGAGCGGGTCGGCGAGCAGCGGCGGCTCCGGCGCGAGGGGCTCCCCCGGATCGAGCTCGGCGCCGTGCCAGATGAGCGCGGTCCGCAACGACGCGACCGGCACGATCCGGATACCATCGACGAGCTCCGCCTCACGCGCGCTCGGCTCGGGGACCATCACCGTCTCGCACCCCGCTCGCTTCGCGGCGACGACGGCGGGCAGCACGCCTGGCACGCTCCGCACGCGCCCGTCAAGGCCGAGCTCACCGATGTGGACGACCCGGGCCACCGACTCCGCCGGCACGCTCCCGGCGGCGGCGAGCATCGCCATCGCGATGCCGAGATCGAAGCCCGAGCCCTGCTTCGGGAGCGCCGCTGGTGAGAGGTTCACCGTCACCCGGCGGTTCGGCAGCTCGCAGCCGCTGTTCGCCGCAGCCGAGCGGACCCGCTCGCGGGCCTCACCGAGTGCCGCGTCGGGAAGTCCAATGAGGATGAATGCGGGCATCCCCGCCGCGAGGTCGGCCTCGACCTCGACGAGCTCGCCGCGCAGTCCGGTCAGCGCGACGGATCTCGTGCGCCCGATCGACATCAGCGCACCCCCTCGAGGTGCTCGATGACGGCGGGCCCGCCACGCGGCAGCAGCACCGCGACGGCGTCGACGCGGTCGAGGACATGCCCGCGCCACCGGCACCAGCCCCAGCCGAGCCGGTACAGGCGCTCAAGTTTCTTCGTGTCGATCGCCTCGAAGGGGTGCCCGTAGTCGAGCGAGGACCGGGTCTTCACCTCGACGACCACGATCCGGTCGCGGTCGAGGGTGACGAGGTCGAGCTCACCGCGGCCGTGCGGTGCGCGCCAGTTCCGGTCGAGGATGACGTGACCCCGGCGGCGGAGGAAGTCGGCGGCGAGGGCCTCGCCGGCGGCGCCGAGCTCGTCCTTCGGGTGTCGGTGGGTGGGGGTCGTCGGGGACGGTGCAGCAGTCATGTGGCGAGCATGCCGACCGGGTCGGACATCCCGCCGACACCGTCGTCAAACCCGTGGATAACCCCGCCTGGCGCACACCGGTGGAGAAGTCAACACCCGCCGGGGCGGCAGCTACTCGTCGAGCGCAAGCTCCTTCGGCAGCTCGAGCTCGCGGGCGGAGAGCTCCTCGATGTTGACGTCCTTGAAGGTGAGCACGCGCACGGACTTCACGAAGCGGTCGTTGCGGTAGACGTCCCACACCCAGACGTCGTCCATCGTCAGCTCGAAGTAGAAGTCGTGGTCCGTGTCGATCCGCCGGTAGTCGACCGAGTTCGCAAGGTAGAAGCGGCGCTCCGTCTCGATGACGTAGCGGAACTGCCCGACGACGTCCCGGTACTCCCGGTAGAGCGCGAGCTCGACCTCGCGGTCATAGTCCTCGTAGTCGTCGTCATCCATGCTGGCAGTCTAGGCCGAGGCGACCCACGCATTCATCCCGCCTCGGCAAGGCCTCGCAACCAACTGCGCCGGTGCAGCGGGGTGGCCCCGAGCTCCCGGATGGCGGCGAAATGACCGGCCGAGCCGTAGCCCTTGTTGCCGGCCCAGCCATAGCCGGGGTGGCGCGCATCCGCCTCGGTCATGAATGCGTCGCGGTCGAGCTTCGCCAGCACGCTCGCGGTCGCGACCACCGCGCAGTCGCGATCGGCCTTCACCCGCGTCACGATGCTCGGGCGGCGGCGCAGCGCGGGCGACAGCCAATCATGCGCGCCGTCGAGCAGCACCGTCGACTCGAGCACCGGGATCCCGTCGCCGTGCAGCGCGAGCAGCGCGCGCCGCGCCGCGAGGCCCAGCCCCACGATGATGCCGAGCTCGTCGACCTCCGCTGCGTCGGCAATCCCGACCGCGCGCGCCGCTCCCCAGCACCGCACGCCCTCGGCGAGTGCCTCCCGTCGGCGCTGGCTGAGCAGTTTCGAGTCCCGCACCCCCGGCAGCGGCTCGACGGCCCAGACGTCCGCGGCCACCGCGCCGACCGCGACCGGTCCGGCGATCGCCCCGCGACCCACCTCGTCGAGCCCGATGACGAGCCGACCCGGCGTCACGAGCGACCGCTCGAGCGTGAGCGTCGGGGCCTCAGCCGCCATGCCCGTCCCGCGCCTCGGCCACACCTGCGAAGGTCGCCGGATGGTTGTCCAGCACGGTCCACCGATTGATCGGCATCGAGATGACGAGCGCCTTGCCGACGACCCGGTCCAGCGGCACGAAGCCCCCGCCTGGCTCATGCAGGTGCGCGAGGGAGTCCTGTGAGTTGAAACGGTTGTCGCCCATGACCCAGAGCGAGCCCTCCGGCACCGTCACCTCGAACTCAGAGCGTGCCGCGGCCAGCTGCCCGTCCGGGATGACCGTGTACGGCTCCGCGAGCGGCACGCCATTGACCTCGAGCTGCCCCGAGGCCGAGCAGCACATGACCGTGTCGCCGGGCAGGCCGATGACCCGTTTGACGAGATGGTCCTCGCTGTCCGGCGCGGCGAGCCCGACCATCGACAGCACCCACTCGACCCCGTCAGCGAACCAGCCGCGGTCCGGCTTCGGCTGCTGCAGCAGCCAGCCGCCCGGGTCCTGGAAGACGACGACGTCACCGTAGTCGACCGGCATGACCTGCGGCACGAGCTGATTGACGATGAGCTGGTCCCCGATCTGCAGCGTCTGCTGCATCGAGGCCGACGGGATGTAAAAGGAGCGGATGAGGAACGTCTTCAGCGCCCACGACACGAGGATCGCGATGAGCAGAATGATGACGAGATCACGCAGGAACCCGAGCACCCCGCCACGACGGGGGCGCTGCCGGGCCGATCGGGGCTGGGCGTGACTCACGGCACGAGCCTGTCAGACGCGCCGAAGCACGGGCCTCAGCCCTCGCGCTTCTCGCGGATCTTCGCCTTCTTGCCCTGGAGGCCGCGCAGGTAGTAGAGCTTCGCCCGGCGGACATCACCGCGGGTGACGATCTCGACGCGGTCGACGGTCGGCGAGTGCACCGGGAAGGTCCGCTCGACACCGACCTGGAAGGACACCTTGCGCACCGTGAAGGTCTCGCGCACGCCTTCACCCTGGCGCGCGATGACGACGCCCTGGAAGACCTGGATCCGGGAGCGGCTGCCCTCGATGATGTTCACGTGCACCTTGACGGTATCGCCGGGGCGGAAGTCCGGGAGATCGGACTTGAGCGAGGCGGCGTCGATGCCATCGAGAATGTGGGACATGGGGGTGTCGCTTCCTGCGCCAGCCGCGGGTCGGACGCAATCGAAAAGAATGGGGTGAATGCGCCTCACCAAACCTGGCTCCCCTGCGGCAGAGCGCGCGAGGCACGATCGACTATTCTGCCACAGTTCGCCCGGACGCCGCGACCGCGCCCTCGGCCGGATCATCGATCGGGCGGAGCTCGCCGAGATCGATGGGACCACTGGGGCGGCGTACGCCCGTCGCCGACTCGAACCGGGCAGTGAAGTCGCGCGTCGCAGTCCTGATCCGCCGCGCGCCATCGGTGACGAACTGCCACAAGGCGCCCCAGAATGCCAGGAGCGCGAGCGCGATAACGGCCACGACGAGCCAGGCCGACGGCGTCACGCACAGCCAGATGATCGCGGCGTGCCAGGCCGACATCACCGCCATGTCGAACCAGCTCACCGCACGCGAGACCAGCACACTCGGCCGCACCAGAATGACGAGCGCCACCACGAGCAGTGCGATGCCGAGCACCGGCGCCGTGAGCGCGGCCACGAGGAGGTCCCAGCCGAGTCGCTCGCCGAAGACGCCGCGCGAGAAGAAGACCGCGGTCGGCAGCACGAGGACGGCGGCGAACTGCCACCAGAGGAATGCGCGCCGCAGGCTCATGGGGGCAAGCGTACTCGCGCAACCCCCTGACGAAACTGGGGATCTACGTCATACTGGAAGGCACGAATGCGAGGAATGCTCAGATCGAGTCACCGCTGACTCGGTTGATCATTCGGACGGAAGGAGCTTCGATGGCGGCCGACCGCGATGTCAGCTACGGCGCCCGGGCGATCCCGGTCCAGCAGCGCGGCGCCGAGCGCGTCGACAAGCTCCTCGACGCCGCGGCCGCCATCATCGACGAGGTCGGCGTGGCCGCCCTGACGACGAGCGCCGTGGCGGAGCGATCCGGCTCGTCCGTCGGGGTCGTCTACCGCTATTTCCCGAACGCGAGCGTGCTCGTCCTCGCGCTCGCCGAACGCAACCGTGAGCGGTTCAGCGCCGAGCTCGCCGGACGCATCGAAGCCGGCGAAGCGCCCGACTGGCAGTCCTACGCGCGCACCTGCGTCGCCGCCTACGCGACCCTGGCCCGCCAGGAGCCCGGGTTCGCGACCGTCCGCTTCGGTGACGTCATCGCGATGCGCCTCAATCCGAAGAATGCGAACCGGAACGACGAGCTGGGCCTCAGCCTCATGCAGTTCCTGGTCACGCAGTTCGGCTTCACGCCGACGCCGGAGCTCGAGTTCACGACGACGGTCGCGATGGAGACCACCGACGCGATGATCCGGCGGGCCTTCCAGGAGGATGTTGACGGCGACCAGCGGTTCATCGAGGCGGCGAATTCGCTCATCATGCAGCTGCTCACCCCGCACGCGCCGGCTCAGTAGCTGGGCGCAGCCCCCTGGGGAAAGCCCATAGGCTGGTCGCCGTGATCGAACTGCGCACCCCAGCCGAGCTCGAGGCCATGCGGCCGGCCGGCGCATTCGTCGCATCCGTGCTGCGCGCGACCTCCGAGGCCGCCGCGGTCGGCGTCAACCTGCTCGAGCTCGACGCGCTCGCGCACGCCATGATCCGGGACGCGGGAGCGCAGTCGTGCTACATCGACTATCACCCCTCCTTTGGGGCCTCACCGTTCGGCAAAGTCATCTGCACCTCGGTCAACGACGCCGCACTGCACGGTCTCCCCCACGACTATGTGCTGCAGGACGGCGACTTACTCACCCTCGACTTCGCGGCCGCCGTCGACGGCTGGGTGTGCGACGCCGCGACCTCCGTCATCGTCGGCACCCCGCGCCCGGAGGACGTGCGACTCATCGAGATCACCGAGGCGGCGCTCACGGCCGCGATCCAGGCGGCACAGGTCGGCGGCAAGACCGGTGACGTCAGCCACGCCATCGGCGAGGTCGCCAAACGCAATCGGCTGAAGATCAACCTCGACTTCGGTGGGCATGGTGTCGGGCGCATCATGCACGGCGATCCTCACATCCCGAACGACGGACGGCCGGGGCGCGGCTACCCACTCAAGCCCGGTCTGGTCTTTGCGATCGAGCCGTGGTTCTGTCAGAGCACCGCGCGGATCTACACCGACGACGATGGCTGGACGCTGCGGTCGAAGGACGGCTCGCGGGCCGCGCACGTCGAGCACACGGTCGCGATCACGGAGGACGGGCCGCTCGTGCTCACCCGTGGCGCCAACCCGGTCTGGGCCTGAGCGCTCAGTCCGCCAGCAGGTCGGGGCGCACGCGATGCGTCCGCTCGAGCTGCTGCTGACGCCGCCAGGCCTGAATGCGGGCGTGATGCCCGGAGAGCAGGGTCTCGGGGACCGCAAGGCCGCGCCACTGAGCAGGCTTCGTGTAGCTCGGCGCCTCGAGGAGCCCATCCTCGTGCGACTCGATCGTCAGCGAGTCCGGATTGCCGACGACGCCCGGGACGAGCCGCCCGACCGCCTCGATCATTGCCATCGCGGCGACCTCGCCGCCATTGAGCACGTAGTCGCCGAGGCTGAGCTCGCGCACGCGAGCCCGCGTCGCGGTGTGCTCGATCACCCGCTGGTCGATGCCCTCGTACCGCCCGCAGGCGAAGATGAGCCGGGGCTCCTCGGCGAGCTCCCGCGCGATCGACTGGGTGAAGGGCTCCCCCGCCGGGCTCGTGAAGATCACGACGGGCGACAGCGCGTCACCGGTCGACTCCGGTAGTAGCGCGTCGAAGGCCTCCCCCCACGGCTCGGGCCGCATGACCATGCCGGCGCCGCCGCCATACGGGGTGTCGTCGACCGTGCGATGCCGATCGTGTGTCCACTGCCGAAGATCGTGCGCCTCGACTTCGAGCGTCCCGGCCGTGCGGGCCCGACCGATCAGGGAGACGTCGAGCACCGAGAAGAACTCGGGGAAGATCGTGACGACGTCGATCCGCATTGCACCAGGCTATGCCTCGGGGGCGTCGAAGAGCCCGCCGGGCGGGTCGACCTCGACGGTGCCCGCCTCCGGGTCGACGGCGGTGACAATCGCCTTGACGAATGGGACGAGCACCTCGCCGGTCGACGTCGCGACCGCGAGCAGGTCCTGTGCTGGCAGGTGGTCGACACGCGCGATGCGGCCGAGCTCGACGCCATCGCGCAGTACGCGGAGGCCAACGAGCTGGTGGTCGTACCAGGCGTCCTCCTCCGCCGACTCGTCCGGGTCGGCCTCAATCCACAACACCGCCTTGACGAGGGTCTCCGCGGTCGTGCGGTCCTCGACGCCAGCAAAGAAGCCGACCGGCTGTCCGTTGAACCACTTGAGTTCGGTGAGCTCGAGCCGTTTGCCGTGCCACGGGCTCTCCGACGGCACCTGGAGCGCGAACGACGCACCCGGCACGAAGCGTCGCACGGGGTCATCCGTGTAGAGATCGATCTTCAGCGCACCCTTGAGCCCGTGCGCCTTCGTCAGCCGCCCGACACGAAGCTCGACGTGCGGTGGGCGCTCGGGACGGGCAGTGCGCCCGCTCGGCGCGCTCATTCCGAGATGTCGACGCGGACGCGCTGCCCATCGGCGAGCGCGGCGACGAGCGTGCGCAGCGCCTTCGCGGTCCGCCCGCCGCGGCCGATGACGCGGCCGAGGTCGTCGGGGTGCACACGCACCTCGAGCACCTCGCCGCGGGCGGTGTCCGCCGAACTGACGGCGACGTCAGCCGGGTGGTCGACGATGCCCTTGACGAGGTGCTCGAGTGCGTCTGCCAGTCGCGTCAACTTACTCGGCGGCTTCCTCGGTCGGTGCCTCAGTGGCGGGAGCCTCCTCAGCAGCCGGAGCTTCCTCAGCAGCCGGGGCTTCCTCGGCAGCCGGAGCCTCCTCGGCCTTCGCCTCGACCTTCGTCTCCTTCTTGGGGACGAGGACCGGCTTCTTCTTCTCGTCGACCTTGAACTCGGCCTTCGGCTCCGCGGTGCGCACCGTCGACACGGCGTTCGCGTCGCCCTTGAACTTGCCCCAGTCACCCGTGAGCTTGAGCAGCGCCGTGACCTGCTCGGTCGGCTGCGCGCCGACGGAGAGCCAGTACTGCGCGCGCTCCGAGTTCACCTCGATGAACGACGGCTCCTCGGTCGGGTGGTACTTGCCGATCTCCTCGATGACGCGGCCGTCACGCTTGGTACGCGCGTCGGCGACGACGATGCGGTAGTACGGGGCACGGATCTTGCCGAGCCGCTTGAGTCGGATCTTGACTGCCACGATTCTCCTGAATGTCTGGCTCGCGCGGACGGCGAACCGGTCGGTAGTGTGTGTCCCTGCTCACGCGACTGTGGGGTGCACATCACGCAGCGAAGTCTGATGATCGCCCGCGAGGTCAGATTAGAGGGTCGGATCTCTTTGGGCCGAGGACATATTCTGCCAGATCCAGGGACCCGCCACCAATCCTGTCGCTCGTACGCCGTGCGTCACCGGGCAATACTCGCGATCAGACCACGAGGAAGCTGAGCAGCCGGTCCACGTCCGCCCGGACCTCCGCGGCCGGCAGATCGAGCTCCAGCCGCCCCTTCGCCATCGCGAGCACCCGGTCGGCGTAGTCGACGAGCGGATCGGGACTCTGGTCCACCAGCAGCACCGTTACACCGCTGTCGGCGAGCACGCGGAATGCCTCGAGCACACCGTGGACGATCGACGGCTGGAGTCCCTGGGAGAACTCGTCGACAAGGATCACCCGCTCACCGGCGAGGATCGCCCTCGCCAGCCCCACCTGCTGCTTCTGCCCGCCCGACAGGTCCCCGGCCGCGACACTCGAGCGCTCGGTGATGACCGGGAAGATCGCCGCGAGGTCGACGGGCGGCTCCCAGCCTCGGCGCCGGGCGAGCCGCAGATTCTCCTCGACGGTGAGCCTCGGGAAGACCCCCCTGTCGTCGGGCAGGAAGGACAGCCCGGCGCGGGCGGTCAGGTCCGCCCGGCCGGGACGCTGCGCGATCCCGTCGATGAGGACCTCGCCGCCGAGCCGAGGCAGCCCGCCCGCGATCGTGCGCAGCAGCGTCGTCTTGCCCATGCCGTTCTTGCCGAGCAGTGCGACGAGCTGCCCCGTCGGGATCTCGAGGTCAAGGCCGGGGACGACGGGGACGCCGTCGTAACCGGCGGACAGCGCTTCGGTCCGGATCATGTCACCGCTCCCAGGTAGGCCCGCTTCACATCGTCGCGCGCGGCGATCTCGTCGAGGCTGCCCTCGGCGAGGAACCGCCCGTCCGCGAGCACGACGACGCGGTCCGCCAACTCGCGGACGATCTCCATGTCGTGCTCGATGACGATGAGCGTCGCACCAGTCTCCTCGGCCAGGCCGCGCAGCAGTCGGGCGAGCGCGACCGACTCCTCGTGCGAGAGGCCCGCCGCAGGCTCGTCGAGGATGATGATCCGGGGTCCCCACGCGAGCACCATGGCGAGCTCGAGGGCACGGCGATCAGCAAGCGGGAGCGCCGATGCCGGGCGATCCCGGTCCTCCTCGAAGCGGTCGAGCCCTCGCGGCAGCGTCCTTGCCTCGAGCGCCTCGCTCCTGGCGAGCGCGAGGTTGTCAGCCGGCGAGAGCTCGGTGAACACGCTCGGGATCTGGAAGACCTTGCCGACCCCGGCGAGTGCCCGGCGGTGGATGCGCCACCGCGTCGCGTCCTCGCCGACGACCGCGACCCGCCCTGCGGTCGCATCGATGTCGCCCGCGACGATGTTGAGCAGTGTCGTCTTGCCGGCGCCGTTGGGCCCGATGATGCACAGGCTCTCCCCCACCGGGACGGTGAGGTCGATGCCATCGAGCACGACGGTCGCGCCGAAGGCCTTGCGGATGCCCGTGACCTGGAGCGCGGGCGCGTCGCTGACGACCGCACGGGCGCGCCGGGTGGGGGCCGCCACCCGCAGGTGCGCGTCCTGGGTCGCCGCTGCATGCTCGGGGAGCCGGACGAGTCGCCGGATGATGCCGACGAGGCCACCCGGGGCGAATCGCACGACGAGGACGAAGATGATCCCGAGCACGAGGAGATACCAGGCGCCGATCGCCTCGCCGAGATACTGCTGTCCGATCGTCACGAGGATCGCACCGATGAATGCGCCGACGAGCGAGCCGCGGCCGCCGACGGCGAGCCAGACGAGCACCTGGGTCGAGAGCATGATGCCGCCCGCGGACGGCGAGACCAGCCCAATGACGGGGGCGGCGATGGCACCGGCGACGGCCGCGACCGCGGCGCTCAGCACAAACGCGACGATGCGGGTACCACGGACGTCGATCCCGAAGTGGGCCGCCCGATCCGGGTTGAGGTTGATCGCGAGGAAGCGGCGACCGAGTCGGCCGCGGAGCACGAACCACCAGACCGCAGCGACGACGAGCACGACGATGATGAGCGAGATATAGAAGTCTGGGATGAGGCCGCGCGAGCGCACGACGATGCCATTGCTCCCGTTCGTCACGTCGGCCCAGGTCCGGGCGACCTGCTCGAAGAGGAGGGTGACGGCGAGCGTGAGGATCGCCATGGTCGACGCCGACGCTCGGCGTCCGAGGCCGGCGTAGCCGACGGCGGCGGCGATGACCGCCGCAAGGAGGATGCCGATGACCCCGCCGAGCTCACCGGGGAGCCCGACCCGGGCGGCCACGGCCCAGCCGTACGCACCGAGCCCGAAGAAGGCCGCGTGACCGATGCTCACGACACCCGCGCGCCCCCAGGCGATGTCGAGACCGAACGCGAACAGCCCGTAGACGAGCGCGAGGGTCAGTAGCGCGAGCGGGTAGGGCGGCAGCACGAACGGCGCGAACGCGAGGAGCGCCGCGGCCGCGACGAACCAGATGGCTCGCCGCGGCCGCAGACGCGATACCAGGTGCATCAGGCGCAAGCCCTCGGGGTCGCGTCGTCGATGACGTCGAGGATCTCGAGCGCCGTGTAGACGCCGCCCTCGTCGATCTGGACGAGCACCATGTTGCTCTGCACATAGTGGTTGTCACCACGGAAGCCGAGGTCGCCGAGCACGCCGTCGAGCCGGATCTGCGACATCTGCGCGCTGATCGCGTCGGCGTCGTAGCTCCCGGCGGCGTTGACCGCCGCCGCGATGAACCGGACCGCCTCGTAGGAGGTCGCGGCGATCGCCGAGATCGAGTCGGTCCCGCCGTTCGCCGCCCGGTATGCCTTGACGAAGGCCTCATTCGCCGCACCCGGGATCTGGTCCGAGTACTGCAGCACGGTGTTGCGGCCCTCGAGGATCTCGCCGAGCGCCGGCGCGAACTCCTGCTGCGAGGCGGTCCCGGTGACGCCGCGGCCATCGAGCAGGCCGAACTGCGAGGCCTGGTTCATGAATGCGACCGCGTCGCCGCCGACGACGGCGTTGAGGATCCAGTCGGGGTTCGCCGTCTCGAGCTTGCCGATGACCGGCTGCCAGTCGGCGGTCCCCAGCGGGCTGTACTCCTCCGCGACGACCTCGCCGCCGGCCGCGAGGATGGCCTCGGTCGCGACCGCGTGGTACGTGTGCGGGAAGATGTAGTCGTTGCCGACGAGACCGACGCGAGGACCGTATTCCTCAATCATGAGCGGCACAAGGTCCTGGACCATCATGAGCTCGCTCGCGCCGAACGGCCAGAAGTGCGGGCTGCAGAACTCGACGGTGCCGTTGACGACGGTCGAGAACGGCACCCCGGCCTCAGCGGCGACGGAGCCCGCCGCCACGGAGGTATCGCCGGCGATCGTGCCGAGCATGAAGTCGACCTCGTCCTGGCGGACGAGTTGCTGCGCGACCTGCGTCGAGGTCGCGGCGTCCGACTTGTCATCGACGATGACGACCTCGATGTCCATGCCGAGGATGCCGCCAGCGCCGTTCACGGCCTCGACGCCGAGCTTCGCGCCGGCGACGAGGGAGTTGCCCTCGAGCGAGGCGACACCGGTCGTCGGGGCGATGATGCCGAGGCGGAAGGCACGCTCCTCGGTCGGGGCGCCCTCGCCTTCCTGGGAGAACGAGCCGCCCGCGCACGCGGTGAGCGCGAGCGTCGCCGCGGCGATGGCCGCGGTCGAGGCGAGCGCGCGCCTGCCGGTCAGGCGGCGCGTCGTTGAAGCGGTTTCCATGCTGTGAACCTCCAGTTCGGGCCTTGCGGCTGTAGTGCGATGAGGACGATGAGTGCGATGAAGAAGAGGACGCCGGCGACGGTCTCCGGCAGGATCGTGCGCAGCCCGATGTCGAGGACCGCGACGACGAACGCCCCGAAGATGGGGCCGCCGAGACTGCCGGGGCGACCGAGCAGCACGGCGAAGAACGTCGGGGCGAGGAACGACAGGCCCACCTGCGGGGTGACGCCGAGCATGGGGCTCTGCAGCGCACCGGCGAGGACGGCCAGCGCCGTGCCGACCGCAAAGGTGCCCGTGATCATCGCCCCGGTCGGGATGCCGAATCCGGCGGCCATCGAGCGATTGTCGATCGAGGCCCGCAGCCGGAGCCCCAGACTCGTCCGGTACATGACGACGATGAGGACCGCGACGATGAGGAGCGAGACCGCGGCGCTGACGAGGCGGTACGTCGGATAGTTGACGCCGAGGACCTCGACCGTGCCGGTCACCACTGGCGCGACCGTCCGGGGCGTCGGACCGAACACGGCCTCCATGGACTGCCGCATGACGATGGCCGCACCCCACATCGCGAGCAGGGTCGCGAGCATGCCGTGTCGGTACAGCCCGCTGAGCAGGAGCCGCTCGATGATGACGCCGAGCAGCAGCCCCGCGACGATCGCGATGAGCAGCCGCAGCACAAAGGGCACCTCGGGGAACGCGAACATGATGAACGCGCCGATCATCGCCATGTCGCCGTGCGCGACGTTGACGACGCCGAGCTGGCCGAAGATGAGCCCCAGCCCCCAGGCCAGCAGCGCATAGAAGCCGAATGCGGAGAAGACCGAGAGCAGGAAGAGGACGAGTGGCTCCATACTCACCGACCCGGGGTCGGGACGGGGAGGCGCGCCTGCAGGGCAATCGCGATCGCGAGGAGCTGCTCGTCGGCATCGCCCGGTCCGATCAGCGAGACGCCGACGGGCAGCCCGCTGTGGCTGCCGATCGTCGCCGGGAGCGCAGCGACCGGGAAGCCCGTCACGTTCCAGGTCGCTGTGAAGGCGGTGAGCGGGTCTGTGCCGCCGACGGCCTTGCCGGCGTCATACCCGTGACCGCGCTCCGGGGCGGTCGTCGCGGCGGACGGCTCGAGGATCGCGGCGACGTCGTGCTCCGCGAACCACGCCTGCCAGCGCGCCGTCGTCGCGAGGCGGCGCTGCTGCGCCCCGAGGTAGGCATCGACGGGGAGCGGCCCCGCGCCGGGCGCGAGGAACTCGCGGGTGCTCGGCCGGTACCGCTCGGCGCGATCGACGAACTGCGCGTGATAGCTGCGCGACTCGGCGAGCAGAATCGTGTCAAAGTCCGCCTTGTCGAGATCGGGCGCGGCCGGGAGCTCGATGAGGACGGCGCCAAGCGCCTCGAGCTCGGCGCGGGCGCGCTCGTAGCCCTCCCGCACGTCGGCGGTGAGCTCCACGGCCTCGGGGCGGTCGGTCACCGCGATGCGGACGCCGCGCAGGTCCGCTGCGGCCGGCACCGCGATTGCGGCGCGCGACCCCACGCCGAACGGGTCGCGATGTCGCACTGCGCCGCTGAGCACCGCGGTCGCGATCGCGCAGTCATCGATCGTGCGGGCGATCGCCCCCGAGTGGTCGAGCGTCGCGGACAGGGGGAGGACGCCGTCCGTCGGGATCCGGCCGTACGAGGCCTTGAAGGACGACACCCCGTTGAGCGCCGCGGGGATCCGCAGGGAGCCCGCGGTGTCGGTCCCGAGGGTGAGCGGGACCATGCCCGCGGCCACCGCGGCGCCAGAGCCACCACTCGAGCCGCCGGCGCTGTGCGCGAGGTTCCACGGGTTGCCGACCTGGTCCGTTGTGCCGCCGGCCGCGAACTCGTGCGTGTGCGTGTGGCCGATATACACGGCACCGGCCTCGGCGAGTGCGCGCCACGCAGCACTGTCGCTCGTCGCGGTCTGCCCATCGAGGACCCGGCTCGAGGCCGTGAGCGGCTGACCCTGCACGGCGAAGAGCGCCTTGACGCCGACCGGGATGCCCAGCAGTGGCGAGGTGTCGCCCGCCGCGAGCCGACGCGCCGCCGCCGCCGCACCCGCCGCCGCTGCATCACGGTCGAGGCTGCTCCAGGCGTTGATCGCATCGGGCGCGCCGTCGAAGCTCGGCTCGCCGCCATTGCGCTCCGCAATGCGCTCGAAGACGGCATCGACGAGCTGCATCGGCTGGAACTCGCCACGGCGCAGACCCGCGCTCAGCTCACGGAGGCTCAGATCAAGTGGGTGGACGGCATTGTTCGACACGCGGTCATTGTCGTCAGCGCCGCGCACGGCGGCGAATAACTGAGACGATCCGGCACCCGATGTCTCAGTTCGGGTACCGAACACCCCAATCACGACCTGGCGCGCCGGAGCATCCCGTCAATGTCACTGTCCGGCGCGGCGATGCCGCTCAACACGGTCGCCAGCATGGGCAGGCGCCGCTCCTGGTTGCGGATCGCCCACACGAGCTCCATCGTGTCGACGGGATCTGCCCAGGACCGGATCTCGCCCTGGCTGCGCGCTCTCGCCCACAGCTCGCTCAGCCGCTCGTCGAAGAGGCGTCGCACGGGACCGATCGCCGTCGGGGTGCGCCCCACCTGCAACCCCGCCGCGGAGATGAACTGCGCATCACTGCTGACCATGCGCGAGAAGCGGTCGAAGACGGTGACGATCTCCTGCAGCGCAGGCCTCGCCACATCATCACGCACCCAGCCGGTCGCCCGGCGCCAGCGATCAACGGAGATCTCGTCGACGAGCGCCTGCTTGCTCGTGAAGTGCCGGTACAGCGTCGCCGTGCTGACCCCGGCGTAGTCCGCGATGTCACGGGCACTCACCTCATCGCTGCCCACCTCGGCGATCAACCGGCAGGCAGACTCGATGAGCTGCGAACGGTTGCGGCTGGCATCGCTGCGGAGCACGGCACTCCCTCCGAGGTGGAGCATCGAGAATAGCAAGGAAACCCCAGGTCAGCATGGACCCAGTGGCCTGCCGCCCGCGCACGAGCCGTGCGGCCGTTAGCGGCCGAGGAACTTCTGCAGGGCCGCGAGCTCCTCCTCGCTCGGCGCGCCCTTGCCCCCGAGCGCGCCACCGGCACCGAATGCCGCGCCGCCACCCGCGCCCTGCGCGGGCGTCACACCGGAGGCGAGCGCCGCATTCTCCGCAGCTCGTTTGGCCGGATTCCCCGATCTCGAGCCCTTCTTGCCCTTCGCCTTCGCCTTGGCGGCGCCCGGGCGACCCATACCGGGCATCGGCCCCATGCCGGGGAGCTGCGGCACGCCGCCCTTCGCGACCGTCTTCATCATCTTCGCGGCCTGATCGAACCGGGTCATGAGCTGATTCACCTCGGTGACCGTCACCCCGGAGCCCTTCGCGATCCGCAGCCGGCGGGAGCCGTTGAGCACCTTCGGCTGGCGCCGCTCCTGCGGGGTCATCGACTGGATGATCGCCTCGGTGCGCGTGAGCTCACGCTCGTCGAAATTCTCGATCGCCTCGCTCATGCCCTTCGCGCCCGGCAGCATGCCGAGCATCTGCTTGAAGGAGCCCATCTTCTTCATCTGCTGCAACTGCCCGAGGAAGTCCTCCAGCGTGAAGGTCTCACTCGCGAGCTTCTCCGCGACCTCACGCGCCTCGTCCTCGTCGAAGGCCTTCTGCGCCTGCTCGATGAGGGTGAGGATGTCGCCGAGATCAAGAATGCGGCTCGCCATCCGGTCGGGATGGAACGGCTCGAAGTCCTCGAGCTTCTCCCCCGTCGAGGCGAACATGATCGGGCGGCCCGTCACGCTCGCGACGCTGAGCGCCGCGCCGCCCTTCGCGTCGCCGTCGAGCTTCGTGAGGACGACGCCCGTGAAGTCGACGCCGTCCTGGAACGCCTTCGCCGTCGCGACCGCGTCCTGACCGATCATCGCGTCGATGACGAAGAGGACCTCGTCGGGATCGACCGCCTTGCGAATGTTGGCGGCCTGCCGCATGAGCTCGGCGTCAATGCCGAGACGACCCGCCGTGTCGACGATGACCGTGTCGTAGAGCTTGCGCTCCGCCTCCTTGACGCCGTCCTTCGCGACCTTGACCGGGTCACCGACCCCGTTCCCGGGCTCCGGCGCGTAGACGGGGACACCAGCCTGCTCGCCGACGACCTGGAGCTGGTTCACCGCATTCGGTCGCTGCAGGTCGCTCGCGACCAGGAGCGGGGTGTGACCCTGGGCCTTCAGCCAGAGCGCGAGCTTGCCCGCGAGCGTCGTCTTCCCCGCGCCCTGGAGGCCGGCAAGCATGATGACGGTCGGCGGCTGCTTCGCGAATTCGAGGCGGCGCTGCTGGCCGCCGAGGATCGCAACGAGCTCCTCGTTGACGATCTGCACGACCTGCTGCGCCGGGTTGAGCGCCCGGTTCACCTCGTCGCCGAGCGCACGCTCCCGGACCGTCGCGGCAAAGGACTTGACGACATCGAGTGCGACGTCCGCCTCGAGCAGCGCCCGCCGGATCTCGCGGACCGTCGCGTCGACATCGGCCGGGGACAGCTTCCCCTTGGTACGCAGGTGCCGGAAGGTCTCCGAGAGTCGACCGGTGAGATCGCCGAACATCGCCATGGTCAGGCGATTCTACCGGGGCCGTCGCTACAGGTTCTCGTAGTAGCCACGGATCGCCGCCGAGATCAACCGGCGGCGAGCGGCAAGGAAGTCTGGATAGCGCGATGCATCGACATCCCGGATGAATGGCGGGATCGCGTTCTCCTCGAGGTTGCGCTCGAGGTCCGTCCCGTCGGTGATCTCGCCGAGCCGCAGGAGGCCGGAGCCGATCTGCGCATCGACACGAGATAGGTACTCCGCCGGCGCATCGTTGCTGATCGAGATGTTGATCGACGTCTCAGTCAGGGCAAAGTTCGCGACCTGGTTGTAGTCCGCACGGTCGGGGTAACCGTGCTTCTGCAGATAGTCCTTGGGCACGATGTGATGCAGATCCCCGGCATGCTCCGTCATCTCCTTCACCGTGATGTGCTTCGATAAGAACCCGCGCGCACCCCCGGTGACCTGTGACGCGAGATACGTCTGGAAGAAGGGGCTCGCCGTACTCGTCGTCTCGAGCGAGTTCGGCAGGCCCACCTCCCAGAAGCCATCCGTCAGCTCAGCCGCCTCGATCTGCGCGAGATGCTCGGCGGCACCGAGTTGCGCGATCCTGCGGATATCGAGCTGCCAGGCCGTCTCGAAGCTCCCGGCACTCCGGCCGGTCAACAGGGACATCACGAACCAGCGGCGAACGATCCGTTTGCGCTCCCCCTCGCTCAATGCGCCGTCGGCCCGGAGTCGCAGATAGAGCGCATACGCGAAATTCAGTGCATTCCGTGAACTGATCATGCGTGGGGCGATGAATCCGGCCGATTTGATCGTCATCAAGAAATTCTCGAAATTGAATCTCTTGACGATCTCGAGCAGTGCCCCTTCCAAACGGTCATATGCCCGCGGGATTCTTGTCTCGTCGATCGATCTCGTCTCGGGGTCGCGGCCCGAGAGCTCGTTGACGATCGACGCCGCGCGTCCTTGGCTGAAGCCGACGAGACCCGCCACTCGGATCAAGTCTCCGTAGGTCGGGTCGTAAAGATCCTCGGATTCGTTTCGCAACCACTCGATCGCCGAGAAGTAGGACGAGGCGGCGAAGTCGCGATCATGTTCGGCGATGTCCTCATAAGCATGTGGCGCAACGGCGAGATTCGCGAAGTAGTCGATGAGCTTCCGCAGATTCCTGCCGCGCTCTCCATACGTCGCGATCTTGCTCATGGCGAAGTCAGCGTTCGACAGCCGCACCCCCTCACTGTTAATACGGATGAAGATCTCGGAGACCTCCTCCACATCGAGGTCGGCCGCGAGGTTGATGATGCCGATCGGTGCCGTCCTGATCTCGGCAAGGCGCTGAAAGCTGGCCTCGGCGCGCGCACGATCGACGTCGGGGTTCC
Source organism: Microbacteriaceae bacterium (assembly GCA_035556075.1). GTDB lineage: Bacteria > Actinomycetota > Actinomycetes > Actinomycetales > Microbacteriaceae > 73-13. The sequence continues at coordinate 731 of DATMFQ010000013.1, read as the reverse complement.
GCTCGAAGTAGTCGCTGATGAGTCCGAATGGCAGATGTGTCCCGAAGAACTCGCTGACATCGGCGATCCACTCGGGGTTCTTCCGAATCACCGGCGTGACGGTTTCGAACTTCTCCGTGATCGGATTGAAGGCGATGACGATGCGCACCTTGCGATACCGGTCATCCACGACCGGCTGACCGAGGACCGCAGCCCGCAGTGCCGTCACCCGCTGTTGACCGTCGATCAGGATCTGCTGGAAGCCCGCTGCCCCGCCCCCCTTGAGTGCGGCGCCGACCGACTGCCAAGTGATGAGGTAGCCGACGGGGTATCCCTGGTAGAGCGAATCGAGCAGGTCGCGGACCTTCGGACTCTTCCACACGAACGGCCGCTGCAGCTCAGGGATGGCGATCTGTCCGGCTTCGACGGCAGCCAGCAATTGGGATACCGGCTGCTGCGAAACTCCGTATTTGCTCACCAGCACACTATGGCAGGCCCGTCAGACAAGCTTGGCGTCTCAGGCGCGGCGGAGCTCCGCGTAGAGCTCCGACCAGAGCTCGGGGTCGACCGGGTACGGGGCACTGAACGACAGTCGCGTCACGATGTCGCCATACCGCGCCTTGAGGCCCGCGGCGACCTGCGTCGGGGTGCCGACGACCGCGAACTCCCGGACGATCTCTTCGGTGACGACCTCCCCCATCGCCTCCCAGTCGCCGCGGCGGCTGGCCGCATTGAGCTGCTCGTGGACACCG
>DATMFQ010000012.1:0-73790 GCA_035556075.1 Microbacteriaceae bacterium | reverse complement strand
TCAGCGGGCAAGGTCCTCCTCGGTGACCGGGCCGACGCCGACGACGACGCGGGGCGCGGCGACGAGTCGGGCGGCCAGCGCCTGCACCTGGTCAGCCGTCACTGCCTCGATCTCCGCGGTGGCCGAGTCGAGGTCGAGATAGCGGCCGAGCTGCAGTTCCGACCGGGCCAGGCGGTTCATCCGGGCACTCGTGCTCTCGAGGCCGAGCGCCGAGCCACCGACCAGCTGGCCGACGACGCGGGCGCGCTCCTCCTCGGCGATCGGCTCGCTCGCGATCCGGTCGAGCTCGGCGCCGACGACCCGCCGCAGCTCCCCGAGCTTGCCGGGGGTACACGACGCCGACACGGCGAATTCGCCGGCGTCCGAGTACGGGTGCCACGAGCTGTAGATGCCGTAGGCGAGCCCCCGCTTCTCGCGCACCTCTTGGAACAGTCGCGACGACATGCCCCCGCCGAGCACCGCATTCATGACCGCGTAGACGGGTCGCTCGCCACTGGTCAGTCGATCCGCCGGCATGCCGATCTCGACAGAGACCTGTTCGAGCGGGCGGTCGACCGCGACCACTGCCGTCGCTGGGACGAGCGCCACCGCACCGGTGTCACGGCGCGGCCGCGGGGCCCCGCTCGCGTCGAGATCCCAGCCGTAGCGCGCCAGCGAGGTGACGAGCGCGTCAACGAGCCAGTCGTGGTCGACCGCCCCGGCCGCGACGACGACCAGTTCGTCCGGCCGATAGTGGGCCTCGTAGTGCGCGTAGACCCGGTCGCGATCCACCGCGCGGATCGACTCGGGGCTGCCGCCGATCGGCCGGCCGAGCGGGTGGTCGCCGAAGACCGCCTCGGCGAATCGCTCCCCCGCGACATCCGCCGGGTCGTCGTCGGCCATGGCGAGCTCCTCGAGGATGACGCCGCGCTCGAGTTCGAACTCTTCCGGGTCGATCCGGGAGGCGGCGATCATGTCGGCGAGCACGTCAACGGCCATCGGCAGGTCCCGATCCCGCACGCGGGCGTAGTAGCAGGTGTATTCCTTCGCCGTCGCCGCGTTGTGGTCCCCGCCGACCGAGTCATAGGCGACCGCGATATCGAGGGCGGAGCGGCCCGCGGTCCCCTTGAAGAGCAGGTGCTCGAGGAAGTGCGTCGAGCCGTACGCGCCCGCCGCCTCGTCACGGGAACCGGCGGAGATCCAGAAGCCGATCGTCACGGATGCCGCGCCGGGCATGCGCTCACTGAGAATTCGGAGTCCCGAGGGGTGCAGTGTGCGGGCGACCTGCCCACCGCCCGTCTCGACACGCAGCTCCGGCAGATCGATCGGCAGTTCCACGGCAGGCACCGCACGAGCCTACCCGCGGGATCAGGCGGATGCGGCGTCGAGGTCGGCGACCTGCTGCCGGGTGAGCGCGATCGCGGGGGCCGCAAGCATCTCGGCGACGTGCTGCGGCTTCGTCGGTGACACGATCGGTGCCACCACGTCCGGCTTCGTGAGCAGCCAGGCGATCGCGGCGGTCGCCATCGACACGCCCTGCGCGTCCGCGACGTCTTCGAGCGTGCCGAGCACGCGCAGGCCCCGCCGATGCAGGTACGTCGTGAGCTCCTCGGCGCGCTGGGCATCCCGGATGTCGGCGCGGCTGCGGTACTCCCCGGAGAGGAATCCGGCAGCGAGCGCGAACCGCGGCAGCACACCGAGGTGCTGTGATGCGGCGATCGGGGCCATGTCTCGCTCATATGCCGCACGGTGCATGAGCGAGTAGTCCTGCTGCACCGCGATGAGCGGCGCGACGCCCATCAGCGCACAGGCGACGCGTGCCTCGAGCAGGCGCTCCCCACGATGATCGGAGCCGCCGAACCAGCGGACCTTGCCCTCACGGATGAGCCGGTCGACGGCGAGCAGCGTCTCCTCGAACGGGACCGTGGGGTCGTCGATGTGGAGGAACAGCAGGTCGATGGTGTCGACGCGGAGCCGACGCAGCGAGTCCTCGACCGCACCGGCGATCGCCTGGGCCGACAGCCCCGGGTGGGCCATGGACTTGCCGATCTTCGTCGCGATCGTCACCGACTCGCGGTGACCGTGGGTGGCGAGCCAGGAGCCGATGATCGTTTCGCTGCGCCCACCCGAGTAGGAGTCCGCCGTGTCGATGAACGCGCCCCCGCCGTCGACGAAGATATCGAGCATGCGCTTGGCCTCGGCGTCGTCGACGAGCCAGCCGAACACCTTCGCGCCGAGTGCAATGGGCGGCACCGAGAGGTCGGAGTCGCCGATCGTCCGGTTCACGACGGGGAGCACGCGCGCTTGTGGCCCGGTAGCGGGGCGCACAACGGGTTCGACCGCGGACACTCGGGCTCCCTTCGTTCTGGGAAGAGTACTGCCCGGGTGTCCGCGGCCGATGGAGGCCCTGCGGACCGTTTGCGGATCGTTATCCGCGCGTCATCACGCCTCGGCGGCGTCCTCGTCCTGCACGAGGGCGAGCGAGAGCTTGCCGCGGTCGTCGATCTTGGTGATCTCGACCTGGAGCTTCTGCCCGACCGACAGGACCTCCTCGAGGTCGTCGACGCGCTTGCCGCCCGCGAGCTTGCGGACCTCCGACACGTGCAGCAGCCCGTCCTTGCCCGGGGTGAGCGAGACGAAGGCGCCGAACGTCGCGAGCTTGACGACCGTGCCGAGGTAGCGCTCGCCGACCTCCGGCATCTGCGGGTTCGCGATCGCGTTGACCGCGGCCCGTGCCGCCTCCGCGGAGGGGCCGTCGACCGCGCCGATGTACACGGTGCCGTCGTCCTCGATCGAGATCTGCGCCCCGGTCTCGTCCTGGATGCCGTTGATCGTCTTGCCCTTCGGGCCGATGAGCTCGCCGATCTTGTCCATCGGGATCTGCACCGAGATGACGCGCGGCGCCGTCGGGGCCATCTCATCCGGTGCGTCGATCGCCTCATTCATCGTCGCGAGAATGCGCAGTCGCGCGCCCTTCGCCTGCTTGAGCGCACCCGCGAGCACCTCGGACGGGATGCCGTCGAGCTTCGTGTCGAGCTGGAGCGCGGTGATGAACTCGCTGGTCCCGGCGACCTTGAAGTCCATGTCGCCGAGCGCGTCCTCCGCGCCGAGGATGTCGGTGAGCGTCGCGTAGCGGGTCTCACCGTCGATCTCGTCGGTGATGAGCCCCATCGCGATGCCCGCGACCGGCGCCCGCAGCGGCACACCGGCGTTGAGCAGCGAGAGGGTCGACGCGCAGACGGAGCCCATCGAGGTCGAGCCGTTGGAGCTGAGCGCCTCCGACACCTGACGGATCGCGTAGGGGAACTCCTCGCGGCTCGGCAGCACCGGCACGAGGGCGCGCTCGGCGAGGAAGCCGTGCCCGATCTCGCGACGCTTCGGGCTGCCGACGCGACCGGTCTCACCGGTCGAGTAGGGCGGGAAGTTGTAGTGGTGCAGGTAGCGCTTGTGCGTCACCGGCGAGAGCGAGTCGATCTGCTGCTCCATCTTGAGCATGTTCAGCGTCGTGACGCCGAGGATCTGGGTCTCACCACGCTGGAAGATCGCCGAGCCGTGCACCCGCGGGATGACCTGGACCTCCGCGTCGAGCGCACGGATGTCCTCCGCACCGCGGCCGTCGATCCGGACGCCCTCGGTCAGCACCCGCGCGCGCATGACCCGCTTCGCGACCGCCTTGTACGCGGCCGACAGCTGGCCAATGGCCTCGGCGGGCAGCTCACCGGCGTCGACCTTCGCCTGCACGGTCTCCTTGACGCGCGCCTTGAGCGCGTCGTCGGCGTCCTGGCGCTCGACCTTGCCGGCGATCCGATACACGTCGACGAGCTCGTCGTGCGCGAGCGCGGAGATGGCGTCGTAGACCTCGGCAGAGTAGTCGGCGAAGAGCGGACGGTCGACGACCGCCTTCGCCGACTGCGCGGCGAGCTGGGCCTGCGCCTCGACGAGCGCCTTGATGAACGGCTTCGAGGCCTCGAGACCCTCGGCGACGACGGCCTCGTCCGGCTTCGCCGCCCCGGCGCGGATGAGCTCCCACGACGTCTCGGTCGCCTCGGCCTCGACCATCATGATCGCGACCTCGCCGTTCGGCAGCACCCGGCCGGCCACCGTGAGGTCAAAGACCGCGTCGGCGAGTTGCGAGTGCTTCGGGAAGGCGACCCACTGGCCGTCGATGAGCGCCAGGCGCACACCGGCGATGGGGCCGGAGAACTTGATACCGGAGATCTGCGTCGAGGCGCTCGCCGCGTTGATCGCGAGCGCGTCGTAGAACTCGTCCGGGGCGATGCTCAGCACCGTGACAACGATCTGGACCTCGTGGCGGACGCCATCGGCGAACGACGGGCGCAGCGGCCGGTCGATGAGGCGGCAGACAAGGATCGCCTCGGTCGACGGGCGGCCCTCACGGCGGAAGAACGAGCCGGGGATCTTGCCGGCCGCGTAGGAGCGCTCCTCGACGTCGACGGTGAGCGGGAAGAAGTCGAAGCCCTCCCGCGGGTTCTTGCTGATGCTCGTGGCGGAGAGGAGCATCGTCTCCTCGTCGAGGTACGCGGCGACCGCGCCCTGCGCCTGCTGCGCGAGTCGGCCGGTCTCAAACCGCACGACGCGCTTGCCGAAGCGGCCGTTGTCGATGACGGCTTCGGCGAACTTGATTTCGGGACCCTCCACGGGTTGCCCACCTTTCATCTGGCGCGCCATCCGGGCGCGCATTCATCACGAATGCGTGGGACCGTCGCCCGCGATGGCGCGGCGGAACCACGACGCAACTGGTGCAGGAGCGGGCAGGAAGGGATCCCTGTCACAGTGGCGACCCGGATCGGCTCTGGCCAACAGTCGAAACCCACCGATTCCTTGCGGCTCGGGGAGCTACCACCGTGGACCAGCTTCGTTTCCGCTGCTGCCCCTGTTATTGCGGTGGCAAGTCTACACTGACGGCATGTCTGAGCAGCAGTCCACCCCGCCGAGCGATGACGCGAAGGCCGCGGAGACGAAGGCCAAATTCCGCGAGGCGCTCGCTCGCAAGCAGCAGGGCGGCGGCAGTGGCCCCGCGGCACCCGGCAGCACCGGTGGCGTCCACGCCGCCCACGGCAAGGCGGGCGGCAAGCGAGAGTTCCGCCGCAAGTCCGGCTAGGTCGACGCGGACGTCGCCTCCGGCTGCGCAGCCGTGTCGCCGCGTTCGAGTGACGCACCCTCGACATCGACGTCGGGCAGCACCCGGTCGAGCCACCGTGGCAGCCACCAGGCGCCCTTGCCGACCAGGTGCATGAGCGCGGGCATGAGCAGCAACCGCACGATGAAGGCATCGAACAGGATGCCGACCGCGAGGCCGAAGCCAAGACTGCGGATCATGCCGGACTCGGCGAAGATGAAGCCACCGAAGATCGACACCATGATGAGTCCCGCCGCGATGACGACGCTCCGGCCAGCGCGGAAGCCCCTCGTGACGGCGAGCCGCGCGGGCGTCCCGTGGACGTAGGCCTCGCGCATCCCGGTCGCGAGGAAGAGCTGATAGTCCATCGCGAGGCCAAACAAGATGCCGATGAGGATGATGGGCAGGAAGTTGAGGATCGGCCCGACGTGCTCGACCGCAAACAGCTCCGCGGCCCAGCCGAGCTGGAAGACCGCGACGGTCGCGCCGTAGGTCGCGAACAGCGACAGGATGAACCCGCCGGTCGCGATGAGGGGCACGAGCAGTGAGCGGAAGACGACGATCATGATGAGGAGCGAGAGCCCGATGACGACCGCGAGGTAGATCGGGAGGGCGTCGAGGAGCCGATCGGACACGTCGATATTCATCGCCGACTGCCCGGTGACGCCGAGCGTCGTGCCATCGGCGAGGGCGAGGTCGCGCAGTGCGACGACGAGGTCCGCCGTCGATTCCGCGTCGGGCCCCTCCTCCGGGATGACCTGGAATGCAGTGACCGTACCCGCCGCATTCGTCGCGACGGGCGCGATCGCGTGCACCGAGTCGATCTCGGCGATGCGCTCGGCGATCGCCAGCTGCCTTGTCACGAGCGCGGGGCCCTCGAGCACCTCCGGGAACGTCGCCGCGACGAGGAGGGGGCCATTCGTCCCGGCACCGAACTCGGCCTCGGTGATCGTGTACGCGCGCTGTGCGAGGGAGCCGACGGGCTCGGACTCGCCGCCGGGCAGGCCGACCCGCATCTGGAGGGCGGGGAGCGCGACGACGGCGAGGACGGCGATGGTCGCGATGACCGTGACGATCGCGCGCCACCAGGGCATCGGTCGCTGGGCGGTCGGGTTGCTCGCGGTCGAGGGAAGTCCCGCCGCGATGGTGCCCGGCGCCGCCGGAGCCGAGACCAGTCGCTCGCGCTGTCGACGGCTCAGCACCCGCATTCCGGCGAATCCGAGGAGTGCCGGGGTCAGCGTGATCGCGACGAGCACCGCGACGAGGATCGACACGGCAGCGACATTGCCCATGACCCCGAGGAACGGGATGCCGGTGACGTTCAGCGCGAGGAGCGCGACGACGACGGTCGACCCGGCGAAGACGACCGCGTTGCCGGCTGTGCCGTTGGCCAGCCCGATCGATTCGCGCAGCCCGGTCCCGGCGAGCAGCTGCTTGCGGTGCCGGTTGATGATGAACAGCGAGTAGTCGATGCCGACGGCGAGCCCGAGCATGACCCCGAGCACCGGCGTGACGCTCGCCATCGGGACGATCCCGGCGAAGGCCATGGCCGCGAGCATCGACGCCGCGACCCCCGTCACCGCGATCGCGAGCGGGATGAGCGAGCCGACGAGCGTGCGCAGCATGACCCCGAGCACGAGCGCGGCGATGAGGAGACCCACCAGCTCACCGACCCCGAGGAATTGCGGGATGCCCTGCGCGATCTCGGTCGAGACGGCAACCTCGATGCCCGCGAGCGGCGCCTCGGTGAAGTGCTCGATGACCGCCGCCTTCGACGACTCGGCGAGGTCGAGCCTCGGCTCGGTGAATGCGATGGTCGCGATCGCCGTCGAGCCGTCGTCGCTGACGAGTTGAATGGGCGCCGCGAGGTCGAGGAGTCGGGTGCCGTCGGCGAGCTGCGCGGTCGAGGCGTCGAGCCGTGCCTGCTCGGCATCGATCCGTGCCTGCTCCGCGTCGAGCTGGGTGAGCTGCGCGGTGATGGCGTCCACCGCCGGACTACCGACCGCTTGCGCCTGCGCGAGGGCCCCCTCGAGCTGGGCTCGGCCGGCGTCGAGCTGCGCCTGCCCGCCGTCGAGCTGTGCCTGGCCAGCCGCGAGCTGCGTGCTGCCGTCCTCCAGCTCGGTGAGCTGCGCGGCCCGCTCCTGCTCGGCGGCGAAGGGGTCGACCGCGAGCGCGACATCCGGCAGATCAGCGGCGCTGGCCACGAGCTCCGAGATGGCCGCACGCTGCTGTGGGTCGAGCGCCATCCCGTCCTCGCGATGGAAGACGATGGTGCCGCTCGCGCCGGCAAAGTCCGGCAGCTCGGACTCGAGTTCCTTGAGCACGTCGCTCGAGGGCAGGTCCGGAATATCGAGCGTGTTCTGGAGGCCGGTGAACCCGATGAGAAAGCCGCCACCGGCGACCAGCAGCACGACGAGCCAGCCGACGACCACCCGCCAGGGGTGAGCGGCAGACCAGGTTCCGAGCCGCTGGAGGAGCTTGGCCATACGTGTGGGTCCTTCCGGGTGACGGCGTTGTGGCCGGACCATAATACGCAACGGTCCGTCTCGCATTCCTGAATAGACTCTGTGTATGACCGCTCCACGACGAGGCCCCGCGCGCAGCGAGGCCGCCCGGGTCGCCATCCTCGAGTCGACCGCGCGGCTCGTCGCCGAGCGAGGGTACGAGGACCTCACGATCGAGGGCATCGCTGCTGACGCGGGGGTCGGCAAACAGACGATCTACCGCTGGTGGGGGTCGAAGGCCGCGCTCGTCGCCAACTGCCTCTTCGAGGGCCGACTGCTGCCGGCCGAGTTCCTCCCACCCGACACCGGGGACCTCCGCGCCGACCTCGCCGACTGGCTCGAGACCGTGCTCGAGCACGTCGCGGCGCCCGAGACGGCGACGCTCTTCCGCTCCCTCGCCGCCGCGGCCGCCGTCGACGAGAGCATCGGACGGGGCCTCGGCGAGGTGCTCGCCGCCGGCGATACGCTGACCGGCCGGCTGGCGCGCGCGATCGCCGCCGGTGACCTCCCGCCGGACACCTCCCCGAAACTCGTCGTCGACGCGCTCGTCGGCGTCGTCGTGCTGCGGGTCATCACCCGAGGCCCTGTCGAGCCCGGGCTGCCGGGCCGTCTCGTCGCCGCGGTGCTCCCTCGGTCGTAGGCTGGCGGGATGAGGTCCTATCAGCTCCGCCAGTACACCCTCGACCCGGCGGAGGCCGACATCTGGGTGCCCTACTGGCGCGACGTCATGTGCGCCCGGCGCATCGAGTTCGGCTTCACGATCGAGTTCGGCTACTTCACCCCGGAGCGCGACCGCTGGGTGTGGATGGTCTCTGCCGAGCTGCCGCTCGAGGAGTTCCGGGAGCTCGACGAGCGCTGGTCGGTCTCCGACGAGCGACTGAGCGCCGTCGCGGCGTCCCCCGTCAAGATCGCCGCGATGGAGCTCACCTACCTCGTCTCGCCGTAGGCGCCGACCGCCGAGAAGCCGACGGGGAGGGCAAACGGGTCCGCCGGACCGGACTGCCGTGTCGAGGCGATGACCGCGGCGGCGAGCTCATGGCCCGCACGCTCGATGCGCTCGTGCAGGCCCGTCGCCGCATCGATGGCGCGCGGCGCGCCGCCGCTCGGGGCCCCGCCCCAGTCGCTGCTGGCGGCGAAGACGCCGGTCGACAGCGGCGCGGCGTGCAGGTACGTGAAGAGCGGCCGCGCCTGGCCAGCCACGCCGCCTTCCCCGACTCAGCGAGCGCCGAGTCCGAAGGCCGCGCCGGCGACCGGCTCCTCGACGCGGCCACCAGCCACGGGGAGCTCGCCGCGGGCGTCCGCCGCGACCCGCGCCGCATGCGTCGGCCCAGCGGGCACCTCCGCGGGACGATCCGTCGCGAACTCGCGACGCAGCGCCGGCACGATCTCACCACCAAGGATGTCGAGTTGCTCGAGCACGGTCCCCAGCGGCAGGCCCGCGTGGTCGATGAGGAAGAGCTGGCGCTGATAGTCGCCGAAGGATTCTCGCATTCCCGCGTAGCGGTCGATGACCTCCTGCGGGGAGCCGACCGTCAGCGGCGTCTGCGCGGTGAACTCCTCGAGCGAGGGCCCGTGACCGTAGACCGGCGCATTGTCGAAGTAGGGGCGGAACTCATTGACCGCATCCTGCGAGTTCTTGCGTGCGAAGAACTGCCCGCCGAGGCCGACGATCGCCTGGGCGGCGGTGCCGTGCCCGTAGTGCTCGAAGCGCTGGCGATAGTAGCCGATGAGGCGCATGTAGTGCTCCTTCGGCCAGAAGATGTTGTTCGCAAAGAAGCCGTCGCCGTAGTAGGCGGCCTGCTCGGCGATCTCCGGCGAGCGGATGGAGCCGTGCCAGACGAAGGGGGCGACGCCATCGAGCGGCCGCGGCGTCGACTGGAAACCCTGCAGTGGAGTGCGGAACTTGCCGGACCAGTCGACGAACTCCTCGGTCCAGAGCCGGTGGAGCAGATTGTAGTGCTCGATCGCCAGCGGGATGCCCTCGCGGATGTCCTGACCGAACCACGGATAGACCGGGCCGGTGTTGCCACGGCCGAGCATGAGGTCGACGCGGCCGTCGGCGAGGTGCTGCAGCATCGCGAAGTCTTCGGCGATCTTGACGGGGTCGTTCGTCGTAATGAGCGTCGTCGCGGTCGACAGCAGGATCCGCTTGGTCTGCGCCGCGACGTACGCGAGGGTCGTCGTCGGCGAGGATGAGAAGAATGGCGGGTTGTGGTGCTCGCCGATCGCGACGACGTCGAGGCCGACCTCCTCGGCGTGGACGGCGATCCGCACCCAGTCCTTGATGCGCTGCGCCTCGCTCACCGTCGTACCGGCGACGGGGTCCCTCGTCACGTCGGAGACGGAGAAGATGCCGAACTGGACCGGGCTCTGGTTGGTGTCGGTGGCGAGCATCGCCATTCCTTTCGTGATTGACTGCGGCCCCCGCATTCATGCATTTGCATTGATCTGTCGAGTGCAACGCGGGGAGCGCGCAACTATTCCCACCCCCCTCAGCTCGGCACCGGCACCACCACCCGGCTGGCACGCTCGGTCGCGAGCCGGGGCTCGTCGCTCAGCCGCAGCAGCACGCCGAACGCGAGCAGTCCTTGGCCCGCGCAGTACAGCAGACTGATCGCGACGTCCTGCCAGGGGTCGGGGAACCCGGCGAGCACCTCCGGCCAAAACAGCCGGAAGCCGAGCAGCCCCTCCGCCACGAGGAACACCAAGCCCCCCAGCGCCGCGACGCGCCCGACCATCGTCGCCACCACGGCCAACAGCATCAGCAGCAGGCCATAGAAGGCGATGAGCGGGCCCCGCTCGCCGAGGTGCACCCACAGGAGCGCGATGATCGGCGAGTAGCACAGCCCGTACGGGATCGCCCACCAAGACAGCGACCGTGCCCGCGCGGGCCCCACGAGCATCCCGATATACACCGCGAGCGCGAGCACGAACCAGATCATGCCGAACTCGAGCGACACGACGATCCCGAGGTCACCCGCGAGCGACAGCGCGATCCCACCGCACAGCAGGACGAATGCGTAGCGCACGCGCCGCGTCGCCAACAGCTCACGGTCGGTCACCAGACCGACCGTGAGCACCCCGAGCAGGAGGGTGCCCATGAGCAGCCCCTTCGTCACCAGCGAGTAGGCCTGCACCCCAAGGAGGACGTGATGGATCACCACGATGACGAGGAAGGCCCCGAGGGGCCAAAACTTCCGCACGCGAGGATGCTAACCCCGGGCACCGACATCGCGGAGATGCCGAAGGCCGCCACCCGCTTAGGTGACGGCCTTCGCGACAGCCTCGCGGGCGGCTGGGCTCAGCGGCGCAGGCCCAGGCGCTCGATGAGCGTGCGGTAGCGCGTGATGTCGATGTCCTGGAGGTACCCGAGGAGGCGGCGACGCTGACCGACGAGCAGCAGCAGGCCACGACGGGAGTGGTGGTCGTGCTTGTGCGACTTGAGGTGCTCGGTGAGGTCCTTGATGCGCTTCGACAGCAACGCGACCTGCACCTCGGGGGAGCCGGTGTCGCCCGGGTGGGTGGCGTACTCGTCGATGATGGCCTTCTTGATGTCGGCGTCCAGAGCCATAGGGCGGCTCCCCTTCCTCTCGCTGCGCGGTGCCTGAGCCGGCATGCTCAGGCGCTCTTGATCCGCGGCCGGTACACGGCAACCGAAGCAGTCTACACCGCTGGCGCCGCCGACCGATCCGCGAGGCGGCGCAGCACGCCGAGGGCAATGAGTCCCTCGCCCGCGCAGTACAGCACCATGATGAGCAGGTCCTGCCACGGGTCGGGGAACGCCTCGACAAAGCCGGGTTGGAAGAGCCGGAAGGCCAGGAGCGTGTCGCTGGCGAGGAACAACCCACCGCCGAGCGCCGTCAGCCCGCTCACCCGCGCCGCGGTCATCGCCGTGAGTGCGAGGACGATGCCGTAGCCGGCCACCACGACACGAAGCTCACCGAGGTGCGGCCAGAGGAGCACGAGCGCGAGTGCGAGGAGCGGCACGTAGGCGAGCGTCCACCCCGGGAGCCGCCGGGCGGCGGCCGGACCATTGAACGCCGCGATGAACAGCAGGTGCGCGACCCCGAAGCTCGCGAGCCCCACGACGAAGTAGGGGCCGAGCAGGATGTCACCGAACCAGGACGCGACGATGCCGAGCGCGAGCAGGAGCGCCACGGCGAGGACGCGCCCGCGCGCGGCCCCCGTCGCATCCGCGCGGAAGAGCTCGGGTCGGGCCGTGACGCCGACGGTGAGCACGACCGCCAGCAGCAGCGCCGGCATGAGCAGCGCCTTTGTGACGGGCGCGCCCGAGGCACCCACCGCGAGCAGCCCCAGATGGAGGAGCACGACCGGCGGATAGATGAGAAACGGCCAGCTCCATCGCATGCGCCAAGGCTACTGGGCGGGGCACACCGCCCGGACGAAACGCATCGAGGTCGAGGACTGCGCCGACCGCGCCTCAGAAGTAGTCGATGCCGCGCGGCAGCGGCCCCGCCGCGACGAGCACGAGGCGCTGCGTCGGCCGGGTCATCGCGACATACAGCGCCCCCGCGCCGCGCGGCGCATCGGCGATGATGTCGGCCGGCTCGACGACGATGACGATGTCGAACTCGAGCCCCTTCGCGTCCTGCGGGCTCAGCAGCGCGACCGGTCGGCGGAGCCCCGCGCTCCCGCGCCCGAGGACCTCGGCGCCGAGCGTCGCGGTGAGCTGCGCCGCCACGAGGTCGATCGTCGCCGGCGTCGCGATGACCGCGACCGAGGCCGCATCGGCCGCATCGGCGCGGACCCGGCGCACGGCCGCGGTGATCGCGTCGGCAAGGCCGTCTTCCGAAGCAACCCGATCGACCTCGACCGGCCAGTCACCCTCCCGCACCGACTTCGTCGGCGTGACCGGCACCCCGTTCGCCGCCGCCATCGCCTCCGCCGCGGCCGCGATCTGCGCTGGCGTCCGGTAGTTGACCGTGAGGTGCTCGACACGCCAGGCGTCCCGAAACACCGGCCGCAGCGCCCGCTCCCAGTCCCCCGTGCCCGCCGCAGACGACAGCTGCGCGACGTCACCGACGATCGTGAACGACTTCAGCGGATTCTTGCGCACGAGGAGCCGCCATTGCATCGGCGAGAGCTCCTGCGCCTCGTCGACGACAATGTGGCCGAACGTCCAGGTCCGATCGCTGACGGCGAGCTCCGCGGCGCTCGCCCGGGTCATCGCACCATCCGCAAACGACTCGGCGAGCTGCCGGGCGTCGACGAGCCCCTCGACCTGCATATTGCGGATCGCGGCCTGCGCATTCTCCAGATCCCGCTTGAACTGGCGCTCGCGCTCCCGCCCCGTCGTGTCCGCGACGGGGTCCTCGCCGAGCAACTCCGCGGCCTCGTCGAGGAGCGGCACATCCGAGATGGTGAATGCGGCCCCGCGATCGCGGCGCAGCAGTGCCCGCTGCTCGGGCGTCCACCGCGGGGTCAGCGTCGCGAACCAGTTCGGCCGGGCAAAGAGGTCCTCGACGAGCTTCTGCGGGGTGAGCGGCAGCCACGCGGTGTTGAGCAGCACCTTGACGTCGTACGCGGTGCGCACATCCTCGCGCAGCAGCGCGAGGTCGCTGTCGTCGATCGCGCGGCCCCGCTGCCGCAGCTCCTCGGCGAGCAGCTCGGCGATCGCGGTGATCGCGACCCGGTTGAAGGTGACCCTCGCGACGTTGTGGGGCCGGTGCGAATCCCAGGCGCGTCGCATCGCGTCGCGCACGAGCGACGCGGGTACGCGGATCCGCTCACCGTCCACCTCGACATCGGTGTCGGCCGTTGGCGCCACCTGGCGCGACTTCACCGCGCGCCGCAGCAGCTTCGCCATCTCGAGACTGCCCTTGAGCGCCGCGGCCGCCGGCTGATCCTCGGTCGTCGCCTCGACCCCGGGGAACAGCGAGCCGAGCGACGCCGTCACCACCCCCGTCTCGCCGAGCGACGGCAGCACCGCCTCGATGTACTCGAGGAACGACTGGGACGGCCCGACGATGAGCACACCCGCGGAGGCGAGCCGCTCCCGATGCGAGTAGAGCAGGTAGGCCGCGCGGTGCAGCGCGACCGCGGTCTTGCCGGTGCCCGGCCCGCCCTGCACGACGAGGGCCCCGTGCAGGTCGGCACGAATGATCCGGTCCTGCTCCGCCTGGATGGTCGCGACAATGTCCTGCATGCGCCCGGTGCGCTCCATCGTGAGCGCGGCCATGAGCGCCGCCTCACCCTGCAGCTCAGCGCGATCCTCCGCGAGCAGCGCCGAGTCGAAGACCTCGTCGTCGACCCCGATGACGTCGCGACCGCGCGAATGCAGGTGGCGTCGCGCCCTGGCCCCGAGCGGGGCCGCGGCGGTCGCCTGGTAGAACGCGGACGCCTGCGGCACCCGCCAGTCCAGCAGCAACGGCTGCTGCTCCTCGTCGCGCAGCCCGATCCGACCGATGTAGTGGAGCACCTCCTCGCCGTCGACCGGCTGCAGCTCGAGCCGACCGAACGCGAGCCGCTCGTCGATCTCCCGCAGCTGGGCGATCCGGTCCTCATAGATCCGGGCGAATGCGTCCCGCTCGGTCCGTGACTGGTGTGTGCCCCCGTCGCCGCCAACGCCGCGCACGGCCTCGAGCTCGCGCTGCACCGCGTCGCGAATGCCATCGAGGCGCGCATACAGACCATGCACATACTCGCGCTCACGAGCCACTTCAGCCGACGTCATCGCTCTCCCACCTGGAAATTGCGGACTGTCCAGTGTAGTCCGTCCGCTGCGACGCCGGCCGCGGGGGCCACGCCCTCAGCGCCGGATCTCGGCCCGAGCCGCCTCGAACGCCACGAGCGCCTGCTCGACCTCCTCCGCGCCACCGCCGGTGCGGGAGCGCTGCCCGGCGAAGGCGAGTCGCGTCGCGGTCCGGATGTACGCATGCATCTCGGCACCGCGGCCCGAGTCGCTCGCCCACTGGCGGGCGCGGCGACGTCCCTCGCGGGTCGCCAGGGTGTCGACCTCGCTCAGGTGCAAGTAGCCCGCCGCGGCGAACTCGCTCAGCCGCGCCGCCGTGATCCGTCGCTCCTCGCGGCGGAACCACGACACCGCCCACACCATGCCGGCAAACAGTGGCAGCTGGACGAGGAGGTAATAGACCAGGAAATCCGAGACGACCACCAGTGCGACGTTCCACACCAGGTGCAGCCCGATCGCGGGCACGAGCCCGAGCAGCCAGGCCAGCGCCACGCCAGGGAAGCTGCGCCCGCGACGCACAGCCGCACCGACGGCGATGCCGACGCAGGCGCTGAACATGAGGTGGGCGAATGGCGACATGAGGCCGCGCACGAGGAACAGGCCGGGGACATCGCCGCCGGTGGCGAACTCGGCGCCGAAGTACAGGACGTTCTCGATGAATGCGAACCCCGCCGCGGTCCAAGCCGCGTAGACAATGCCGTCGACCGGCCCGTCGAGCTGCCGCCGGGCGACGACGACGAGGATGAGGAGCACGAGCGCCTTCGCGACCTCCTCGACGATCGGCGCCTGCACCACCGCGACCGTGAGATGACTGCCCGGTCCGGCGGCACCGAAGTCGACGGAGATGCCGATGATCGCGCAGAAGCCCGCGCCCCACAGCAGGGCAAAGGCGACCGCCCAGCGCGGCTCCCGCTCCCAGCGATCCACCCACCGCACCCCGGCGACGACGATCGCGAACGGCAGGAGCGCGAGCGCCATCCCGAGCAAGGCGTCACCGGGACCGAGCAGGTCGAACCAGAGTCCGAGCACGAACAGCACCCCGAGGGAGGCGATCGGGATGCCGATCGTCGCGAGGAGGAACTGGCCCGGGACGCGCCGCGAACGCCGTGATTGCGACACGTCGCCAGGGTAGCCTGATGCCGATGTCACTGCGCACCTCGGTCATCGTGCCTTCGCTCAACGACGCGGAGATGCTCGAGCAGTGCCTGACGGCCCTCGACCGGCAGACCCACGCGCCCGACGAGCTCATCGTCGTCGACAACGGTTCGACCGACAACACCGTCGAGGTCGCCCTCCGGCACGGTGCTCGAGTCGTCACACAGCCGCGCCGCGGCATCCCGCTCGCGACCGCCGCCGGGTTCAATGCGGCATCCTATGAGCTGTTGCTGCGCCTCGACGCGGACTCCGTGCCGCCAGCCGACTGGGTCGCCCGCGTCGTCGCGGCCTTCGAGGCCGCACCCGGGCTCGACGCGCTGAGCGGGCCGGGGCGGTTCTACGGACGCAACGCCGTCATCCACTGGATCGCCACTCACTGCTACCTCGACCTGTATCCCGCGATCCTCGGCCGACTCTTCGCCCACGACGTGCTCTTCGGCTCGAACCTCGCACTGCGGGCGAGCATCTGGCCGACGCTGCGGCAACGCGCCCACGTCGATCGCGCCGACGTCCACGACGACCTCGACCTCACGATCAATCTCGAGCCCGGCATGGGGGTGCGCTTCGACCGGAGCCTCGTCGTCGGCGTCTCGGCGCGGCCCTTCGACACCTGGCGCGGACTCGGCCGCCGGGTCCGGATGGCGCTCGTCACGCTCGCGCTCAACGGCTCGGAGCAGAATTACCTCGACCGCCGACGCGAGTGGGTCGCGAGCCGACTCGCCGACGAGGAGCCCGGCGCGAGCTACACCTCGGCCTGAGTACCCTCGATCAGCTGGAGCAGGTCGCGGCTGAGCTGGTGCGGCGTCTCCTCGCACGGGCTGTGCCCCGCCTCGTCATAGCGGACGACCCTCGCGCCGATGTCCCGCGCGAAGCGCTCGTGCGCGCCGGCCGGCCAGAGGTCGTGCGCACCGTACGCGACGAGCTTCGGCAACCGGAGCGCCGCGAGCTCGGAGGCGAGATCGGGCGTGCGACGCATGAGCCCGATGACGTCATCGATTGCCGCGCGACGCAACCGCGGCATTCGTGCCATGACGAAGTCGTAGCGGTGCTGCGGCGTCCGGTTGAAGTTCTGCCGGATGCCCCAGAGCATGAGCCCGGCGCCCTGCCGTCCGCCGACCACTCGGGACAGTGGCCCAAGTGCGCTCTTCGTCGCGCGGAAGGTCTGCCCCGCGACCGGCGGGCATGACAGCAAAGTCAGCGAGGCGATGCGCTCCGGGTGGCGCACCGCGACGAGCTGCGCGACAGTGCCGGCGAACGAGTAGCCGAGCAGGTGGACGGGGCCCTCGCCGTGGTCGATGACGGCGAGCAGGTCGTCGACGAAGAGGTCATGATCGTAGTGTCGCCGCGGCGGGTCGAGCCGCTCCGGGCCCGCATCGATCGAGTCGTAGTGGCCCGCGAGGTCGTAGCTCTCGACGAGATAGCCCGCGCTGGCCAGCAGCGGCAGCATGAGCAGGAAGTCCTCCTTCGAGCCCGTCACCCCCGGCACGAGCAGGATGCGCAGCGACCCCGGCGCACCGGCCTGGATCCCCGCGAGCCGCCCGCTCGGCGCGTCGATGCTCCACCGCTGGATGTCGGGAGGAATGTGGGACCAGTCGATCCCCTCGAGCTCGCGGTCGCGCTGCATCGCCTCCGCAGCCGTCATCCCCCGGAGATCGGACGGGTCCCCCTGCCGTCGGGGCGTCGCATCGAGCACCACGCCGCGAGCCTAGCGGAGCGGCGAACTCGGGGACGGCGGACCGTCTCCGCTCAGGCGAGCGCGTCGCGCAGCAGCCCGGCGATCGCCTCGAGCTGGATGTTCGTCTCGGCCTGGACCTCGTCGTCGGCGCCATCGAGCGCGCGCGCGGCGAGCCCGGCCTTCTCGCCGATGAGGTCAGCGATGCGGGCGTCGACGGTGTGGGCCGCGATGATCCGCCAGGCGGTGACAGGCATGTCCTGCCCGATCCGGTGCACCCGGTCGATCGCCTGCGTCTGCTCCGCCGACGTCCAGGACAGCTCCGCGAGGACGACGTTCGACGCCGCCTGCAGGTTGAGCCCGACGCCGGCGGCGAGCAGCGAGCAGACGACGACCTCGACCGCCGGGTCGTTGGTGAACGAATCGATGGCCTCCTGGCGTGCCTTGGCGCTCTGGTCACCGCGGATCGACACCGAGCGCACGCCCAGGCGGGCGAGCTGGTCTTCCACGGTGTCCATGACGTCGATGTGCTTGGCGAAGAACACGACCTTGCCGACGGAGCGGGCCAGGTTGGCCGTGTAGTCGGCGGCGAGACTCGCCTTGCCCTGCCCGATGCGTCGGACCATCGTGAAGACATTGTCGCCGCCCGTGGCCCCCTTCGACTCCTCGAGCTCGGCGTGCGCGACGACCCGAATGAGATCCTCGCGGGCGGCATCTGGCCGGAGCGCGACGAGCCGCGCATAGCGGTCGAGGAGCCGCGTGGTGAGCGCCTGCTCGGCGGCGCGGATCGAGCCGCCCAGCTCGTCGTCGAGCTCGACCGGGATGTCGGCGATGCGCCGCGCGGGGATGTCGGCGGCGACGTCCACCTTGCGTCGCCGGACGATGCCGAGATCAATGACCGCCTGCCGCGCCGCGGCGAAGAACCCGGGGTCGAGCGGAGTCAGCCCTGTCGCCTCGAGTTCGCTCAGCAGCTGCGGCGACGGCTTCTGGTTGCCGCGGCCGTCCTCGATGAGCCAGCCGAGGTACAGCCAGATCGCACGGAAGTCCTCGATCGTGTTGATGAGGGGCGTGCCGGTGAGGGCGACGAAGAGCGCCCGCGGGTGCGCCGCGCGGATATTGCGAGACAGCGCGAGCACGTGCTTCGAGCGCTCCGACTTCAGGTTCTTGATGAAATGCGCCTCGTCGACGACCATGCCCTTGAAGCCGAACCTGCCGAGCCAGCCGACGTGCCGGTCGAGCACCTCATAGTTGACGACGATGACATCGGCGAAGGCGTCAACGTCGTCGCCGTCGCCGTGCACGACGGACACGCGTCGATTCGGGATCCAACGAGCGACCTCGCGCGCCCAGTTCGTCTTGACGACGTTCGGGACGACGGCGAGCAGCGGGAAGGCACCGGTGGCCTGCGCGGCGAGTAGCGCCTGCGCGGTCTTCCCGAGTCCCGGCTCATCAGCGAGGAGGAAGGTGCGGTGCCCCTGCCGAGCGCTCTCGACGAACTGTGACTGGTGCGGCATGAGCTCGAGATCACCCGCCGCCTTCAGCGATCCGGGCGCCGGGAGCTCCATCGACGCCGCGACACCGCCCGCACCGGATTCGAACGAGCGGAAGAGCGGCTCGACGAGCTCCCAGTTCAGCAGCCGACCGGTCGTGGTGCGCTGCGGCTGCAGCGCGTCGAGATCGGGGGCGAGGAACGGATTCGCCATCTGCATCTGGCGAACGGAGGCGGGCAGCACCTGCTTGGTGGTCTGGGCCTCGACCTGCTTCGGCTCCTCGACGATGAGCAGCTCCTCGGGGGCGAGTTCGATGCCGGCATCGATGAGCATCTGGCGCCGCAGCGCCTTCGCGGCGGGTGTGGTCGGCGCGTCGGCCTCGAGGAGTCCCATGAGGCTCGGGTCTCGTGCCGCGGTCTTCGCGAGGATGCCCGCGAGTCCGTCGAGCCGCTTCTGCTCGCTCTGACGGTCGGCCTCGGTGAGGTGCTCGTCGTGCTTGACTCGCTCCTTCTCCTCCCGGAGCAGCAGCGCGGCGACCTGGAACCGGGTGCGGCTCGCCGGCTTGAGCGGGCCCTTCTGCACGGCGGACTCGACCTCGCGAGCCGCGCGCGCCAGGATCGGGATGACGCCGGTCTCATCGCCGGGGCGGGCGCGCCGACGGGGCGCGTGTGCGCGGGACTTCGCCGTTGCTTCGGCTGTGGGTGCCACTACTCGTCTCCGTGCCGCTGACGCGGCGGTGCTGGTGCGGGTGATGCGATCGGGCCGACCTGGCCTCGAACTGCGTGCGGCCTCGGACCAGACCCGAGTGCGAACTCCCGGTGGTCGCGCGGTCGGCGCGCTACGGGCCATCTTAGCCCACTACGCTCGGGAAGGTGAGCAACGATGCCGCGGTCGAACGATTCCGGGTGCTCCTGCGCATTCCTACCGTTTCCCTCGCCGACGTCGGATCGACGAACTGGGCGGCCTTCGAGGCCTTCCGGGACGCGGTCGCCGAGGCCTACCCGACCGTGCACGCGAGCGTCGAGCGAGAGCTCGTCGCCGGGCACACGATGCTGTGGCGCTGGCCCGGTGTCGATCCCGCGCTCCCGCCCGTGATCCTCATGGCCCACCAGGACGTCGTCGCCCCCGGTCGGCTCGAGGACTGGCGACACCCCGCGTTCGATGCCGAGCTCGTCGACCATGACGGCGACCGGATCATCTGGGGCCGCGGCACGATCGACGACAAGGGCTCACTCGTCGCGATCCTCGAGGCCGCCGACCACCTCGCCGCCGATGGCTTCCGGCCGACGCGCGATGTGTGGTTCGTCTTCGGACATGACGAGGAGACGAATGGGACCGGTGCCGCCGCGGCCGCGGCACTGCTCGCGGAGCGCGGTGTGCGGCCGGAGCTTGTTCTCGACGAGGGCGGCGCGATCGTCGGCGGATTCCTCCCCGGGGTCGATGCGCGGCTCGCGGCGATCGGCATCACGGAGAAGGGGGTCGCGAATTTCCGGCTCAGCGTCACGACGCAGGGCGGGCACTCCTCCGCCCCACCGGCGAACTCGGCGATTCTCCGGCTGTCGACGGCGATCGCCCGGATCGACCGCGGGCCCTTCCCGGCCAGGCTCACCGCGGCGACGCGCGGTATGTTCCGCGCCGCGGGGCGCGGCGGCCGCGGGCTCCTGCCCTGGCTCTACCGCGGTGTCGCGTGGAGCGGACCGCTGCTCGTGCGGGCCCTGCAGTCGAAGCCCGAAGGCGCCGCGATGACGCGGACGACCGTCGTCGCAACGCAGATCTCGGGCGGCCACGCGCTCAACGCGGTGCCCGAGCGCGCCGAGGCGGTCATGAATGCGCGGGTCCTCGCCGGCGAGACGCTCGCCGGCACGCTCGAGCGGCTCCGCGCGGCGACCGGGGACCGCGGTGTCGACGTCGAGCTCATCTCCGGCTGGGAGCCGGCCCCTATCTCGCCCACCGACGGGCCCGGCTGGGAACGCCTCGTCGCGACGATCGCCGACATCTTCCCCGACGTCGTGCCGGCCCCGTACGGTCAGACCGGTGCGACCGACTCGAGGTCGTTCACGAGCCTCACCGAGGCGGTCTACCGCTTCACGCCGTTCGACCTGTCGGAGGCGGAACGCGCCGCCCTCCACGCCGTCGACGAACGCATCCGCGTGGACTCCTGGCTCGCCGGGATCGCGTTCTACCGCGCATTCCTCGCAAAGCTCTGAGGTGGGAACCCCCGCGGCGCTTCAGCCCGACCGACCGTGTGCTCAGGTGGGCCGACGGGTACGCTGACTCCGAGACTGCCCCACACCACCGGCCGTGATCAGGCCTTCTTACGATGAGATGGAGTCGGCAACGATGATCCCAGAGTCGAAGGCCTCGTGGCTCGCCAACGAGATTCAGCGGGAGATCGACACACCGCGGCTCCCAGCGGGCTCACGGTTGGGCACGAAGCAAGAACTCCTGGAGCGTTACGAGGTCGCGCCAGGGACACTGAATGAGGCGCTGCGGCTGCTCCAGGCGCGCGACTACGTCGTGGTGCGACGGGGACCGAAGGGCGGCGTCTTTGTCAGCCAGCGTCGGCAGCGAGAGGGGCTCTCGGAAGTACTATTGCGGGCGCAACGGAACCCGCAGGAAATCAACGCACTCCTCAACATCCAGGACGCTCTTCAATCGCTGGTCGTCGCGGAGGGTGCCGCCAATTGCGACGAGCATAGTGCCGCAGCAATCGGCCGGTCACTCCACCGACTCCGAGGGGCGAAGGCCCCGCGGGAGATCTTTGCTGCGAACTGGGAGGTCGACCGACAGGTCGCACGGGCCAGCAGCAGCAAGACCCTCACGGATGTGTACTGCGCCATCGTCGACATGATCGAGAACTCGGTCGCGAGTTTCGAGGTCGACGCGGAGCTCGCCGAGGGCTCACGGAAGATCCACGAAGCCATGGGACTGGCGGTCATGGCCAATGACGTCAAGGCCGCTGAGGTCGCGGCGATGATGCACTCCCCCGCTGACGGCAGCGGTCCCGCCTGGCGCATCGTGCTGCAGTAACACTCCGTTGACAGATCTCCTATTCCGTATAATCATTATTCGGAATAGGAGGAGGCTCGCGTTGCCCCTCCAGGAAGGAAGGCCGGCGCGTGAATCAGCCGAACCCCGTACTCTCCAGCGACATGCTCGAGAAGCTCCAGCAACTGGTGGACAAGCAGGAGATCCTCGAATGCATCTATCGGTACAGCCGCGGGCTCGACCGGCACGACGACGAGATCCTCGCCAGCGTGTTCCACGAGGATGCGGTCGATAACCACGGTGCCCACGTGTATCGCCGGGAAGACTTCGTGCGTTGGGCGAACTATCAGGTCCACAGCGGCTACGCCTCGCACATGCATCACATCACGAGCCACACCTCCGACATCGACGGCGATGAGGCGCACGCCGAGAGCTATGTGATCTTCGTGCACCGCTACCAGGACGGCCGCACCGTCCACATCGCGGGAGGCCGCTACATCGACCGCCTCGAACGGCGCGACGGCGAGTGGCGCATCGCGCTGCGCACACTGAGCGTGGACTTCCGCATCCTCGCGGACGGCTCCGTGCACGGCGATTGGGACGGTTACCCGAAGGGCACCCAGGACCGCACCGACCCCTCGTACCTGCGCCCGCTCGTCCTGCCGCCTGAGATCCAGGCGAAATATCAGGCGCAGTACGGCGCCTGACCCGCAGCGCATCCCCAACCCACCAACCCAGAACGAAGGAGTTCTCCATGCAACGTCGCCTCATGACACGAGTCGGCATCGCCATCGCAGCCGCAGCCGTCGCGCTCACCGGCTGCGCACCGTCCGCGCCGACGTCGAACGACCCCGGCGCGGACGATTCCCCGCGCACCTACAAACTCGCCACCTACGTGGCGCCCACCGCACCGCATGGCAAGACGCTCGTCTGGCTCATCGACGAGGCGGCCAAGCGCAGCGACGGCAAAGTCATCATCGACCCGTATTACAACGGCGAGCTGCTGCCCGCCGATGAGCTGCTCGCGGGAGTCGTCGACGGGCGCGCGGACCTCACATTCATGACACCGCAGTACAGCCCTGCGGAGCTGCCGCTCTCGCAGATCACGAGCATTCCATTCGTCACAGCCGATATGGCCGTCCTCGCGGGGGCGCTCGCCGACCTCGCGGAGCATTCCGACACATACCAGCAGGAATGGGACCAGGCGGGAGTCGTGCCGCTCGCCTTCGCCGCCTCGGCACCCTCCATGTTCGCCGCCACCGAGCCGGTGCCCGGCGTGGACTGGCTCGCGGGGAAGTCGATTCGCGCCGCGGGACAGGCGGCCACCGCGGTCCAGGCCGCGGGCGGCAACGCGGTCTCGCTGGTGGTCGGCGACCTGTACGAGTCGATCGAGCGCGGCCTGGTCGCGGGCTACACCTCGATGATCTTCGACGCCGTGCCCTCGCTCAGCCTGGAGGAAGTCGCACCGCACATCGTCGACACCGGGCTCGGCACGTACACGTTCAACGTGCTCGCCGCCAACGCCGCCCGCTGGGGCGCAATGCCCGAGGCCGACCGCGAGCTCATCGCCGAGCTCGCCCGGGAGTTCGACGACCGCTACCGCGCGAACGTGGCCATCGGCGAAGACGAGGCCTGCGAGATCGTGCTGGCGATCGGCGGCACGGTCTCGGTCTGGCCCGAGGAGGAGACCGAGAAGTGGCAGGAGCGCGTCGGCACCGAGCCACGCGACGTGTGGCAGTCCGCTGCGGAGCAGGCCGGTGCGCCGGCCGCGGAGTTCTACGACGAGTACATGGCCGCGATCGACGCTGCCAGCTCCGCCCCGTCCCCGTCCGGCATGGCGCGGTGCGCGGCCGCACACTGAGTGGATCATGGCAACGCCCGTGGTTCCCGGTCTCGATCGACCGGGAACCACGGGACGCCACCTCACACCTGAGCTAAGGGGGAGACATGACCATCGCGCTTGAGATGCCGCGCACCGTGCGAGGCATCGAACTCGCCTCACGGGTCATCGCCATCGCGAGCACCTGTCTCCTGATGGGCGTCACCGTCATCGACGTCGTGCTGCGCAGCACGACAGGCCGCGGGATCCCGGGAGCCATCGAGATCACCGAGGTCTTCCTCGTCGTCGCCGCCTACCTCGGCATGATGACCGCCGCTCGCGACGGGATGCACATCTCCGCGACACTGGTCACCGACCGCCTGCCCGTCCGCGTCGCGCGGGTGACGCGAACGATCGGCAGCGTGATCAGCGCGCTCATCCTGCTCGCGCTGATCTACGCGACATCCGCGCGAGCGTTGGTGTCGCTCGGCGCCGGGGAATTCCGCTTCGGGCTGGTGAGCGTCCCGATCTGGCCCGCGAGGATCGCGATCGTCGTGGGGCTGTGCGGCCTCGTCGTCGCGATCGTGCTCCAGCTCGCCCAGCAGCTCATGCGGTCGCCGCGGGACGTGGCGGCATGAGCGCGGAACTTGTCGTCGCGATCTCCGCGCTCGTCCTGATCGCGCTGATCGTCATCGAGGTGCCGATCGCGCTGTCCCTCATCGTCTCGGGCGTCACCGGCCTCGTGCTGCTCGGCGAGCTCGGCAACCTCATCAACATTCTCGGCGCGACGCCGTACACCTCCGTCGCGAAATACGCGCTGTTCGTGATCTGCATGTATGTGCTCCTGGGATCGCTGATCTCGAATGCGGGGATCGGCATCGCGATCTTCCGCGCCGTGAACCGGATCGTCGGCCGACTGCCCGGCGGTCTCGCCGCGACCGCCGTCGGCGCGACGACCATGTTCAGCGGCATCTCGGGCAGCTCGGTCGCCGACGTCGCCGCATTCGGCCGGATCTCGGTGCAGGAGATGAGCCGATATGGCTATCGCCGCGAGTACGCGGCCGCGGTCGTCGCCGCCGCCGGCGCATTCGCGGCGCTCATCCCACCCGCGATCGGCTTCGTGCTGTACGGCATCCTGGCGGAGGAGAGCATCTCCGCCCTGATCTTCGCGGGCATCGTCCCCGGCGTGCTCTCCTGTCTGATGCTGATGGCCTACGTCATCATCTACGCCGCGTTGACCGGAAAGCGACGCGGACGGGACTTCGGCGGGATCGAGCCACGCCCGCCGGCGGCCCAGCCCGCCGGCCCAGCGCTCGCACCGACCGTGCCGTCGGTCCACAACCGCGGCAGCGCGCGGGACTTTCTCGGCATCGTGTATGCCGCCGTCATCTTCCTCATCGTCGTCGGCGGCCTGTACAGCGGCCAATTCACCGCGACCGAGGCCGGTGCCGTCGGTGCCGTCGCGGCACTGGTGATCACCGTCATCGAGGTCAAGAAGCAGCGCGGTTCGCTGCGCACGGTGCTCCGCACCTCGTTCCGCGAGTCGGTCGGCACCAGCAGCATGATCTTCCTGCTGCTCGCCGGCGGCGGCGTCTTCGGCTACATGATCACGCTGAGCGGACTGCCGCAAGCACTGGCTCGATCGCTGGCGAGCGGTGGGCTGCCGCCGATGCTGATCGCCGGGGCGATCCTGCTGCTGCTCGTGCCACTCGGGATGGTGATCGACGGGCTCTCGCTCATGCTCATCGTGGTGCCGATCGTGGCGCCGATCGTCACGAGCCTCGGCATGGACGGCGTGTGGTTCGGCGTACTCGTCCTCAAGGCGATCGAGATCGGGCTGATCACCCCACCGGTGGGCATCAACGTGTTCGTCATCTCTGCCGCGACCGGCGCGAAGCTCGAGGGCGTATTCGTCTACCTCATACCGTTCGTCGCCCTCGACCTGGCGCTAACGGCGGTGTACTTCCTCTTCCCCGACCTGGTGCTCTGGCTGCCGGCGCTCTTCGGCCTGCACTGATCAGAACTTGCGACCCGGGTTGAGGATGCCGTTCGGGTCGAAGGCGGCCTTGAGCGCGCGCTGCAGTTCGAGCCGACGCGGGTCGAACTGGCTGCGGACGGCCGCCAGCTTCTCGATGCCGACGCCGTGCTCACCCGTGACCGTGCCCTCGAACTCGGCCGCGAGCTCGAGCATGAAGTCGAGCACGCGCCCGGCCTGCTCCTCCTCGCCGGGCTGGTAGAAGACGACCGGGTGCAGGTTGCCGTCCCCCACGTGGCCGCTCAGTGAGACCTCGATGCCCTGCTCCGCCGCGAAGGCGAGCACCTGCTCACCGAACTCCCGCAGCAGCGACCGCGGGATCGCGGCGTCGGAGTGCAGGTGGCCGGGGCGGTATGCATTCGTCGCCGGGTTGAGGAGCCGACGGGCCTTCAGCAGTCGTTCGGTGCCCTCCGGTGTCGAGGAGCGCTCGACGGTGAGCGCGCCGTTGGCGCGGAACGCCGCCTCGAAGCGGTCGAGATCCTGCTCCGCGCCGACGTGCTCGTCAGTCACCGCGACGAGCCAGGCCTCGGCATCGGCCGGGAGATCGACCTCGGCGGAGAACTCGCGGAGCGCCTTGATCGCGAGCCCGTCGATGATCTCGAGGGTCGACGGCAGGCGCTCCCCCGCTGCGACCGCGTTGGCGGCGTCGAGGGCGTCCCCGACGCTCGCGAATGTCGCCGTCACCGCGAGGGCCGGGCCCGGCGCGGGGCGGAGCGCCAGTGTCACCTCGGTGACGACGGCGAGCGTGCCCTCCGAGCCGATGATGAGGTCGGTGATGTCGAGCCCCGAGACGTCCTTCGCCGTGCGGGCGCGGGTCGTCATGATCGACCCATCCGCGAGCACGATCTCGAGCGAGCGGACCGAATCGCGTGTGACACCGTACTTGATGCAGCGCATGCCCCCCGCATTCGTCGCGACCGAGCCGCCGATCGAGGCGATCTCGACCGAGCCGGGGTCCGGCGGGTAGAAGAGCCCGCGGGCCGCCACCTTGTGCTGCAGTTCCTCGATGAGGACACCGGGCTGCACGACGGCGATGCGCTCGAGCTCGTCAATGATCTCGATGCGGCGCATCCCCGAGAGGTCGAGGAGGATGGCACCATCGATCGCATTCGACGCGCCGGTGACGGAGCTGCGCGAACCCTGCGGCACGACCGGGGTGCGCGTCTCGTTCGCGATGACGAGGACGCGCGAGACCTCCTCCGCACTCCGCACCTTGACGAGCGCGAGCGCGTCCGGTGACCACGGCTCCTGGCTCTGGTCCTGGGAGTGCTCGGTGACGACCCCCCGATCGGTGATCACGGCGCCCGTCGGGAGGGCGGCGGTCAGGCGTGCGAGGACGTCGGCGGCAGTCACGCCACGAGCCTACGACGGCACGTCAGTGCTCCAGCACCGCCCGGGTCTGAGTGAGGTCGTCCTGCATCGCCGCCATGAGCGCCTCGACGCCATCGAATCGCTCGATCCCCCGCAGCCGCGCGACGAACTCGACCGTGATCCGGTGCCCGTAGAGGTCGAGGGCGACATCGAGCAGGTGCGCCTCGACCCGGCGATCCGGGACATCGTCGAAGGTCGGATTGTCACTGACCGAGATCGCGGCTGCGTACCGCGCCCCATCGACGACCGCCCAGCCCGCGTAGACGCCATCGGCGGGCACCAGGTCGAATTCACCGAGCTCGAGATTCGCCGTCGGGACGCCGAGCTCGCGGCCCCGCGCCGAGCCATGCACGACGACGCCCGTGACGGACACCGGTGCGCCGAGCAGCTCGCCGGCATGGGCCACGTCGCCCTCGAGGACCAGCTCACGAATGCGGGTGGACGACACCTTTGCCTCGCCGACGGTGCCGACGAGGTCGAACTCGACGACCTCGAAGCCGTACCGGGGGCCGAGCTCGCGCAACAGCGCCACATCGCCGTCCCCGCGGCGCCCAAACCGGAAGTCGCTGCCGACGGTGATCACCCGCGCCGCGAGTCGGCCGACCAGCAGCTCTCGTACGAAGTCCTCCGCCGTCTCCTCGGATCGCGCCTCGTCGAAGCGGATGACGACGGCGGTGTCGATGCCGGTCTGGGCGATGCGCTCGAGCCGACCGGCCAGGCTGAGGATCCGCTGCGGCGCCGAGTAGGGGCGAACCACCTCGTGCGGGTTGCGATGGAAGGTGACGACGATGGACTCGAGCCCGAGCTCAGTGGCGCGGCGCGCGGTCGCGCCCAGCACGGCTCGATGCCCGATGTGCACACCGTCGTACTTGCCGATCGTCACGACCGAGCCCTCGGAGATGTGCTCCGGGAATGGTTCCTCGATGACCCTCATCGGCCCTCCCGCGTCGCCGTCGGTCGCGTGCGCCACAGGTACAGCAGGCCGAGCACGGGCAGCACGAGCGGGACGAAGAGGTAGCCGGATCCGAACCAGGACCACACCGAGTCGTGGGGGAACAGCGCGGGGAGCGTCGCGCTCATGGTGCCGACGGTCAGCACCCCGAGAAGCTCGAAGCCGACGGCGACCCAGGCGACGCGGCGCCAGCCGGGTGTGCCGACCGCGAGCGCAATGGTCGCGACGATGTAGACGACGCCCGCGACGACGGACAGCGAGTAGGCGACGGGCGCCTCGTCGAACTTCTCGATGAGCTGGTAGACCGAGCGTCCGGTCGCGGCGAGCGCGAGGATCCCGTAGACGACGACGAGGATGCGGGCGGCACCGGTCATCCGCCGGGCCGTCCCGGCCGGCGCGGGCAAAGTCTCGGTCACGACGCCAAGCGTATTCGGCTCACGCGAGCTGAACGACCCAGATGGTGTGCATCCGCAGCACCATAACCGCGATCGCCATGGCCGCGACGGCGAGGATGAGCGAGGCCCAGCGACTGCGCTCGATGAGGGCCCAGACGATCGCGGCGGGTGGGATGACGAGCGCGGTCCCGAGGTACATCCAGAATTCGAGCAGGCTGCCACTGGGGTGGTTGCCGACATTCGGCGCGACGATGGCGACGACGACCTGCGCGATGAGGACGAGCTCCATGAGGGCGAGGCCGCCGACCATGAGATCGTTGGGCCCCTGCCGGGCGATCGCGAACCCGATGCAGGTGAGGCCGACGATGAGGCCCAGGATGATCTGCGCCCAGGTGAACCATTCGATCACGAGACACCATCCTGCCCTGATCCGGCGCGCTGGCTCGGCACCGGGAAATTGGTGAGGACCCGCGTCCGCCCCCGCTCGATCGCGACGAGCCCGACGAGGCGGCCGTCCGGTGCGAGCGCCGCGACGGTCGGGGCGTCAGGGGTGTCGAGCTCGAGCCGCTTCCCGTTCGCGAGGTCCGCGGCCTGCTGCCCGTCGAGTCGCACCGAGGGGAAGAGTCGCTCGGCGACCTCAGCGGGAGTTCGGAGATGAATGCGGGGGCTGCTCCCGTCGGCCGCGTCCCGTGCTCGCCACTCCGGCACCGGTTGCGCGTCCGCCACCTGGAACGGCCCGATCGCGGTGCGGCGCAACCGTGTGAGGTGGCCGCCGACACCAAGGTCCTCCCCGAGGTCCCGCGCGAGCGCGCGGACATAGGTGCCAGAGGAGCAGTGCACGCGCACATCGAGGTCGATGCGGTCGGCTTCCCGACGCAACGCCAGCGGCACGAACGCATGGATCGTGACGGGGCGGGCCTTCAGCTCGACGTGCTCCCCCGCCCGTACGCGCTCGTGGGCGCGCACCCCGTCGACCTTGATCGCGCTGACGGCGCTCGGGCGCTGCGAGATCTCACCGGTCAGCGCCGCAATGCCGGCAGTGATCGCGGCGTCCTCGACGCCGGAGGCATCCTTCGTGACAAGGAGGTCTCCGTCCGCATCGTCGCTCGTCGTCGTCGCACCGAGCCGGATCGTCGCCGCATACACCTTGTCGAGCCCGACCAGGTGGGTGAGGAGCCGAGTCGCGGGCCCCACCCCGAGGACGAGCAGGCCGGTGGCCATCGGGTCGAGCGTGCCCGCGTGCCCGACCTTCTTGGTCCCAAGCGCTCGCCGAAGTCGCGCGACGGCATCATGGCTCGTGATCCCCGCCGGTTTGTCAAGCAGGACCACCCCGCCGCCGATCACGCTGCCCTCATCCACCGTGCCAGGCTAGCCGCGCAAGCTGCGTCAACCACGGCACCACCTCATTCCTGCCAGGCGTAGTATCGCGTCCTCGTGCGCTCGTCGGCCGCAAAGAAGGCCTGCAACTGCGGATGTTGCGAAGCGACGTCACCACCGTGCCGACGCAGCGTCGCGTCGTACTCGACAGCGCTGTGGATGCCGACGAGCCCGTCGCTCGTGGCGCTGGACGCGGCCCGAATCGTGGTCCAGTTGTCTCTCGCTGCCCGGTCCGGGGCGAGGCCGGGTTCCAGGCGCGGAACGGGATCGCCGAAGTGCTCGACCGACACGACCGGCACTCCGGGCCTGATCGGCATCGCGTCGATCGGGGCACCCGCCGCGATGACCCCGGCCCAGTGTTGCTCGTCGCGGTGTGCGGCGAGGTGCGCCGACATGATGCCGCCCTGGCTGAAGCCGACGAGGAGCACCGGGTCCTCCGGTGCGATGCCGGCCTGCCGCATCGCCTCGAACACGCCGCGCTCAACCTGCGTGCGATGCTCCGGGGCGAGCAGGAGGGCGAGGTTCGCGTCGAGGTCGTTGGTGGCACCACGGTCGCCGCCGAGGGACACCCACTCCTGTGTGCTCGGCAGCACGACGCGCCACCGGGTGGTGCCGTCCGAGCCATGCAGCTGGGTGATCTTGACGACAGTCCGCGCGTCGCGTCCGAGCGCATCGACCTCGGCCGCCTCGACGAACGCCTCCGCAACGGTGCGTGGTGTCGCGGACGCCGGGGCGCGCACCGGTCGCACGGTGGGCGTCGGCGCGCGGAGATC
This sequence comes from Microbacteriaceae bacterium, assembly GCA_035556075.1. Classification (GTDB taxonomy): domain Bacteria; phylum Actinomycetota; class Actinomycetes; order Actinomycetales; family Microbacteriaceae; genus 73-13. The sequence goes on along the minus strand of DATMFQ010000012.1, from coordinate 43,428 downwards.
GGCGGCAATGGACTCCCGGACGAATGCGGCGGCGACGCCCGCACCCGCCGCCAGGACCGCGAGCTCGAACGGCCGTGATGCCACCCGTGCCGCCTGCCCACCAACGGTGAACGCGCCGGCAGAAAGGAGCGACTCCCAGAGGCTGCCGAAGAGGTGCTCGACGGCGCGCTCCCGGAGGTCGAGGACGGTGCGAAGCCAGGTGCCGGCGGGAGCTGGGTGCACCGCGTCGGCGGCCTCAGATGGCCGGGCGAGCTGCGCGGCATCCGGTGATGTCCCGAGCGCCGCGAAGCGGGTGGCAGCGGCCTCCGCCGCGACGTCCCGATCGTGCGCCGCGCGCTCGTGCTGCGCCACCGCATCGAGGCGCTGGCGATCCAGCCGGGCGAGCCGGACCTGCTCCTCGGCGGCCTCCTGCTCCAGCCCGGCGGCCGTGACCGGGTCGGCACCGGCCAGGAGCGCGCGTCGACGCAGGGCCGTCTCGAGGCGCTCGACCCCCTGCTCGCGCGCCGTGTCGATCCGGCGGACCTGCTCGTCAGCATCGGCCGCGAGCCCCTGCGCCGTCTCGAGCGCCGCCGCATAGTCCTCGAGGATCGCGGCCGTCGCCAGCAGCAGCGCGCGCAGCGTCTCCAGGCTCGCGGCTGCCCGGTGCTGGGCCAGGCGCAACGCGTCGACCGCGTGGGAGATGGTGGCCGGCGAATCGCCGCGCAATTCGGCGGCCGCGGCGAGGACCGTGCCCGCCGCGCCTCGCTGGGTCGCCGCACACCGCGCCAAGCCTGCGGGGTCACCCTCGAGCACCGGGCTCCACTCCGCCGCTCGCCACGCCATCGAAGCGCGCATCGACGGCTGCGAAGGAGTCTCGGATCACTGGCCCGGCAGTCGCGAGCCCGGCGAGGAGCTCGGCGGTGGCCCGGAGCCGGAGGTCGAGGTCGTTGGCGACCTCGACCAGCCGCCAATTCAGCCGGGCGTGCCCAGTCAGCCCCGCCGCCTCGTGGAGCGCGGGGCGCACCAGGACAAGCTCGGCGTGCGCGCGCTCGAGCCCGGCCGCGGTGTGCTCGAGCGCCGCAGCCGTCAGCCGCAGATCTCGCATCCGACTCAGCCGGCGAACTGTGCGGCGAGTCGGCCGTCGACCTCGGCGAGCGTCGCGGCCGCTTGCTCGAGGAACAGCGCCATGGCGTCGATACCCGACACCGCCTGCAGCGCGCCCTGGGTGAACTGCTCATACGCGAGTTGGAATGCGGCGGACGCCGCGGTCGTCGTGAAGCCATCGGCGACGAGGACGCCGACGTGTGCTCGGAGCTGCTGCAGCGTGGCCGCGAGCTCCTCCTGCCCGATCCGCAGTCGGCCCGCCGCCGCCCGCATCTGGTCGTAGCTGACATCGAGATCAACCATGGATGCCTCCTTATTGTGGGTGCCTGACCGCCGCGGCGGCGGCGATCGTGGTCACGGTACTGCGACCACGAGATCCGCGGCGACGACCCCGGGCGAGCCGTGGACGGCCGGCGATCCGCGGCGCATGTGAGGAAGTTGTACGAGGCGGGCGCGACCTGCCTCGACGAACAGTCCGCGACCGGGCGGGACGGGCTCCCCCGATGTCCTCGGGAGCGCGACCCGGAGCAGTGACTCCACATCGCCGGGCTCCGGCTGCAGCACGAGGCCACGCCGTGCCGACCGCAGCTCGAGCAGCAGGGGGGCGGCGCCCGCCCAGCCGACGACCTGCTCCTCGGCGATGACACACCCACCCGCACCGCGCTGCTGCCGGAGCAGCGCGAGCAGCATCGGTTCGGCCGGGGTGCCGAGGAAACTCGCCACCGACTCCACGATGACCGCGCACGTCGCCTCCGGCGTCGCCAGCAGCTCGCGAACGATCGCCTCGACGGGACCCGCCCCAAGCGCCGAGCGGTGGACGGCGTGGTGCCCAGCGAGCACGGAGCCCACGGGACCCAGATGCACGATGGTCAGCGTCGGCACCGCTCGTCGGAGCGCCACTGCCGACCAGGCCAGTGCATTCGTGCGACCACTGCCTGGCGGCCCCGCGACCAGCAGCACGCCGTCCGCGGCGAACCCGAGCGGTTCGAGCGTCTCCGCCGCGAGACCGAGGACCGGATCGCCAGCGACGGCATCGGGCAGCTCGACCGGATCAAGGTCCCGTGGCAACGCCCGCACCGGCTCGGCACGCGGGATGCGACCGCGGTGCCGGGCGGCATACGCCGCGATCGCCTGCGACGCCGACGCCGGGGAGCCGCCCGCACCCGGCTCAACCGAGTCGGCCGCCGCCGCGGCGCCGAGCCAGCCGATCTGGGTTTCGAGCCCGTCGACGACGGCCCGGCCAGGCGGTGCCGTCGCGAGGGCCGACCCGGTGTCGTCCGCGGGCCGCAGCTGCACGCGACGCTGCACCGCGGCCGCCACGCCGCTCGGCAGCGCAGCCGCCCGATCGGCGGTGAGCGCGACATGGATCCCGAGCGAGCGACCACTGGCGAGGATCTCGCGGACCACGTCATACGCCGCCGCCCGACCCGGACGCGACTCCCACGCCTCCCGGAACGCCGGGAAGCCGTCCACGAGGAGCAGGAGCCGCGGAAGGTCCGCGCCACCGGCCACCGTGCGCCGCGCTGGCAGCGCCTCGACCCCGGTACTCGCCCAGTCCCGCACCCGCCGGGTCAACTCGCTGCTGAGTCGACGCAGCAGCCGCTCCACGCGCTCGAAGTCGTCGCCCGGCACGATCGAGCCGACGTGCGGCAGCGCCTCGAGTCCGCGCAGCCCGCCCGAGGCGCAGTCGATGCCATACACGTGCACCGGACCGCCGTGCGGCGTCACCGCCACCGCGAGCGCGAGGGCGCGAAGCGTCGCGGACTTGCCGGACCCACTCGCGCCGAGCACCGCGAGATGCCCATCACGGTCCGGACGGTACACGGCAAGGCGCTGCGTCTGCTCCTCCGGCACGTCGCTGACCCCGAGCGGAATGCGGGTGTCGTCGCCGGTGAGGACCTCCGTCAGCTCGACCCGGTCCGACAGCTCCGGAAGCCACGGACGTCGCGGCGCGGCCGCACCCGTCCGGCCCGCCGCCGCGTCAATCGTCGCGACGAGTCGGACCAGATCGCTCGGCCCCACCGCGTCCGATGCGGCCGACGGTCCGAGCCCGACGGGCTCGGACGGGGGCTCGGAGTCGGACTCAGCAAAGCCGAGCGGCGCCAGCCGCACCCGCGGCGCCGCCGAAGAGCTGTGACCGCCCGTGTACGCGGTCTGGACGACCTCGACGGGCCCAGCCCCCGACCGCAGCAGCGCCCGCCCGGGCGTCGCCACCGAGAGCCGCGCCGCGTCCGGCACCCCGAGCACATCGAGGCTGTCGGGCATCTCGGCGGTGCGCAGCGCGATCCGCAGGCTCGCATTCGCCCGCACCCCGTCGGTGACGACACCGCCCGGGCGCTGCGTCGCGAGCACGAGGTGCATGCCGAGCGCGCGCCCGCGCTGGGCGAGATCGAGCACGCCGTCGACGAACTCGGGGATTTCCCGCGCGAGCGCCGCGAACTCGTCGACGACGATGACGAGCGCGGGCGGCGCCTCCAGGTCGCCACGGGCCTGCAGGTCGACAAGCTCCTTCGCCCCGAGGCGCGCGAATATTCGCTCCCGGCGGCGCAGTTCCGCGCGCAGGCTCACCAGCGCCCGCCGCGCTTCGCGCGGCCCGAGATCAGTGACGAGGCCGACGCAGTGCGGGAGCCGGACGCAGTCGGCGAAGGCCGTGCCGCCCTTGTAGTCGACGAAGAGGAGGGTGAGCCGATCGGGCGGGTGCTCGACGGCGAGCCCGAGCACCCAGGCGCGGAGCAGCTCGCTCTTGCCGGCGCCCGTGGTCCCGGCAACGAGCGCGTGCGGGCCCTGCGCCCGCAGGTCCAGGCGCACCGGCCCCTCCAGGCCGACACCGATGATCGCGGGCAGGCCGCGAGCGCCGGATCGGTCGTGCTCCCGCCACCGCTGCAGCACCGCGGCGGGGTCGTCGAGGAGCTCGTCGCCAAGCAGCGTGCCCAGCGAGACCTCCCGCGGCATATCTACCGCAGCGGGAGGCGCCGCCGCGTCCACGAGCGGAGCGAGAGCCCGAGCGAAGCCCAAGGCGTCGTCCGGGCCGACCTCCTCGAGTCGGGCCCCGACAAGCTCGAGGCCCTGCCGTACGAAGCGCAGCGTCCCCATCCCCCGACCGGCCGCCGACCCCATGACCTCGACCGAGATCCGGCAGGCGGCCGGGAGGCGCTCGTGCGAGGGCGCCAGCCAGATCGGGTGCACCCCGACGGCGGGTCCGGCTTCGCTGAGGGCGATGCACCGCTCGAGCGGCACCGGTGCGTCGTGGTCGAACAGCACCACGACGGCCGGCAGGGAGGACGTCGCCCCGGACGCCCCGACCGCCACGCGGTCGCGCACGAGGCCCTCGAGGCGCTCGAGCAGCTCGGTCGCCCGCGTCGGCCCCACGGCGAGGTGGGGCAGCTCGCCGAGCGGCGACGCGGGCGAGGAGGCGTGCGGGACCCAGCCGAGCCACCGCATTCGTCCAGCCCAGTCATCCGGGACAAGCGCCGCGAGGACGACCTCGCTCGGCGAGTTGAGGCCGAGGAGCTGGATGAGGATGCCGTCGAGCATCGGCCCCGCCCGCGCCGGCGGCCCCGCGATCCCGAGCGCCCCCGCCTCGCGGAGCTGCGCGACGACGGGGAGGTCCGCCAGCTCGGGACGCGACTCGCGACGCCTGGTCGGCCCGTCGGCTGCATCGATCGTCGTGCGGGACGGCAGTCTCGCCGTGCCCAGTCGCACCGCGAGGAAGCCCTCGTGCTCCGGCCGCCTGGTCCACAGCAGCGGCGAGCGGGCATGGACGGCCACGAGGACCTCCCGTGCGGTCGGCGCCTCGGTGTGTCGCGCGGTGCGCTCCGCGGCGATCGCCCGCTCGAGTGCTGCGGCATGCGCCGCCTGCTCCGCGAGGAATTCGTCCCGCGCGACGCGTGCACGGTGCCGTCGCCTCGCCCGCTGCGTGAGCCAGCCGCCGAGCAACAGGACCGGCGACACCAGACCGATGAGCAGGGCGAGGGGGCGGCCGAGCGCGACGGCGAGACTGACCGCGATCACCAGTGGGGTCAACGCGAACAGCCACGGAACGCGCTCCGCCTCAGCGGGCTCCGGTGGGGACGGAGCGATGAGCCGCTCCCCCGCAAATCGGGGCTCGACGCGGGGCGAGCGGATGACCCGGGAGGTGTCTGGCGTCCGCGGGGTCGACGAGTGACCGCGGGGGCGCACCCGTAGCACGGTCCCGCCGAGCACGACGTTCTGGTCGGACCGGAGCGTGGCCCGGCCGACAGCACGGCCGTCGACAATGGTCCCGTTCGCTGAACCAAGGTCGACGAGCTCGAGCTGCTCGCCGACGTGCAGCCGCGCGTGCCGCGCCGAGACCATGGGGTCCGCGAGTACGACATCGCAGCGCGGGTCCCGGCCGAGCACCCAGGTACCCGCCGCCAGCTCCCGCCGAGTGCCGGCGTCGGCTCCGCGCACCACCGCAAGCTCCGCGACGGTCGGCGCGGCCGGATCGCGCAGCGGCCCGGTCCCGAGGGCGACCGTCGCCCCGCTGGCGAGGGGACCGTCGGCGAGTCGCGCCGCCGCGGGCAGCTGCCGCCAACCGTCCCCGGACCGCACTCCTGGCGGCGCTCCGGCGTCGAGTCGCCGAAGCGTCCGCACGAGACCGGACCCGAGGGGGCCCGCGGGCGCCGCCCCGAGGTACGCGGCAAGCTCCTCGGCGAGCTCCCCCACCGTCGCCTCCGGGTCCGCCGTCACCGACAGGTCGACGCCGGGACCGGTGTCGCCGAGCACAGTGAGCTTGAGGTGCATGCCGGCACCCTGTCACCTCGCCCACTGCGCCGCGCGCCCGCGCTCACCTACTGTGGATAACGTGCGGGTCGGGATCATCGGTGCAGGAGCTGTCGGCGGTGCGATCGCCGCGCTCCTCGACCGCGCGGGCCACGAGGTCGAGGTCGCCGCCCGCGGCGAGCAGCTCGCGGCGATCCAGCGGCAGGGGCTACGGCTCACCGGCGGTTTCGGTGAGCACCTCGCGCGGGTCCCGGCGGGGGCGACGCTTAGGACGCGGCCGGACCTCGCATTCGTCACCACCAAGACGCAGGATGCCGAGGGGGCGCTCGAGGCGCACCGCGAACTCCTCGACGGCGTGACCGTCATCGTCGCGCAGAACGGCCTCGGCGGGCTCGCCGTCGCCGAGCGCATCCTCCCGCGCTCGCCGCTCATCGGGGCGCTCGCCCGATTCGCCGCGTCCTACCTCGAGCCCGGCATCGTGACCGTGACGAATGCGCAGCCCACCGTCCTCGGCGCAGGTCCCGGCTGCAGCCCCGATCGACTCGCCGAGGTCGTCGCCGCCCTCAGCCCCGCGATCGACATCCTCGCCACGACCGACATCGCCCGCGCCCAGTGGACGAAACTCCTCATCAACCACGTCAACGCCCTCCCCGCCATCACCGACCTGTCCGTGCAGCAGGTCGTCGCCCACCCGGGGCTGCGGCGCATCATGTCGGCGTCACTCCGGGAGACGGTGCGCATCGCGCGGCGGGTGGGGGCGCGATTCGATCCCTTCTTGCGTCTCCCCGGTCCCCTCGTCGGCTGCCTCGCGCACGCCCCGCTGTGGCTCGTCGACCGCGTCCCGCGCACGATCGCCCACGGCATGGGCGACGTGCCCAACCCCGCGTCGACGCTGCAGTCGATCCGGCGGGGGCGGCGCACTGAGATCGACTTCCTCAACGGCGCCGTCGTCCGAATCGCCCGCGAGCACGGGCTCGCCGCGCCCATCAACGCCGCGCTCGTCGAGCTCGTGCACGAGGTCGAGGACGAGGGGCGATTCAAGGCGCCCGAGGAGGTCCTCGCCCGGGTCCCGCACCGATGAGCCCCACGGCCCCCCGGCTCGCGCGGCGAATCAACGCCTGGTACCGGCGGCACGCGCGGCCCTTCCCGTGGCGGGAGCCCGACACGACCGCCTGGGGCATCCTCCTCATCGAGGTCATGTCGCAGCAGACCCAGATCGAGCGGGCCGCCACCGCGTGGTTCGACTGGATCGCGCGCTGGCCGACGCCCGCCGACCTCGCCGCCGCGAGCCAGGCCGAGGTGCTGCGCGCCTGGGACCGGCTCGGCTACCCGCGACGCGCGCTCGCGCTGCACCGGGCGGCCGCCATCATCGCCGAGCGACACGACGGCAAGGTCCCGGCCGACCTCGATGCCCTCCTCGCCCTGCCGGGGATCGGGCCGTACACGGCGGGGGCGGTCGCCGCATTCGCCCATGGCATCCGCACCCCAGTCGTCGATACGAATGTGCGGCGCGTCCTGGCACGCACGATGCTGGGGGTCGCCGGCCTGACTCCGAACACCCGGCGAGACCACGAGCTCATGGCCACCGTGCTCCCCGCGTCGGGGCCGGCGGCGCGCACCTTCAACGCGGCCGCGATGGAGCTCGGCGCGCTCGTGTGCACCGCCCGCACGCCGGACTGTGACGCTTGCCCCGTCGCAGCGCTCTGCGGATGGCGTGCGGCCGGCTATCCCGCGGCCGAGGCGCCGACACGGCCGCAGCCGAGATTCGAGGGCAGCGACCGGCAGATGCGCGGCCGCGTCATGGCCGCGCTCCGCGCAGCCCCGGGCGGCGTCGCGCGCGAGGAGCTCGATGCGGTCGCGACCGACGCCGGACAGCTCGAGCGGGCCCTCACCGGGCTCCTGACCGACGGACTCGCCGTCCGCATTCCTGGCGGCTACGCGCTCCCCTGATGCGACGGGAAAGACCGAGGGCGACCCGGACGAGGACGCCTACTCGTCGTCCTCGTCCTCGTCGAGGAGCTCGCGGGGCTTCACGTACGGATCCTCATCGCCGGCGTACGTCGCCTCGGCGGCTAGTCGCCGCACCTCGGCGTCGCGCGCGGCGGCCTCGGACAGCGCCGCGCTGATCGCCGCCGCATTCTCCGGGATCGCGTCAGGGATGAATTCGAGCGTCGGGGTGAGACGGACGCCGAGCTGCTTGCCGACCTCCGAGCGCAGCAGGCCGGTCGCAGCCTTGAGCCCCGCGGCCGTCTCGTCGCGCTCCTCCTGGCTGCCGTACACGGTATAAAACACCGAGGCGTGTTGGAGATCACCCGTCACACGCACATCGGTGATCGTCACGAAGCCGATCCGGGGATCCTTGAGTCCCCGCTCGAGCCGACGTGCCACGAGCTCCCGGATGCGGTCGGCCATCTTGGCGACCCGCTCTGGACTGGCCATGTTTCCCTCCGATCCGACGAATGCGGTGCTGCGGTCCGCCACCTGGCGGACCGCAGCGGCATCACCCGCGCGGCTTCTCGCGCAGCTCGATCGTCTCGATCTCGTCGCCGACCTGGATGTCGTTGAACTTGCCGAGGCCGATACCGCACTCGAAGCCCTCGCGGACCTCGGTGACGTCATCCTTGAAGCGACGCAGCGAATCGATCGCGAGGCCGTCGCCGACGACGACACCATCGCGAATGACGCGAGCCTTCGCATTCCTCGTGATCGTCCCGGAGCGCACGAGCACACCGGCGATGTTGCCGACCTTCGAGGACCGGAAGATCTCGCGGACCTCCGCGACACCCGACTGGACCTCCTCGTACTCGGGCTTGAGCATGCCCGTCAGCGCGCTCTCGATGTCATCGATCGCCGAGTAGATGACCGAGTAGAAGCGGACATCCACGCCCTCCCGCGCGGCGCGCTCGCGAGCCTTGACGTCCGGGCGGACGTTGAAGCCGAGCACGATCGCGTCGTCGATCGTCGCGAGGTCGATGTCCGACTCGCTGATCGCACCAACACCACGGTGGAGGATGCGCAGCTGCACCGAGTCATCGATCTCGATCTTGAGCAGCGACTCCTCGAGTGCCTCGACGGCACCGGAGACGTCACCCTTGATGATGAGGTTGAGCGTGTCGATCTTGCCCTTGCCGACCGCGTCGTGGAAGTCCTCGAGGGAGATCCGCTTGCGGCCCTTCGCGAGCTGGGCATTGCGCTCGACCGCTTCACGCTTTTCGGCGATCTGGCGAGCCATGCGGTCATCGTCGGTGACGATGAACGTGTCGCCAGCGCGCGGGACGCTCGACAGGCCCTGGACCTGGACCGGACGGGACGGGCCCGCCTCCGAGACCGCCTCGCCGTTCTCATCGTGCATCGCCCGAACGCGGCCATAGGCCGTGCCCGCGACGATCGGATCGCCGACCTTGAGCGTGCCCGACTGGATGAGGACGGTCGCGACCGAGCCCTGTCCCCGCGTGAGCTTCGCCTCGATCGCGACACCGCGGGCGTCCTTGTCGGGGTTCGCCCGCAGGTCGAGTCCCGCGTCGGCCGTCAGGAGCACCGCATCGAGCAGTTCGTCGATGCCGATGCCCTTGAGCGCCGAGACGTCCATGAACATCGTGTCACCGCCATACTCCTCGGCGACCAGACCGAACTCGGTGAGCTGCTGCCGCACCTTCTGCGGGTTCGCGTCCTCCTTGTCGATCTTGTTCACTGCGACGACGATCGGCACGCCCGCCGCCTGGGCATGGTTGAGCGCCTCAACCGTCTGCGGCATGATCCCGTCATCGGCCGCGACGACGAGGATCGCGACGTCGGTGACCTGCGCACCACGGGCACGCATCGCCGTGAACGCCTCGTGCCCCGGAGTGTCGATGAAGGTGATGTAGCGCTCCACCCCGTCGTGCACCTTGTGCACCTGATAGGCACCGATGTGCTGGGTGATGCCGCCCGCCTCGCCCGCGGCGATGTTGGCGTCGCGGATCGCGTCGAGCAGCCGCGTCTTGCCGTGATCGACGTGCCCCATGACCGTGACGACCGGCGGCCGCGGGAGCAGCTCGTCATCGTCCTCATCCTCGAGCTCGCCCTCCAGATCGAGGTCGAACTCCGCGAGGAGCTCCTTGTCCTCGTCCTCGGGCGAGACGATCTCGATCTGGTAGCCGAGCTCCTCAGCGAGGATCTCGAACGTGGCGTCGTCGAGCGACTCCGTCGCCGTCGCCATCTGGCCGAGGTGGAACAGCGCGGTCACGAGCGAGCCGGGCTGCACCGTGAGCCCGGTCAGGGCTTCAAGCTTGTCGGCGAGGTCCGAGATCGAGGCGCCGCGGCGCATCCGGATCGACTGGCCATTGCCGCGCGGCAGCGCGACGCCACCAAGCGACGGGGCCTCCCGCATCTCGAACTCGGCCCGCTTCGTCCGTCTCGACTTCCGCTGCCTCGACTTGCCGCCACCGCGACCGAAGGCACCGGCCGTGCCACCGCGACCGCGACCGCCGCCACCGGGACGGGGACCGCCGCCACCGGGACCGCCACCGAACCCGGGACGACCGGGAGCACCCGGACGACCGGCCCCGGCACCGGCACCGCCAGGACGACCCGGCCCACCGGGACGACCCGGACGGGCCTGGCCGGGCTGTCCCGGCCGGAACGAACTCGGCTGCGGCCGCGGAATGCCCGCACCGCCACCCGGTCGCGGCATGCCCTGCGCCGAGGAGTACGGGTTGTTGCCCGGACGAGGCGTGCCGGGGCGCTGCATGCCCTGCGACGACGCGAAGGGGTTGTTGCCAGGGCGTGGGGCGCCGGGACGCGGCGCGCCCGGACGCGGCGCGCCGGCAGCGGGACCGTCGCCGCCCGCCTTGGCCGCTTCTTGCGCCGCCTGCTGTGCGGCCTGCCGCTCGGCGACCGTCGGCACGTGCTGGATCGCCTCGTCCTCAATGGCGGGCGACTGCTCCGCTGGTTTCGGAGCCGCAGGCTTCGGTGCGGCCGGCTTTGGTGCCGCCGGGGCCTTCGTCTTCGCCTTGGCGTCCGCTGCGGCCTTCGCCGAGCCGAGCTTGCCGTCCTGCTCGAGCGCGGCCCTGAGCCGCCGCACGACTGGCGGCACGATCGTCGATGCCGGGCCGCGGACGGTCTCACCGACCTTCTCGAGGTACTCGAGTGCGACCTTCGTCTCGACGCCGAGTTCGGCGGCGACCTCGTGGACTCGTTGCTTTGCCACAATTCTCCTGTTCGGGGGCTCACCCGAGACAGGGGCAAGCCGTTATTCGATGGGTCTCATTTCGAGCCGCTCATCAGTTGTCCATGATGGTTTCTGCCTGTTCTGGCGCACAGCCGCGCCGGGAAGGGACAGCTCATTGTAGTCCCCGTCCCCGACGCTCCGCTGACCATGCCCGGCACCTCAGCCCGGCAGCCGCAGCGCCCGCTCAAGCGCCCGCCGCTTGGTCGCACGCTCCCGGCAGGTCGGCTCGTCGTGGAGCCAGGCGCCACGGCCAGTGGCCGACTTCGTTTCGTCCCGGGCGATCACGCCGTCACGCACGACGTAGCGGACCAGTTCGGTGCGCGCACCGGTCCGGCGGCAGCCGACGCAGGTGCGGATCGGAGGCATGGGATGCGCCTGGCCGAGGTTCCCCGCCGCCTCAGGACTCCATGACCGAGTCGGGCTGGATGTCGATCTTCGCACCGGTCAGCTTCGCGGCGAGGCGCGCATTCTGCCCCTCCTTGCCGATCGCGAGCGACAGCTGGTAGTCCGGCACGAGCGCCCGGACGGCCTTCGTCGCCTCATCGATGACGAAGGCGTCACTCACCTTCGCGGGGCTGAGCGCGTTCGCGACGAACTCGGCGAGATCGGAGGAGTAGTCGACGATGTCGATCTTCTCCGCCCCGAGCTCCTCCTGCACCGCGCGGACGCGGGCGCCGAGCTCGCCGATGCAGGCACCCTTCGCGTTGATGCCGGGCTGCGTCGCCCGGACCGCGATCTTCGTGCGGTGGCCAGCCTCCCGGGCGATCGAGGTGATCTCGACGAGGCCCTGTGCGATCTCCGGCACCTCGAGGGCGAACAGTTTCCGGACCAGACCCGGATGCGTGCGGGACAGCGTGATGGATGGGCCCTTCGGACCGCGGGACGCATTCGTGACGAATGCGCGGAGTCGCTTGCCGTGGCTGTAGTCCTCCCCCGCGACCTGCTCCTCGGGCGGGAGGATGCCCTCGACCTGGCCGAGGCGCACGTGCACCATGCGGGGGTTCGGCCCCTGCTGGATCTCGCCCGCGACGATGTCGCCCTCTTTGCCCTTGAACTCACCGAGCACCCGCTCGTCGCCGAGGTCGCGCATGCGCTGCAGGATGACCTGGCGCGCGGCCGCGGCAGCGATGCGGCCGAACTCCTCCGCGTGCTCCTGCGGCACCCAGCCGAGGATCTCGCCCTCCGGGTGCTCCTCGGTCGGCTCGCCGTGCTCCGGCGTGCTGATCGTGACGTGGCCGGTGCGGGGGTCGATCTCGACGCGCGCTCGCTCCTCGGCGCCGTGACGGTGGTCGGTCTGCTCGGTGTGCCGGAGGTAGGCCGAGAGGATGGCCTGCTCGACGATGCGCACGAGCTCCTCGAACGGGATCTCCCGCTCCGCGGCGACGTCGCGCAGATTGCGAATCTCGATGTCCATTGGAGTCTCCTGCTGTTCAGTTGGTCGCACACGGTCCAGTGCCCGGATACCCATTCGTCCGGACAGCCTGATCGGCAATTCAGGCTACCCGGTCGGCGGGGATAGTGTTGCGGCATGCGCGGATCGTTCGTGATCGGCGTCGGCGTGATCGTCGGAGCGATCATCATCGGTGGCGGCATCGCGCTCGGGGTCGCCGCGCTCGACGCGGGAAGCCCCACGCCCGAGACGGGGGCGCAGCTGCGCCTCGACCCCACCGACCACCTCGGCGGCCGTGGCGTCGTCCCGCTCGAGGTCGATGCGGAGCTCGGGGCGCTCGAAGCGTACTTCGTCCAGCCCGATGCCACCCTCCTCCCACCACCGGGCGGGCTCCGCGAGGAGGTCTGGGACCTCATGGCCCAGATCATGACGCCGGAGCGAGCCGTCGCCGCCATCACGACCTACAAGGTCGGCATCGACCCCGACTCGGAGCGCATCGCCTGGGTCGTCGCGCACCAGCAGGCCCACGACGGGTGGATCCTCGGGGTCAACCTCGCGAAGGCCGAGGATCACACCGCGCTCATCGCCGCGCTCATCCACGAGTACGGTCACCTCATCGAGTTCCGCGAGGGGCAGGTCGTGCAGCTCGCCGACGGGTGTACGACGCTGATCCTGCCGGAGGGCTGCGCACTGCCCGGTGGCTACCTCGACGCGTTCTTCCGGGCGTTCTGGGCCGACTACGGGGGCGAGGCGCCAGACGCGGCGAACGCGAGCGTCGACGAAGCCCGGCGACTGTATGCGTCGCGACCCGACGCATTCGTCTCGGAATATGCAGCGCTCAACATCACGGAGGATTTCGCCGAATCGTTCGCGGCGTATGTGCACACCGACGGCGAAATCCCGGCGGATGCCTACGGCGGCAAACTCGCATTCTTCGACCGCTTCGGCGAGACCGCGCAGATCCGCAACGAAATCCGGACGCGCCTCGACGGCACGCTCGGGACGCTCGCGCCGCAGTGCACCGCCAGACGGTGCTGAGCTGACCTTTGTGCTCCGGCCGCGCTCAGTCGCGCAGCCGGAGCACCGCATCGAGCGCGGCGGCGATCTCGACCCGTTCGCGATCGCCCGAACGCCGGTCCCACACCTCGACGACGCCGTCCGCGACGCCCTTGCCGACGATGACGATGAACGGCACCCCGATGAGCTCCGCATCGGCGAACTTCACGCCTGGACGCTCACCGCGGTCGTCGAGCAGGACCTCGAGCCCCCGCTCGCTCAGCTGCGTCGCGAGGGCCTCCGCCGCCGCGACCATCGGCTCGTCCCGCCCGGCGAGCACGACCTGCACGTCGAATGGCGCGACCGCCTGCGGCCACAGCAGTCCCTTGTCGTCATGAGTCGTCTCCGCGATCGCGGCAAGAATGCGGGTGACGCCGATCCCGTACGAGCCCATCGTCACCGTCACGAGCTTGCCGTCCTGGTCGAGGACCCTGAGCCCGAGCGCCTCGGCATACTTACGACCGAGCTGGAAGACATGCCCGATCTCCATGCCCCGCGCGATCTGCACGGGCGTCCCGTCGTGGGCGAGATCCCCGTCGCGGACCTCCCCGATCTCAACGGTGCCGTCCGCGACGAAGTCGCGCCCCGCCACGAGGTGGAAGGCGTGACGACCCGGCTCGTTCGCTCCGGCCACCCACTCGGAGCCGATGACGACCCGCGGGTCGAGGAGGTAGCGGATGCCCGTCACCGAGGCGGCCCCGAGGACTTGGCCGTCCGCGCGCCACGGGCCGATGTATCCCTTGATGAGGCCCGGGTGTGCGGCGAAGTCCGCCTCCGTCGCGGCCTCGACCTCGTGCGGGCTGAATGCGGCTTCCGCCCGTTTGAGATCGACCTCGCGGTCGCCCGGCAGGCCGACGACGACGAGCTCGCGCTGACCGGTCGGGGTGACGAGGGCGAGCACGACGTGCTTGAGCGTGTCGGCCGCGGACCACGCCCGCCCATCCGATCGCGGGTGCACCGCATTCGATAGCTCGACGAGAGCGTCGATCGTCGGGGCGTCGGGGGTGTCGCGCACGACGGCCGCCGGCAGGCCCTCGAGGGGGCGCGGGGTCGGGGCGAGTCCCCGGAAGGCCTCGACATTTGCCGCGTAGCCAGCCTCGGAGCGCACAAAGCTGTCCTCGCCGATGGGTGTCGGCAGCAGGAACTCCTCGGACCGCGAGCCGCCCATCGCGCCCGCGTGCGCGCTGACGATGACGTACTCGAGCCCGAGGCGGCGGAAGATGCGCTCGTAGGCGTCACGCTGCGCCTGGTAGCTCGCGTCGAGTCCCGCGTCGTCGATGTCGAAGGAGTACGCGTCCTTCATCGAGAACTCGCGGCCGCGTAGGAGCCCCGCGCGCGGGCGAGCCTCGTCGCGATACTTGTCCTGGATCTGGTAGATCGTCAGCGGCAGGTCCTTGTAGCTGCCGTAGAGGTCTTTCACGAGCAGGGTGAAGACCTCCTCGTGCGTCGGCGCGAGCAGATAGTCCGCCTCCTTGCGGTCCTTGAGCCGGAAGAGCGTCTCCCCATACTCGGCCCAACGCCCGGTCGCCTCGTAGGGCTCGCGCGGCAACAGCGCCGGAAAGTGCACCTCCTGTGCGCCCGCGGCGGCCATCTCCTCGCGGATCACCTGCTCGATGCGGCGCCGGACTCTGAGGCCGAGCGGCAGCCAGGCGAAGACGCCCGGGGCCTGCCGTCGGATGTAGCCGGCGCGGACGAGGAGCTTGTGGCTGTCAACCTCGGCGTCGGCGGGGTCCTCGCGGAGGGTGCGGACGAAGAGCTGGGAGAGGCGGGTAAGCACCCCCCAATCGTAGTTCCGCCCACTCCGGCACCCGCCTCGCATTCCTCGCTGTGCCCGTTTTCACTCGGTGTGCCCGATTTTTCGGGCACACCGAGTGAAAACGGGCACAGCCAGCGCCGGTGGCGAGGAGTCGGCAGACTCCGCGGTCAGCCGGTGACGACGGTGGGCTCGCCGACGGGGGCATCCGCACCCGATTCGGCGGCGATGCGCTGCGCCTCGGCGATGAGCGTCGCGACGATCTCGGACTCGGGGACCGTCTTGATGACCTCGCCCTTGACGAAGATCTGGCCCTTGCCGTTGCCGGAGGCCACCCCGAGGTCGGCCTCGCGCGCCTCCCCCGGACCGTTGACGACGCAGCCCATGACGGCGACGCGCAGCGGCACCGTGACGCCCTTGAGCCCCTCGGTGACCTCGTCGGCGAGCTTGTACACATCGACCTGGGCACGGCCACACGAGGGGCAGGAGACGATCTCCAGCTTGCGCTCACGCAGACCCAGCGACTGCAGGATCTGCAGACCGACCTTGACCTCCTCCGCGGGCGGTGCGCTCAGCGAGACGCGGATCGTGTCGCCGATGCCCTCCGACAGGAGGATGCCGAATGCGGTGGCCGACTTGATCGTGCCCTGGAACGCGGGTCCCGCCTCGGTCACGCCGAGGTGGAGCGGCCAGTCGCCGCGCTCGGCGAGCAGCCGGTACGCCTTGACCATGACGACGGGGTCGTTGTGCTTCACCGAGATCTTGAAGTCGTGGAAATCGTGCTCCTCGAAGAGCGAGGCCTCCCAGACGGCGGACTCGACCAGCGCCTCCGGCGTCGCCTTGCCGTACTTCTCGAGGAGCCGCCGGTCGAGCGAGCCGGCGTTGACGCCGATACGAATGCTGACACCGGCCGCCTTCGCCGCCGCGGCGATCTCGCCGACCCGGTCGTCGAACTGCTTGATATTGCCGGGGTTGACCCGCACCGCGGCGCAGCCGGCGTCGATCGCCTGGAAGACGTACTTCGGCTGGAAGTGGATGTCGGCGATGACGGGGATCTGTGACTTCTTCGCGATGATGTGGAGGACTTCCGCGTCCTCGTGCGTCGGCACCGCGACCCGCACGATGTCGCAGCCGGTCGCCGTCAGCTCCGCGATCTGCTGCAGCGTGGCGTTGATGTCCGTCGTCTTCGTCGTCGTCATCGACTGCACGGAGATGGGGGCGTCGCCGCCGACGAGGACCTTGCCGACTTTGATCTGGCGGGTCTTCCGACGGGGACTCAGGACCTCTGGCGCGGGCTTGACGCGGGGGTTCCCAAGATTGACGGCTGCCACGGCTCGAGTCTAAGCCGGGGCGATGACCTCAGTCTGAATGCGCCGGCGACGTGCGCCACGTCGGATTGACCGCGGCCAGGCCCGAGGTCAGAATGACGACATGTCGCCCACGCCGATCTACAGCAATCCGACGACCCTCGGCCCACCGGTTGCGTCCTACTCCCACGTGAGCCGTGCGGGCGACCTCATCCACCTCGCGGGACAGACCGGGCGGGACCGCGCGGGCACGATCCCGCCGGGGATCACCGCGCAGGTGGAGCAGGCGCTGGAGAACATCCGGCTCGCCCTCGACTCGCAGGGCTCCGATCTCAGCCGGGTGCTCAAGCTCACCATTTACCTCACGGACCGGGCGCACATCGCCGAATTCGAGGCGACGCTGGAGCGGGTGCTCCGGCCGCACTGCGCAGACGGATACCCGCCGAGCACCCTCCTGCTCGTGGCCGGGCTCGCGAACCCCGCGATGCTCGTCGAGATCGACGCCGTCGCGCAGGCCTGACCGGGGCGCGCCTGCGCGCCGGCCAGTTCGACCGCGCCCTACCGCCCGTCGCTGAGCGGCGGCTCGGTCGCCGCGACGACCTCGTCCCAGGTCACGCCGGGGGCGAGCTCACGCAGGACGAGGCCCGCCGGGGTCACGTCGATGACCGCGAGGTCGGTGATGATGCGGTCGACGACGCCCTTGCCGGTCAGCGGGAGTGAGCATTCCTCGACGATCTTGGCGCTGCCGTCCTTCGCGACGTGCTCCATGAGGACGATGACCTTCCGCGCGCCGTGCACGAGGTCCATCGCGCCGCCGGGGCCTTTGACCATCTTCCCCGGGATCATCCAGTTGGCGAGGTCGCCAGCGGCCGAGACCTGCATCGCGCCGAGGACGGCCGCGTCGATCTTGCCGCCGCGAATCATGCCGAAGCTCGTCGCGGAGTCGAAGAATGCGGCGCCCGGCAGGACCGTGACCGTCTCCTTCCCCGCATTGATGAGGTCCGGGTCGACGGCGTCCTCGGTCGGGTAGGGGCCGACGCCGAGGATGCCGTTCTCCGACTGGAGCACGACGGTGACCCCCTCCGGCAGGTAGTTCGGGATGAGCGTCGGCAGCCCGATGCCGAGGTTGACGTAGGCGCCGTCGGGCAGCTCGCGGGCCGCGCGCGCGGCCATCTCCTCACGGCTCAGGGCCATCAGGCACCTCCCTGGCGGACGGTCCGCCGCTCGATCCGCTTCTCGATGTCGGGACCGACCTCGAGGACGCGGTGGACGTAGACACCAGGCAGGTGCACCTGATCCGGGTCGATCTCGCCGGGCTCGACGAGGCGCTCCACCTGGACGATCACGGTCCGACCGGCCTGTGCGGCGAGCGGTGCGAACTGGCGGGTCGCCTTGTTAAAGACGAGGTTGCCGTGCCGGTCGGCGAGCTTGGCGTGGAGCAGCGCGTAATCCGTCGTGATCGACTCCTCGAGGACGTACTCGGCGCCGCCGAACTCACGGACCTCCTTCGCCGGCGAGGCGAGCGCCACCGAGCCATCGGGCGCGTGGCGCACCGGCAGCCCGCCTTCGGCCACCTGCGTGCCGACGCCCGTGCGGGTGTAGAACGCGGCAATGCCTGCGCCACCGGCCCGCAGCTTCTCCGCAAGCGTGCCCTGCGGGGTCAGGACGAGGTCGAGACCGCCCGTGAGGTAGCGCCGCTCGAATTCCTTGTTCTCCCCCACGTACGAGGACGTCATACGCCGAATGCGGCCGGCGGCGAGCAGCAGGCCGAGCCCCCAGTCGTCGACGCCGCAGTTGTTCGACACGATGTCGAGCTCACTCGCACCCTGTGCGAGGACCGCCTCGATGAGCGCCATCGGCGCGCCGGACAGACCGAAGCCACCGACGGCGATTGAGGCACCGTCCGGGATATCGGCGACCGCCTCCGCCGCGGTCGCGACCGTCTTGTCGATCGCCATCATTCCCCTTCCTGGGCCCCGGGCGTCGTCGCCGGCAGCATCGTCAGTCTGTCATGCGGCGTGTACACCGCGAGGGCGAGCGCGAGCGCCGAGTAGTAGCCGACGAGCCACACGAGCTCGGCGACGGCCCGCTCCCCGAGCTCAGTGACCGCCCGCCGGTGCAGCGCATCGCTGAGCCCGCCATCCACCAGCATGGCCCGGACGGCCCGCAGTGCGAGCGTGTCCGCCGACGCCAGGCCTTCGGGGATCTCGAAACGACGCAGCGCTGCGAGCTGCTCCTCATCGAGCCCTGCCTGCGCCGCGAGCCGCACGTGCGCGATCCACTCGAAGCCGCTGTCCATCGCGGCCGCCACGAGCAGGATCGCCGCCTCCCGCACGAGGTCGCTCAGCCCCGTCCGATACCGGATCGCCGCGCCGACCGACTGCACCGCCTCACCGACCGCGGGGGCGATCGTCATCAGACCGAATGGACCGAGCAGCTCCCCGGCGGGACCGAGGAACGGCGAACTCCCGCGCTGGGCCGCGCGTGGCCCACTTGCGATGAGGTCATACAGCGCCTGCTGGTCCGGCTCGAGCTCGGCGCGCGGCCTCGCGACGAAGCGGGGCGTCCCCGGATCAGGTGACACGCCCATTCCTCCCGATCACTCGAGGTCCGTCACTCGACGTCCGGCGTGCCGTACAGGTTGAACTCCGGCGGGGTCTTGAGGCCCCAGCCCGGCTTCGTCTGCCACTCCGCCATCGTCCACACGTACGGCTCGCTCGAGGGGTCGAACCACAGGTAGCCCATGTGCGCGACCTCGATGCGGTTGCCGCCGGGCTCGCGCGTGTACAGGTAGAAGCCCTGGATCGCGGTGTGCTTCGATGGTCCGACCTCGATGTACACCTGGGCGTCCGACATGATGTCTGCGGCCCGCAGCACCTCCTCGCGGTTGTCGACGAGGTAGGCGAAGTGGTGGAGGCGGCCGCTGCCGGTCTTCGAGTTGTCCTGCGTGTAGATGAGCTCGTGGCCCTGGATCGTCGAGCTCATCCACGCGCCGACCTCCCCCACGCCATCGGGCTGCAGGATGATCTCGTAGCTGCGGAGGTTGAAGCCGTCCTCCCAGAACTGCCGGGCCGCTTTGACGTCCCTCGCGAGCAGATTGACGTGGTCGACGTGGCGGACGTTCGCCCCCCGGCCGACGTAGCGCTGGAAGTTGGTCGGGATCGCCGGCTTCTTGCCCTCGGGCGCGACGTACTTCTCAGTCTCCCAGTACAGCCGGAAGCGGTGCCCGTCCGGGTCGAGAAACTCGTACATCGGGCCCGACGCCCACTCATCCTCGACCCAGTGACCGGCGTGGCCGTTCGCCTCGAGCCACTCGACGCGCCGCGCGAGCGCCGCGGAGCTCTTCGTCCGCCACGAGACGTACTCGAGACCGGCCTCCTCGGCGGCCGTGATCTTGAGCCCCCAGGTCTCGTAGTCGCCGAAGCTCCGGAGGTACACGCTGTCGCCGGCCTCGTGCACGATGTCCATGCCCATCAGGTTGACGAAATAGTCGAGGGTCTCCGCCGGCGTCGGCGTGAGGATGCCGTGGTGGCCGAGGTGGGCGAGGTCCATGCCCCTGTCGTTGTCTCTCATGATGCTCCTTCTGGGTGGCTCGTCGCGCGCTCAGCGCGGCGCGGGCGCGAGTGATTCGTCTCGGAAGACGGGGCTGGTGATCCGCTCGAGGATCCACCAGCGCCCGCCCTGACGCACATAGCGGTCGGCGAAGTCGGCGACCTGGAAGACAGGGACCGTCGCCGGCCCGGTCTCGTTCGACGCGAAGGTGTGCCAGGTGCTGATCCCGGTCGCAGAGGAATGCGACTCCGGCGTCAGCAGCAGATTGCTCAGCCCGTGGCGGGTCACCCGGTGCACGCCGGGGGTGACGCGGGATGTGAACCAGGCGATGAGCTCCTCGAGCCCGTGCACGTCGGTGCCGTTCGTGCTGACGTAGTGGGCCTCGGGGACGAAGACCTCGCGGAGTGCGTCGTAGTCGTGGCGGTCGACCGCGAGCGCGAATCTCGCGTTGAGCTCCTGCAGTTCGAGGCGGTCTGCCACCGACAGCGTCAGCACGTCAGGCTCGCTGCTCGACCGGGTTCGACAGCGTGCCGATCCGCTCGATCGACACCTCGATGACGCCGCCGAGCTTCGTCAGGTCGACGTTTTGCACCGCGCCGCCCTTCGCCGACTTCTTCAGCGCCGTGCCCATCGAGATGAGGTCGCCCGCCTCGAGCGTCATGTACCCGGAGGCGAACGAGATGACCTCGGCGACGCTGAAGCGCAGGTTCGCGGTGTTGTCGTCGGTGATGAGATTGCCGTTGTGCGAGCAGGTGATCTGCAGCGTGTGCGGGTCGGGGATGTCGTCAGTCGTCACGACCCACGGACCGATCGGACCAAAGGTGTCGGAGCCCTTGTAGCGGCCCGGGTACGAGACCCAACTGTCGACGTAGCGGATGCCGTCGGGCGACTCCGGGTCCGGGTGGATCGCCCGGTAGTGGAAGGTGTCGGCGTCGCGCATCGTCGGCGAGGTGAGGTCGTTGATGATCGTGTAGCCGAAGACGTGGTCGTAGGCTTCCTCGACCGCGATGTCCGCACCGCCCTTGCCGATGACGGCGACGAGCTCGGGTTCGGGGTGGACCCGGCCGTACTTCGACTTCGTGATGATCGAGCGGCCAGAGCCGATGAGCGACGAGGAGTTCTTGACGAACATCGCCGGGGTGTCGGGGCCGCGCATGATGCGGTCCGGGTTCGCGGAGTTGTTGAGCGCGACGCAGAGCACCTTGCCGGGTCGGCGCACCGGCGGCAGCCAGGCGATGTCACTGACCTTGATGCGCGAGCCGTGCTCGATCGCGGCTTGCACCGCGGCATCCCGGTCGGCAGGCGTCGCCTCGATGAGTGCGTCGAGGTCCCGGTACGGCGCCGCCAGCAGCGCGGCCTCGTCCTCGGACAGTGCGACGACCGCCGCAGGTGCACCCTCGTGCTCGATCGTTCCCAGCTTCATGACACGCCTTCCCGCGCCGGACCACACTGCCCGGGCGCTCCCCCATCCTCTCAGGCTCCGCGAGACGGAAAGGCCGCGGGCACCCGGGTATTTCCTCCGTGGCTCATCAGTTGAATCGTGGTGCCAAGGGGCGTCCCCGCATTCCTCCCGAATGCGACAGCGGCCGCACCACCGGTGAGGGCGATGCGGCCGCTGCTGCGACGGGGCGGTCAGACGGTAATGACCTTCGGCGCGGCGACGGACTTGAGGCCGACCACGCCGAACTCCTGGCCATACCCGGAGCCCTTGATCCCGCCGAAGGGGACCATCGGGTTGAGCGTGCCGTGCTGGTTGATCCAGACCGTGCCGGACTCGATGCGATGCGCGACCTGGAGCGCCCGCTCCTGATCGCCCCACACGGAGGCGCCGAGTGCCGCGTCAAGCCCGTTCGCGCGCTCGATGACGTCCTCGATGTCGCGGTACTTGATGATCGGCAGCACGGGACCGAACTGCTCCTCGTCGACGAGCGGCGCACCGTCCTTGATGTTCGACACGAGAGTGAGCTGGTAGAAGTGCGGGCCGAGCGCGGGCAGCGGCTTGCCGCCGGTCACGATCTTCGCGCCACGCTTCTTCGCATCCTTGACGAGCTTCGAGACGATGTCGAACTGCTGCTTCGTCGTGAGCGGTCCGAACTCGCTGTCCTCGTCGAGGCCGGGTCCGACGACCGCGTTCTCGGCGAGCTTCTTGAGCTCCTTGACGAGGTCGTCATGCACCGACTCGTGGACGTAGAGCCGCTTGAGTGCCGCGCAGGTCTGCCCCGTATTGATGAATGCGCCGCCAAAGATCCCGGGGGCGAGCGCCTTGACATCGGCGCCCGGCAGGACGATGCCCGGGTCGTTGCCGCCGAGCTCGAGCGTGATCCGGGCAAGATTGTTCGCCGAGGCCTTGACGATCTCGCGGCCGGTGGCCGTCGAGCCCGTGAACATGAGCTTCGCGATGTGCTTGTGACCGGACAGCGCGGCACCGACCTCGCGGCCGCCGGAGATGCCGATGAGCACGTCCTTCGGCAGGTGGCGGTTCATGAGCTCGATCACGGCGAGGACGCTGAGCGGGGTGTACTCGCTCGGCTTCGCCACGACCGTGTTGCCCATCCGCAGCGCCGGCGCGATCTGCCAGATCGCGATGAGCGCCGGCCAGTTCCACGGGCTGATCGCACCGACCACGCCGAGTGGCGCGTAATGCACCTCGGACTTGGTGCCCTCGGCCTCGAAGACGACCTCAGGCTCGAGTACCGTGTCCGCCGCCGTGCGGATCCACACCGCGCAGCCCATCGCCTCAAAACGGGCGCCCATGCCGCTGAGCGGCTTGCCCTGCTCCTGCGCGATGATGCGAGCGAGCTCCTCCACGTGAGCCTCGACCTCGTCCGCCGCCTTGTTGAGCAGTGCGGAGCGCTGCGCGTGGCTGAGCGCAGCCCAGGAGACCTGCGCCTTCCGGGCCTTCTTGACAGCCTTGTTCAGGTCGTCAACGCTGCTCTCCTTCACATACGCGAAGGTCTTGCCGGTCGCGGCGTCCGGGACCGCGCGGGACTTCTTCGACTTCGGGGATGCCGAGATGTCCTCGAGCAGCTGGTTCTTCTGCTTCGCCATGATTGATCTGATCTCCTTCGATCCTGTGACGACTTCTGGTTCGAGGCTACTTCGTGTCCCACGCCTGGTAGGCGCGGGAGTGATCGACGTTGCCAAGCGCATCGAGGGCGACCTCCCACTGGGCGGTCGCGGTCTCGACGATGGGGGCGGTGAGCCCGAGGGACCGGGTGAGGTCCCGCGCGATCCTGAGGTCCTTCGTGATGAGCGGGAGCGCGAAGCCGGACGCCCACTGCTCGCCGACGACGTGCGGGCCGAAGACGTTGAGCGAGGAGAAGGTCTGCCCGGTCGAGGTGTTGATGATCTCGACCATGAGCGCGCGGTCGAGACCGGCACGCTCACCGGCGATGAGCGCCTCCGAGGTCGCGGCGAATGCGGCGCCCGCGACGAAGTTGTTGAGCGCCTTCATCGCGTCGCCCGTGCCGAGCTTGCCGGTGCGGTAGATGCCCTGGCTCATCGTCTCGATGACCGGGATCGCCCGCTGCGCGGCGTCTTCGTCGTCGGCGCCGAGCATGATCGTCAGCGTCGCGTCGACGGCGCGCGGCTGGCCGCCGGACACCGGGGCGTCGACGAGGTGCACGCCGTGCGCGGCGAGGAGCCGACCGGTCTCGATGGTCTCCGTCGGGTCGGACGAGCTCATGTCGATGATGACGGTGCCCGGCTCCAACGGGATCTTGAGCGAGCCGTCCTCGGCGACGAAGACGGAGCGGACGATGGCGCTCGTCGGCAGCATCGTCACGATGATCGACGCCTTGGCGAGCTCGGCTGCGGTCGCGACCGGGGTGCCCCCGACCTTGGCGGCGTGCGCGGCGGCGACGCCGTCGGCCGCGTCATAGAGAAGGACGTCGTAGCCGCCCTTGATGAGGTTCGACGACATGGGGATCCCCATGACGCCGAGACCGACGAATCCGACGAGAGGCTGCTGGCTCATCCGGGGCTCCTACTTCTTCGACTTCTTCTTGTCGGACTTCTTGTCCGACTTCTTCTCTGACTTCTTGGTCTTGGCAGCGCGGCTGCGCTCGGCTTCACCGTCGAGGTCCGGCCCGATGCCGAGGTCCGCGAAGACCTCCTTCAAGCCCTGCGTGCCGCCGACGGCCGCGGGGATGCCGCAGTAGTGGAGGGCGTGCAGGACGATCTCGCGCAGTTCGATGGGGCTGACGCCGTTGGCGATGGCGCCGCGCGCGTGCACCCGCAGCTCGTGCGCGCGACCGGTGGCGACGAGCATCGCGAAGGTGACCTTGCTGCGGTCCTTCAGCGAGAGGCCGGGACGCTGCCAGAGGTCGCCGAAGGTCTCGCGCGTGACGAAGTCTTCGAGCTTGTCGTTGAGATCCGTCGTCACGTCGACAACCTTCTCGGCACCGGCCGGGCCAAACATGGCGCGGCGCTGATTGAGTCCAGCGACGTAGGCGTCGTCCCTGATCACCATCGATCTTCCTCCAGTCGAGTCGAGGCCTGCGCACGCAGACTTCGTGATGCCCCGCGGACACGCCGGGCCTGCCTCCAGTCTCGCCCAGCGATCCGAGCGGAACTTGTGAAACTGCGCATGGCAGTACCGATGCGGCGCACTTCCGCGAGGGCCGGGGCGCTCGGGCGAGGTCGGGACTCGGGGTGTCGCTCAGCTGGCGAGGAGATGCCCGCTGCGGAACTCTCGCGGCGCGACGCCATATCGCGCCTTGAACACCTTTGAGAAGTAGCTGGCGTCAGGGAAGCCCCATCGCTGCGCGACCTGGAGCACGGACAGTCCGGCCTGAGCCGGGTCGCTCAGGTCGAGGCGGCAGTGCTCGAGCCGCCGCGCCCGCACGTAGCCGGAGACCGTCAGCCCGTCCGCGCGGAAGAGGTACTGCAGGTAGCGCACCGAGATGAAGTGCGCTTTCGCGATCGTCTCGACCGTGAGGTCGGGGTCGTGCAGGTGCGCCTCGATATACAGCTTGATCGCCCGGCTCTCCTCGCGGCGCGCGTCGCCCCAGTGGTTGCGCTGATCCGACAGCTGCGCGTAGACGAGCGCGGTGAGCAGATCGAGGGAACTGCGCAGGATGCGCGCGCCGGTCACCCCCGACAGCGTGTCGAGATTCTCCGCGAGATGCCGCATGAATGGGGAGATGACGGCCCCCGGTCCGCTATCGCCCGCCAGGCGCACCGCCGTGATCTCGGGAATGAGACTGGCCGGGACCTCGAAGACGTCCTGCGGGAAGGCCATCACGAGGCTGCGGGTGTCGGCGGTGAATTCGAGCGTGTACGGCCGACTCGTGTCGTAAATGGCGAGGTCACCGGGCTCGAGCACCGTCTGCCGACCGTCCTGCGCGACGAGGCCGACGCCTTCGAGCTGCAGGCTCACCTTGTAGTGCGTCGGGTCTTGGTCGGAGATGAGCGCCGGGGTGCGCTGCACCGTGTGCGCGCTCGCGATGATCTCGCTGATGCAGACGTCCTCGACGTAGCGCCAGCGAATCGATCCCTTGAAGTCGTGGCTCGCGAGCAGCTTGAGCGGGACGAAGCGGTTGCCGGCGACAGCGCGCCATTCGGCGAGCGAGTTCGCGCTCGCGACGCCGACCCCGTCTCGGGGCTGCGCCGCGGAGAGGATCTCGGGCATCATCCACTCCTTCCCTGCCGTGTCGGCGATTCTAGTTCACCTGGTGGACCGGACCTCCGGCCTCGACTGCCTGGCGACGCAGGAAGTCCAGCAGCGCGCGGTGCCGTGCCGTGACGGGAGCGCCTGCGGGCCGTGCGAGCCCGACGACAGTCGGCTGGATCCGGTCGACGATGTCGAGCGGGACGATCTCGTGGCCGTCGTAGGTCGTGTTCGTCCTCGGCCGTTGGAACATGACGGAGTACCCGAGGCCGCGTCCGACAAGGCAGCGCGCGAGTTCGTAACTGCTCGCGTGGTGGGCGACCCAGGGGCGCAGGTCGAGGGCACGGAAGATCTGCTCGGTGTTCTGCCGGGCCGGCGGCATGTCCAGCATGACGAGCGGCTCGGTCACGAGCTCGCCGAGGGAGATCTCCGTCTTGCCCGCAAAGCGGTGTCCTACCGGCAGCAGCACGTGCGGTTGATAGGCGTGGACCTCGTCAAAAGCGAGCTGGCTCGGCACATCCACCTGATACATGAGGGCGACGTCGACACGGCCCTGCAGAAGCGCGTCGCGCAGCGCGATGGCGGAGCCCTCGACGAAGTCGATTTCGAGCTCGTGGTGTCGCTGGCGGAAGCGCTCGAGGATGCCCGGCAGGACGAATGGCGCGAGCGTCGAGTAGACCCCGATGTCGAGGCGACCGCTGACGCCCTGCGAGGCTTGTCGCGCCTCATCGGCGAGGCTCTCCGCGCCGCTGAGCAGCCAGCGGGCGCGCTGCAGCACGCGCGTGCCGGCCGGGGTGAGCACGACGCCTTTGCCTTTTCGACGCACCACGAGCTGGAGGGAGAGGTGGCGCTCAAGCTCATCGATCGCCAGCCCGAGCGCGGAGGGACTGACGCGGCACCGGGCCGCTGCAGCGGCAAGCGAGCCCTCATTCGCGATCGCATCAAAATACTCGAGCTGACGCAGCGTGAACGGTGCACTCACGAGAGTTCCCCTTAGGTATGAAACCGCAAAAACGTGCTTTCCATTATTGCAGGTAGCCTCGACACTAGTGAGCGGGCCGGAGTGGCCCCGCAGATTCAATGGAGGAATCGAACAATGGCGAAGAACCTCGAAGAGGCGATTCAGGAGGCCGGTGGCGTCATGCCGCTGCTCTGGGAGTCGAAGACCGCTCCCGCGGTCGTCCCGCACGTCGTCCCCGAGTTCACGAACTGGCGCGACGAGCAGATGGCGTGGCGCACCAACGCGGTGCTCTTCAACCAGTCGCACCACATGGCGGACCTCAACATCAAGGGCCCCGACGCGCTCAAGCTGATCCGCGACACGGCGATCAACAGCGTCGAGGACTGGCCGGTCGACGTCGCGAAGCAGTACATCGCGGTGAGCCCGAGCGGTCACATCATCGGCGACAACATCCTCTTCAAGCTCGACGAGGACGAGTACCAGGCCGTCGGCATCCCGCCGTCGATCAACTGGCTGCACTACCACGCCGTCACCGGCGGCTACGACGTGCGCATCTGGCGTGACGACAACTCCTTCTACCGCAAGGGCGACCCGGTCGTGTACCGCTACCAGGTCCAGGGCCCGGGCGCGCTCGAGGTCTGGAAGGAAGCGACCGGCCTCACCGAGCTCCCGAAGCTCAAGTTCTTCCACATGGCGCACTTCGAGATCGCGGGCAAGCACGTCCGCGCCGTCCGTCACGGCATGGCCGGCGAGCCGGGCTTCGAGTTCTGGGGCCCGTGGGAGGACAACGACGCGGTCTACAACGCGATCCTCGAGGCCGGCAAGAAGCACGACCTCATCCAGGTCGGTGGCCGCGCGTACCACACGAACGCGCTCGAGTCCGGCTGGCTCCCCCGCCCGATCCCGGCGATCTACGACGACCCGTCGCTCGCGGACTACCGCAAGTGGCTCGGCGAGAACGCCTACGAGGTGACCAGCCCGCTCGGTGGCTCCTTCTACTCGGAGAACATCGCGGACTACTACTTCACCCCGTTCGAGACCGACTACGGCCGGATCATCAACTTCGACCACGACTTCATCGGCAAGGACGCGCTCCAGAAGATGCTCGAGTCGGGCGAGTCGGAGGCCCGCACGAAGGTCACCTTCGTGTGGAACCGCGAGGACTCCGGCAAGGCGTACGCCTCGTCGCTGTTCGACCCGGCCGGTGAGGGCGCGAAGTTCATCAACCTGCCGATGTCGCTCTACGACACCTTCCACACCGACCGCATCGAGACGGAGGACGGCACGCTCGTCGGCCGCTCGCAGTGGACCGGCTACTCGGCGAACGAGCGCGCGATCCTGTCGCTCGGCTCGGTCGAGGCGAAGTACGCGACCCCGGGCACCGAGCTCTACGTCGTGTGGGGCGAGCAGCCCGCGTCGGGCAAGGCGCAGGTCGAGGCGCACAAGCAGATCCGCATCCGCGTCACCGTGGAGCCGGCTCCGCTCACCTCGAAGGCCCGTACCTCGTACCGGTCGAACGAGGGCGCGACCGTCTGAGACGCAGCACCCTGAAGGGGGCGGTGGCTTCGGCCACCGCCCCCTTTGCTATTCAGGCGCCCGCTGTCGTCACGACGAGCGCAAACGACACCGCACCCGCGTCCGGTGTGCCGACCGAACGGGCCGCATGAATGCGGGCGCGGCCCACTCGCGGCGACAGCGAGGCCGTCTCCTCCGCGGCGCGAGTCGCGACAGCAGCCGCCGCTCGCCACGCGGCGAGCGCACGGTCCCCGGCGTCGAGACGGTCGCGAAACGCCGAGACGAAGGGGACGACCGCGTCGACCATGGTCTTGTCACCTGGCTCCGCCCCGCCGCGCGCAATGATCGCGACCGCGAAGGCGCTCACGGCGGCGCCCAGCGCTGCGGGGGTCGGCTCCTCATTGTCACCGAGCACGGCCCCCGCAGCGATGAGGCCGGTGCCCCAGAGCGCTCCTGAGGTGCCGCCCGCGAGCGCCGACCATCGCTCCCCCGCGATCCGCAGCGTCGTGCCCGCGCCAGCTCCGGCGTCGACCGCCCGTCGAGCCGCCGAGACGGCGCCCTTCGTGCCAGTGACCATCCCCATGCCGTGATCGCCGTCGCCGGCGACCGCGTCGATCCGGCCTAGCTCCACGGCGGCGCCGAGGATCGCCTCGCTCACCGCGGTGAGTCGCTCGAGGAACATGCGCGCGGTCCGGTTGGATTCCGCGGTCCCGGCCGGGACGCTCGAGTCCCGACGATCATCGACCGGGCGATCCGGCTCGGGCACGACCTCTGGATCAAGCAGTGGTCGGGACACCGCGATCGAGTCCACCGGGTCCAGCCAGAGGTCCTCGAGCTCCGCATCGAGGTACGTGATGCTGACGGAGAGCCCGGCCATGTCGAGGCTCGTCATGTACTCGCCGACGAACGGCGCCACGAGCTGCATCCCCGCCTCCTCAAGGCGATCCCGCACGCGGGCGAAGACGAGGTGCAGTTCGTCGTACTTCGTCCCGCCGAGGCCGTTGACGACCACGGCGAGTCGCTGCCCGGGCTTCGCTGGCCGCTCCGCGAGCAGCCCATCGATCAGGACGTCGGCGACCTCAGAGGCCGTGCCGACCTCCTGCTCGCCGATGCCCGGCTCACCGTGGATCCCCATGCCGATGCTCATCCGGCCGTGTGGCACCGTGAAGAGCGGCTCATCGGCCCCCGGCAGCGTGCAGCCGGAGAAGGCGACCCCGAAGGTGCGCGTCGCGGCGACCGCAGACTTCGCGATGCGCTCGACCTCGTCGAGCGCATCGCCTCGCTCCGCCGCCGCCCCGACCATCTTGAGCACGATGAGGCTCCCGGCGATGCCGCGACGCCCCTCCGGCGCATCGGGTCCGCCCGAGGCGATGTCGTCGGCGATGATGACCGTGCGCGTGTCGATGCCGCCGCGACGCAGTTCTTCTTGTGCGCTGCCGAAGTGCAGGACGTCACCGGCGTAGTTGATCGGCACGAAGATGACTCCGCCGCCCTGATCGGCCAGCCGCGTCACGTCGACGATCTGCTGCTCCGACGGCGAGGCGAAGATGTTGCCGCAGACGGCAGCGTCGATGAGCCCTCGACCGACCCAACCAGCGAACGCCGGATAGTGTCCGGAACCGCCGCCCGTGACGATGGTGACCTTCCCGGGTCGCCGGACCCGGCGCACGACCCCGCCCGGGGCTGGGGCGACTCGGTCGCCGTTGACCGAACAGAATGCCCGGAGGGACTCTGCGACGAACGTCGCTGGGTCATTGACGAGGGGACTCAACGTACCGTCCTCCACCTTTTCCATGTTCTTGGCGTCATGCGGATCAACTGCTCGGGATGTCGGTCGGGGCGTCGCGTCGGTGGAATCGCCAGCGTCCGTCCTCGCGACGGTAGGTGTCGGTGTAGTGGCCGATTTTGGCGAGGCTCGGCCGACCATCGGCGCCGACGGTGAAATACAGCCACATCAGAGTGCCGGTCGCAGTGTCGCCGGCGAGGTCGATCTGGTGGTTCGCGATCGCGTGAAAGTCGGTGCCGACCTCCTCGGTGAGGAGATTGCCGCTCATCCCGTCGACGAGTGCCTTGATCGCCGGTCGACCGGTGGCTTGCAGCTCCGGTGTGCACCAGAGGGTCCCGTCGACGGCGAACAGCTCCACGTACGCGTCCGTGTCCTTGCCGTCGAGTGCGATCTTGTAGTCGACGACCAGCCGCCGGATCGCTTCGAGATCCTCAAGGCGGGCGACCCGCTCCGCGAATCCCGCCGCGTCCCGCATTCCTGACGTCCCACTCATGCCGGCACGTCCACATGCGCGGTCCGGCTCGCGAAGCGCCACACACCGTCCTCGCGGACATACTCGTCCTCGTAGTGCCCGAGCAGGATGACCTCCGGGACATCACCATCGCCACGGCCGAGCAGCGACCAGAGAAGGGTCCCGCGGGCCCGGTCGCCATCAAGCACGATGGTCGGCTCCGTCACCAGGTGCATCGTCGTCGGCCCGGGCGCCGGTGGGTTCGGATCGAGTCGCTCCTCGAGCATCGCCTGGATCCCGGCTGGTGTGCGCGCCGTGCCGGTGCGACCGGACCATTGGCCGTCGGCAGCGAACAGGCTGGAGAATGCGGCCATGTCCCGTCGGTCGAGCGCCTCACGGTACGCCAGGATCAGCGACCGGATCTCCTGCATGTCCTCGAGGCGGGCAAGACGCGCCTCGAGGTCCTCGCCGCTCATGCTGCCCACCGGTCTGGGCGGTGGTAGGGCAGCGGGCACGAGCGCACGAGCGTCTCAATCCGATACAGGCTCGTCGTCATCGTGACGAACAGCGTCCGAAGCTCGGGACCACCCCACACCAGATTGCCGGAGACCTCCGGCACGGGGACGATGCCGAGCAGCGCCCCGTCGGGTGCGAAGATCCAGATGCCGTCGCGGGCCGTGCACCAGACATTGCCGAGCTCATCCGTCTTCATCCCGTCCGGGTTACCGGTGCCGGGGATGTCCACGCTGCCCATGTCCTCGTGGATGGTCCGCCCGTTGACGAGCGAACCATCGTCGGCGACGTCAAAGGCCTTCAGGTTGGTGCGGTCGTTGATGTACATCACGCGCTCGTCCGGCGAGAAGCACAGCCCGTTCGGCTGCTCGAACTCGTCGCGCTCGACGACCAGCTGGACCGGGCCACCGCCGGGCGGGACACGGAAGACACCCTGGAAGTCGAGCTCGCACTCACGCCCGACCCCGACCGCCACTGGCCAGCGGCCGTAGTTCGGGTCCGTGAAGTAGATGCTGCCATCGGAATGTGTGACGACATCGTTCGGACTGTTCAGATACTTGCCCTCGAAATGGAACGCGGGGATCTCCCGCGCGCCGTCCGGCCGAATGCGGACCACGGAACTGGTCACCTGTTCGCAGACGAGCAGACTGCCGTCGGGCTCGAAGACCGCCCCGTTGCCCTTGAAGTCGGGCGACTCGACGAGCTCGACACCACGGGCCTCGGTCCAACGCCATCGGGCGTCGCCCGGGATGTCGTGAAAGATGAGCTCCGCCGTGTGGTCGTTCCAGGCGGGACCTTCGGAGAACACATAGCCCTCGCCGAGGAGTTCGAACTCCGCGCTCGGGTCGATGAGATGGTGCAGGCGCTCGCTGAGCTGCAGTCCGGTCATGCGGATCCGCTCCTTCGGTGTTGAATGCTCGGCCGCGATGGCCTCGCGGCGGGGTGGTGGCCGGGTGCCGCCGAGGTCAGCTGCCTGTCGCAGCCGCGTCGGCGCCACCCGGCCGGTGGGTCACTCGACGAGGTCCTTGCCCGGGCCGCCGGTCGTGTAGAAGAACTGGTCGAGATAGGACTGCGGTGAGAAGTCGTTCACCGAGCCGAGGGGGTCGCCCAGGTCGTTGAGCGTCGCACCCTCGGGCACGAGTGACTTCACGTTGTCCTTCGTGACGACCGGGACCTGGATCGGGATATCCGTCACCTTCGGTCCATTGCCCGCCAGCGTGTTGAGCAGAATGCGCATCGCCGACCAGGCCTGCTGGTTGCCGTTGTAAGCACTGCCGCCCGTCACATAGCCCTCATCGACGTGGTTCGCGAAGTAGCCGAGATCGCCGGCTTGGCCACCGACCATGCTGACGATCGGGACATCACGGCCGACCTGCTCGAAGGCCTGGATGACGCCCTGGGCCATGATGCCGTTCTGCAGCACGCCATCGATCTGCCCGGGGTGGGAGACCAGGAACTGCTGCATCGCGGTCTTCGTCGTCGCGTTGTTCCAGTTGCCGTTGATCTCGCCGACCACGTTGAGGTCGGGGCACGCCTCGACCATCGTCATGATCTGGTCATAGCCGTACGTCTCCGCCGCCGCGCCCTGCATGCCGCGGACGATGACGATGTTGCCCTTGCCACCGAGCGCCTTGATGGTCTCCGCCGTCCCACCCGCGATGTTGAGCGGGTTCGACGAGATCGCGTACGGCGACGGGCTCGTGTTGCCCATGATGACGGTCGGGACGCCGGCCTCGCCGGCCTCGGTCTGCGCCGGCGCGAGCGGGTCGGCCGCGATCGGCAGCATGATGACGCCGTCGACGCCGTCGCGCACGAGCGACTGGAAGCCGGCGATCTGATCGGCCGGGGTCTGCGTCGAAGCGTCCGGCAGGATGCTCGTCTCCAGTTCACCCGTCACGAGCCCGAGTTCCTTCGCCTTGTTGAACGCATCCTCCATGCCCTGGAAGAGGTTCGTCACCCAGGCGGAGTTCGGCGCGAAGGAGCTGAAGCCGATGCGCCACGGTCCTGGCTTCGCCTCCATGTCGGCGTACGGGCTCGGTCGCACCGGGCCCGGGTACCCGCTGAACAGCAGCTTCGTCTCCTCGGACAGGTCGGCATCCGCGCCGTCGACGAAGTCCGCCGGGATGTCGGGCAGTTCGCCGCACGCAGCGGTGGTGCCGCCACTCGTGGCGCCTCCCGCAGTGGGCGCGGTGGTCGCGCCGCCGCCAACGACGGCACCACCCGAGCCGCAGCCGGCGAGGAGGGCCGCGGCACTGACCAGTGCCGCGAGCGCGATTGGGCGTGTTGCGCGCGTGAGGCCGCGCGATCTAGCATTCAGGTTCGACAACGTTGTCTCGCTTTCTCTTGTGTGTCGTGCAACGGGAACTGCGCTCACAGTTCTCGGGGGTGGCGGGAGTCGCGGACGTGTGCGGTCATACGAGATCCCGGATCCGCCGCTGACGCCCGTAGAGGGTGACCGCGAGCAGAATGATGACGCCGTACAGCAGTTGCTGGTCCGATGTGTCGGCACCGTGTCCGATCAGCACAATCATGAGCACGGAGAGGAAGAGCGTGCCGATCACCGTGCGGGTGTAGTCGCCGGGCCCACCGAAGACCGTCCCGCCGACGACCACCGTCGCAACCGACTGGAAGAGGTACGGGTTGCCGAGCGTCGAGTCGACGCTCCCAGAGAATCCGGCGAGCAGTACGCCGACCAGCACCGACATCACCGCGCTGAACGCGAAGACGAGGGTCCACACCATCCGGGTGTTGACGCGGGCATTCGTGGCCGCTTCGGGATTCGCCCCCGTCGCCAGGATGTGCCGACCCCACACGGTGCGGTGCAGGAACAGTGCGGCAGCGATAATGACGATGAACCAAATGACGACGACCGGCGCGAAGGGGATGCCGAAGGTCGACTGGATCGGCGACGACAGGCTCGAGAGCCACTGTGGTGCGCTGCCCGCGAGCGCACCACCGGTCTGGATCTGCATCGCGCCGAGCGCGATCGCGCCGGTGCCCAGCGTCACGACGAGGGGCGGGATATCGAACCGGTGGCAGATGAATCCGGCAGCCGCGCCAATCAGCGCCGCGGCCAGCACGGTGATCCCGAGTGCGACACCGACGTCGACCTGATAGATGGTGGCGAGGCTCGTCGCAGCGAGCGCGCCTGCGACGATGAATCCAGACACGGACAGGTCGAAGCCCCCCATGATGATGAGCATCGTCTGCCCGAGCGAGGCCAGGCCCGCAAGGGCTGCGAGCACCAGAATCGATTGCAGCGCCTGGAAGCTCGCGAAGCCCGGGAGCGTCACCGCGCCGACGACGTAGATGAGTACGACGGCGATGACCTGCAGGATCGGGAACTGGCGCTGCAGGCTGGCCGCGCGGCGCAACGCGCCGACGACGCCCTCGGGGCGGTCCTGCGTGACGGGTGCGGTGGTCGCGCTCATGCGGATTCCTTCTTCTTGCGGGTCAGCTGGGCGCCAACGACAACGGCGAGGACGAGGATCACGCCGTAGATCAGCTGCAGCCAGGTCGGGTTGACGTCGAGGCCGCGCAACAGGCTCTGCAGGAGGTAGATCACCGCGGCGCCGAGCATCGAGCCAAGCAGGCCTCCGCGCCCACCGAACAGGGCGGTGCCGCCAAGCGCGAGCGCCGCGACGGCGACGAGAGTATAGGACGAGGACTGTCCGGCATCCGCCGAACTGACGAGCCCGACGAGCGCGAAGGAACCGACGCCGGCGAATACCCCGCCGAGCACATACGCGACGATGCGCACGAGCGCGACATTGACTCCGCTCGAAAATGCCGCGGTGTCGTCGCTGCCCACGGCGTACAGCAGGCGCTTGTACGGGATAAGGCCGATGGCTCCCCAGACGATGAGTGGCACCGCGATGGTGATGAGCCCGCCGGGGATCGGGCCGACCATTCCAGCAAGGCTCGAGACCCAGCTGCCAGTCATGCTCACCGGGTTCGGGATGAATTTGAGGTTGACCCCGATGAGCACGAAGTACATTGCGAGCGTCACGACCATCGCGGGCACGCGGAGCAGGACGATGAGGAGGCCGTTGATCGCGCCGACTGCACCGCCCACGGCGAGGACGATCGGCACGGCCTCGATGCCGCCCATGCCGTTCGGCACGAGGACGATGATGAAGACCGCCGAGCAGAAAGTCATCAGCGGCGAGATCGTCAGATCGAAGCCGCCTCGGCCGCTGATGATCGAGGGGGTGCTCGCCATGGCGGCAATCGCGAGCGGCGCAAAGGTTGCGAGCTGCTGCACCCAGCCGAAGTTCGGCTGCACGATCAGATTCGCGATGAGGAGGACGATCGTCAGCAACGCCGCGATCGCGTAGGTGTTGCGACGCAGGAAGTCGCGGAGGCTGAATGGCCCCCGGGCGCCGTGCCCCGCGGCAATCGTCGTGGCGGACATGGTCAGGCTCCTCGCTGCATCTCGTCGGGGTCGGCGAAGTACGCGGAGACTAGGGCAGTCCGACTGAGCTCCTCAGCCTGCATCTCTCGATAGAGCTCGCCCTCGCGGAAGACGAGCACGCGGTCCATCAGGCCGACATGCTCGTCGACCTCGGTCGAGAGCATGACGATGGCCATGCCCTCCGACGCCAGGGAATTCAGCAGTCGATAGACGTCGCGCTTCGCGTTGACATCAATGCCGCGGGTCGGGTCGTTGAGGAGCAGCACCCCTGGATTCGAGGCAAGCCAGCGCGCGATGATGACTTTTTGCGCATTCCCGCCGCTCAAGGTGGTGATGCGGTCCTCGGCAGAGCCGAGCACGATACCGAGGCGCTGGACATAGTCCTCGAGTCGTCGACGAGTCGAGGCCGGTCGCAGCCAGCCACCAGGTGCGTCTCGCCGCAGCGTCGGCATTCCGAAGTTTTCGCGGATCGACATCCAACTGAACAGCGACTCGCGGCCACGCTCCCGCGGCACGTACGCCACGCGGTTCCTCGCGGCGTCACGCGTGTTCCGAATCACGGCCACCCCGGCGTCGGACCGGCGGCGCACCTCCCCGCGCGCCGGGCCGCTGCCCTGCAGGGCCTCGAGGAATGCCTGCTGGCCGTGGCCCTCAAGCCCAGCGAGACCGATGAGCTCACCCGCGCGAATGTCGATATCGATTGGCGCGCCACCGGCACGCAGGCGCAGCTGCCGGGTTTCCAGCACCACCGGGCCGCGCACCTCGGCAGTGCGCCGCTCCTGCGCCGCCTCCTCACGCTCCTCGGTCCCGGACATGAGTGCCACGACCTGGCTCGGTCGCCAGGCACCCCGCTCGAGCGTCGCGACGGTGCGACCAGAGCGCATGACCGTGATCCGGTCGCCGATCGCCTCGATCTCATCCATCCGGTGTGTGATGAGCACGACGCCGGTGCCCTGTGCGCTCAGCTCCCGAACGATGTCGAAGAGGCGGTCGCGCGTTTCGACGTCGAGGGCCGAGGTCGCTTCGTCGAGGATCAGGACCTTGGGCTCACGGATGAGCGCACGGGCGATGCAGCAGGCCTGCCGATCGCTCAGGGAGAGATCCTCCATCGGCGCAGCGAGGTCGATGGGCTTGCCGAGCAGTCGCCGAAGCCAGTCGGCGGCGATCTCGCGCTTCATCGCGTGCCCTCCGACACTGCGCAGCGACGACTCGGCACCAAGCCAGATGTTGTCGAGCACGGATCGCGCCGGGGCCACCAGGATCTCCTGGAAGACGGTGACGATGCCCTGCTCCTGGGATCGCCGAGGGTTAGCGAAGCCACGGGTCGGCTCGCCGTGGACCTCGAGCTCGCCGACGTCTGCCTGGTGCACGCCGCTCAGGATCTTAACGAGCGTGCTCTTGCCGGAGCCGTTTTCGCCAGCGATCGCGTGCACCTCCCCGGCCAACAGCTCGAAGCTGCAGTCGACGAGGGCCCGCGTGTGCCCAAAGTGCTTCCGAAGAGCTGTGGTCCGCAGGAGCGGTCCCTCGGCGACCGTCATCGCCGCGCCAGGTCCCACTTGGCCCTGCCAGGTGCCAGGATGCTGGGGACGGAGGGGCGGCTCGGCGTCATTGCAGTCCAAACTCTTCGCGGCCCGCGTGTCACCGAGGCGGTGCCCGAGTCAGCGACGATCTCGGGGACGCAGGTTGCCTCAGCGGTTGAGGCGTCGGTCGTCAGCATGCAGGACGCGGCGCAACTCCATCAACACGGGGTTGCTGAATCGCGTCCTTTGCAATCCTTATCGGCGGTCGCTCGGGGCGTTGGCAGCGACGGCCCTACCGGAGGCGCAGTTCGGCGCCCTGCGTCTGCAGCAGGCGCTCCGACCGCTCCTGCACGGTGAACTCGACAAAGCGCTGTGCGCGCGGCGACAGCGGCGTGCCGGTCAGGTACGCCAGCACCACCGAAGTGGTCGGCATGGGCTCGCGAATCCGCTTCGGCACGACCTCGATCCCCTCGTAGGTGAGATTCGACATCGGTCGCTGCATGAGCAGCCCGTAGCCCAGGCCTCGCCCGACCAGGCAGCGGACGAACTCGAAATTCCGTGTGCGCATGCTGATTCGCGGCTCGATGCCGAGTCGCGACAGCTCGGACTCCCAGTGGTGTCGAGTCGGTGTCGTGTCGAAGAGGATCATCGGATCGTCCGCCAGGTCGATGAGACTGACGTCATCGTCGTCGACGAGCCGGTGGTCCGAGGGCAGCAGCACATACGGGCGGACGATGTCGATGACGATGCTCGTGAGATCTGCGGCAAGGTGGTCGTCGTAGAGGAGTGCGACCTCGATGGAGCCCTCCCGCAGTCCGCGCTCCAGCTCGGGCTGCGTGCCATCCTGGATGTCCAGCGCGATCCCGGGTGCCACCAGCTGGAACTCCGCGATGAGCGGTGTGAGCAGCACCGGCTCGAGCGTCGGGTAGCAGCCGATCGCGAGCCGCCCGGTCAGGCTGCCCTTCTCGGTGTCCATCCGAGTCTGCAGTGACTCGGCAGCGGCGAGCAGCTCGCGCGCGTACTCGAGGAAATCCTCGCCCGCGGGCGTCAGCGACATTCCCTTGGCGCGTTGCCGGACGAAGAGCTTGACGCCGATGCCGCGTTCGAGCTCGGAGATCGACAGCGAGATCCCCGGCTGCGAGGTGTGCGTCAGATCCACGGCACGGCTGATCGATCCGGTGTCGGCGACCGCAAGAAAGTGCTGCAACTGGCGGATGGTGTATCGAATCTCCTGCACCATTGCAGTCTGGTGCCTCGTGCCGCATCCCACGCCACCTGATCCACTGCATAACTTTTGCAAAGCCGGGCGTGCCGCAGGCGAGCACTACGTTCAGGACATGCCCGCCCGCGCCAGGATCGTCTCGGATACCGTCCCCGCGTGGGTGACCGAGGCCGCGAACGACCGACCGTACGATGCCAGGAATGGGCTCGGCACCCTCAACCTCATCGACGCTGCCGCCGCAGCCCGTGCCGCGGCAGCCATTCGGCTCGGCCAGCCTGTCAGCCTCGCACGGCCGATACGCCCGGATGACGCGACCATCGGCGAGGATCACGCTGCCATCACCCACGAACTCGAGTACGTGCCAGCGCCGAACGGCCTCGGCTGGGGCCTGTCCGAGGTGGGGCTGGTCCCCCACGGGCTGCAGAACACGCACCTCGACGCGCTCAACCACGTCGCGATCGACGGGACCTACTACGGTGGTCGCCCGGTCGACTCGCCCGACCAGGGATCGATCGAGGTGCTCGGCGCCTCCGGGATCGTCGCGCGCGCGGTCTATGTCGACATCCCCACCCACCGGGGGACGCCGTGGGCTGACCGACCCGTGAGCGGGGAGGACCTTGAGTCCGCACTCGACCACGCGGGCATCCACCTCGAGCCAGGTGACGCGCTCTGCATCGACATGGGTCGCGATCGCTTCGAGGCGGCGGTCGGCCACCTGCTCGGCGGTCCCGAGTCCGATGAGGACGCCGGGGGCGGGCTCGACGAGGACGCGGCGAGGTGGATCGCTGCGCACCCGATCTCGGTCGTCGCCTGGGACATGCTCGACTCGAGCGCCGCCAAGGCCGCGAATGCGAGCACACACATTCTCGGCTGGGCGATCGGGCTGCCGCTCGTCGACAACTGCGACTTCGCGGCGCTGCGCGCACAGCTCGGTCCTGGCAGCCGCATCGCTGGGGCGCTGGTCCTCGCGCCAATCGCCGTGCCAGGGGCCAACGGGATCAACCTCAATCCGCTGGTCCTGCGCTGACCGCGGTCAGTATTTGAAGCGCAAACGAAGCACCGCAGGTTTCACACGTTGTCTCGCTGATCTCGGGCGAGCACCCTGGCATGAGGACCAGTGTCGAAGGAGACCATATGTCGAACACGCTCAACCCCATCCGCGCCGTCTTCTCACTCCCGCCGGACGATGCCGATCGCGCCGAATTCGAGGCCTGGCACGCTCAGGAACTCGAGCGATTGCTGCAGGTCGTCGGGGTCGCCTCGGCCCGGCTCTACAGCCTGCAGCCGAGTGTCGGCGCGGGGTCCGTGTCCCCGACCGTGTACGCGTACTGCGGCCTCTATGAGCTCGACGGCGACGCGCCGGCCGCACTCGCGCGCCTCGACAATGCCGTCGCAGGCGGCAGTCGGCCGGAATTCGTCGAGCGCACGAGGTACGCGGCCTACGACCTCACCGCGATCGACGAGGTCCACCCCGCCCACACGCTCGATGCGGAGCAGCTCTACCTCGTCTTTGCCCGACCGCCAGCCGAGATCTCCGCCGAGGCGTTCGACGCCTGGTACCACGACCACCTCCGGGAGAACGTCGAGATCGGGCAGATGGCGTCGGCGCACCGCTGGGATGTCGTCGCCTCGCTCATCGACCCGGAGCTGCCACCGCACGCGACGCACGTCGCCACCTACGAGCTGACCGCCGGCAAGGACGCGATGAATGCGTTGCTCAACGCCGCCATCGCGGACGGGCGAATCGTGCTTCCCGAGTGGTTCCCCGGCATCACTTTCGCCTCCGCGCAGATCACGGCGATCGGCCCGCGGCGCACCGCGGGCTGATCACACCCGCAGCACCGCGCGAGAACGTAGCCCGCCCGCGGCGAGGCGCTCGAGCACCTCGGGCGCCTCGCGCAGCGGGAAGACGTCGACGACCGTGCGCACCTTCCCGGCTGCCGCGAGCGCGAGCACCTCGTCCATCTGGGCCCGGTTGCCGAGCATCGACTCGATGATCGTCTTGCCCTCAGCGAAGGTGATCGTCCCGAACGACGCGATGACCCCGAGGACGACGGTGCCG
Organism: Microbacteriaceae bacterium; assembly: GCA_035556075.1. Classification (GTDB taxonomy): domain Bacteria; phylum Actinomycetota; class Actinomycetes; order Actinomycetales; family Microbacteriaceae; genus 73-13. The sequence continues at coordinate 3,280 of DATMFQ010000012.1, read as the reverse complement.
CCGCGGCGCACCGAGGCGAGCGCCCGCTGGGCGACCTCGTCCGACGGCGCGAAGATGACCGCCGCGTCCATGGTGGCCTCAAGCGCAGCGAGGGCGGCCGCGTCGCTCGCGTCGACGAGATGATCCGCGCCGAGCTCCCGCGCAACGTCGAGATGGTCCCGGCCACGGGCGACCGCGGTGACCTCGGCGCCCGCGAGCTTGGCGAACTGCACCGCCATGTGCCCCACACCGCCGAGGCCGAAGATGGCGACCCGGCTGCCGGGAGTCAGATCGAGCCGCGCGATGGCGCCGTACGCGGTGATGCCGGGACAGAAGAGTGGCGCGGCCTCGACGAGGTCTAGGCCCTCCGGCACCCGGTACGTGTGTGCCGCCATCGCGAGCATCTGCTCCTGGTAGCCGCCGTCGACCATCTCACCGGTGATGAGCCGCTGCAGGCAGTACTGCTCGCGACCGCTGACGCAATACTCGCATTCCTCGCAGGTCGACCACAGGGGCTGCACGCCGACGCGGTCGCCGATCGCGAACCCCTCGACGTCGGCGCCGACCGCGTCGACGATCCCGGTCACCTCGTGGCCGGGCACGATGGGCGCGATGGCAGGCAGTCCTGGCCAGTCCCCCTCGATCATGTGGAGGTTCGAGCGGCACACCCCGCAGCCCGCAACGCGGATGCGGAGCTGCCCGGGCCCAGGCTCCGGGGTGGCGACCTCGCGCCCGCGCAGTGGACCGTCGGCAATGGGGGCGGTGTAGTCGAGTTGCATTGCGAAGTGCATGGGATGGCCTTTCGTTAGTGGATGGCGAGCGCCGACCAGCGGCGCACGAGCTCGTCAGCGGTGCGCCAGGCCAGCGCCTGTGCGGTGAGCGTGGGGTTGTGCCCGCCGCTCGTCACGAAGGTCGAGCCACCGAGCACGCCGAGGTTCGGCGCCGCGTGCGCGAAGCCGAAGCGGTCGAGCACCGAGTCGCGCGGATCCTCGCCCATGCGGGTGCCGCCGTAGACGTGGCGACCCTCGATGTGGACCGCCTCGTTCGGCCAGGTCTCGGTCGCTCCGGCGGCCCGCAGCCAGGTCTCGAGTTTGGTGCGGAGGAACGCGACACCTCGCCGCTCGTTCTCTCGCGGCCGGTAGGTGATCCGCACTCGCGGCATGCCGGAGGCGTCGCGGGCGACCGGGTCGAGGTCGAGGCGGTTGCCGTCGTACGTGAGCGACTCGAACTGGGCGACGGCCGAGCCGACCGACTGCGCGTGCTGCGCGAGCCACGCCTTCCAGCTACTCCCCCAGCGCGGCACGTCGGGCGGGGTCTGTCCACTCGCCGCGATCGGACGCACCTCGTTCGCGGCGATGAGCGCACCGCCACCGAGGAAGCCGAGCCCGGTGTGATCGAAGTTGTCGCCGTTCCAGTCGTCGACGACCGTGCCCTGCGCCCAGGTCCCCGTGTGCAGGTTGAGTCGCTGCCCGGGGAAGAGCCCATACATGCTCGGCGTCACGTGCGGCACGAAGTGTGCGCCGACCTGCCCATGGTGGTTGCCGATGCCGTCGGGGAATCGCGCCGATCGCGACAGGAGCAGCAGGCGGGAGTTCTCATAGGTGAAGGCGGCGAGGAGGACGACCAGGGCGGGCGCGAACCGCTCCCGTCCCTCGTGCCGGTAGCGCACCCCGGAGATCCGGGAGGAATGCGCCGGGTCGACCTCGATGCTCGTCGCGCGCGCGCCGGTGACGATCCGCAGTCTGCCAGTGGCCTCCGCGGCCGGGATGAGATGGACATCCGGGGAGCCTTTCGCCCGCCGGTAGCAACCGTTGCCGCTGCAGTGCCCGCAGTACGTGCACGCCGGCCGGTCCTGGTACTCGCGGCTGTTGAGCGCGGCCGGAGTCGGGTATGGCTGCCACCCGAGCCGCCTGGCGGCGGCGTCGGTGAGCTCGTTCCAGCCGGAGCGCTGCAGCGGCGGCATCGGGTACCCGCGGGCGCGGCGACCGGCAAAGGGGGCAAGCTCATCAGCCCCCGACACCCCGATCGCGTGCTCGACCCGCTCGTAGTACGGCTCGAGCTCGTCATAGTCGAGCGGCCAGTCGGCGAGCGTCGAGTCCTCCGGGATGGCCGTCTCGCCATACCGCTGGATCGTCGCGGATCGGGAGCGGAAGTTCCACGGCGAGAGCCGAAAGCTCGCGCCCGGGTAGTGGATCGCGGTCCCACCGACGGCGTTGACCATGAGCGTTGGCCACCAGGTCGGCGAGGCATCGGCGCATTCGTCCATCCGCAGGGTGGGGACCTCGTCGATCGCTTTCGGCCAGGACAGCCAGCCGTCGATGTCGTTATGGATCTCATCACTGCGCATCTGGCCGGGATCCCGGCGCGGGCCTGCCTCGAGGGCGGTGACGTGGAGTCCGGCCGCGGTGAGCACGTGCGCGGCCACCGCCCCGCAGGCGCCAAGCCCGATGAGCAGCACGTCGACCGGTTCGTCGACCGATTCCTCGCCGCTCACCGCGATGACTCCCCGGCGGTCGTCGGCGGGAGCGCGCCGCGCGGCGTCAGCGGGACGACGACGGCGCCGATGGCCTGCTCGTCACGACGCCACACCCGCCGGGCATCCGGGTAGCCGAGGAGGTCCCAGCCGGCGTAGCCGCGATTGCCCCCGTGCACGGGATCGCCGAACATGCCCTCACGGGCATGTCGGAGCACCGTCTCGAAGAATGCGGTGCCGCGTGACGCATCCGAGCGCGCGAGCCCCGCCGCCTCGGCCGCGGCGAGCAGCTCATCCTGCAGCTCCGGCGCCGCACCGGCGAAATCCTCGGCACCACGGTCCGCCGCTTGGGCGTCGAGCGCGGCGAGCCCAATCGCGTACTGCTCACGCGCGCTGCCGTCGACGCCGGCGTACCGCCGCACCACGTAGTCGACGACGCCGGCCGCTCGCGCTCCCGGGCCGAGCGCGTCGTCGGGGATGAGTCGCTCGAGCACCGCCTCGAGCGTGCCGATCCGCAAATCGTCCGTCATACCGCTCCGTGTCACCGCATCGTGTCCGGCGCCGCGTGGCGCCATCACCATTGGAGCGAACGCGGCCCGCCGCCGCAATCGATTCCGTATTGGCATCGCCAATCCGCCGTATCGTGCTCGCGCGGTGCAGGCACCCTGCGCCGGATACCGGGCGGGGTCAGAGGAGGGTGATGGGCTTGAAGATGTCGGCGGCGAAGAGCACGAGGGACATGACGCCGAGCAGGGCGATCACCGCGAGCGTGATGGGGGCCGCCTTCGAGATGTCGACGGGACCGGGGTCGGGGGCGCCGCGCAGTTT
>DATMFQ010000011.1:0-68194 GCA_035556075.1 Microbacteriaceae bacterium | reverse complement strand
ACATTGGGGGGCGGCGGGGATCGGCGCGGATACGATGAGCCGGTGCGGAAGCGAGGGGTGTGGTTGTTTGCTGCCGTCACGGTCGCACTGTTCGCTGCGGCTGCCATCGTGCTCACCATCACCGCGGCCGATGCGATTCGTCCCTGGCTCGAGCAGGTCACGGAGCTCGTCAACCAGCTCGGGGGGAGCGCCGCGACACCAGCAGCACCTTAGCGGTCGCACCCAACCAGGGAATCGACCGTCGCCTCATCGACTGCCGCGTCGCGTCGTGTTCCACGTGAAACACCGCTCAGCCGACGATCGCGCGGAACACCCTCGTCGATTCACGCAGTCCCGGCTCCGACAGCTCGAGCACCTCGATGTCGGACAGCTTCGCTCTGGCGATCTGCTTCGCGGCCGCATCGCGCTCCGCCTCGACCCGCGCGCCCTTCATGAGGATGAGCTCACCTCCGGGCCGCACCAGCGGGGCCACCGCGGGGATCAGTGTCTTCAGCGCAGAGACTGCCCGTGCCGTCACCTGGTCGAGTCGGCCACGCTCCGCGGAGTCCTCGGCCCGCGCTCGCTCGACCGTCGCATTCGTCAGCCCGAGCTCCTCGATCTGGGCGTGCAACCAGTCGGTGCGTCGCTCCATCGGCTCGATGAGGACAAACCGCACGTCCGGCCGGGCGATCGCGAGGACGAGACCGGGTAGCCCGCCGCCGCTGCCGACGTCGCCGACGCGCCCCGGGCGTAGCAGCCGCGCGACAAGCGCGGAGTTCAGCACATGTCGGGTCCAGATCCGTGACCGCTCGAGCGGACCGATGAGCCCGAGCGGCTCGCCCTGCGACGCCAGCGCCGCAGTGAATGCGCGGGCTCGCTCGATCTGCGGACCGAAGAGGACCGCCGCAGCGGGCGGCTCCAACTCGATGTCGGTCACGGCGTCAATCCTGCCAAGTGTGCCCGGGTGCCGACAGCAGGGTGTTCCACGTGAAACATCGCCGATCAGGCGCGGCGGACGACCGTGTGCCGATCCCGGCCTTCGCCCTCAGACTCGGAGGCGAAGCCCCGCTCGGCGACGAGGTCGTGGACAAGCTTGCGCTCATACGACGACATCGGGGGGAGTGCGGCCGACGCGGCACCGGCCTCGATCCGCTCGACGGCCGCCTCGACGAGCGCGGCGAGCTCGCCAGCTCGCTGGTCACGCGAACCGCCGATATCGAGGATGAGCCGGGAGAATTCACCGGTTCGCGCCTGCACGGCGAGCCGCGTCAGCTCCTGCAAGGCGGAGACGGTGTCGGGCTTCGCCAGCGCCCGCAACCCGGCCGGATCCTCCGACGCGGTCACGGAGATGACGATGCGCGAGCCGCTGTCGTCGATATCGATGTCTCCGTCAAGATCCGCGATGTCGAGGAGCTCCTCGATGTAGTCAGCGGCGACATCCGCCTCGTCACGCTCGACGACGTCCTCAGCACTCACTTCCGCGGCCCCTTCTTCTTGGCACGATTCTTACTCACCGGCTGCTGCCGCTGGGTGGATTTCGACTCCTCGATCGCCGCGGCACCCGTGGTGTCCTCGGGATCCGGGAGCCCCAGGCGCTGACGACGCTTCGCGAGGCGCGCCTCACGAGCGAGCGCCGCCTCAGAGCCCGGCGTCGGCATGTTGCGGATGACGAAGAATTGCTGGCCGACGGTCCACAGGTTCGAGGCGACCCAGTAGAACATGACGCCGAGCGGGAAATAGAAGCTCGTGAAGACGAAGACGAGCGGCAGGATGTACAGCAGGATCCGCTGCTGCTTGTACATCGGCGACGACTTCATCTCCGGCGTCTGGTTCTTCGCCATGATCTGCAGCTGCGTGATGAACTGCGCACCCGTCATCACCACGATCATGAGGATCGCGATGACGATCGTGGCGATGTTGCCGTCGTTGAAACCATGCTGCAGCGTCGACGCGAGCGGTGCACCGAGGAAGTCTGCGTTCCCGAAGGACTGTGCCAGTTCAAGGTTGAGGAGGCCGACCCCGCCCTTGCCCGAGTCGATTGAGTGCACCGCGTCGTTGAGCGTGTAAAACAGCGACAGGAAGATCGGCATCTGCACGAGCATCGGCAGGCAGGAGGCAAACGGGTTTGTCCCGTGCTTCCCGTACAGCGCCATTGTCTCGCGCGACATCGCCTCGCGGGAGTACTGGTCCTTCTTACCCTTGTACTTGTCCTGGATCCGCTTGAGCTCGGGCGCGACCTCGAGCATCTTGCGCTGCGACTTGATCTGCTTCACGAAGAGCGGGATGAGCGCAGCGCGCACGATGAGCGTGAGGCCGACGATCGAGAGGATCCAGGTGAGCCCCTGGTCCGCGTGCAGGCCGATCAGCGTGAGCAGCTGGTGGAAGCTCACGAGGATGAGCTCGATGACCCACTTCAGCGGCCACAGCAGGGTCCCGAAGAATTCAAACATGCCGGTGGATCGTCCTCTCCTCGGCGCGGACGCCGTCACGGTGATCGCAGTGGTCGTGCGGGGCGATGTCGAGCACGAAACCGCCGCGGCCCACGACCGCGTGCCCGCGTTTCGCGGCGGGGACATCGTCGATCCCGCCTCGAGCCCAGGGATGGCAGCGCGCGATCCGCAGCGTGCCGAGCCAGATGCCACGCAGCACGCCATGCTCCTGGATGGCCGTCAACGCGTACCGCGAGCAGCTCGGGTAGTAGCGGCACACCTGGCCGTAGATGGGGGAGACGACCGCCCGGTAGCCAGCGAGGATGGCGACCGCCGCATTCCTCGGCAACAGTGACGGGACGAATGCGCGGCGCGCGATCCCGCTCCCCCCCGCGGCCACGTCGTGGGTCACCGCGGTCATGCTGGCACCGCCCGCGGTCCGAGCTGCTCGAGGAGCTCGGCTCGCAGTACTGGATAGCTTGCGTCCGCCGCGGGCGGCAGCGCTCGCACGACAATGTCGGCGCTGTCGGCACCGCCGAGCGCTCCGGCCAGGTGCTCGGCGGCGAGGGCCCTGAGGCGCCGCTTCACGCGGTTTCGCACCACGGCATTCCCGACGGCTTTTGACACGATGAACCCGAATCGCGCCGGAGCCGAGGGGCTCGACGGCGCGATGTGGGTCACGAGGATCGTCCCTGCGCGGCGGCGTCCCGCCCGCATGGCCGCACGGAACTCCGCGGCGCGCGTCAGACGATGCTGCTTGGGGAGCACGCGGGAGGTCAGGCGGACAGCTCGGTGCGCCCCTTGCGGCGCCGGGCCGCGAGGATCGCCCGGCCGGCGCGGGTGCGCATGCGGGCACGGAAACCGTGCACCTTGGCGCGGCGGCGGTTATTGGGCTGGAAGGTGCGCTTGCTCATCTTGCATCTCCGTTACGTCCAGCCTGTCGCCGGAGCAGAGGGGAACCCGCCCGGAGGTGTCCGGGTGGAAAGTCAACCTGTCGATTGTAGGGCGCAGTCCCTGGGAGGTCAAAGCCAGCCGGCGGAATTATCCACCTGCTTTCGCCGACGCTGTTGACGACTCGCCGGACCACATTAGAGTGGCGCGCGTGGATGACGTCGCGGATCTTTGGGCAGCGATCGTCGCGCGCCTGAGCGAAGACGACCGCGTCACGCCCCAATTGCGCGGGTTCATCAGCCTGGTCGTGCCGAAGGGCATCATGAGCGGCACCATCTTTCTCGAGGTACCGAATGACCTGACCCGGGGCATGCTTGAGCAACGGGCGCGACTCCCGCTCCTCACCGCGATCGCGGACGTCGCCGACGGCGACATTGTCACCTTCGCCATCGTGGTGAATCCGTCGCTGACGACCGACGAGCTCGAGATCATCACGGACACGGCGCCGCCGGAGCGGCTGGTCGAACCCCGGAGTCAGGCCGTCCCGACGATCGTGCGCCGGTCCGACAATCGGCTCAACCCGAAGTACACCTTCGACAGTTTCGTGACCGGTGGCTCCAACCGCTTCGCCCACGCCGCCGCGGTTGCGGTCGCCGAAGCCCCCGCGAAGGCATACAACCCGCTCTTCATCTACGGCGACTCCGGGCTCGGCAAGACGCACCTGCTGCACGCGATCGGGCATTACGCGGAGAGCCTGTACCAGGGCATCCAGGTCCGCTACGTCAGCTCCGAGGACTTCACCAACGACTTCATCAACGCGATCCAGAACAACACGGCCGCCGCATTCAACAAGCGCTATCGCGAGGTCGACATCCTGCTCATCGATGACATCCAGTTCCTCCAGGGCAAGGAGCAGACGCAGGAGGCGTTCTTCCACACCTTCAATACGCTGCATGACCACAACAAGCAGGTGGTCATCACGAGCGACGTGCAGCCGAAGCACTTGACCGGCTTTGAGGACCGGATGCGCTCCCGCTTCGAGTGGGGCCTCCTGACGGATGTCCAGGCGCCCGACCTCGAAACCCGGATCGCAATCCTCCGCAAGAAGGCGCAGAGCGAGAAGTTCCAGGTCTCCAATGAGGTCCTCGAATACATGGCCTCGAAGGTCTCGTCCAATATCCGGGAACTCGAGGGCATCCTCATCCGCGTCACCGCATTCGCAAATCTCAATCGCTCCGAGGTCGACATGGAGCTCGTGCAGACCGTGCTCAAGGACCTCATCATCACGGACAACGCGATCGAGGCGGTCGACATCGCCGGCTGCACCGCGGACTACTTCAAACTGCCGGTCGACGACCTCTACAGTGCGTCCCGCTCCCAGGCGATCGCGCACGCCCGACAGATCGCGATGTATCTGTGCCGCGAGCTGACCGAGATGACGCTGCCGCAGATCGGCAAGTTCTTCGGTGGCCGCGACCACACGACCGTCATGTACGCGAACAAGAAGATCTCGACGCTCATGCAGGAGCGCCGCTCGATCTTCAACCAGGTCACCGAGATCACGACGCGGGTCCGGCAGGCCGCCAAAACGTCCTAATCAGTGGAGGAATGCGGTGGTCGCCCCGGCCGCCGCCCACTCCGGACCGCGCACGGCGCTACACCACCGCAACCCCAGTTGTCCACATCTGTGCAACAGAATGTGGAAAATTGTGGATATCTCGCCGAATCTGGCTGAAAACGGACCCGCCGCTGCGACAGCAGTGACAAGGCCCCGCTGAGCACCGCAAGTTATCCACAATTCGTCCACAAGGGGTGAACAACTCACACGGATGTAGTTCCTTACTGCGATCTGACCACCACGGTGAACTACACATCATCCACAGGACTTATGACTACTGAATCTTGTGATGACGGTCCGCTGATTCCCCAACCCGAACCGACCGCCGCAGCCCGCGACCTTCGAGCAGCACCTGAAACCTCGGACCCCCACGAGGTCGGAGGCCTGTGGCAGGATGAGCAGGCGCCGCAGTCATCGAGGGACTGCCGTGGCGCTGACGCACGACAGCGATCAGCATCAGCAACCAGCAGCACGACAAACACACAGCAGACGACAGCCAGGGAGTGTGGACGGTGAAGTTCCAGGTCAATCGCGACATCTTCGCCGAGGCCGTGTCCTTTGCCGTCAAGCTGCTACCGCAGCGCACGACGATGCCGATTCTCGGCGGCGTGCTCATCGAGGCCGACGCTGACGGCGTCTCGCTCTCGACCTTCGATTACGAGGTGTCAGCACGGACGCGAATCGCGGCGGAGGTTGCGGAGCCGGGGCGGGCGCTCGTGTCGGGCCGACTGCTCGCCGACATCGCGAGCCGACTGCCCGCCGCCCCCGTCGACGTCACGATGGACGAGGGACGCATCTCGGTGCGCTGTGGCACCGGCCGCTTCACCCTGCTGTCGATGCCGATCGAGGAATACCCGAGCCTCCCAGAGGTCTCGGAGACCGGTGGGCTCGTCCCGGGTGATGTGTTCGCCGAGGCGATCGGACAGGTTGCGGTCGCCGCGTCGAAGGACGACGTGACACCCGTCATCACGACCGTGCAGCTCGAGGTGTCCGAGACGGCCGTCTCACTCGTGGCCACCGACCGGTACCGTGTCGCGATTCGTGACATCCCATGGGACGCTGACGGCTCCGGGATCGAATCGGCGACCGCGCTTGTCCCGGCTCGCACGCTCATGGAGCTTGGCAAGACCTTCGCGCACGCGGCGACCGTCCGGGTGTCGATCTCCGGCGGTGACGACCGTGAGCTCATCTCCTTCGCCGCCGACGGGAAGGTTGTCACGTCCTTGCTCATCAAGGGCAACTACCCGCCGGTCAAGCGACTCTTCCCTGACACGGTCGAGGACCACGCGGTGCTCGCCACGAGCGACCTCGTCGACGCCATCCGCCGGGTGGCGCTCGTCCTCGACCGCGACGCCGCGCTCCGCTTCACGTTCACCTCGGAGGGGCTCACCCTCGAGGCGGTTGGCAGCGAGCAGGCGCAGGCCTCGGAGGCGATCGATGCGGTGCTGACCGGCGAGGAGATCGTCGTGTCGCTCAAGCCGCAGTTCCTGCTCGATGCGCTCGGCTCGGTGCACTCTGAATTCGTCCGTCTCGCATTCACCCGCACCGACAACCCGAACAAGCCCGGGCCCGTGCTCATCACCGCGCAGACCTCGAAGGATGACGCGGGGGATTCCTTCCGCTACCTGCTGCAGCCCAACCTGCTGCTGCGCTGACGCGGTGTACGTCGCCCGCCTCGAGCTCGCGGACTTCCGGAACTACCGCACGGCCTCGATCGAGCTTGCCCCCGGCGCGACCGTCATCGTCGGGCCGAATGGCCAGGGCAAGACGAACCTCGTCGAAGCGATCGTCGTGCTGGCGGCCGGCATCTCCCATCGCGTCGGCGGGGACGCGCCCCTCATTCGACAGGGTGAGGACCGGGCGATCATCCGGGCGCTCCTCAGACATGGGGATCGCTCGATCACGGTCGAGGCGGAGATCAATCGGGGCGCGGCGAACCGCATTCTGGTCAATGGCTCGCTCGTGCGTGCGAAGGAGGCTCGCCGCTATCTCGACGCCGTCGTCTTCGCCCCCGAGGACCTTGGGCTGGTGCGGGACGAGCCGAGCGGTCGCCGCCGATTCCTCGATGCCTTGTTAGGAATGCGGCAGCCGCGACTCATCGGGGTACTCGCGGATTATGAGCGGATCGTCCGGCAGCGCAATTCCTTGCTCAAGTCGGCGCGGGCGGCGCGGATCACCGACGCAACGCTCTCGACGCTCGACGTGTGGGACGCCCAGCTGGCGACCGTCGGCGCGGAGATCACCGCCGCTCGACTGGCGCTCGTCGATGACCTGCGTCCGTTCGCGTCGGCGGCCTACGCGACGATCGCCGGTGAGGAGCAGCTCCTCGAGCTCGACCTCGAGGTGTCCGGGGCGGCGGATGCGACCGAATTTGCCGGTCGCCTGCAGGAGCGGCGTCGCGACGAGCTCGACCGCGCCGTGACCCTAGTCGGCCCGCACCGGGATGACCTCCGGCTCACCCTCAATGGTCTACCGGCCCGCACGCACGCGAGCCACGGCGAGTCGTGGTCGACGGCACTCGCCCTCCGGCTTGGCTCCGCGGAATTGCTGCGGCAGTCCGGTCCGGCCGGGGACCCGGTCATCATCCTTGACGACGTCTTCGCCGAGCTCGACGTCCGGCGGCGGGAGCGGCTGCTCGCCGCCGTCGCTGACTATGAGCAGGTCCTCGTGACGGCGGCGGTGGCGGAGGAGGTGCCGGCGGCGCTGACGGGACCGGTCATCCGCATTCGTGCTGGAGAGATCGTCGATGGCTGAGCACCGGAGCGATTCTCGGGGAGCAGACCGGAGTGCGCAGCACGCGGAGCACCGCAATGTGTTTCGTCGGTTGCGGGAGCGCTTCGGCGGTCGGCGGTCACCGCGGGGCATCATGCAACCGGAGTCGGGATCGCAGCCGTTCGACAAGGGCCGCGACCCGAACTCGATCGGTGCGGCGATCGCCGGGCTTGTCGCCGAGCGGGGGTGGTCGAGCGCGCTCGCGCAGTCGGAGCTCTTCATCGACTGGGCGGATGCGGTCGGCCCCGCGGTCGCCGATCATGCGCAGCCAGCGGAGTTCGTCGACGGGCAGCTCGTCATCCGCTGTGATTCGACGGCGTGGGCGACACAGCTCGGGCTGATGCGGTCGCAGCTGCTGACTCGGCTCGGTGAACGCTTCCCTGAGGCCGCCGTCGAGCGCCTCCGCTTTTTGGGGCCGGACGTCCCACCGCGCAAACGCGGCCCCAGGTACGTCCCAGGCCGCGGTCCACGCGATACTTACGGCTGAGCCACCATTTCCGACCCAGCCGGCAGAATTCGTCGCTCAGCGGGGCGTATATCGGCTCGTTGTCAGTGCCCCTCGGCTAAGATGGACCCATGACGGATCCCCAGACGCCGGGCAGCGCAGCAGCACCAGACGGCGGGGGGGACGAGCCGGTCGCACCGGTCACTGCACCGAGCAGCCCGAAGCCTGGCCAGGTGCCCAATGGCACGTATGACGCTGCGGCGATCCAGGTGCTCGAGGGCCTCGACGCGGTCCGGAAACGGCCTGGCATGTACATCGGCTCGACGGGGCCGCGCGGCCTGCACCACCTCGTGTATGAGGTGGTGGACAACTCGGTCGATGAGGCGATGGCGGGATACGCGACCCGGATCGACATCACGCTGCTCGCCGACGGCGGTCTCCGGGTCGCCGACGACGGCCGTGGCATCCCCGTCGCGGAGCACCCGACAGAAAAGGTCTCGACCGTCCAGGTCGTCATGACGATCCTCCACGCGGGCGGCAAGTTCGGCGGGGGCGGCTACGCGGTCTCCGGTGGACTGCACGGCGTCGGCATCTCGGTCGTCAATGCGCTTTCGAGCCGGATCGAGACCGAAGTGCGACGAAACGGGCATGTCTGGCGGATGACCTTCGTCGACGGTGGCAAGCCCGTCGCACCGCTCGCGCAGGGCGAGGCGACCGACGAGACGGGCACGGTGCAGACCTTCTGGCCGGACGCGAGCATCTTCGAGACCACCGAGTTCGACTACGAGACGCTCCGCGAGCGATTCCAGCAGCAGGCATTCCTCAATCGCGGCCTCAGCATCACCATCACTGACGAGCGTGGTGAGGAGCCGGTCAGCGCGACCTACCGCTACGAGCGGGGCCTCGTCGACTACGTCGAATACCTCAACAATGCGAAGAAGGACACCTCCGTCCACGAGGAGATCATCGCCTTCGATGCGGAGGACACTGAGCGCCGGATCTCGCTTGAGGTCGCCATGCAGTGGACGAGCGCGTACACCGAGTCCGTCCACACCTATGCCAACACGATCAACACGCACGAGGGTGGCACCCACGAGGAGGGTTTCCGCGCGGCGCTGACGAGCCTCGTCAACCGCTACGCGCGAGACAAGGGGCTCCTCAAAGACAAGGACGAGAATCTCTCCGGCGATGACGTCCGCGAGGGACTCACCGCCGTGGTCTCGATCAAGCTCGGCGAGCCGCAGTTCGAGGGGCAGACGAAGACGAAGCTCGGCAACACCGAGGCGAAGTCGTTCGTCCAGCGGGTCGTCGGCGACCAGCTCGGCGACTGGTTCGACCGGAACCCGAATCAGGCCCGCGACGTCATCAAGAAGGCGATCCAGGCGGCGACGGCTCGGCTCGCGGCGCGCAAGGCCCGCGAGCAGACGCGGCGCAAGGGGCTCCTTGAGGGCGGCGGCATGCCGGACAAGCTCAAGGACTGCTCGAGCCGGAATCCGGCCGAGTCCGAGATCTTCCTCGTCGAGGGCGACTCAGCCGGCGGCTCTGCCGTCCAAGGGCGTGACCCGGAGACCCAGGCGATCCTGAGCTTGCGCGGCAAGGTGCTCAACGTCGAAAAGGCACGACTGGACCGGGCACTCGGCAATGCGGAAATCCAGGCGATGATCTCGGCATTCGGCACGGGCATCGGTGAGGACTTCGATGCCCAGAAGGCCAGGTACCACAAGATCATCCTCATGGCCGACGCCGATGTCGACGGCCAGCACATCACGACCCTGCTGCTCACCCTCATCTTCCGCTACATGCGAGGGCTCATCGATCAGGGCTACGTCTACCTCGCGCAGCCACCGCTGTACCGACTGAAATGGTCGAATGCGGAGCACGAGTACGTCTACTCGGATGCGGAGCGCGATGCCCTCCTCGAGGACGGCATCCGGCAGGGCCGCCGGATCCCGAAGGACAACGGCATCCAGCGGTACAAGGGCCTCGGTGAGATGAACCACCAGGAGCTGTGGGACACAACGATGAATCCGGAGACGCGGACCCTGCTCCAGGTCACGCTCGACGATGCCGCCCGCGCGGACGCGACCTTCTCGACCCTGATGGGCGATGACGTCGAGGCCCGACGCAATTTCATCCAGCAGAACGCGAAGGACGTGCGGTTCCTTGACATCTGAGCAGCAGCCCCAGGACCGGATCGCGCAGGTCGATCTCCAGCTGGAGATGCAGCGCTCCTACCTCGACTATGCGATGAGCGTCATCGTCGGGCGCGCGCTGCCCGACGTGCGCGACGGCATGAAACCGGTGCATCGCCGTGTCATCTACACGATGTTCGACGGAGGGTATCGGCCGGACCGCGCATTCAGCAAATGCTCTCGCGTCGTCGGCGACGTCATGGGGCAGTTCCACCCGCACGGCGACTCGGCGATCTACGACGCGCTCGTCCGGCTCGTGCAGCCGTGGGCGATGCGCTACCCGCTCGCCGCGGGCCAGGGCAACTTCGGCTCACCGGGCGACGATGGCGCCGCCGCGCCGCGATACACCGAGACCCGCATGGCCCCGCTCGCCATGGAGATGGTGCGGGACATCGACGAGGACACCGTCGACTTCCAGGACAACTACGACGGGCGCACGCAGGAGCCGGTCGTGCTGCCGGCCCGTTTCCCGGCCCTGCTCGCCAACGGCTCCGAGGGCATCGCTGTCGGCATGGCGACGAAGATCCCGCCGCACAACCTCCGCGAGGTCACCGCGGCGGCCCTCTGGGCGCTCGAGCACCCGGAGGCCAGCAGCGAGGAGCTCATCGCCGCCGTCACCGAGCGGATCAAGGGCCCGGACTTCCCGACCGGCGCGACGATCCTCGGCACCCGGGGCATCGCCGATGCGTACCGCACGGGCCGCGGCTCGATCATCATGCGCGCGGTCGTCGGCGTCGAGGAGATCCAGGGGCGCACCTGCCTTGTCGTCACCGAGCTGCCGTACCAGGTCAACCCGGACCAGCTCGCGGCGAAGATCGCCGAGATGGTGAAGGAAGGCCGGCTCGCCGGCATCGCCGACCTCCGCGATGAGACCTCCGGCCGCACCGGGCAGCGCCTTGTCATCGTGCTGAAGCGGGACGCGGTCGCGAAGGTCGTGCTCAACAACCTCTACAAGCACACGCAGCTGCAGACCACCTTCGGCGCGAACATGCTCGCGATCGTCGATGGGGTGCCGCGGACGCTGCCGATCGAGCAGTTCATCTCGCTGTGGATCGTGCACCAGATCGAGGTCATCGTCCGGCGCACGAAGTTCCGCCTCGCGGAGGCGGAGAAGCGCGCCCACATCCTGCGGGCCTACCTCAAGGCGCTCGACGCGCTCGACGAGGTCATCGCCCTCATCCGGCGATCGCCGACGGTCGACGAGGCGCGCACGGGTCTCCAGCGACTGCTCGACATCGACGAGATCCAGGCGAATGCGATTCTTGAGCTGCAGCTGCGTCGTCTCGCCGCGCTCGAGCGGCAGAAGATCATCGAGGAGGCGGAGGCGATCGAGGCGAAGATCGCGGACCTCCGCGACATCCTCGCGAAGCCGGAGCGGCAGCGCACCATCATCGCCGAGGAGTTGACCGAGATCGCCGAGAAGTACGGCGATGACCGGCGCACGCGGATCCTCATCGGACATGATGGCGATGTGCCGATGGAGGAGCTCATCCCCGAGGAGGAGATGGTCGTCACCGTCACCCGCGGTGGCTACATGAAGCGGACCCGGAGCGACAACTACCGCTCGCAGCACCGCGGCGGCAGGGGTGTCCGGGGGGCACAGCTGCGGGCCGATGACATCGTCGAGCACTTCTTCGTGACGACGACCCACCACTGGCTGCTTTTCTTCACGACGAAGGGCCGGGTCTACCGGACACGCGCGTGGGAGCTGGCCGAGGGCGGCCGCGACGCGAAGGGGCAGCACGTCGCGAACGAGCTCGCGCTCCAGCCCGACGAGGAGATCGCACAGATCCTCGACATCTCGGACTACCAGGCCGCCGAGCACCTCGTGCTCGCGACCGCGGACGGGCTCATCAAGAAGACCCCGTTGCGCGAGTACGACACCAACCGCACCGGTGGCATCATCGCGATCAACCTCCGCGAGGGGGACGAGCTTGTCTCCGCGATGCTCGCGAATGCGGGGGACGACATCCTGCTCGTGTCCCGGAAGGGCATGTCGCTGCGGTTCACCGCGGACGACACGGCGCTGCGTCCCATGGGCCGCGCGACGAGCGGTGTCAAGGGCATGAGCTTCCGCGGCGACGACCGGCTGCTGTCGGCGAATGTGCTCGCGGCCGGCTCGGAGACCGGAGCGGATGCTGGGGCGGAGGAGACTGCGTATGTCTTCGTCGCGACCGAGCGTGGCTACGCGAAGTCGACCGACGTGCGCGAGTACCGGACGCAGGGGCGTGGGGGGATCGGTATCAAGGTCGCGAAACTGCGCGAGGATCGCGGCGACCTTGCGGGCGCCCTCATTGTCGGCCAAGACGACGAAGTGCTCGTGGTTCTTGCCAGTGGCAAGGTGGTACGCTCATCCGTCGCCGAGGTCACCCCGACCGGGCGCGACAGCATGGGCGTCATCTTCGCGCGTTTCGCAGATGATGACCGCATTCTTGCGATTGCGAAGAACGGTGAGCGACACCTCGCCGACACGGTCGGTGAGGTCGAGGAATCCGGGAAGGACACCAAGGAAGCATGACGAGCGTCGCCGAACGCCTGCAGAACAAGTCGGCCCGCAAGCCGGCCACCAAGCAGGTGCGTCTCAAGCTGGTGTACATCGACTTCTGGTCGGCCCTCAAGCTGTCCTTCTTCGCCGCGCTCGCCATCGGCATCGTGGAGATCGTCGTGACCGGCCTGCTGTGGGTCGTGCTCAACTCGACCGGTGTGCTCATCGATGTCGACGGCATCCTCACGGACATCTTCAACGAGCCGGTGTCGCTCGCGAAGGACTTCTCCTTCAGCCGCGTCATGACCTTCGCCGCCATCATCGGGGTGCTCAACGTCATCGTCTTCACCGTGCTCGGTGCGATCCTCGCGGTGCTGTATAACATGATGGTGAAGATCACCGGCGGCCTGCACGTCGGCTTCACCAACTCCTGACCGGGCGCACCACGGGGTGTCCTGAGCGCGGGCGCCCGCGATTTCGCGGGTCGCCGGTCTGCTAGGATTTCTCTTCGGTTCCCGGGGCTATAGCTCAGGCGGTTAGAGCGCTTCGCTGATAACGAAGAGGTCCGAGGTTCAAGTCCTCGTAGCCCCACCACCCGCAGGCCGATCCGCCCTGCGACCCCGGTCGCACCACCAGAGCCGGATACGATGTGGGGGCACGAGGGCCCTTAGCTCAATTGGTAGAGCGCCTGCTTTGCAAGCAGGAGGTCGCCGGTTCGATTCCGGCAGGGTCCACCAGATCGTCGTTGTTCAAACCGACGACGTTTCCGGTTTGAGGTCCAGATTCCGTCGTGGCTCGCTGTCGTGCGAGCGCGGCGCGCTGGACGTCCGGGTTGAACAGGATGTTGAACGGCTCGCCGGGCTGTCCGTCCACGGTGTCGTCGGGCATGACGATGAGCTTGTCGAAGAAGGCTTGGTTGGCCAGGCGGCGTAGGGAGTCATCAATGCTCATGTAGATCGCGTGGCAGTCTCCTGCGAGGGCGAGGCAGTCTTCGAGATGGGCCTTGGCCTGGTCGTACTCGATGTCGCCGGCGTTGATCTGGGCGTCGAGGAATGCGAGGCGGCGGGCGATGCGCTCTTGTTCCTCGCCGAGCAGGTCGAGCGGGATCATGCCAGCGTAGTGGGCTTGGAGCAGTTTCTTGCGCTCGTCGCGCAGGCCGTCGCGTTCGGCGGTGTAGGCGTGGCGCTCGTGCCGGGCGGTGGCGTGGAGCCGGTCGAACTCCGCGATGATGAGTTCCCGGAGCGCGGTGATGATGTGCTCGGGTATCTGCACGTTGCGGTAGTAGTCCTCGACGGCGGCTTCGATGTCAGGGACGAACATGGACTTGCGTTCGCAGGTGGTGCGCTTGGAGTGCCGGCCTGCGCACAGGAAGTAGGGGTAGATCACTCCTTGGCTGCTGCAGGCGTTGGACAGGATCAGCCGGGAGCCGCACTCGCCGCAGTAGATGCTGCCTTTGAGGCAGTGGTCGTGGGCTTGGGTCTTCTCGCCGGAGGTCTGGTGCGCGGTGAGGACGGCTTGGACGCGGTACCAGACTTCGGTGGCGACGAGCGGTTCGTGCAGCCCGTCGTAGGTGGCGCCCCGGAAGCTGACCTGTCCCTTGTAGTAGGGGTTGGTGAGCATTTTCTGGATCGTGGAGAGCGGGGCAGGCTCCGTTCCCCGCCCGTTCAGGTGCCTCGTCGGCATCGAGAAGAGCGATGACATCGCTGGCCTGAGTGATGACGGAAGCGACGCCCTGTTTGATGAGCCGGTTCGGGCCATTGCTGACGGCGCTGGTCACGGGGCCGGGTACCGCACCGATGCCCCGGCCGAGGTCGTGCGCGGTGCGCACGGTCGCGAGCGACCCGGACCGCACACCGGCCTCCGGGATCACAACGCCGCCCGAGAGTGCAGCCATCAGTCGGTTCCGCGCGATGAACCTTTCCCGCGTCGGTGTGGTGCCCGGTGGGAGTTCGCTCACGAGCAGGCCGGTGTCGGCGATCCGAGCCAGGAGCTCCGTGTGCGCGGCCGGGTAGCGGCGGTCCAAACCGGTTGCCAGGACGGCAACCGTCTGTCCGCCGGCCGCGAGCACGCTCCGGTGCGCCACACTGTCGATGCCGTACGCGCCTCCTGCGATGACCACCCGTTCCTCATCGGCCAGACCCGTCGCAAGCTCGTTGGTGACGTGTTCGCCGTAGTGGGTGGACGCGCGAGCGCCCGTGATCGTGACGCGATCGCTCAGCGCCGTCGCCAAGAACGACGATGCGCCCTGAGTCCACAGCACATAGGGGGCGCGGTCGCCCAGCCTGTCCAGCACGGCGGGCCACTCCCCGTCGGCAGGGATCAGCGTGCCGAACCCGTGCTGCTCGGCCTCAGCCACACGTTCGAGCAGATCGGGCACGATCCGCGCCCGAAGACGTTCGCGCCACAGCAGAACGTCGGCGCGGACCAGCCCCGTCACGTCATGATCGGACTCAACCAGGCTCAGCGTCGCGACGCCGCCGTGACGTCCGAGGACGTACCCGGTCATCAGATCGTTCGGCTCCGCGATCATCGACAACACGATCCGCGCCATCCGTTCGCTCTGCACCTGCTCCGTCAACGTCGCCATGATCGGTGTCCTTCCACTCCAAGGTCACCGAAGAGGTGCGCAGTCGTCTGGCGCCACCAAACGTGGAGCAGCCTGCGACCCGCTGGACAGTGATCGCCTCGGCGAAGTCCGTTGTCTCATAGGATTGGGGCCATGTGACACTCGAACGAGGAGGTGCCTGCGTGTCCGTCGCCGCCCAGCCGAGCGCGAAGAGCAGCGCTCCTCAACTCGACGACATGCCTGTCCCGGTGACTTCGATGGCACCCGCGCCTTCTCTTCCTGGTTCGCCCGTGCCTCCCGCCCATCGCATCTACTTCTACTCGCCCGGTGAATGGGAAGTCTTCATCACCGAGTGGGCTACCGGCCTCGCCGTCTCGTACCGGCAGATCAAGCGGCTCGGTGGACCTAACGATCGTGGTGTAGATGTGGCCGCGTTCAAGACCGAGCGAGGGCTTGAAGACTCGTGGGACTGCTTTCAGGCGAAGCACTACGCGGACTCGCTCACCCTGTCAGACGCGATCCCTGAGATGCTGAAGCTCTTCCGAGGGGTCGTGGACGCCTACTACGTGCTGCCGGACCAGTATGTCTTTGTCGCTCCTCGTGGCTGTGGCAGTTCCCTCAACCGTCTTCTGAGCAAGCCGACCGAGCTGCGGAAGAAGTTCCTCGAAGCGGTCGATTCCCGTCGTCCAGCAACCAGGGGGCTCGATGAGGTGACGTTGCAGTCAATCCGTGAGCTTGCAGCGGCCTCAGACTTCTCGATGTTTCGATCTCTTGAACTCAACGAGATGCTGGATGTCCACCGCACAACTCCGTACTACGCAGCTCGGTTTGGTACGGCATTGCCCGCGAGACCTCCGGTTGGTCAGACACCAGCCGCCCCGACCCCTGTCGAGGCGGTCTATGTCAAGAAGCTCGTTGATGTCTACAACGAGCAAGACCCCCTGGCTTGTTCGGACACTGAGTCAGTCACCGCCCACGCGAAGTACGGCGCGCATCTTCAGCGTCAGAGGGAGGCCTTCTACTCAGCGGAGGCGCTACGTCTCTACGCCAGGGACTCGGTGCCGGACGGTACGTTCGAGCTGCTGCAAGGCGATGTCTACACGGGCGTCATTGACACAGCGGAAGCAGACCATGCCAGTGGTCTACATCGACTCCGCGCGGTCCTCTCGCAATCAGGCCAGCTTGACCTTGGTGCCCACGCCCTTATCTCCGTGTCGAGAATCGAGGATCGCCAAGGCATCTGCCACCAACTTGCCAATGCGGACCGACTGACCTGGGTGGGGAACGATGAGTAGTCCTATCAACAGTCCACTTGAAGTGGGATTGCGTGTCCTCATGATCCTTGTCGAGGCTTTCCCAGCACATCTAGACATCAACCGCCTGGTTCTGCTCGATCACGGGCTGCTTCACAGCGCGGACCTTGATGGTCCGGAGAGCTTGCACCCGCCGATTCCTGTCCGCGTGGGCGAACTTGGAGTCAAGAGACAGCACATCGAAGATGGCCTCCAAGTCATGATCCGTGCTGGCCTCGCAGAGATGTCTGCGGAGGACAGTGGCATTGAGTTTTGGGCCAGCGAGAGCACCGAAGGCTTCTTAGGATTACTTGAGAGCGACTATGCGCGCGCCTTGCATGATCGTGCGCAATGGGTCGTCGGTGAACTTGGAGCCGTTGACGACAGCCATCTGCGAGAGCGCATGCGAGAGGTTTCGTCACACTGGTCCGAGGAGTTCGAAGTCGTGCCGGCGGAGAGCGGAGGCGACTTCTGATGGGACGACTCACGCTTTCTCACCTGACTTTCACCGGTAGGAATGTTGCTGCGGCGTCGGTCGACTTCAGCCCCCACGTGACAGTGATTCACGGCCCGTCGGACACCGGCAAGTCCTTCATCGTTGACGCGATCGACTTCGTGCTCGGCGCAAAGGAACTCAAGGAGATACCGGAGCGAAACGGTTACAACCGAGTCCTGTTGGGAATCCAGCTTCCTAGCGGCGACCGCATTACGCTCGCGCGGTCGGTGGATGGGGGCGGAGTCGCCCTCTATCGAAGCGATGTCCGTGTTGAACCGTCGAGCCCTCCCGACGAGACCCTCGCCGCGAAGCACAGTTCGGCAACCACTGCGAACGTCTCCCGTTTCCTTCTTGAGCAAGTCAGTCTCGATGAGCAGCAGGTGCGTAAGAACTCACGAAACGACACCAACATGCTCAGCTTCCGCGATCTGACGCGACTGTGTCTCATCGGTGAGACCGAGATGCAGGCGGAGATAGCGCCTGGGCTCAGCGGGAATCCAGTCAACAAGACCAAGGAAGTCTCGGTTCTAAAGCTCCTTCTCACCGGGGAGGACGACTCGGCGCTGGTCGCCGTGGCATCACCACAGGAGCAGAAGCGTCTGCGTGGTGCTCGACAAGAGGTTGTCGAGAGGATGCTCGGGCAACTTGAAGCACAACTCCAAGACGTCGCCGAGCCGGCCGAACTCAAGGCGCAACTGGGCAAATTGGACCGAACAATCGATGAGCACAGCGCGACAATCGGTGGCCTCGTGGAGAAGCGAGGGCAGCTTCTCGCGGAACGCAATCGGCTGCAAGAGATCGAGAGAACCGAGCGCGTTGAGTATTCAGACGCAGCAGCGCTCCGTCAGCGATTCAACCTTTTGCTGAAGCAGTACGAGAGTGACCTCGCACGGCTCGAAATGATCGCCGAAGCAGGGAACCTTCTCGGGTACTTCCGACGCGGCACGTGCGTCTTTTGCGGTGCGGAACCGGATAGCCAGCACCTCAACATGAGCTGCGAAGGCGACACCACAAGTTTTGGAATGTCCGTCGAGTCCGAGACCCGCAAGACTCAAGGTCTTCACGAAGACCTCCTTGTGACGATCGAGAGCCTCAACGCTCGATCGGAGACCCTGAAAGGGTCGATCAGAGCAGCGCATCGTGAGTCCATCAGCCTTCAGAAGAAGATCGACAAGCTCGACGGCGAGATGAGCCCGCACCAAGGCGACCTTCGCGACCTCCTCACGAAGCGCAGTGAGGTCGAGAGGCACCTCGGACTCTATGAGCAAATGAAGTCTCTCGAAGCCATGATCCGCAAGATCATTGACGAGACTGACGTGGAAGTAGCGACTGCGGTCGCGGGACTGAGTCTCACGGCAGTACGCGAGTTCTCGACCGAGATTTCCAAGCGCCTTACGGAGTGGGACTATCCAGACGCAGATTCCGTTCGTTACGACCGGAATGAACTAGACATCATCGCCGGGGATCAACAACGATCGGCGCACGGCAAGGGTGTCCGGGCGATTCTCCACGCTGCATTTACGCTCGCTCTCGCGCAATACTGCCTCAACAGACAGTTGCCGCACCCCGGCTTCGTTGTTCTCGACTCTCCACTCGTCACGTACCGTCCGCCGGATCAATCCACAGAGACTGACGAAGAGCCCCCCGAAGGCGTCGTTCGTGCCTTCTACCGTGACATCCAGGAGAACTTCGACGGTCAAGTCATCATCATGGAGAACACCGATCCACTCGAACCCCTCGGATCGAACGCACTCGATGTACCGTTCACGAAGCGCATTGATGTTGGGCGGTATGGGTTCTTGCCCGCTGTCGCTATAGAGGCCCGGCCCGAGGCTCTCCCGCTAGATGAGTAGGCAGGCAGCCTGCCCGAGCTGATCGGATCGACTGGCCCAACGCTCAGAAACGCACGGTTCCTTCCCCGAAGCGCCGAGCGTACACTGAACGGTGAGGCGGCTTTCTCCTTCACAGTGGGCCGTTCGCGGCAGGCCTTCGGGCCACTCTTCAACGCACCGTCTCGCAGAGACACCCCTGCGTAGAAGAGGAGCATCCGATGATCCGCCTACTGATGATCGCCAGCATCCACATCCGCGACTTCATGCGTCGCTACATGCCGAGCAACATCCTGCTCGACCTCATCCGCACCCGTCGCGGCCTCAAATGGGGCATCCCCGCCATGCTGTTGGCGATCCCGTACTTCGCCGTCGCCTACTGATGCGCCACGATCATCGGCAACGGCGGCCCCGGCTGGCTCAACCTCGTCGTCCTGATCTGCGTGTGGAGCGGCTTGAAGATACTGTGGATCGGCCCCGTCAGTCTGATCCACCTACTCCGAGCCAGGACGAGCGAGCGCCGCGCCTGCCGCGCCGAAATCCGCCGCAACCACGCCGAGTCGGTGCAGACCGGGGTCATGTGATGGGCCGGTACGTGAAGAAGACCACGCGCCGCCGCCGGGAGGATCGGAACCTCACCGTCCGAACTGAGCACCGCGACCCGCCAGACACGGACAATCTCTGCCAACTGCTCATCAGGTTCACGCTGCAAGACATGGGGGAATCACGAGCCCAGCAGCGCCGCGATGAGATTGCCGGGACTCGCAAGGTTCAGCCCGGCGGCACCAAGGGCGCGTGACTTCGCGCCGCATCCTGTCTACGAGTCTCGATCCGGCGGCTGGATCATCCTCACGTTCGAGACGCCACCCTGGTTGATGCAGTCTTGTGCAAGGTCGTGAACATGCCAGTAGAAGTCAAGAGCTGGCTCCATCGCGTTCACGGTCGTTTCCACGGCTGTGTAGTGACGCAGTGGCGTTGATACGCCGTCATACGTGAATCCGTGATTGTCGGTCGTCAGGATCATCAGCGGTTCACTACCGGTCCAGTCGATGCCTACACGCAGGTCGTACTCGTCGTTCCCAGTGGCTTCGGCAGTGGCGCGGATCAGTCCCATGAAGTCGGCGACGGCGCATTCGATCGCGGCCGACTGAATCTGTGAACCCTCGAAGTAGCCGTCGCTACTCATGCGATGCCCGCCGACCGCGGTTGCCAGAGTGACCGAGCCATCGTGGTGAATGCTCAGCCACGCCTCCTTCCACGTCGAGCGGTCACCAGTCGCCGTGTTGACCGCAACCCAGCGCCTCAAGCCCGGGCGAGGGTTGTGCCTGTCCACGCTCTCCAGCGGGTGAATCCCTCCTCGACCTGCGTAGGTCAGAGCAAGCCCCTCTGTCTGGGACAGCACCTCCCGGGCCTGATCGCGAGTCAGCCGATCCCGGAAGCGCGGCACGCGCGGATGAGCAGCAGCGATCAACCAGGCTCGCTTGTCGGTGTCGCGGCCACTGGCTGTCTCGGTGAACAGGTTGTCCAGCGCCTCAGTAGCGTGCCGACGTTCATCGAACCGCGCCCGATACATTGCCTCGATCTGTCGTTCCTTCATCCACACGGTGTCTGAGTCGTTGCGGATGGGCGCGCCGAAGAAGTCGTTGCGGTAGATCAGGTGCGGGCCGTCGATGCTTGCTGGAACCTCCACGACGACTGCACGCTTGGCGCCATCGCCGAGCCGGTAGACATTCAGCCCGAACACGGGCGGAGAGATGGCGGTGATCGCAGCGCTGCGCAAGGTTCGCTCGTAGGCTTCGTCGCACTCGCCGACATCGACACGCTCAGTTGCTGCGTTCTGCGACTCGCGCACACCGAAGACGATCACGCCGCCACCGCTGTTGGCCATCGCTGCGACATCCTTGGGGAAGTCCGTCTGCGAGAGCCCCTTGGCCGGCGGCAACTCAGACTTCCAATCCAAGTCGCTCGTCTCCACCGCACCGCCGCCCACGGCCGCGTCCAGCAGCGCATCGGTCAGCGGTCCAGGTCCGGCCGCGGCGGCGCGGTGAAGTGCAGTGAAGTTCATGCCTTCAAGGATATGGAGCACGTCGGACACTCAGCGTCGTACCGGCTGACGACCGCGCGGACGGATCATGCCGCCACAGGCGACGATCCCTGCACGAGCTCCGTCGTTGCTGATGCCGAGGTGGGCCGCGACTTGCGGCAAGGTCAGCCCTTCCTCGTAGAGCCGTGCCGCTTCACGACGGATGCTCTCAGGAAGCCCTGGACTCCGGGTTTGTACGCCTGCCCGGCGCACCAGCTCACTGACGGTCGAGCGATGCACGCCGAAGCGGTCGGCCAGCTCTTGAACGGGCACCTCTGCGGCGTAGGAATCGAGCAGCGCCGCACGATTCGAGGCATTCAAACGAGTTTGAGATTGACGCGATTTCTCGACCACCGGGCCTCGCGCGTCGGCCCGCTGGGTCGTCAGGCGACCCGCTCCACGAGGTCGAGATGCCTTGTGGACACGGGAAATCAGCGAACGCAGGGGCTCGCGGGGGTTTGAGAAGCACCTACGGAGGACCACCCTGTTCTGGCCCCGGTGCGTGCCCCTCGTGACTCGGTTCCTGTCGCGCCCCCGCAGCGCTCCCGGGATCCGCAACACGAAGTACTGAGGAAAGCATGAAGTACTGAGATTTCCGGGCCAGGAATGCGGATCTCACGCATTCCTCAGTACTTCCCGAGCCCCGCTACCGCGCGGGCGCCGGCTCCGGCACCGTGAGGGAGTCCGCGTCGTGGGAGCCCAGCCAGGCGTAGAACGGCGCGAGTCGACGGATCCGCTCGTCGCGCGCGTCGTAGTCGTCGATCTCGTCCGAGTCGTACAGGTCGCCAGCCTCACGGGAGGTCTGCTGCACGGCAGTCGCTCGGTCGTAGCGCAGCCGCTCGTAGCGCAGGAGCGCTGCACCGACGCCATCCGCGTCGACCCCCTCGAGTGCGGCGGCGAGGGCGAAGCCATCCTCGACGGTCTGGGTGCCGCCCTGTCCCAGGTGTGGGAGCATCGCGTGCGCCGAATCACCTAACAGCGCGACCCGGCCGCGCACCCACGTCGTCAGCGGCGCCCGATCAAACAGACCCCACTGGAAGGTGTCCGTGACGCGCGAGATGAGCCGTTCGACGGTCGGGTCCCAGCCGCGGAATTCTTCGGCGAGCTCCGCAGGGTCGCCTGGGGCGCTCCACGAGTCGCGCTCGTCGCCGTGCGCTTGGACGACCGCGACGACGTTGATGAGCTGGTTCGCGCGGATCGCGTAGACGAGGAAGTGCTTGCCGGGGCCGGTCCACATCTTCGACGTGCCCCAGTCCCAGTCGTCGTCGCTCGTCACGGGGACGAGTGCACGATAGGCAGCGGTGCCGGAGGGCACCGGCGGGACCTCCTCGACGACGAACGGTCGCACGACCGAGTGGATGCCGTCGGCCCCGATGACGGCATCCGCGCGCGCGGTGACGCCATTGTCGAACTGCAGGGTCACGCCGTCCCTGTCCTGCGTGAGGTTCGCGAGCCGATGCCCGGTGTGGATCACGTCCGATGGCAGGGTGTCCGCGAGCGCGGTGATGAGGTCCGCACGATGGATGCCGATCACACGACGCTCGGGGGGCACACCTACAGGCCGCAGCGTCGAGATGTGCGTGCCGTCCTTGCGCAGCTGGAAGTAGCCCTGATCGAGGGAGGAGCCGAGCCGATCGATCGCCGGCATGGCGCCGATGCGTTCGAGCAACTGCCACCCGTTCGGCGCCAGTGCGATGCCCGCACCGACGTCACCCAATGCCCGGGCCTGCTCATAGACCTTGACGTCCACGCCCCGGCGGCGCAGCGCCGCTGCTGCCGTGAGTCCCCCAATGCCGGCCCCGATGATTGCGACGTTCAACGATTTCATGAGCGGTACCGTCAGGCGACGGGGTCTCCCTTCGTGCGGGGGTCGGTGGCGGGCACCGTGGTGCCAGCCGTGAGCAGGTTGAGGAACATGCGGCGCATCGTCTCCAGATCGTCCTCGGGGACGGGCGCGAAGATACGCTGCAGCGTCATGTCGATGACGGCCTTGGCCGGCTTGGCAAGGGCGCGGCCGGCTTCAGTCGCGACGATACGGTTGGTGCGACGATCCGCAGCGGTCTGTGTGCGGGAGACGAGCCCCTTCGCCTCGAGCTTGTGGACCAGTGTCACCACTTGCGATGGATCGAGCTGGAGCAACTCGGCGAGTTCGCGTTGGAAGGGCGGCTCGTCGGATGCAGCCAGGCGGAGCACGACATAGGCGCGGGCCGAAAGCCCGAGGGGATGCAGCATCTCCTGCATGGTTTGTACGGCCTGGATGTTGAGCCGAGCCAGGAGGAACCCGAGATCATCGGACATGGCCATGTAGTACTTGGCTGGGGACGGCAAAGTCTCCGTCGCACTGGCCGGGGGGTACGCTGCCGACGCCATGGCGTCAACGTAGCATCATCCCGAGGAATCAGTTGCAATATTCAACGGAATGCGGTTAGCCTCCTGACAGACAGAGACGTCTGGAACCCAGCGAAGGGATCGCGTTGTCGATGACGATGGGCGCACCTGCAATCGAGCTCCATGAGATCTCGAAGACTTACGCCGCGAGCAAGGGCGTCGCCGTCGATGCGGTCGTCGACTTCTCGCTGACAGTGGCGCCTGGCGAGTTCATCACGCTGGTCGGCCCGAGCGGCTGCGGCAAGTCAACGATGCTGAAGATCCTCGGTGGGCTCATCAACGCGACCCGGGGCTCGATGCGCCTCCACGGCGAGGAGCACACCGGACCGACCCCGGAGATCGGCATCGTCTACCAGCAGCCACTGCTGCTGCCCTGGCGCACGGTACTCGACAACGTGATGGTGCCCGTCGAGGTGCTCAAGCTGCCGAAGGAGCAGATGCGCGCCGAGGCCCGCAAGCTCCTCGAGGTCCTCGGACTGGCAGACTTTGAGAAGAGCTATCCGCATCAGCTCTCGGGTGGCATGCAGCAGCGAGTCGGGATCGCCCGCGCGCTCGTGTACGACCCCGCGATCCTGCTCATGGACGAGCCGTTCGGTGCGCTCGACGCCATGACCCGCGATCAGATGACCGTGGAGCTCATGCGAGTCTCCTCCCGGTTCGGCAAGACCGTGGTCTTCGTGACGCACAGCATCAGCGAGGCGGTGCTGCTTGCCGATCGGGTCGTCGTCATGACACCGCGGCCGGGACGGATCGCCGGACTCGTCGAGGTCGACCTGCCGCGGCCACGGGACCTGTCGGTCGTCAATACCGAGCGCTTCGGCCAGCTCGCCGAGCAGGTGCGCAGTCTGCTCCACCTCGATGCCTCTGGGGCATCCATGGCACCGGAAGGGGCGTGATCGCATGCGCAGCGATCCCACCACGAGGACAATCGCGGTCGGGGACCGAGAGAAGCCGGGAGCGATGATCCGGGCATGGAACTGGGTACGCGGCCGCAGCGGCGCCATCGTCCTCCTTGTCATCCTGTTGGCGATCTGGGAAGCCGCGGTCCGGATCTTCAACATCCCCTCCTACCTCCTCCCGGCGCCGTCGGACGCAATTGTTGCGCTCGTTAACGGACTCGGCTCTGGGATCCTCCTCACCCACACCTGGGTGACGCTCTTGGAGATCATGGGCGGCTTCGCGATCGCCGTGCTCACCGCATTCGTGCTCGCCTTCGCCGTCACGAAGTGGCGGTGGGTGGAGAAGAGCGTCCTGCCGCTCGTCTTCGCACTCCAGTCGGTGCCAAAGGTCGCGCTCGCGCCGCTCATCCTCACCTGGTTCGGCTTCGGCATCACCTCGAAACTCGTCACCGTCGCCCTCGTCGCATTCTTCCCGCTTGTGGTCAACCTGATCGCGGGAATTCAATCGGCTGATAGCGACCGCGTCGACATGTTCAAGGCGCTCGGCGCGAGCGAGTGGACGATCTTCCGGAAACTGCGGCTGCCGAACGCGACGCCGTACATCATGGCCGGGCTCGATATCGCCATCGTCTTCTGCATCATCGGCGCGATCGTCGCCGAGTTCGTCGGGGCGCAGGCCGGGCTTGGCTACCTGATCCAGGCCTCGGCGATCAACCTCGATGTGTCCATGACCTTCGCCATCCTCATCATCCTGTCGGCCCTGGGACTCGTCCTGCACGCGATCCTCACGGTGATCAGTCGGCGAGTGGTCTTCTGGCAGGGCAAGGGCTTGGAAGCCATCACCGAGCGGTGAATCGCGGTCTCGAGCACCACATCCGATTGACGAACCATTGCTGATCAAAGGAGATAGATCATGAGGCATTCCATGCGACGCACGGCGGTGATCGCCCTGGCTGCGGCCGCGGCGATGACGCTCGCCTCCTGCGCAGGGGGCGCTCCCGCGCCCGATCCCAGCGGAGCCCCCACGACCGGAACCGCCACTGACGCACCCGTGGTGCAGCAGAACGTCAAGATCATGACAACGCAGGCGGCGTGGACGATCTCGTACTCGCCGCTCATCGTGTCCGAGGAGCTGGGCTACTTCGCCGAGGAGGGCCTGACGGTTGAGTGGGTCAATGACTCGAGCGCCGCCACCGTGGCGACCCAGGTCCAGCAGGGCAACATCGACATCGGCATTGTGTCGCCCGAGCCGGTCGTCATCGGCCATGAGCAAGGCAACCTCACCTCGATCTACTACTCCTCGATGTTCCGCAAGTCGATCTTCGGCGTTGCGGTCCCCGAGGACTCGCCGATCAAGGACGCCTCGGATCTCGCCGGGGCACGCATCGGTGTGACGAGCCTGTCGTCCTCAGGTGCCGCGATGGCCAAGGCGATTGCCGCCTCGGGCGGCGTCGATGAGGGTGAGCTGACATTCCTCGCGATCGGTGCCGGCGGTCAGGCGATGGCGGCGTTGAAGGCGGACGAGGTCGACGCGCTGTCGCTGTTCGATACCCAGTACGTGACGTTTGAGAACAACGGCATCCCGCTGCGCATCCTCGACCGTTCCCCGATCGAGGCGCTCACCTCGGGTGGGCTGGTCGCACTGCCGGAGAAGATCAAGGAGAACCCCGGGAAGTACCTCGGTGCCGCGCGGGCGGTCGCGAAGGGCATCCTCTTCACGCAGGAGAACCCCGAGGCGACGGTGCGCATCTTCTGGGACCGCTTCCCGGAGCAGAAGCCAACCGGGATGTCTGACGATGAGGCGATGGCGGACACGCTGAGCATCCTCAACGCCCGGATGGAGTCGTACGGGCTGCACAGTGCGGGCGAGAAGTGGGGCGAGTTCCCCGGCACGTCCTTCGAGCAGCTCATCGACTTCATGGCGAAGTACGGGCTCATCTCGGAGCCGATCGACGCGACCGGGATCTACACCAATGAGTACGTGCCGCAGATCAACGACTTCGATGCCGATGCCGTGATCGCGGACGCGAAGAACTTCAAGGGGTAGTGCCCGAGTAACTGGTGACGGTGCGGGGTCGCTTCGGCAGCCCCGCACCGTCATTGTGTCAGGCGGGTTGCTCTGAGATCGGCGCCAGGGTCACCTCAAGCACGGCCGAGTTGCCGCGGCGCAGCTCCGCAAGCGCGAGCGGCACCGCCTCCCGGAGCCCGGCGAGCGATCCGACGGTCCGGGCGAATGCGCCGCCGGCAGCCGCCGCGATCGCCGGGAGATCCGCCGGTGCCCGCAGATTGACCCAGTACCGGTCGCCGTCGCGCGCCGCACCGTCGGGATACTGCCGGAGGACGTTCTGCTTGGTCGCATTCCAGCCACCGTTGTTGAGGATGATGGTGAGGAACGGTGTGTCGTAGCGCCGCGCGATCCAATAGGTGGCGGACGGGACGCTGAGGAGATAGCTGCCGTCGCCGACGATCGTGACGACCTGCCGATCTCGGTGCGCGAGCTTGAGGCCGATAGATCCCCCACCGCTCCAGCCGAGCGAGCTCCCGCCGTTGGCGAATGACGTGCCTGGCAGGCTGCGCGGCACGTGCCGGAACACGGTCTCCGCGTGAGTGATCGCCTCGTTGAGCACGATCGTGTCGTCATCGAGGAATGCGGAGAGTGCGGCCATCGCGGCCGCGGCGGTGAGCGATCCCGCGCCCGACGCGGCCTGGTCTGCCCAGGCGCGCCGCTGTTCGTCATGCAGGTCGCGATACTGCGCCGCGCGCGCGGCGAGGCGCTCACGGTCGAGCTCGAGTGTCCGGCTGTGCTCGTTGAACTGGGCGATCGCGAGCGATGTGTCCACCCGGAGGAATCGCGTCGCCGGCGCGTACCAGAGCGGCAGGTCTTCCTTAAGCGGATCGACGTCGAGGTGGTAGATGACGGCGTCGGCGGCGGGGCGCCGACGGGAGTGGATCCACGGTGCGTCAGAGTCGAGCGTCACGATCACGTCGGCCGCGCCGATGAACTCGTCCGCGTTATAGCCGAGGTGCAGCGGGTGGGTGGCGGGGAAGTTGAGATAGGCCGGGTTGGACTCCACGACCGGGACGCCGAGCCGCTCGGCGAATTCGACGAGCTTGGGCACGGCAGCCGGATTGCGGCCGAACTGTGTCGTCACGATCACCGGCCTTGTCGCGTCGATGAGCGCCTGGACGATCTCCGCGACGGTCGACGGCGCGAGCGGCGTCGGGTCGATCGGCTGCCACTGCTCCCCGCGCAACTGGACCTCGGGCACCCGCTCAGCAAGCACCTCACGAGCGCCGGTGAGGTACACGGGCCCCGCCGGGGCGCTCGCCGCGAGTTGGAGTGCGCGGTACATGAGTTGCTTGACGTTGGTCCCGGTTTGGATGTCGTAGCTCCACTTGACATACGGCCGCACGAGGGCGTGCTGGTCGTGCACATCTTGCAGGTGGTTGATGTAGGTGTCGCGCGTCCCCTGGAGTTCGCCCTCAAGAGTGTTCGGCGTCTTGCCGGCGACGATGAGTACCGGGACGCGCGTCCTTGCCGCATTGTGGACCGAGCCGCCCAGATTCGCCGTGCCGACGTCAGTGTGGACCATGACGGCTTGTGACCGCCCGGTCGCCATCGCCAGCCCCTGCGCCGCGCTCAGCGCATTGAACTCGTGCGGGCACAGGACGATCCGCGGGCCCGGGATCCCCTCCTCCGCACGGCGGGCGAGTGCTTCGATGAGCGCGGGGTGGTCGCTGCCGAAATTCGCAAACACGTACTCGACGCCCTGCTCCGCCAGCGCCTCGATGAGGAGTCCGGCGCCGGTCGTCGTGCTCTCGGTCTCGGCTGCCGCGTGTCGTGCTTCCGTGCTCATGGTCCTCCTGAACTGCCGGGCGCCGTCGCCCGTTGACGTGCGGGCCGCACCGCAGTGCTGGGGTGCCGACACCACCTCCACTCTTGCACGGGTGCCCGCCGCTCGCTCGGATGCATCGCGTCGAAGCGGCGGCTGTGCTCCTGCCGTGGACGGATCGGTCATGGGACGACGATCCGGGCGCAGCACCGATCGCTGCTGCACGTCGCCGGGGGCGGAGGCTGCCGCGTCCCGAGACGCCCGGTAGGGTGGTCGCGGAGCGAGCTTCGGCGTCTGGAAGTTCCTGCACGCCACA
This sequence comes from Microbacteriaceae bacterium, assembly GCA_035556075.1. Taxonomy (GTDB): domain Bacteria; phylum Actinomycetota; class Actinomycetes; order Actinomycetales; family Microbacteriaceae; genus 73-13. The sequence goes on along the minus strand of DATMFQ010000011.1, from coordinate 39,681 downwards.
CGCTACGAGGCCACCCGGTGGACCGGCCACCTGCGTCGGGCCCTCCCGCTGCCAGCCGATCATCGGCTCCCGGCCGAACCGATCGGCGCACTTGCTGACCGACGCACAAAGTACTGAGAAAAGCGCGAAGTACTGAGATTGCCGGGCCAGGAATGCGGATCTCACGCATTCCTCAGTACTTCACGAGCATCGAGGCTGCGCCGCTCAGTCCGCGGTGCCCCTCACTCTCAGCGGTGCCGCGCGAGGGCGGCGATCCCCGCGAAGACGAGCAGCACCGTCGCGCCGACCGCCAGGAGGCCCGCGATGAGTGCCCAGGCGGGGTGCGACTCCGAGTGCTGGGCGACCCCGATGGCGACCGCGGCGGCGAGGGCGAAGAGCCCGAGACTGCTCTTGGTGATCTCAGAGCGCCCGGATCCGCGTGATGGCGCCCGGCCAAGGATCGACCGGAGCGCGAGCGTCGCGAGCGCGCACCACCCGGCGGGAATGAGGATCGCCGCGACGACGTCCGCCGGCCGATGCCAACCGGTCAGCACCGTCATGACGCCGATCGCCGTCGTCACGCTCGCCGCGACCACCGCGGTCCACCCCCGCGCGCGCGTCGGCACGGCGAGTACCCACACGAGCCCCGCGACGGCCGCGAGGGAGGCATGACCGGACGGGAAGGAGTTGAGCGTCGCCTCCTGGATGCCGAGGTCGGGCTTGCTCAGCACGAGGAGCTTCAAGGCCTGCACTGACAGGAGTGACACGGCGGCCATGCCGAGGACGATCGCGCCAGCGGCGATCCGGCGGGTGCGCAGCAGGAGGTTCAGGATCCCCGACCCGCCGAGCAGCGCGGCCGCAACCGGCAGCTGGTCGAGGGCCAGGGTGAGCCAGCGCGACACCCTCGGGGCGACGACCTCGTCCGCCGCCTGCAGTGCCCATTCGTCGAGCTGCTGCCCCGTCCAGGTCAGCAGCGCCAGCCAGGCGACGATCCCGGCCGCGAACCAGATCACCGCCGCCATCGCGAGGTGGCCGAGCACCACGCGACGCGACGGGCGCTCAGAGCCGGAGGACCGCATTCGCGATCAGGAAGTAGACGATGAGCCCCGTGGCATCGACGAATGTGGTGATGAAGGGATTCGAGAAGACCGCGGGATCGACGCGGAGCGCGCGCGCCACCAGCGGCATCATGCCCCCGATCGTCGCGGCCATGGCACAGATCATGACAAGGGTGAGCCCGATGACGATGCCCACCTGCGGGCTGAAGGCGACGGCGGTGACCGCCCCGCCGATGACGCCGAGCAGCGCACCGAGCGCGAGCCCGACGATGAGCTCCCGACCGAGCACCCGCCACAGGTCGCGCGGGCGCACTTCCCCCAGTGCGAGGGCGCGAGTGATCGTCGTCGCCGCTTGATTGCCGGTGTTGCCGCCCGTGCCGATGAGCAGCGGGACGAAGAGCGCGAGCACAGTCATCTGCTCGAGCGTCGCCTCGAAGACGGCCAGCACCTGCACCGTGAGCGTCGCCCCCACCGCGAGCACGAGGAGCCACACGATGCGGGAGGTGACGAGTCGCCGGATCGGCGTCGCGAAGTAGGGGCGCCGCAGCGGCTCGACACCACCCTGCCGGGCGGTGTCCTCAGCGTCCTCCTGCTCGAGGATGCGCACCGCGTCGTCGATCGTCAGGATGCCGACCAGCCGGGACTCGCTGTCGACGACCGGCAGGGCAAGGACACGGAGCTCCGTGCACCGGCGGGCGGCTGCCTCGGCGGTCTCGTCCGCGGCGACCACCTCGGTGCGCCGCATGACCGTGGCGACGCTGTCCTCCGGGGCGGCGCCGAGGAGCCCGCGCAGGCTGACCACCCCGAGCACGTGACGTCGATCGTCGAGCACGGGCAGCGTGTAGACGGTTTCCGCGTCATCGAGCCGGGCGTGCACCCGCTCCAGCGCGGCGGCCACGGTGGCGTCCGCGCGGGTGGAGACGTACTCCGGGCTCATCCGGCGGCCGACCGAGCCCTTCGGATACCCGAGCACGCCCGCGGTGAGCTGGCGCTCCTTGTCCGAGAGCCCATGGAGCAGTCGGGGCGCGAGCCCAGCCGGCAGCTCGTCGAGTAGCCAGACCCGATCGTCGGGGTCGAGGCTGGCGAAGATGGCGGCGACGTCCGCGTCTTGCAGCCCCTGGACGAGGTCGCTCTGCAGGCTCGGGGACAGCCGCTCAAAGACGTCGAGAGCGCGTTCCTTCGGCAGCAGCCGGTACACGATGGCGCGCCGCTGGAGCGGGAGCCGCTCGAGGAGCGCGATGAGCCGCTCGGGGCTGATGGTCGTCAGCAGCGCGACGATGCCCGGGAAGTCCCGTTGGTCGAGGAGCGCCTGCATCGCGAGCTCGATGTCGTCGGCTTCGGTGAACTGTCGTGCGTGCATGGTGTTGCCCCTTCGCACCGGTGCGGTGTGTCGGCGCCGCGCACGGTGCCGCGGCGCGCCTGGAGGTGGACCGCGTCCGCAGGTGGGTGCGACTCAGATCAGCTGAGCCGCGGCGCAAGGGGACGCGGTGCGCGATGAATGACTGGAGCCGTCCGAACTCATCCGCCTCACCTCGCTCTGTTGCCCAGAATCGCCGGACCTCCCACGCTACCGGATGCTTCCTGACCCCCGCATGCCGAGGGGCTCCGACCGCGCATGGCCGGCCACGGGTGGAGCCGGGTGGCACGAAGTACTGAGGAACGCGCGAAGTCCTGAGATTTCCTGGTCAGGAATGCGGATCCCACGCATTCCTCAGTACTTCCGGTCCGTCTCAGCTCGCGCGGCGGCGCCCGTCAGTCACTTTGGCGAAGTGCTCCGGGGTGAGCCCATCGAGCAGCTGCCCTGGCGCGAGGTCGAGTGCCCAGGCGAGCCGCAGGAGTGAGTGGATCGAGGGCAGGGCCCTGCCGTTTTCGTAGGCGCGATAGTTCGCGGAGTCCATGGCAGCGAGGGCGCCGACCTGGTCTTGTGTGAGCCCGAGGTCCTTGCGCGCCGATGCCAGCAGCCGCCCAATGTGGGTGGCTGCGGGGGATGCGACGCGGGGCACTCCCCCACCCTCGGCGACGCCGGGTACTTGAACCAGATGCTAAGTCACCGGGCACTAGTACCCTGAGAGCGCGGGCGTGGCGGCCACGGGGATCGCGGCAGGTGCAGCGACTCACCGAGACCGGGACCGCGCCGCCTGGCACAAGCAACCGCGGGAGGGCTTAGGGGTGTCGTCGAACAACCACGCCGGGTTCATCTGGTCGGTCGCTGACCTGCTGCGCGGGAGCTTCAAGGCGCACCAGTATGGGGACATCGTCCTGCCGTTCACGGTGCTACGTCGTCTCGACGCCGTGCTCGCGCCGACGAAGCAGCGTGTGCTCGACACGGCCAAGCAGGCGCTGGCCGATGGCATGCCCGTCACGCAGGGCCTGCTGAAGGCGCGGGCGAGTCACACCTTGAGCTTTTGGAACACGAGTCCCTTCACGCTGGCGGGCACGCTCGGCGACCCCGATCAACTCGCATCAAACCTGAGCGACTACATCAATGGCTTCAGCGACAACGTGCAAGACATCTTCACGAAGTACAAGATGTCCGACCGGATCGACGAGCTCGCCGAGGCGAACCTCCTCTTCCACGTCACGCAGCGCTTCACCGAGGTCGACCTCTCGCCGCAGGCGGTGCCGAACGAGGAGATGGGCCACATCTTCGAGGAGCTCATCCGCCGGTTCGCGGAGGCCTCGAATGAGACGGCGGGTGAGCACTTCACTCCCCGCGACGTCGTCCGTCTCATGGTCGACCTGCTGCTCACCCCCGACTCCGACGCGCTCGCGAAGCCCGACATCGTCCGCTCCATCTACGACCCGACCGCGGGCACCGGCGGCATGCTCAGCGCCGCCGAGGATCGCATCCTCGAGCTCAACCCATCGGCGAAGCTCCACCTCGCCGGGCAGGAGATCAACCCGCAGTCGTACGCGATCTGCAAGGCCGACATGATGATGAAGGGCCAGCCGATGGACGCGATCCAGTACGGCAACACCCTCATCGACGACAAGCACGCCGGCGCCACCTTCAACTACTGCCTGTCGAATCCGCCGTTCGGCGACGATTGGAAGAAGTGGCGGGGCGCGATCCTCGCCGAGCACGAGCAGCGCGGCTACGCGGGGCGCTTCGGTCCGGGCCTGCCGCCGGTGAGCGACGGCGCGATGCTCTTCCTCCTGCACCTCATCAGCAAGATGCGGGAGGCGACGACGAGCGAGCGCGGCGGTCGGGCGGCGATCGTCCTCAACGGCAGCCCCCTCTTCACGGGCGGCGCGGGCTCGGGCCCGTCGAACATCCGCAAGTGGCTCCTCGAGCGCGACCTGCTCGAGGCGATTGTCGCGCTTCCGACCGACATGTTCTACAACACCGGGATCGCCACCTACGTCTGGATCCTCTCGACCGACAAGCCGAAGGAGCGCCAGGGCAGGGTCCAGCTCATCGACGGCTCGAAGCTCTTCCACAAGATGAAGAAGGGCCTCGGGTCCAAGCGCAACCGCCTCACGAAGGCTGACATCGACGAAATCGTCACCCTGTACGGGGACTTCGAGGCGAGCGAGCGCTCGAAGATCTTCGACACGACCGACTTCTTCTACCGCACGATCACGGTCGAGCGCCCGCTGCAGCGTAGCTACACCGTGACGGACGACAACCTCGACGCCGCGCTCGCCGTCCGCCAGCTCGCCAAGCTGACCGACGAGGCACGGGAGTCGGTCCGCCGTGCATTGCTGACCTTGACCTCCACCCACCTCTCCCGCACGTCGTTCACCGTCGGGCTCAAGAAGGCGCTGACCGCCGAGGGCGAGTCCCTCCCGCCCGCGGCACTCGTCGCGATCGCGGATGCGATCGGCGTCGAGGACACGAATGCGGAGCTCGCCCGCGACGCGAAGGGCGCCCTCATCGCGGATCCCGAGCTGCGCGACACCGAGAACGTCCCGTGGGACGAGGACATCCACGAGTACCTCGAGCGCGAGGTGCGCCCCTTCGCCCCGCACGCCTGGATCGACGAGTCGAAGACGAAGGAGGGCTGCGAGATCCCCTTCACGCGGCACTTCTACGTCTACACGCCGCCGCGCTCGCTCGAGGACATCGACCGCGACCTCGACGAGGTGCTGGGTCGGATCCGTCGGCGCCTGGAGGAGGTGCGGGGGTGAGTGGGCAGACTCTCGAGCGTCCACGGCTCGCCCCGTACCTTGATTCGGTGCCCGGTGGGTGGGGCGTTCGGCGTATCGCCTCGATCATGACCGAACGACGCACCATTGTCGGCAATAGTGCGTCCGAATTCATGCTCCTGTCGCTGACACTCAGAGGCGTAATCGCGCGAGACATGGTGAACGTCCAGGGGAAGCTACCTGCCGATTTCTCGACCTATCAAGCTGTGAAGCCTGGCGACCTGGTTTTCTGTCTCTTTGACGTCGCGGAAACACCGCGAACCGTAGGCATGTCGACGGCATCGGGGATGATCACCGGGGCATACACCGTGATGCGGGTGACAGCTCCGGATGCCTACCCTCGGTTTCTTGAGTATGTGTATCTGTCGTATGACCAGCGGAAGGCGCTTCGACCGCTCTACGCCGGCATGAGAAACACAATTCGAACCGCAGACTTCCGAAACATAGTCATTCCATTTCCAGATTTTCCGACACAGAGAACGATCGCGGACTACCTCGACCGGGAGACGGCGGAGATCGATGCGTTCATCGCCGACCAGGAGGAGCTCATCGCGTTGCTCACCGAGCGCCGCGCCGCGACCATCTCAAGCCTTGTGACAGGAGGTATGAACCCTCGAGCAGATGTGAAGGAGAGCGGTGTTGAGTGGATAGGAACGCTCCCGAAACACTGGCAAGTCGCTCGTCTTGGTGATTCGGTCCTCTCGGCCCGAAATGGCCTTTGGGGAGACGAGCCGTTTACTGGTGACGTCACCGTGCGCTGCGTACGAGTTGCAGACTTCGATCGACCGCGCCATCGCACTCACGATCTCGATGTGACGCAACGCAGTTACGCGCGCTCAGAGTTCGAATCTCGACGGTTGGCTCGTGGGGATCTGCTGCTGGAGAAGTCCGGCGGCGGACCCAAGTCGCCGGTTGGCTTCTGCGTGCGCTGGAACCAGGACGAGGATGCTGTGTGCTCCAACTTCGTGGCCCGGCTCCGACTTGCGGACGGCATGGACAGTCGGTACTGGGTTGCCGTTCATGCCGCGCTTTACTCTGCGGGCCTCACCCAACGCTCGATCAATCAATCGACCGGGATCCAGAATCTCAACCAGAGTTCCTACTTTGCGGAGCGGGTTCCGGTGCCACCGAGTGAGGAGCAGGCGGAGATCGCCGATCAGATCGCCAAGGCGTCCGCCGAGATCGACGCCGCCATCGCCGACGCCCGCGAAGCAATTGCGCTCAGCCGGGAGCGCCGCGCGGCGCTCATCTCGGCGGCGGTCACCGGGAAGATCGATGTCACGCGGGGGGCAGCGGCATGAGCATTCATCTGGAATCTGCGTTTGAGGCCGAGATCTGCGAGCATCTCGCGGCACACGGCTGGGAGTACTCCACCACCGACGCGGGGTACGACAAAGCGCGGGCGCTGTACCCGCCGGACGTGTGGGACTGGCTCGTGGCGACGCAGCCGGAGCAGCTCGCGAAGGTCGTACCGGGGATCGACCCGGCCGCTCCCGCCTTGAGCCACGACGAGCTGAGCGCGGCGCAGCGGGCGAAGTTCGGTGTCGTGCTCGACCGGATCGCGAAACTCAAGGCGACCGATCCGGCCAACGGCGGCGGCACCCTCGGCGTGCTCAAAGGCCAGGTGTCGGCGGTCCCCGCAAAGTTCACGATGTCCCAGGGCCGGCCCGCGATCGGCTTCAACCCGGCGACCGCTACGCGCTACGCGGCGAACCGGCTCCGCGTCATGCGCCAGGTCGTCTACCCGCAGCACGGCGGCAAGGAGCTCGACCTCGTCCTCTTCCTCAACGGCATCGCCGTCGCGACCGTCGAGCTCAAGACCGACCTCACGCAGGACGCGAAAGCGGCCCTCCGTCAGTACGCGCACGACCGACCGCCGGCGGGCGAGCCGCTGCTCGAGTTCGGTCCGGGCGCGCTCGTGCACTTCGTCATCTCCAATGAGCTCGCCTACATGACCACCAAGCTCGACTCGGCGAACACGACGTTCCTCCCCTTCAACCAGGGCAGGGACAACGGCGCCGGAAACCCGCCGCGACCCGGCACGAGCCCGACGGCGTATGTGTGGGAGGAGATCCTCCAGCGCGACACCTGGCTCGACATCATCGGGCGCTTCCTCCACTACCGCTTCGAGACGACGACCGACCCGATCACGGGCAAGAAGAAGTCGACCGCCGCACTGCGCTTCCCCCGCTACCACCAGTGGCGGGCCGTCACGAGGATCGAGGCCGCGGCCAAGGTCGAAGGCCCCGGCGCGAAGTACCTCATCCAGCACTCCGCGGGCTCCGGCAAGACCGACTCGATCGCCTGGACCGCCCACCGGCTCGCCTCCCTCCACCGCGACGACGGCTCGAAGGTCTTCGATGGGGTCCTCGTCGTCAGCGACCGGACCGTGCTCGACGGGCAGCTCAAGCGCGCCGTCGAGCAGCTCGAGAGCACCGCGGGCGTCTTCACGGCCGTGACCAGCGGCACCGAGAGCGCGAAGTCCACCCAGCTCGTCGACGCCCTCGTCGCGCGGAAGCCCATCATCGGGGTGACGCTGCAGACCTTCCCCTTCGCGCTCGAGCGGCTCGAGCAGGACGCCGCGCTCGCGGGCCGCAGCTATGCCGTCGTCGCCGACGAAGCGCATTCCTCCCAGAGTGGGGAGGGCGCCTCCGCGCTGAAGAAGCTCCTCGCACTCGGCGCGGACGACGAGGCGGCAGCGGACGCGGCAAGCGACGAGGAGCAGGACGAGGTCGACACGGAGGCGGTGCTCGAGGGCGTCATGGCCGCGAAGGCCGGGCGGGGCAACGTCAGCTTCGTCGCCTTCACCGCGACCCCGAAGGCGAAGACGCTCGAACTCTTCGGCCGACCCGACCCGACGACCGGCGCACCCGTGCCCTTCGACCTGTACTCGATGAAGCAGGCCATCCAGGAGGGGTTCATCCTCGACGTCCTCCAGAACTACGTCACCTACGACATGGCGTTCAAGATCGCGCAGGCGGCCTCGGCCGACCCCGCGAAGGAGGTCGACCTCGGCAAGGCCGGCGCCGAGCTCATGGCCTGGGTCGCCCTCCACCCGCACAACGTCGCGCAGAAGGTCCAGGTCATCGTCGAGCACTTCCGGCGCAACGTCGCCGTCGAGCTCGGCGGGCGCGGCAAGGCGATGGTCGTCACCTCCTCGCGCAAGCAGGCCGTGCGCTACCACCAGGCGATGCAGCAGTACCTCGCCGATCACGAGCTCGCCGAGGACATCGGGGTGCTCGTCGCATTCTCCGGCACCGTCAAGGACGGCACCCCGCCGGCCGACCACACCGAGCACTCGATGAACCCGAGCGTGCACGGGCAGTCGCTCCCCGACGCATTCGCGGGCGGCCTGTACGACATCATGATCGTCGCGAACAAGTACCAGACCGGCTTCGACCAGCCGCTGCTCGTCGGCATGTACGTCGACAAGAAGCTCTCGGGTATCACCGCGGTGCAGACGCTGTCCCGGCTCAACCGCGTCATCCCCGGCAAGGACAAGACCTACGTCCTCGACTTCGTCAACGACCCGGACCAGATCCTCGAGGCGTTCCAGACCTACTACGAGGACGCCAGGCTCGAGACGCAATCAGACCCGAACGTCGTCTACGACATGCTCCTCAAACTGAAGAGCGCGCACATCGTCGCCGAGCACGAGGTCAAGGCAGTCTCCGACGCCTGGGTGCAGGGCACCTCGCACAACGCGCTGTACGCGGCGATCAAGCAGTCGCGCGACGTCTTCTGGGACCGATGGCACACCGCCGTCGACACCGGCGACGAGGCCGAGAAGGCGACGCTCGAAGAGTTCCGCGGCACGGCGCAGGCCTACGTGCGGGCGTACGACTTCCTGTCCCAGATGGTGAACTACGAGGACACCGAGGTCGAGCGCTGGGCGATCTTCCTCCGCCTCTACGTGCGGCTCATCCAGCGGGAGCACACCACCGGCCCGCAGATCGCCGACGACATCGTGCTCACCCACTACAAGCTGCGCCGACTCGGCGAGCAGACGCTCAAGCTCGGGGACGGCGAGGGCGGCGGGCTCACCGGGGTCACCGCCGCCGGCTCCGGCTCAGCCACCGAGGCGAAGTACGGGCCACTGTCGCAGGTGATCGACCGGATCAACGAGCTCTTCGCCGGCACCGGCATCGCGGAGGTCGACCAGGTCAACGCGATCTCCTCGCTCATGAACCACGCCGTGCAGAATCCGACGCTGCAGGCGCAGGCGATGGCGAACACCGCGGCCGACTTCGCGCTGTCACCCGACATCGAAGGCGCGGTGGAAGACCTCGCCTATGCCGCCGGCAACGGTCACTCCCAGGCGATCACCGCATTGCTCAAGCAGGGCGACCTCGGCACGATCGCCAGGGTGCTCCTCGGGGCCGGGCTCTACGAGGCGCTCCGTCGCGAGGCGACCGCCGCTGAGTAGCGGCCCCCTGCGCTGTGACATGCTGCTGCCGCCAGCGTGACACAAAACTCCCAACGCACGGCTGCGATGGCGCCTCGCGAATAAGCCCGACCGACACCCTCACCCTGCAAGCGATTGGACCGTCATCATGGCACCTTCCTCAGCTCTCACCGCCGTGGATCGTCAGCATCTGCGCCGATGCATTGAGCTGGCGCTCGAAGCGCTCGACGCCGGCGATGAACCATTCGGCTCAGTGCTGGTCGATCGGCACGGGCAGGAGCGTTTCGCTGACCGGAACCGCGTCGCTGGCGGCGACCACACGCGGCATCCGGAGTTCGAGATCGCCCGGTGGGCGGCCACCCAGCTGTCGGTCGAGGAGCGGGCCGAGGCGACGGTGTACACGTCCGGCGAGCACTGCCCGATGTGCGCAGCCGCCCACGCCTGGGTCGGTCTCGGCCGAATCGTCTATGCGGCCAGCACCGAGCAGCTCACCGAATGGCACCGTCAGTGGGAGCTCCCTGCCGGGCCGGTCGCGCCATTGCCCATCAACACGGTCGCGCCAGCGGTGCCCGTGGCGGGCCCAGACCCCGAGCTGAGCGCAGAAGTTCGAGGCCTCCACGCCCGGCGCCACGGGATCGACGTCCCGGACGCGCGCTGACTGCTCAGCGCTACTCGGCTCTCGCCGTTACTCGGCCCCCTGCGCCGCCGCCCACTCGGCGACCCGCCGCGCGCTCTCGGACTCGGACAGGTCCTCGACGCGGCTCATGATCGACCACCGCACGCCGAAGGGGTCGCGGATCGAGGCGAAGCGGTCGCCGGAGACGAACTCGCTCACCGCCTCGCGGATCGTCGCACCGGCGGCCTCGGCCCGGGCGACGACCGCGTCGACGTCGGCGCAGTACAGCCCGATCGAGTAGCAGTCGGCGTCGCCCGCGGGCGCCGGCACGAGCCCGTAGGCGGGGCTCGGCTCACCGAGCTGCAGTCGGCCGTGGCCGAAGTCGAGGTCGGCGTGGACGACGATCCCGCCCATCTCGGTGACGTCGACGACGCGGGCGCCGAAGACGTCGCGGTAGAAGTCGATCGCCTCGCGGGCGCCCTCGATCGCGAGGAAGGGCGTGAGGCTCGTGACGCCGTGCGGGATGCCGGCGGTCGTGTGCTCGCCGGTCACGCCGACGCGGGGGGTGGGGAGATCGCTCATACGACGACGGTACGGTCGGGGTATGGTCGGCGTCTTGGAGATTCGCGACATCCGCTTGGTGCCTCCCGCCACGCACCGCGGCGGCGCCGGATGACGGGCGACCCCCGCGGCATCCTCTACCCCGCCCGGCTGCCGACCTTCCACCGCGAGCCGGTGCCCGCGGAGCTCGACGGGCTCGTCCGCTGGTACTGGATCCCGCGCTGGGACCTCGCCCCCGGCCGCACCTCCCGGCAGGAGATCCTCCCCTTCCCTGCCGCCAATCTCGTCGTGAGCCCGGAGGGCATCGCCCTCGTCGGCCCCGCCACCGGCGCCTCGCACCGCGACCTGCGCGGCCGCGGCTGGGCGGTCGGCGCGCTGCTGCGCCCAGCCGGGCTCGCTTCCCTCGTCCCGGATCCGCGCCGCATTCGAGACGCCGAGACATCGGTCGATGCGCCCGAGCTGCACGCCGCTGTCCGCGCCGCCATGGCGCTCGCGGATGAGGACGCGGGGAGGAATGCGGCGGTCGCCGCCTACAGTCACTGGCTCGTCCGGCGCCTGGTCGCCGCCGACGCGGCTGGCCGTCTCGCGAACCGCATGGAGGATCTCGTCGCGGCCGACCGCGACCTCGTCCGCGTCGACCAGCTCGCCGAGCGACTCAGGGTCGGCGTCCGGACGGTCCAGCGGCTCGCCGCGCGCTACGTTGGCCTGCCGCCGCTCGCGCTCATCCGGCGGTACCGGCTGCAGGAGGTGGCGCAGCGTCTGCGGGAGGATCCGAAGCTCGCCATCGCGCAGGTCGCGGCCGAGCTCGGGTACAGCGACCAGGCGCACCTGGCGCGCGACTTCCGGCAGGTGCTCGGGGTCGCCCCCGGCGCATTCCGCCGCGACCGCCCGCGGTAGCCGGCGGATCCCACCCGGCCCGGCCCGCGCATTCTGGCGGCTACCAGTCCCCGCCGCCGCCGGAGCCGCCCCCGAAGTCCCCGCCGCCGAAGTCGGAGCCGCCGCCACCCCAGTCGGAGCCACCCCCGCCGCCGAAGTCCCAGCTGATGCCGGAGTCCCCGCCGGTGCTGCTGCCGCCGGAGCCGCTGAGGCCCTGGCCGTTCATGAGGCTGAGGAAGATCCAACCGATCGCGACGGCGAGGATGACCCAGCCGATGACGCTGCCGCGCCGCGGGCGGGCACCCGAGCTCCCCGAGAGTCCCGAGACCCCGCGAGCCCCCGAGCCGGAGCCCGAGCCGGAGGCCCCGCCACTGAACGTCCGGCCGCTGCCGCGATTCGCCTCGTAGGTCGCGACGATCGCGTCGGCGCCATCGGTCAGGCCGCCGACGTAGTCGTCCGCCTTGAAGCGCGGGATGAAGGACTCCTGCACGACCCGGTTGATGTCGGCGGAGCTCAGGTGGAGCGACACCCCATCACCGGCCTGCACCTGCACCCGGCGCGGCTGGCGGACCATGAGGATGTAGACGCCGTTGTCCTTGACGTCGTCACCGACGCCGAGCTCCTGGGCACGATTCCGCGCGTAGTGCTCGACGTTCTGCGTGATCGTGTTGACCGTCTCGACGACCACGACGACGTCGCTGCGGTCACGGAGTCGGCGCAGGTGCTGTGAGACCTGTTGCTGCTGCTCGTAGGTGAGCATGTCGGCGGTGTCGATGACGTTCTCGTTGGCCTGCTGCACGTTCGGTGAATCGACCACGATCATCGCCGGGTCGTCCGCGCGGAAGGTCGAGCGGCAGAATTCGCAGTGCCACACCCCATTCGTGTCCTGGCGAAGCTGCGTCGATCCGCAATTCGTGCAGCGCTGCTCGGCGAGATCCGGCTCGGGTTCCTCCATGCCCGCCATTGTCGCAGGGCCCGGGCGGCACCACGCCCGCCCGCGGCCTTAGCGGGTGCGCTCGATCTCCTCCTCCGGGAGCATGAGCGTGATCTGGCCCGCCTCGAGGTCGGGACCGGGATCGCCAGGCAGGTGCGACGGGGCCGGCAGCTCGACCTCGGTCTCCCAGATCTGCCGCGCGGCGCTCGCATTCGGGTGAAACACCTCGTCAACGCCCGCCCCGAGCATCGCGCTGCCCTGCCGCCGGGCGGTGTCGGCGGACTCCGGGCCCTGCTTCGCGGACCACCACGCCCACCCCGCGACGAGCGCGGGCACGCCGAGGAGGATCGCTATGAGGAACCAGCTCTGACCGCTCACGCGCGGCAGGCTAGCGGATCCGACTTGGGACATTCCCAGTGTTCGCGCGCACCTGGCTAGGCTGGCCATCATGGGCACCATGGAGCAGCTGAACGGCGTCCCCGTCTACCGCGCGGAGCCGACCGTCCCGCCCCGGGGCGCGATCATCGTCATCCACGAGATCTGGGGTCTCGTCGACCACATCAAGTCGATCGCGGATCGCTGGGCTGCCGAGGGCTACCTGGCGATCGCGCCCGACATCATGTCGCACATCGGGATCACGCCCGAGGTCGGCGAAGAGCTCTCGATCGCGACGAAGTCGCTCGATGAGGACGTCCGCAATGCGATGCAGCCCCGCCTCCGCGAGGCGCTCGCCCCCATCCGTCAGCCGGAGTACGCGACCTGGGCGGTCGACCAGCTCCGCCTCATCGTCGATGAGCTCGCCGAGATGCCCGGGATCGAGGGTCGCATCGCGGTGACCGGGTATTGCTTCGGCGGCACGTACAGTTTCGCGCTCGCGGCGGCCGACGACCGGGTGCGCGCCGCCGTCCCGTTCTACGGCACCGCTCCGGAGCCCGAGGGCATCGCCCGTATCACCGCGCCGATCCTCGCGCTGTACGGCGAGCTCGACCCGCCCCTCATCGACAAGCTTCCCGAGGTCCGCGAGTCGATGGCGGACGCGGGGGTCGACTTCACCGGGGTCGTCTACCCGGGCGCGCTCCACGCATTCTTCAACGACACGAATGCGCGGACGCATCACCCCGAGTTCGCTGCGGACGCGTGGGCGCGCGCCACCGCATTCATCGCGGAGCACGTCGGCTGAGGCGTGAGCGGGTGAGGACGAGCGTGGCGCCGGCGAGGAGGAGCGCGGCCGCGGCGCCGAGCCACGGGCGCGGGTCCTCGACGCCCGTCGGCGGGAGAACCGCCGCCACCTCGATCATGATCGAGCCGGCCGCGACCGCGGGACCCCCGGCGAGCGGGGCGTAGCTTGCGGTGATGGTGTGCGGTGAGGCGTGCGGGAACGCGACAACATTGCCGCTGATGACGTCGGTCGCGACGCTGCTCGTGAACGTCGCGAGGGACGTGACGTCGACCGGGTTGCCCGAGTTGTCGCGGGCGATCGCGGTGAGGGTCACACGGTCGCCCTGCGTCGCGGCCGTCGGCCCGGTGACGTGCAGCACGTCATCGGCGACCGCGCTGAGCTGCCACAGCCGACTGTCGCCGAGCAAGTCAGTGCCGGTGAGGAAGATTCGGGTGCCGTCGGGGGACACGGCGACGGACGCGAGCATGTCGAGGTCGGTCGCCGCGGCGACGTCGAGGATCGTGCCGGTACCGCTGCCGACGTCGAGGGTCCAGGCGAGGGAGGCGCACGCGCAGTCGATGAGGTACACGGTCTGTCCAGCCGCGCCGAATGCGAATGCCGCCACCTCGTCGCCGAGCCCACCGCCGAGGTAGGTCGCGGCGGCCGGGACCGTGCCGCCGGGGATCGTCCAGAAGAAGCCGCCGGTGTCCCCGCTGCCGTCGTCGAACTCCGCAGCGCCACTGATGAGCACGGTGGTGCCATCGGGGCTGGGTTTCATCGTCGGCATCGTGAGGATCCCGCCGGTCGTGCCTGCCGGCGCGGAGTAGGCGATGACGGTCGGCTCGAGCTGATCGTCCGCGACGCGGATCGCCGCGATCCCAGTCGGCTCGCCGCCGTCCTCGCCGAGGATGTCGAGCGCGTACACCGTGCCGCCCGCGATGGCGAGGCTCCCCGGCAGGATCTCGGGCGTGGTCGCCGCGGCGACGTCGATCGGCGTGATGCTCCAGGCGCCGGGGCCCGCGGTGGGCGGTACGGACACGGCGAGAACGCGCCCGCTCGTCAGATCGGCGACGTAGGCCTTCGTCCCGTCGGGCGTGAGCGCGAGCGATACCGCAAAGCCCGCGTCCCACGGTGCCGGCTGGGCGAGGCTGTGCGTGTACACGTCCCAGGTCGTCGGGTCGATCTCGATGATCGCTGGCTCGGTCACGCCGGCGCCGTCGCCAGGGTCGAGGATGAGGACGCGGCCGTCCGGGTGCACGACGAGCGACGGGTCAAGGAAGCCGAGCGAGATCGACATCGGGATGACGAGGATTGGCGTATTCGTCGCGGTGTCGACCACGTGCAGCTCCTGGTCGACCAGCGCGAGGACATAGGCGAGGCTGCCATCCGGGGACACCCCGACGGCGAAGGCCCCGTCGCCGACGGTCACCGGCGGCAGGATCTCGACGGGCGACTCCGGTGCGGCGACCGCGGCACCTGTCGGCACGATCGCGACGAGCAGCGCGACCCCGAGTGCGCCGAGCACCCCGGCGGCGCGCGCCGCCATCGACACCCTGGCTCCCCCCGGCCGCACGACTCAGCCCTCGGTGGTCTCCGGCACCTCGGCGAGCTCCTCCTCGATCCACAGGTCGTCGTCGGCACGGAGCGTCTGCCACACGACGTAGCCGACGGCCGCCGCCGCGACGATGCCGATGCCGAGCCCGACCCACAGGCCGACGTTCGGCTTCGGCTTCGCGGGCTGGACGATGACGGGGACCTGGCCGCGACCGATCGCGGTGAGGGCGGGGCGCAGCTGACGATCGCGGAAGGCGTCGATCGTCGCGATCGCGCTGCCGAGCGCGGTCGTCAGCGCCGGGACGACATCCTTTTGCACGCGCTCGCGGGCCCCATCGGCGAGGGAGCGGACCGCATTGGCCCCGGATCCGACCGCCTGCTGAATGCGGGGGGCGGCATAGTCAACGCCCTGGCGGCCCGCCGCGCGGGCGAGCTGTCGGGCCTGGTGCAGCACGTCCTGCTGCTGCTCCCAGAGGTCCTCTGCCTCGCGGCGAAGGCGTTCGATGTCGCTGAGCTGCTTGCGGGCCATGGGGGCCATTGTGCCGCAGTTGTCTGGATGATGCACTGACACATTCGCGCCAAGCCCGTCGCATCCCCAGCCCAGACGGGCCCAGCCGGGGCCCAGCGCCCACCCCCGCGCGGATGACACAATGGTCATATGCCGCAGCCATCGCATGTCGCCGTCCTCCACACCAACCACGGGGACATCACCCTCAACCTGTGGGAGACCCACGCGCCGAAGACCGTGCAAAACTTCGTCGGGCTCGCCACCGGCACGAAGGAATGGACCCACCCGGAGACGGGGGCGACGTCGACGGCACCGCTGTACGACGGCGTCATCTTCCACCGGATCATCAAGCAGTTCATGCTCCAGGGCGGCGACCCGCTCGGCCAGGGCATCGGCGGCCCGGGCTACAACTTCAACGACGAGATCCACCCCGAGCTCGTCTTCGACCGCCCGTACCTGCTCGCGATGGCGAACGCCGGGAAGCGCCGCAACCCCGCGACCGGTGAGGTCGAGGGGACGAACGGCTCGCAGTTCTTCATCACGACCGTGGCGACGCCGTGGCTCAACGGCAACCACACCATCTTCGGGGAGGTCGCCGACGACGCCTCGAAGGCCGTCGTCGACGCGATCGAGGCGGTGCCGACCGGCGCGAATGACCGCCCGGTCGAGGACGTCGTCATCACCGGCGTCGACGTCACCGCGCGCTGACGCCACGCCGCCGGTGAGCCGCTTCACGACCGTCGCCCGCCGGCTCCTCCGGCCGGGTCCGAATGCACCCGTGGTGACCTGGGCGATTGCCGCGATCTGCATCGTCGTGTGGTTGCTCGAGCTGTTGCCCCCGACGCAGGCGCTCGTGATCAACACGCTCGGCTACGCGCCCTTCGTCACGCCGTACGAGCCGTGGCGGATGCTGACGAGCGCATTCCTGCACTCGTGGAGCTCGTTCTGGCACATCCTCTTCAACATGTATGCGCTGCTCATCTTCGGGCCGCTCATCGAGATGATGCTTGGGCGCTGGCGCTTCCTCGCCCTGTACCTGCTCGCCGCACTCGGCGGCTCCGTCGCGGTGTTGCTGCTGGCGAACCCAGGCGTCCTCGTGGTCGGGGCCTCCGGCGCCATCTTCGGCCTCTTCGCCGCGCTCGTGGTCCTGCAGCGCGGACTCGGGGCGAATCCGACACAGCTCGTCATCATCATCGTGCTCAACCTCGCTGTCGGCTTCTTCGCGGCCGGGATCTCGTGGCAGGCGCACATCGGTGGGCTCGTCGTCGGTGGGCTCGTCGCGTGGATCTACCTCAAGACGCGGGGGCCGAGGCTGCGGCATCGGCAGGTCGGCCTCGTGCTCGCGGTGCTCGCCGGGCTCATCGTCCTGACGATCGCGGGCGTCGTACTCCGGCTGGGCTAGCGCCAGCGGGTCGTCATCAGGAAGCCGATGAGCATGATCCCGATGCCGATCCAGATGTTGTTGTTGCCGAGCTCGGGCAGCGGGTACATGCCGCCGGAGATGTAGAAGACGAGCAGCCACGCGAGTCCGAGCAACATGAAGCCGAACATGATCGGCTTGAACCACACCGGATTCGGCGGGGCCTCCTTCGAGGCGGTCGCGTCGGACGCGTCGCGCCGCTCGTCGCGGGACTTCGCGTTGGCCATGCCGGCAGTCTACCGGCCCCGCGTGGGACACGGCGCCCGATTCCCGGACAGCCCGATTCCCTACAATCGGGTGTTATGCCAGGCAGGAATGCGCAGGAGGCTCCCGCGCCGACGTCGCGTCGTGAGCGCGCTCGCCGTCGTCGGCGCAGCGCATTCCTCACCGCCGCCATCGGCGTCACCGGTGAGGTGCTGCTGACCGCCGGGGTCGCGGTCCTCCTCTTCATCGGCTGGCAGCTCTGGCTCAACGACGCGATCATCGCGGAGCAGCAGACGAGCCTCGCGCGGGACTTGGGCACCAGCTGGCAGGAATCCGCGGGCCCAGCGCCGAGTGCGACGCCGAGCCGCACCCCGACTCCCACCCCGACCCCGGAGCCCACGCCGGTGTACGGCGATCCGACCGTGTTCGCGTCGGGCGTCGCCAACGCGGAAGTCTTTGCCAAGCTCATCGTGCCGCGATTCGGGGCCGACTACCAGCGGACCATCGCCAGCGGCATCGGCATCGACGATGTGCTCAACGTGCTCGGCGTCGGCCACTACCCGGACACGGCCATGCCAGGTGCGGTCGGCAACTTCGCGCTCGCGGCGCACCGGACCGCGTACGGCAGCTCCTTCGAGCACATCGACCAGCTCGACGTCGGCGACTCGATCTACGTGGAGACCGCGGACGGCTGGTATCGCTACGTCTTCCGCAATCACGAGGTCGTCGTCCCGACCGCGGTCGAAGTGCTGCTGCCGGTGCCGCGCGTGCCGGGCGCGAGCGATGGTGAGCGGTACATCACGCTGACGACCTGCAACCCGAAGCACTCCACCCTCGAGCGGATCATCGCCTACGGCGTGTACGACGCCTGGTACCCGCGCGCGGGCGGGCCGCCGCCGGAGATCGCGGCCCTCGTGACGGGGACCGCCTGATGTACGCGGCGCTGTGGCGTGCCCTGCCCGGACCCGTGTGGGTCCGAGTCCTCCTCCTCGTCCTCCTTGTCGCGGGGGTGCTCACCGCGTGCGTGCTCTGGATCTTCCCGTGGATTGACACGACCTTCTTCGTGCCAGACTCGACCGTCGGAGGTGCGACATGACCAGGGTCCTCGTGATCGACAATTACGACAGCTTCGTCTACACGCTGAACGGGTACCTGCTCGAGCTCGGCGCCGAGACGACGGTCATCCGCAACGACGCCACTGACGCGGCCGGCGTGCTCGACCGGCTCCCCGACTACGACGGCGTCCTCATCTCCCCCGGGCCCGGCACGCCCACCGACGCGGGCGTCAGCATCGAGGTCGTGCGCGCCGCGGTCGAGTCGGGGCAGCCGCTGCTCGGTGTCTGCCTCGGCCACCAGGCGATCGCGGAGGCGCTCGGCGCCGTCGTTACGCACGCCGAGGAGCTCATGCACGGCAAGACCTCGCGCATCGTCCACGACGACAGCGCCTTCTACGCCGGGGTCCCGCAGCCCTTCACCGCGACGCGCTACCACTCGCTCGCCGTCGTCGACGGCACCGTGCCCGAGGAGCTCATCGTCACCGCCCGCACCGACGGGGGCGTCATCATGGGCCTTCGACACGTCGCGCGGCCGATCTACGGCGTGCAGTTCCACCCCGAGTCGGTGCTCACCGAGGGCGGCTACCAGATGCTCGGCAACTGGCTCGCCGTCGCGGGCCTCCCGGAGGCCGCCGAGCGGGCCCGCGGGCGCTCGCCACTCGTCACGGGGTAGTCCGGTCGCGGCGGCTTCCCGCGTACCGCCTGCCGCTACGGCTGGCAGGAGACGAGCGAGATCGGCGAGCCCTGGGCGACGTCCCCGACGATCGACTGCGCCTTGAGCGTCAGGCCCGTGCAGGAGGCGTCCCACGTGGTGTTGGTGATCTGCAGCCGCAGGTTCGAGAAGACCGTGTTCGCCTCCGCGAGCGGCTTGCCGACCATGTCGGGCACGGTCACGAGGCCGTTCGACACCACGAGGTTGATGACCGTGCCGAGGGTCGCCGGCGGTGCGCCGCTGCCCCCGACCGGGTCACTGCTGACGACGAGCCCGGCGGGCACATCGACGGAGGTGCTCGTCGTCACGGTCCCCACTTGGAATCCGACGCCCTCGAGCGTGGCACGAGCGCTCGCCTCATCCATCCGCGACACGTCCGGGATGTCGACGGGGGACGGACCACTCGAGACGAATACCTGGACTTGCTGGCCGCGCTCCACCGTCGTGCCGGCGCTCGGCTCGGTGCGCAGGATGAGCCCCGAGGCGACCGTCTCGTTCGCCTCGTCGACGCGGACGACGACGAGGCCGTTCTCGTCGACGAGCCGGTTGACGCCGTCCTCGAATCGGGTGCCGACGACGTCGGGGACTTCGACGACGAGGTCCTGGGCGAGGTTCTGCGGCTGGAGCGTGAACACCCAGTAGATGACGGCGGCCGTGATCCCGAGCAGGACGACGATGCCCGCCCACAGCCACAGCACGGGCGGCCCGGACTGCGTCCGTAGCGCGCGGTCGTCGACATCGGTGGACAGTTGCCGCTGTGCGGCCTGCGCGGCGGCGGCCTGCGAGCCGAAGAGGGCGGCGGAGAACTCGTCGGCGCGCGGCGCCCGCTTGACGGCGAGGTCGCCGGTGACCGCGGCGCTGAGGTCGGCGCGGAAGTCGGCAGCGGACGGGTATCGCTCGGCGGGCTCCTTCGCGAGCGACTTGAGGACGACGGCGTCGAGGGCCGGGGTGATGCCGGCGGCGAGCGTGCTCGGGATCGGCGGCGCAGCATTCACATGCTGGTAGGCGACCGCCACCGGGTTGTCGCCGCCGAATGGCGCACGCCCCGTGAGGAGCTCGAAGAGGACGACGCCGGTCGAGTAGAGGTCGCTGCGCGCGTCGATCGCGACGCCGCGCGCCTGCTCGGGCGAGAAGTACTGCGCGGTGCCGACGATCCCGCTCGTCTCGGCGATCGTCGCCGCCGAATCGGAGATCGCCCGGGCGATGCCGAAGTCCATGACCTTGACCTGCCCACCGGGGGTGAGCATGACGTTGCCGGGCTTGATGTCGCGGTGGACGATGCCTGCGCGGTGTGAGTACTCGAGCGCGGTGAGGATCTGCTCGACGATCCGCGCCGACTCCTCCGCGGGGACCGGGCCGCGGGCGATGACGGCGCTGAGCAGCTCGCCGTCGATGTGCTCCATGACGATGAATGGGACGAGCCGCTCCGCACCGTCGGTATCGGTGACCGCTTCCTCGCCCGCGTCGAAGATGCGCACGATCGTCGGGTGCGTCATCTTCGCGGCGTCCTGCGCCTCGCGCCGGAACCGCACCCGAAACTGCGGGTCCTCCGCGAGCTCCGCGTGCAGCAGCTTGATCGCGACGCGACGGCCGAGCCGCGTGTCCGTGCCGAGGAACACATCGGACATGCCGCCGTGCCCAATGGGCTCGCCGAGCTCGTACCGCCCGGCGAGCGTGCGCACGCTCTCGGCTAGCCCTTCGGTCACGACGGCTCCTCAGTCACAAAAAAAGTATTTCGAGAGTCTAGCGAGCGGTGACTGAGGGGCACCGAGTCAGTCGTCCTCGGGGACGACGAGCTCCAGCGGTGCGCTCGCCGGGGAGAGCACGCCGCTGCAGTTCGCGTAGTACGTGATCGTCGTGGTCTGACCGGCGCCGCCGAGCGTGATCTGCCGCGCGCGCACGTCCGGAGCGACCTCATCGATGACCGGGTCGCTCCCGGTCACCTGGATGGAGAAGCCGTAGCTGGCGAGCGGGTAGTCCCCGGTGCACTCGGTGTAGGCGGGCCAGCTGATCGTCACGGTGTCGGCCGGCTTGTAGGGGTGACCGGGGTTCGAGGTGGGGTCGGCGGACAGTGGTGCGGGGCTGCCGAGGGTCGGCTGCGGGGCGGCATACGGTGCGTAGAACTTCACCGTGATGACCTGGCCCTTGGTCACCTGACCGGAGGGCGACACCTCGTAGGCGAGCCCGTTCTGTGACGAGTCGGGCGCGACCGTCCCAACGACCGGATCGAGGACGAGGCCGAGCGCCGTGAGATAGCCCTGCACCTCCGGCTGCGTCTTGCCGATGAGGTCGTCCCGGTTCAGCGGGATCGTCGTGTTGGTCGGCGTGCTCGACGGGGTAGGCCGCGTCGCGGTCGGGCCCGGGGAACTGCTCGTCGCGGGCGGCGGGGCGGGCTCGTCCCCCGCATTCGACACAATGGCAATGACGACGACGATGAGGGCGGCGACGAGGACACCGACGACGGCGATGAGCGCCCACACCCACGGGCTCGTGCGACCCCGCGGGGGGGCCTCCGCTACCGGCGGCGGGGGGCTGCCGAGCACCCGGGTCGCCGCGGTGCCGGCCGTCGCCGCGCCCGCCGCAACGGACGCGAGCGTGCCCGTGCTCAGGACACCCGGCACCGCCGTCGCGGCCGCCGCGACATCACCGCGACGCAGGAATTGGGCGGCGCGCGCGAGGTGCGCCGCGCTCGCCGGGCGGTCCTTCGGATGCTTCGCGATGCAGGCGGTGACCAGGTTGCGCACCGGCTCCGGGATCGACGGTGGCAGCTCGGGCGCGGTGTCATTGATCTGCGCCATCGCGATCGCCACCTGCGACTCGCCCGTGAAGGGGCGCTTCCCGGCGAGCGCCTCGTAGGCGACGATGCCGAGCGAGTAGATGTCCGTCGCGGGCGAGGCCGGCTTGCCGCTGGCCTGCTCGGGCGAGAGGTACTGCACGGTCCCCATGACCTGACCAGTTGCCGTCAGCGGCACCTGGTCGGCGATGCGCGCGATGCCGAAGTCGGTGATCTTCACCCGACCGTCCGGTGTGATGAGGAGGTTGCCCGGCTTGATGTCGCGGTGGACGAGGCCGGCGCTGTGGGCGGCGTGGAGTGCCGCGGCCGTCTGCGCCACGATGTCGAGCACGCGGTCGACGGGCAGCGCGCGGTCCCGCTCGATGAGCGCGGACAGCGCCTCGCCGGGCACGAGCTCCATGACGAGGAAGGCGCTGCCGTCCTCCTCGCCGTAGTCGTACACATTGGCGATGCCCTCGTGGTTGACGAGGGCGGCGTGGCGGGCCTCGGCGCGGAATCGCTCGAGGAAGCCGGGATCGCCCGTGTATTCCTCTTTGAGAATCTTGATCGCGACGGTGCGCTCGATGACGAGGTCCGTGGCCTGCCACACCTCACCCATGCCGCCGATCGCGATGCGGCTGCCGAGCTGGTAGCGGCCGCCGAAGGTCATGCCATTCGTCGGTCTCAACGTGCCATCACCGCCTCGATCACTGCCTTTCCAATTGGTGCCGCAATTGCCGCGCCGCTGCCGGTCTGCCCGAGTGCCCCGCCATCCTGCACCACGACGGCGACGGCGACCCGGGGATTGTCGGCGGGCGCGAACCCGACGAACCACAGTGAGTATGGTTCATCGGGCCCGTTTTCGGCGGTCCCCGTCTTGCCGGCGACCGCGAGCCCCGGGATCGCGGCGTCACTCGCGGCCCCACTCTCGACGCTCGCCACCATCATGGCAGTCAACGCCCGTGCCGTGCCTGTGCTGATCGGCTGACCGATCGGCTCCGGCTCGAATCGCTGCAGCGTGGTCTGGTCCGGTGAGACGACCGCCTCGACGAGGCTTGGCTGCATCATGGTCCCACCGTTGGCGATCGCGCTCGCGATCATCGCCATTTGCAGCGGGGAGGCGCGCACGTCACCCTGCCCGAAGGCGCTGAGCATGGTCCGTGGCTCATCCAGCACCCGCGGGTAGACGCTCGGCGTCGACGCCATCGGGACGCCGACGGACTCGTCGAAGCCGAAGGCGACGGCCTGGTCGCGGATCGTGCGGTACGTGAGCTGCTGGCCGAGCTCGGCCATCGGGATGTTGCAGGACAGTCGGACGGCATCGAAGATCGTCACCGTCTCGCCGACCCCGCAGCGGCCGCGGCTGTGGTTGTACACGACGTGGTCGGTCTGCGGGAGGTCGAGCACGGCCGGGTTCGGCAGTGTGTACTCCGGCGGGTAGCCGGCCTCGAGCGCGGCCGCGGCGGTGACGAGCTTGAAGACGGAGCCGGGCGGGTCGAGGTCGCCGTTCATCGTCCGATTGATGAGGGGATCCATCGGGTCGTCGAGCAGCGCGTTGTACTGGTTGATCACTGCGGTCGTGTCATGGACGGCGAGCGTGTTCGGGTCGAACGTCGGTTTCGACACCATCGCGAGGATCTTGTTCGTCTGCGGGTCGAGGGCGATGACCGCGCCCTCGTAGTCGCCGAGGGCATCCCAGGCCGCCTGCTGCACCGAGGCGAGGATCGTCGTCTCGACCGCGGCGCCCTGCGGCTTCTGTCCCGTCAGCACGGCGGAGACCTGGTCGAAGAACTGGCCGCCGGTCGACCCCGTGAGGTAGCTGTTCATCTCGGCCTCGAGCCCCGTGTTGCCCTGGCCGATCGTGAGGTAGCCGGTGACCGGCGCGTAGAGGGCTCCGTTGTCGTACACGCGCTGGTAGGCGATCGGGCCGTCGATCGGGACCGAGTAGGCGACCGGAGTGCCCTCGACGAGGATGGGGCCGCGGTTGACGGACAGGTTCGCGTAGAAGGTGCGACTGTTGCGCGGGTGGTCGCGCAGCTCCTCGGCGGAGACCACCTGGATGATCGACGTCGACACGAAGAGACTCGCGATCATGACGAGCACGACGACGCTCGTGCGCCGCAATTCCTTCATCATCGCTGCGCTCATTCGCCCACCACCAGCCTGGGCTGGTCGCCGGTCTCCGACTCGACGATGATCCTTGGCCCGCTCCGCACGCCGTCCGACAGGCGCAGCAGCAGCGCGACAATGATCCAGTTCGCCACGAGTGACGAGCCACCAGCGGCGAGGAATGGGGTGGTCAGGCCCGTCAGTGGGATGACGCGCGTCACGCCGCCGACGACGATGAAGACCTGCAGTGCGACGACGAAGCCGAGGCCGACCGCGAGCAGGCGCCCGAAGTCGTCGGAGCCGGCGAAGGCGATGCGGAAGGCCCGACCGACGAAGAGCAGGTACACCGCGAGGATCGCGAACAGGCCGACGAGCCCGATCTCCTCGCCGAGGGAGGCGATGATGAAGTCGCTCTCGGCCAGCGGGGTGAGGTCCGGGCGGCCGCGGCCGAGCCCCGTGCCGAACATGCCGCCCGCCGAGATGCCGAAGAGGCCCTGCACGAGCTGGAAGCTCTGGTCACTGATGAACTCGGGGTTGAAGGCGTCGAGCCAGCCATTGATCCGACGCCCCACATAGTCGAGCGTGGTCGTCGCGACGTAGGCGCCGACCCCGAAGAGGGCGAGGCCGATGACGATCCAGCTCGAGCGGCCGGTCGCGACGTAGAGCATGACGAGGAAGAGCCCGAAGTACAGCAGCGCCGTGCCGAGGTCGCGCTGCACGACGAGGACGACCATCGAGGCGGCGAACACGATGATGAGCGGCCCGAAGTCGCGCGCGCGCGGCAGCCGCATGCCGAGGAAGCGGCGGCCCACCATGGACAGCGAGTCTCGGGCCGTCACGAGGTAGCCGGCGAAGAACACCGCGAGCGCGACCTTCGCGAACTCGCCGGGCTGGAAGCTTGCGACGCCGAGGTCGACCCAGATCCGCGCGCCGTTCGCCTCCATGCCGATGCCCGGGAGCATCGGCAGCACGAGGAGGACGATGCCCAGGAGCATCGCGAGGTACCGGTAGCGCTGCAGCACCCGGTGGTTGCGGATGATGAGCAGTGCCGCGATCGCGCCGAGGATGGCGATCGCCAACCAGGCGATCTGCCGGGTCGAATAGGCCGCCCAGCCCACGCGCTCCCACAGCAGGTCGATGCGGTAGATCTCGGCGGTGCCGAGCCCGCTGAGCAGGGTCGCGATCGGCACGACGAAGGGGTCGGCCTCCGGGGCGGTGATCCGCAGCACGATGTGGAGGGCGAGGAGGAGCACGACGAGCCCGCCGAGCTGGAGGAGCAGTCCGCCGTCGGGTGTCGTGCCGACGCCCGCATCGACGAGGAGGAAGGCCCCGCCGACGAGGAGGACCGCGATAGCGAGCAGTCCGAGCTCAATGTTGCGTAGCCGTGCGGGTCGCCGGAGCTTCACGACGATCGCCCCGGTCAGCGTGCTGACGCCCTCACCGCCGCGCGGCATCGCTCAGCTCCTGGAGGATCTCGTCGGCGCGCTGCAGGCTGTCGGTGCTGATCGTCGCGATGACCGCGGACTGCCGATACGGCGGCAGGTCCTCGACGAGGATGTCGGTCAGCGTGACGAGGTGGGACAGCTCGATCGGCCCGAGGTCCTGCTGCACGCCACGGTAGAGGGCGACCTTGCCGAGGTGCTCGCCGACGTAGTAGAGGGACTGGGTGTAGTTGTACCCCGCGACGAGCCCGACGACGATCGCGGCGATGCTGAGCACGACGACCGTGATCGCGGTCGCCCGGCGGCGTCGCAGCCGCTTCCGGTCCTCGATGATGAGGGCGGCGAGATACTCGTCCGTCTCGGGCTCGAAGTGCGACTCGGGCACCGGCTGCGGGGTGAATGTCTGGCGCAGCAGGGCCGGCAGGCCCTTCGGCCGCCGCGGCGCTGGTGGGTCGAACTGCAGGGGCTGGCTCGCGGAGCCGACGACCTGGGTCTCGCTCACCGGGAGGAGGTCATCGCCGATGTCGAGCAGGATGATCGTCACATTGTCGGGAGCGCCGGCATTGAGGCTCTGCGTCAGGAGCGTGGCGGCCGTCGACTCCGTGGGGAGCCGGTCGAGCATCGTCGCGGTGAGCTCGTCGTGCTCGACGTAGCTCGCGAGCCCGTCCGAGCACAGCAGCCAGCGGTCGCCGGGCCGCGTGTCAAAGATCATCGTGTCGATCTCGGGGACGGCGTCGACATCGCCGAGTACCCGCATGAGCACCGAGCGACGCGGGTGGTGGAGCGCCTCCTCCGGGGTGATGCGGCCGGTCTCGACGAGGCGCTGCACGAAGGTGTGGTCGCTGGTGAGCTGCGTGAGCTGCCCGTCGCGCAGCCGGTAGATCCGCGAGTCGCCGATGTGGGCAATGACGGCGGAGCGGCCGACGAGCGCGATCGCCGACACCGTCGTGCCCATGCCGGTGAGCTCGGGGTGCTCCGCGACGAGGTCCGCGAGCTGGTCGCTCGCCGTCAGCAAGCCATTGTGGAGCGCCTGCTCGGCCTCGGACGGGGTCGCGTATTCCTCATCGAGCGTCAGCAAGTGCTGGACGACGACCGCGGAGGCGACATCGCCGCCGGCGTGCCCACCCATGCCGTCCGCGACGACGAAGAGGCTCCGTCCCGCGTAGCCGCTGTCCTGGTTGTTGCTCCGGGTCAGTCCGACATCGGAGATGGCATGCGCCCTCGTCGACGGCATGCGGTCACCGCCGGAGTTCGAAGGTCGTCGCGCCGATCGTCACGGGCGTGTGGAGCGGGACATAGGTCGGGCCGTGCACCCGGACCCCGTCGAGGAACGTGCCGTTGGTCGAGTCGAGGTCCTGGATCATCCAGCCGTCCGGCCAGCGCAGCAGGCGCGCGTGGTGACTCGAGGTGTAGTCGTCCCGGATGATGAAGCCGGCGTCGCTCGAGCGTCCGATCGTCAGCTGCTCGACCGGGAGGTCGATCTCGAGGCCCTCCTTCGGGCCCCCCGTGATGACGAGGCGTTTCGCCTGACGGGAGTCCCGATTCGCCTTCGGGACGGGCGAGCGGGTAAGGCCGTCCTCGCCGTCACCGTAGGCGCCCGGCGGGGCCGGCGCGGTTGGGGCGGTGGTGCCGGGGGTGGCCGGGTGGGTGCTGCGCTGCGCGGCGAGCTGGCGCTCGCGGGCCTGGGCGACGAGCTTGCGCACCGGCTGCCCGAACAGGTCACTGCGGAGCGCGTACACGACGATGAAGACAAACACCCACATGAGTGCGAGGAAGCCGAACTTCAGCACCATGTAGGTGAGCTCGCTCATCGGCCTCCCCCAGTGGGCTCGGCGTGGCTGGGCTCCGCGTGCGTTGGTTGCGCGTGCGCTGTCTGGGCTTGGGCGAGCACGCGAAAGACGATACGCGTGCGACCGATCTCCACGACCGAGTCCGGCTCGAGGAGCGCCTGGGTGACGGGGCGACCGTCCAGGCGTGACCCATTCGTGCTGCCGAGGTCATTGACCTGGGCGCGCTTGCCGTCCCACAGGATCTCGACGTGGCGCCGGGAGATGCCGCCGTCGTCGACCGTGATGTCCGCCTCCGAGCCGCGCCCGATGACGGTGCGGGCGCGGCGTAGCGCGTGCCGCTGGCCATTCACCTCGATGATCGGGGTCCACACGACCTGGCCCTGCACGTTCGCCGAGCGCACGTCGACCATGCCCTGTGCGAGTGACTCGTCCGGGACGATCGCGATCGCGATGCCGCCGGCGAAGGTATAGCGCTGGGCGACGGCGTGGCGCTGCAGGATCTCCGTCAGCTCCGTCGTCAGCTGCTCGCCGAGCCCGGCCAGCCGCTCATGGTCGGCGGGGGCGACGCGGACCGTGAAGTCGTTCGGCACGAGGATCCGGTCGCGGGCGACGACCGCGGCCTTGGTGTCGAGCTCGCGCCGCAGTGCCGCCGCGACCTCGACCGGCTGCAAGCCCGACTTGAACGTCTTCGCGAAGGCGCCGTTGACGACGCGCTCAAGCCCGCGCTCAAAGCTGTCGAGGAGTCCCATGCCGTCCTAGGGGTCGGTCGTACGGGCCGGATGCCCGGCGTCATGGTATCCGCTCCGCCTCGGCGGCCCCCGGAGGCGTGCCCGGCTGCCGCGCGATCCCCCGGGTGCTACGCTGGTACGTCGCTCGGCGCTCGTCGACGGGCGCACGCGCAAGTGGCGAAATGGCAGACGCGCACGGTTCAGGTCCGTGTGCCCGAGAGGGCGTGTGGGTTCAAGTCCCACCTTGCGCACCGATTCCGGTGGCCGTGGCGTGTGCGCCATCGAGTCTGTCCCGCTGCGACTGCACGAAGTACTGAGGAATGCGCGGAGTACTGACCGCAGCCCCGCATTCCTCAAGTACTTCGGTGATTTCGCAGTACTTCGGGCACGGCCCATCCCCGCCAAACCAAGGTGGCGCGGGGCAGCGGCTCCTACGATGTCCCCGTGGAACTCGCGCTGCTCGGCGCCGCCGCGGTCATCCTCATCGTCGCGGCGGCCTGGTCATCGCGCTGGCTCGGCATCGCGACCCCGCTCATCCTCGTCGCCGTCGGCGGGGCGCTCAGCTACCTCCCGGGAGCGCCCGAGATCCCGCTCGAGCCCGAGTGGATCCTCGTCCTCGTGCTGCCGCCGCTGCTGTACTCGGCCGCGGTCAACGTGCCGCTCATCGACTTCCGGCGCAACCTCACGCCGATCGCCGGTCTCGGCATCCTCGCCGTCGTCGTCAGTGCGCTCGTCACCGGCGCGGTGCTGTACTGGCTCATCCCTGACCTCGGCTTCCCCGCCGCCCTCGCCCTCGGCGCCGTCATCAGCCCGACCGACGCCGTCGCCGCTACCTCGATCGCGAAACGCCTCGGCCTGCCGCACCGACTCGTCACCGTGCTCGAGGGCGAGAGCCTCATCAACGACGCCTCGGCGCTCGTCCTCCTCAAGACCGCGATCGCCGCGATCGGCGGGACCCTAAGCCTGTGGGGTGCGGTCGGCCACTTCGGGTGGGCGGTCGCGGGCGGCCTCCTCGTCGGTGGCGCGCTCGGGCTCGTCAGCGTGTGGGTACGCAGCCGCGTCACCGACGACCTGCTTGGCACGGCGCTGTCGTTCATCGTCCCGTTCCTCGCCTACCTCGGCGCGGAGCAGCTCGGCGGGTCCGGGGTCATCGCCGTCGTCGTGGCGGGCCTGACCATCGGACACCAGAGCGCGAGACGCTTCACCGCGCGCTCCCGCCTGAGCGAGCGCATGAACTGGCGCACCATCCAGTTCATGCTCGAAAACGGCGTCTTCCTCCTCATGGGGTACCAGCTCCACATCCACCTCGCCGCGGTCGTCGCCGACTACGGCACGGAGGGGCTCTGGTGGACGCTCGGCGTCGGACTGCTCATGGTGGGGGTGCTGCTCGTCGCGCGCGTCGCATTCGTCGCCCCCATGCTCGGCTGGATGCGGCTCCGGGATCGGCGCAGCCTCGAGCGCGGCGAACGGCTCCTCGCGAAGGGCGACGCGTGGCGCGAGCGGGCGGGCGAGTGGGGTCCGCGGGGCCCGGCGCGGGTGGATCGGGTGCTGCGACGGCGGGGGGCCGACCTCGAGTTCCTCCGCCGCGAGGGGCTCGGTTGGCGCGGGGGTGCGGTCCTCGCTTCGGCAGGAATGCGCGGGGTGGTCACGGTCGCCGCCGTCCAGGCGCTCCCCGCGAGCGTCCCGTACCGCTCCGAGCTCATCCTCATCGCCGTCGTCGTCGCCATTGTCACGCTCGCCCTCGGCGGCCTCACCCTCCCCCTCGTGATCCGCGCGCTCGGGCTGCAGCCCGCGGACGCCGCGGCCCTGGCGACCGAGCGCGGTGAACTGATCGAGGAGATCAAAGCGGTGACGCTCGATGCGCTGCGCAACCCGACGCTCGTCGATGGGGCCGAGCCATTCGACGGCAAGGTCATCGAGCAGGTCGGGCGGGAGGCGGCCGCGCTCGGGCGCGCCGTTGAGGAGCAGTTCGCGCCCGCCGACGACCCCGTGCATGACCAGCTCCGGCGGCTCCGCGCCCTCGTCCTCGAGGCGCAGCGGGCCGCGCTCCTCGACGCCCGCGCGACCGGTGCGTACAGCTCCTTGACGATCAGCGCGATCCAGGCGGTGCTCGATGCGGAGGAGCTGCGGGGCGCCAGGCGCGACGGGCACTGAGGGTGCACGTCTCCGCGCCACGAGGCCCGTCCGCCAGCGAAACCACGCGGCGTCGAGGTCGCATTCAGCAAAGATGCAGTGAACGATCAGCCATAAGCGCTGTCCCGCCCGGCACTCCGGCCGACATACTGGGTGCATGATCACCACACGCACCAAGGCCGGACTCGCCGGCATCGCGCTGCTGGCTGCCGCCGCCCTCGCGGGATGCGCAAGCGGCCCCGTCGGGGGCGACGTGCTGCCCCCAGTCATGAAGAACGCCAACGATCTGCAGGGCGCCACGGTCGAGCTCCCGATGAATCAGGTGCTCTCGATCGACACCGGATCGCTCGACACCGACAGCTACACCGCCAAGATCGCCGACCCCGCCATCGTTGAGTTCACGCAGGGCACGCAGGGCAAGTCCTCGAGCGACCTCACGACGAACCCGGGCTTCACGCCGCTCAAGGAGGGCAGCACCGAGGTGACGATGACGAATGCGCAGGGCGGCATCCAGCCCCTGACCTTCACGATCAACGTCGTCGCGAAGTAGGCGCGAGCCGGATCAGAACAACCGGTCCGGCCGCTCCTCCGCGCCCTTCATGGCGTCATAGTCGAGGACGAGGCAGCGGATGCCGCGGTCGGTCGCCAGCGTCCGCGCCTGCGGCTTGATCTCCTGCGCCGCGAAGACCCCGGTGACCGGCGCGAGCCGCGGGTCCCGGCCCAGGAGCTCAAGGTAGCGGGTCAGTTGCTCGACACCGTCGATGTCGCCGCGGCGCTTCACCTCGACCGCGACCGTCTGCCCCTCGGCGTCGGTCGCGAGCAGGTCGACCGGCCCAATCGCCGTCGGGTACTCGCGGCGGATGAGCGTCGTGCCCGGCCCGAGCAGCTCGACCTGCTCCGCGAGCAGCCGCTGCAGGTCGGCCTCGACGCCGTCCTTGATGAGGCCGGGGTCGATGCCGAGCTCATGTGAGCTGTCATGCAGCACCTCGTGGATGGAGATGACGAGGAGGTCGGCGGTCTTCGCCTGGCTCACCCGCCACACCTCCTGGACGCCCGCCTCGAGCTGCTCGTCATCGGGCTCGATGAGCGACAGCGTCGCGGGCGGACTCATCCAGTTGAGCGGCTTGTAGCTCAGGGCGTCGGAGTGCACGAGCACGCTGCCGTCCGCCTTGAGCATGAGGAGCCGGGTCGCGAGCGGGAGGTGTGCGGTGAGGCGCCCCGCGTAGTCGACCGAGCAGCGGGCCACGACAAGTCTCACCGCTCCACGGTACCCGCGGTCATGGTGACGGATCCTCCTGACGCGAGGCAGCCGATTCGTCCCTCTCGTCGCCGATCACCTCGATCGGCAACGTCGGGAGCGAGGGATCGAGGAATGCGTTGCGCAGCACGGTCGGGGCGGTGCGTCGCTCGCGCGCGGCCGGGCTCACGGCACCGGCCAGGACGAGCAGCCCGAGCACGATCGTCAGCGCGCTGAGGATGCGGACCTGCTCGCCGACGAACCCGACGAGGACCGGCCCGACGAGGAACGCGAAGTAGCCCACGGTCGCGACCGCCGAGACCCGCGCGGTCGCCGTCGCCGGATCGTCGGCCGCGGCGGACATGCCGAGCGGGAAGCCGAGGGCGCTGCCGAGCCCCCACAGCACGACGCCGACCACGGTCGCGACGGGATCGGGGATGAAGATGACCGAGGCGAGGCCGACGACCGCGACCGTGGCGGCGCCGAGCAGCACCGGCACGCGGCCGAGCCGGTCGACGAGCGGCCCGCCGGCCAGGCGCATCGTCGTCATCGCGACCATGAAGACAGTGAGCAGGAGCGCCGCGGTCGCGTGGTCGAGGCCGCGGTCATCGACGAGCGCGATCGGCAGCCAGTCGGTCGCCGATCCTTCCGCGTAGCCGAAGCCGAGCACGAGGAGACCGACGAGGTAGGTGCGCGGGTCACGCCAGACGTTGCGCCGCTCGTCCCTGTCCGGTGGTGTGGTCGGCGCGTCGGGGAAAGTGCTCGGGAACCACCGGATTGCGACGAGCCCGACGCCGATGACGAGGGCGCCGCCGACCGCCAGGTGCGCCCAGACCGGGATGTCGATCGCTTCCGCGGCCGCGGCGGCACCCGCGCCGAGCACGCTGCCGATCGAGAAACCGGCGTGGAAGAGGGGCATGACTGTTTTGCGCAGCGCCCGCTCATTGGCGGCGCCGACGACGTTGATCGCGACGTCGCTCAGGCTCAGCGTCGCACCAAACAGGGCGAGGAATGCGACGGTCACCCAGTACTGCTCGAGCACGCTCGCCGCCGCGCCGACGGCCACGAGCATCCCGCCCGCGATCGGCACGGTGCGCCGCGACATCGCGACTGGCCCAAACCGGGTGAGCAGCGGTGCCGAGCAGGCGAGCCCGATGAGCGAGCCCGTCGCAAAGCCCGCGAGCAGCGTGCCGACGGCGCCCGCGTCGATGTCGAGGTGGTCGCGGACCGCTGGGAGCCGGGCGAGGAGCGTCGACACGGCGACCCCCATGATCGCGAAGGCGACGAAGGTGGCGTTTCGCCAGCCCCGCACCGAGTTCACGCGACCACGGTAGTCGTGGGGGCTGGGGTGCCTGGGTGCCTGGGTGCCTGGGGGTCGGGAGGGTCTGGGCTCTTCGGGAGGGCCGGGGCGTGGGCTCCGCCCTCCCGAAGAGCCCAGACCCTCCGGGCTGCCGGGCGACCGAGTGGCGGGGCGACCTGGCGACGGGCGGGCGTCAGCCGCGGTCGGCGGGGCAACGCATTCCTCCACAGGGCTGATCGGCGCGTAGTCATCCACAATCCAGGGCAGACGCCACGCAAGCGGCGGCAACACCGGCGAGGCTCTCCCACATGACCGCCGTCGACTGGATCACCTCCCGGGGCGGCGTCGTCCATCGCACCGACCTCATCGCGGCTGGCTACGACCCGAGGCGGCTCGGCGCGCTGCGCCTCAACCGCGCGTGGTACGCGACCGCGAATGCGCCGCCGGAGCTCCTCGCCGCGGCTCGCGTGAGCGGTCGCATCGCGTGCGCGACGGCGGCCGCGCACCTCGGCCTGGCGCTCCTGCACCCGCCGCGGGCGCTGCACCTCTGGGTGCCCGGTCACGCGAAGGCGGGCCGTCGTAACGGGGTGCGCCTCCACCGTGCCGCACCACTCGTCCCGCGCCGCCGCGGTGAACTCGTGATCGGGGCGGCCGACGTCCTCGAGCACGTCGCGATCTGCCTCCCGCACGACGAGGCGCTCATCGTGTGGGAGTCGGCCTGCTCGAAGGGCGTGCTCACCGCCGCACAGTGCCGGCGGATCGCGTGGCGGCCGCTGGCTGCGCGCCGACTCGCACACGAGGTGACCGACCTCGCGGACTCGCTGCTGGAGACCCTCGTGGCGATCCGGCTCCGAGAACTTGGTGTCGCCTACCAGCAGCAGGTCAAGCTCCTCGGGCACCGGGTCGACTTCCTGATCGGGGCGCGCCTCGTCGTGCAGGTGGATGGCTACGCCTTCCACAGTGACGCGCGCCAGCGCCGCGAGGACCTCGAGCACGACGCGCGGTTGACGCTCGAGGGCTACATCGTGATCCGCGTTGCGTACCGCGATGTCGTCCACACCTGGCCTGCGACCGAGGCGCGGCTCATGCTTGCGCTCGCGCAGGGGCTGCACCGGGGGCGGGTCCGGGCGTGACGCGGGTCGCGGTCAGGCGGGCGCGGGCCATTCGGGAGGGGGAGGAATGCGGATCCGCCCTCCCGAGTGGCCGTCGCCCTCCCGAGCCTGCGCGGCCGGCGAGGGCGGAGGGGCACACTTCAGGCGTCCCTCCTAGGCTGGCCGCATGAATGCGCCCCTCGCCTCCGGCATCGACCTCGCCGAGCTCGATCCCGCGGTCCGCCCGCAGGACGACCTCTTCCGTCACGT
The DNA here is from genome assembly GCA_035556075.1 of Microbacteriaceae bacterium. Lineage (GTDB taxonomy): Bacteria > Actinomycetota > Actinomycetes > Actinomycetales > Microbacteriaceae > 73-13. The sequence goes on along the minus strand of DATMFQ010000011.1, from coordinate 5,618 downwards.
CAACGGCAAGTGGATCGACCGCACCGAGCTCCCAGCCGACAAGGCGCGGTACGGCGCCTTCCATGTGCTCCACGAGGAGGCGGAGGCGGCGATCCAGGCGATCATCATCGAGTCGCAGGGCGCCGAGCCCGGCACCGACGCGCGGAAGGCCGGCGACCTGTACGCCTCATTCATGGCGGAGGCGGAGATCGAGGCGCGCGGAGCCGCGCCGCTGGCGCCGCTCCTCGCACAGGTCGACGCGGTCGACTCGGTGGCGTCGCTCGGCGCGGCGATTGGGCGCCTCGAGCGTGGCGGGGCCCCCGGCATCATGCGCTCCTACATCGACAATGACCCCGGCGACCCCGAGCGCTACATCATCATCGCGATGCAGGGTGGGCTCGGGCTGCCCGATGAGTCGTACTACCGGGAGGAGAAGTTCGCGGAGATCCGTGGTGAGTACCGCGCATTCGTCGAGCGCCTCTTGCGCCTCGCCGGACTCGACGAGCCGGACGCCCGCGCCGACCGCATCGTCGCGCTCGAGCACGAGATCGCGGCCCAGCACTGGGACAACGTCGCCTCGCGCGACGCGCAGAAGACCTACAACCTGCGGACGTGGGACGAGCTGCTCGAGCTTGCCCCCGGCTTCCCGCTCGAGGCCTGGCGCGACGCGGTCGGGCTCACCCCCGCGCACACCGCCGAGCTCGTGCTCTCACAGCCGAGTTTCTTCACTGGCGTCGCGGCCCTCTTCACGGACGACCGGCTCGAGGCGTGGCGCGACTGGCTGCGGTTCGGCGTCATCCGCTCGAGTGCTTCGCTGCTGTCGAGCGCATTCGTCGAAGCGAACTTCGACTTCTACGGCCGCACCCTGACCGGTACGCCGGAGATCCGCGCCCGGTGGAAGCGCGGCGTCACGCTCGTCGAGGGCGCGCTCGGCGAGGCCGTCGGGCGCGTCTACGTCGAGCGGCACTTCCCGCCGACGGCGAAGGCGGCGATGGACGAGCTCGTCGCCGACCTCATCGAGGCGTACCGCCGCTCCATCACCGGGCTCGAATGGATGGGGCCCGAGACACGGCAGCGCGCGCTCGACAAGCTCGACCGCTTCACACCGAAGATCGGCTATCCCGTCAAGTGGCGCGACTACTCGGACCTCGAGATCTCGCCCGACGACGTCATCGCGAATGCGGCGGCGGTGTCGGAGTTCGAGTTCCGCCGTGAGATCGGCAAGCTCGGGCGGCCGATCGACCGGGACGAGTGGTTCATGACACCCCAGACGGTCAATGCGTACTACAACCCCGGCTTCAACGAGATCGTCTTCCCCGCGGCGATCCTGCAGCCGCCGTTCTTCGGAGAGGACCGCGACGCCGCGACGAACTATGGTGCGATCGGGGCCGTCATCGGCCACGAGATCGGGCACGGCTTCGATGACCAGGGATCGCGCTTCGACGGCGAGGGTCGCCTCACGGACTGGTGGACCGTGGAGGACCGTACCGCCTTTGAGGCGCGCACCGGCTCGCTCATCGCGCAGTACGAGGCGCTCGTGCCCGCGCAGCTCGACCCCGAGGCGGGTCACCACGTCAATGGCGCGCTCACGATCGGTGAGAATATCGGCGATCTCGGAGGCTTGAGCATCGCGTGGAAGGCGTACGGCGTCCACCTCGAGCGGCACGGGCTCACGCCGGACACCGCGCCGGTGATCGACGGGCTCACCGCGGCGCAACGGTTCTTCCTCTCCTGGGCGCAGGCGTGGCAGCAGAAGGGCCGCGACGAGGAGGTCATCCGGCTGCTCGCGATCGACCCGCACTCGCCGAGCGAATTCCGCTGCAACCAGATCGTCCGCAACATCGACGCGTACTATGCGGCCTTCGACGTCACCGAGGCGGATGCGCTCTGGCTCGATGAGCAGGAGCGGGTGGCCATCTGGTGAACGGCGGGCCGAGGCGGGCTGACGGAGCCGTATTCCTGTAGCGGCATACACCGGTACGGAGTAGGCTCGGACCCCACGAGACGCAGAGGCATTGGAGAACGCATGAACGGCAAGCTCATCATCCTCGCGGCCGGAGTCGGCATCGGCTTCCTCCTCGGGTCACGAGCCGGTCGCGGCCCGTACGAGAAGGTCGCGAAGTGCACGAAGGAATTCTGGGAGGACCCGCGCGTCCAGCACCAGGTCGACCGGTCCGTCGCATTCGCGAATGACAAGCTCGAGGACCTCGCTGAGATCGTCAGCACCGGGACCCGGAACGTCGTGCACCGCATGACCGCCCCGAAGCCCGCCACGGCCCGGAGCTCGTCGTCGGCGAAGTCGACGGGCGGGAAGTCGTCTGGCTCGAGGTCGACCAGGTCGTCGTCGGCGAAGTCGTCGTCGGCGGGCAAGGCGGCCGCCGGTGACTGACACCGGACCGAAGCCGGCGCACGCTCGCCGCTCGTTCGCCGAACTCCTCGCCGACATCCCGCGGCTCCTCGGCGAACTCGTGCGCGCGGAGATCGACGCGCTCAAGGCGGAGCTTGCGAAGTCGGCCCAGCGCGCGGCGCTCGGTGTCGGCCTGCTTGTGGGCGCATTCGTCATCCTGCTGCTGGCGATCGTCACCCTCGTCTGGGCCGCGGTCGCGGCGCTCGCGCTCGTGCTGCCGATGTGGGCGGCGGCGCTCATCGTCGCCGGCGTGCTCCTGATCATTGCGGCGCTCATCGGCTGGCTCGGCGTGCTGCGGCTGCGCACCGCCGGTCCGGACCTCGAGTCGCGGGCCGAATCGATCACCGACGACATCCGCGCGATCAAGGGCGAGGCACCGCGGGAGACCACCGTAGGAGACACCGATGGCTGAGAACCAGGCCGCCCGCGTGGGCGAGGTCCGCGAGGAGCTCGCCCGGACGCTTGATGAGCTCGGCGACCGGCTCAACCCGAAGAAGCAGCTCGCGCAGCTACCCGAGACGGTGCGGGCCTCCTGGCGGCGGGACCCGGTGCCGTGGATCATCGGCGGCGGCATCGCCGTCGTCGTCATCGCCGGCGCCGTCGCCTGGGCCTTCCTCTACGACGACTGAGCGTCGCGCGGCTCGTGCCGCGGGTGCGCCGGGCCGGGCGGGGCGGCGGGACCGGTCAGCCGAAGAGGACGGCGGCCTCGGCGTAGCGGTCCTGCGGGACCGAGTTGAGGCGACCGACCGCGTCGCTGATCGCGACGTGCGTGATCTCCGTGCCGTGCAGCGCCACCATCCGGCCGAACTGGCCGCCAACCGCGGCGTCGACCGCCGCGATGCCGAACCGGGTGGCGAGCACCCGGTCGTAGGCGCTCGGGGTGCCACCGCGCTGGATGTGGCCGAGGATGGTGCACCGCGCCTCGATGCCCGTCCGGGTCTCGATCTCGCGGGTGACGATGTCGCCGATCCCGCCGAGCCGTGGCCGACCGAATGCGTCGAGCCCCTGATCCGAGTGCGCCTCCGTGCCGCCTTCGGGGACGAAGCCCTCGGAGACGACGACGAGCGGTGCGCGGCCGCGGCCCCTGGCCGACTCGACCCAGTCGGCGAGCTCGTCCCACGTCGTGCGCTGCTCGGGGATGAGGATCGCGTGCGCGCCGGCGGCCATGCCGGAGTGGAGCGCGATCCAGCCGACGTGGCGGCCCATGACCTCGGCCACCATCGCGCGGCCGTGCGAGTCGCCCGTCGTGCGCAGCCGGTCGAAGGCCTCGGTCGCGATCCCGACGGCGGTGTCGAAGCCGAACGTATAGTCGGTCATCGAGAGGTCGTTGTCGATCGTCTTCGGTACCCCGACGATGTTGACGCCGAGCGCCGCGAGCTCATTTGCCCCCGCGAGGGTCCCCTCGCCGCCGATGACGATGAGCGAGTCGATCTTGTACCGCTCGAGCGTCGCGAGCGCTCGCGACGCGGTCGGGTCGCCCTCGAACACATTCGTCCGGGAGGTGCCAAGAATCGTGCCACCGTGCTTGCCGATGCCCTGGACGTCCTTGCGCTCGAGGTGCATGGCGTCGCCCTCGACGACGCCGCGCCACCCGTCGCGGAAGCCGACGAAGCGCTCGCCGTGGACCCGGTCGCCCTTGAACACGATCGAGCGAATGACCGCGTTGAGTCCCGGGCAGTCGCCGCCGCTGGTGAGGATGCCGATCGTCACTCCTCAATCCTGGTGTATCGGCTCGACACGCATGATGTGCGCCGGGCGCAGATGGTACGGGCGAGGAATGCGGAGCGTGCGGCCCGCGGAACCGGCGTGCGGCGACCTCGGGGCACCCGACGCTCAGGGGTACGAGGCGACGAAGCGCCCGAGCAGCGGCCCGAGCGAGTCCCACGGCGTGCCGATCGCATACACCGAGGTGAGGTGGTTCTGCGTATGGAGCCGGTGGAGTGGCGGGAACGTGCCGTGGCGCTCCGCCCAGGCTGCCGTGAACTGCGCCGCCTGCAACTGGAACTGCGACTCGTCATACTCGCTCACCGTGACGAGCAGCGGCAGGTCGGTTTCGAGGAGTCCCGGCAGTGTCGACTGCGACGGCCAGCGCGACTCGTCGTCGCCCCAGTAGACGGTGTAGCGGCCGGAGCGCGCGGCGCGGTCGATGTCGACGAGGGGGCTGATGAGCACGGCACCCCGCAGCCCTCGGCCGTGCGGGCCGTACCCGCCGTGCCCGACGACGTAGTCGGCGACGTGCATCGCCCCCGCGGACTGGCCGCTCAGGAAGATGCGGCCCGGGTCGCCGCCGTAGGACGCGATGTGCTCGACGATCCAGGTGATGGCGGCGGCGATGTCCTCGGCACCGGAAGGGAACGTGAACTCGGGGGCGAGCCGGTAGTTGATGACGACCGCGACCCAGCCCTGCTGCACGGCCCAGGCCCCGAGGTTGCGGAAGAAGGGCGTCTGCTCGCTCGACTTCGCCCCCATCGTGAAGCCACCGCCGTGCACGTAGACGAGCACGGGCTTCGCCCCGGTCGTGGTCCCGTTGCTGTAGACATCGAGGACCTGCCGTTCGTGCGTCCCGTACGCGAGGTCCGCCTCGACGGTGACGCCCTCGTAGACCGCCGCGTCGATGTGCGGCGCCGTGAGCGCGATCGACCCGGCGATCATGTCGGGGACGATGTCAGTCCCGAGGGCCTCCAATGCGGCGCGGCGCTCGGCGAGGGTGGACGGCTCAGTCATGGGGCTCCTCGAAAGTCACGGGTGCGAACAGACGGGCGTCGGGCCACCGGGGTCCGGCGAGTCCGTCCCAAGGCACCCTACGCCGTGCGGTGGGGACGGGCCGGGCGGAGCCCGCGCATTCCTCCCGCGGAATGCTGGCGGTGAAGACGGGGGACCGCTACGCTCAGCGCCGAGCCGTTCGTGCTCGAAACTCAGCTGAAAGGAACCCGATGACCACTCCGCCCGCCCCGACGCCCGGAGCGTCGGCTGCCGTCCCCGGCAAGACCCTCGGCATCGTCGCCCTGGTTTGCTCCATCGTCGTCGCGCCGCTGTCGCTGCTCTGGCTCATCCTCGGCATCGTCGCGGTCGTCCAGTCGAAGAAGGCCGGCGCGTCGAACGTGCCCGGGGTCATTGCCATCATCATCTCGGCGCTCGCGCTCGTGGTGTCGATCATCGTGACGATCGTGCTCGCCGCGACGCTCGGTGCCGCCACGGCGGGCCTCCTCGCCGAATGCGCGAACCTCGGCCC
>DATMFQ010000010.1:0-2672 GCA_035556075.1 Microbacteriaceae bacterium | reverse complement strand
CGCGACGATCTGCCGCCGTCGCGAGCGCGCCCGGACGCGCCCGAGCAGCCAGCACCCGAGGACCGCCCACACCGCGCCAACCCCGATGCGCACGAGTGCCTCCCCCGGCCCGTAGCCGATAAGCATCGTCGGGTACATGATGACGCTGAAGACGAGCACGGGCGCCCACGGCGTTGCGGGCAGGGCATTCGTCGCCATGCGGAATCGGGTCACGGGCGGCTGAAGCGGCACTGGCGGCGCCGCATCGGGCTCCGCCGCGAACACGTGGTGGCTGAGCGGCCGGACGACCTCATGGGCGAATTGGCGGAGCGCGGCCCCCTGCCGTGCGGCGTCGAAGGGCTCAACGATCGCGGCGTCGAGCGCGCGGCGGACGGGGTCCGCGACGGCCCGCTCGAACTCCGCGATGAGCCGATCCGTCGCCGCCGCGACCGCCGCCGCGCCCTCGGCGCTGTCGGCGAGCACCGCGTCGAGCCGCGCAGCGACCGCGATCCGACGCTGCACCGTGCGCACGACCGCGTGAATGACGAGCAGCGCCAGCCCGATCGCGACCGCATTGACCAGGAACCGCAGCCACCATGGCGTCGCGACCGGCGGAATGCCGACGAGCAGGTGCAGGAGGGACGTCGCCGCGGGGCGCACGACCGCGGTGACGAGGAGGGCCAGGATGACCCAGGCGGCTCGCCAGAGTGGATGCGCCCGGAGTCGCCGCTCGACCGCGCCCGCGCCGAGGAAGATCGGCAGGAGCCCCAGGTGGACGACGAGCGCGACGCCAAGCCCCTGGAGCCACTGCTGTCCCGAGGTCGCCTGCTCAAATCCCCCGTAGGCCGTCACGAAGAATGGGGCGATGATCGCCCACGCGATCACGGAGAAGACGACGGGGGACCTCGCGGCCGCCACCGGCCCCGAGCCGCCCCACGCAATCATTCGCGGCTCAGCCGAGCAGATCCTCGGCCTCGGACAGTGGGACCCCGGTCATGCTGACGACGAGCCGGTCACCGACCTCACCGCCCAGCTGGACCGGGACGAGCACGGTCTGCGTGAGTGGGGCCGTGAGGTCGCAGGCGGCGGCGTGCGACTGCTCGAGCGCACCCGGAAGCCCCCAGTACACCCCGAGCTGGACGGAGATCTCCGTCTCGATGACGACGGCGAACCGCGGAATGCAGGCGAGCGAGCCCTCGACAGCCACGAGGATGTCGCCCGCGCCGTAGCCGCTGAAGCCCTCGATCGGTGCGCTGCCAACCAGCCCGGACGGGCTCGGTTCGCCGAGCATGGCAAACCGGGGCAGCTCGGCGAGGTAGTTCGGCGGGTAGCCGCGATCGAGCACCTGGTAGCCCCCTAGCTCACCGAGCACGAATCCCTCGGGGGCGTCGGCGATCGGCACGACGACCCGATCGATGAGTCGCGGCGTCGGCGACCCCCAGACCCGTTCCAGCGCGGTCGGCTCGGGGCCCGCGACCGGTCGATCAAGCGCGGCCGCCGCGATCTGGACACCGCCGACCGTGAGCAGCCCGATGAGGCCGAGCGCCGAGATCGCACGACGAAGCCCGTGGACGCCGTCACCGGGCTCGCTCGCGTCCGGGTCGCGCGCGGCCCAGCCGAACAGCACCCGCCACTGGCTCCGCGGTGCGATCAGACCCCACACCAGAACCGCGCCCAGCACCGCGACGGCGGCGAGGATCGGCCAGGTCGTCACCCACGCAAGACTACCGGGCCCGCGCTCAGGCGAGCTCGTTGCCGTCGAGGAGCTCGCTGACGAGCGCCGCGATCGCCGAGCGCTCGGATCGCTGCAGCGTGATGTGCCCGAAGATGTCGTGGCCCTTCAGCGTCTCGATGACGCTCGCGATGCCGTCGTGCCGCCCGACGAGCAGGTTGTCGCGCTGCGCGACATCGTGGGTGAGGACGACCCGCGAGTTCTGCCCGATGCGGCTGAGCATCGTCAGCAGCACGTTCCGCTCGAGCGACTGCGCCTCGTCGACGATGACGAATGCGTCGTGCAGCGACCGTCCGCGAATGTGCGTGAGCGGCAGCACCTCGAGGATGCCGCGCTCGAGGACCTCGTCGAGCACGTTCTGTGAGACGACCGAGCCGAGCGTGTCGAAGACGGCCTGGGCCCACGGATTCATCTTCTCCGCCTGGTCGCCGGGCAGGTAGCCGAGCTCCTGACCACCGACCGCGTAGAGCGGGCGGAACACCATGATCCGGCGGTGCTGCTGCTGCTCGAGCACCGCGTCGAGGCCCGCGCACAGCGCGAGCGCCGACTTGCCGGTCCCCGCGCGGCCGCCGAGTGAGACGATGCCGACGCTCGGGTCGGTGAGGAGGTCGATCGCGAGCCGCTGCTCGGCGCTGCGCCCGTGCAGGCCGAAGACGTCGCGATCGCCGCGGACGAGGGCGACCTTGCCCGGCCCGCTGATCCGACCGAGGGCGGAGCCGCGCTCGGAGTGGATGACGAGTCCCGTGTTCCGCGGCAGCCCGTCGGCCACCGGTGTCAGGAGCTCCTCCTCGTCGTAGAGCCGCGCCATGTCCTGTCCACCGAGCGAGATCTCGGCCTGCCCGGTCCAGCCACTGTCGGGCGCCTGCTCCGCACGGTACTCCTCGGCGGCCAGGCCGATCGATGCGGCCTTCACCCGCATCGGGAGATCCTTCGACACGACGGTGACGTCGAGCCCGTCGCC
>DATMFQ010000009.1:0-41469 GCA_035556075.1 Microbacteriaceae bacterium | reverse complement strand
GTCGGCGCCGTCGCCGGCGCGCGGATGCACGAGCTGGACCGCGCCCGACTCGTCGCGGAGCACGACGAACTGCACCTTCTTCTGGTCGCGGACCGTGTCGACCCACCCCGCGACCGTCACCGGCCCGTCGGTGGCGGCGGCGAGGTCAGCGGTCAGCGTGCGGTCGATCACGGGCACCGAGTCTACGTGGCGTCGATGCACATCCCCACGCTCGGCGGGTGGGCACGGATGCGGGACAATGGTGCGGTGCCGGCCCACCGCATTCATCTCGTCCGCCATGGTGAGGTCGACAATCCCGAGGGCATCCTCTACGGGCGCCTCTCCGGCTACCGCCTGAGCGAGCGCGGCCACGAGATGGCGCGGCTCGCCGCGGCCGCCCTTGACGGCCGACCCATCACCCGGCTCGTCGTCAGCCCGCTGCAGCGCACACAAGAGTCCGCGGCGCCGTGGGCCGAGCGATTCGGGCTCGAGCCGGTGCTCGACGAGCGCGTGATCGAGCCGTGGAATGCCTTCGAGGGCACCCGGATGCGACGCGCGCTGCGGGACCCGCGCAACTGGTGGCGGCTGCGCGCCCCGTGGCGCCCGTCCTGGGGCGAGCCGTACGTCGAGGTGCGCGACCGCATGCTCGCGGCGATGACGGCGGCCTGGGACGCGGTCGATGACGGTGAGGTCGTCGTGGTCTCCCACCAGATGCCGATCTGGACGACGACCCGGGCGGTGGCGGGGCGCCCACTGCCGCACAACCCGGCGACGCGCCGGACCTCGCTCTCCTCGATCACCTCCTTTGCGCGCGCGGCGGCGACCGGGTCCTGGACTGAGGTCGACTATCAGGAACCAGCGGCAGGATTGCTCGACGGCGCGATCGATACGGGGGCGGTGTAGGTGCGGAGGCAGGCAGTGCGGGGAGTGCTCGTCGTCGCGGCCATCGCGGCTGCGTTGACCCTCGCGGCGTGCTCGTCGAGTGACGGCCTCGCCGACCGCTACGGCAGCGGCCAGGGCTACGTCTCGGGTGACGGCCAGTACCTCGAGCTGCCGGCTGCGGAGCGCGACGCACCGATTCAGTTCAGCGGACCGACGGTCGACGGCGGCGAGCTCGACTCGGCGGACCTCCTCGGTCAGGTCACCGTCGTCAACTTCTGGTACGCGGGCTGCCCGCCGTGCCGCTTCGAGGCGCCATTTCTTGCCGAGCTCAGCGCGGAGCTCGAGGACGTCGCCTTCGTCGGTGTCAACGTCTACGACACTGCCGACGTCGCCCGTACCTTCGAGCTGGACAACGGCATTGAGTACCCGAGCATCCTCGACGTGACGAGCGGCTCGGTCCAGCTCGCCTTCGCCGGCAAGATGGCGCCGAATGCGGTGCCCACGACGCTCGTCCTCGATGCCGAGGGCCGGGTAGCCGCCCGCATCAGCGGTGTGCTCCGCGACCCCGCGATCCTCCGCGACCTCGTCACGACCGTCCAGGCGGACGCATGAGCGCCAGGCCTCGGCTGTGATCGTCGATCCGGTCGGCAGCGCGGTCCTCAGCGGCGGGCTCCTCGTCGCGATCCCGATCGCGCTGCTCGCGGGGCTCGTCTCCTTCGCCTCGCCCTGCGTGCTGCCACTGGTGCCCGGCTACCTCGGCTTCCTCGGCGGCTTCGCCTCGGGTCAGCGCCGCGGCCGGGGCCGGCTCGTCGTGGCCGTCGCACTCTTCGTCCTCGGCTTCACCGTCGTCTTCGCGACGATCGGCGTCGCCTTCGGCACCGCCGGGCTCGCGCTACGTCCGCACCTCGACCTCGTCACCCGCATCGCCGGGGTCGTCGTCATCCTCATGGGGCTCGTCTTCATCGGGCTCGTCGGCGTCATGCAGCGCACAGTGAAGCCGCGGCTCCAGGCCGCGACCGGCCTCGCGGGTGCCCCCCTGCTCGGCATCGTCTTCGCGCTCGGCTGGACCCCGTGCCTCGGACCGACGCTCATCGCGGTGAACTCGATCATCATCGACCAGGGCGATCCGTGGCGGGGCCTCCTCCTCGCCGTCATCTACTCGCTCGGGCTCGGGCTCCCCTTCGTCGCGATTGCGTTGGGGCTCAGCTGGGCGACCGGCTCCGTGCGATGGCTGCGGCGCCACATTCGTGTCATCAACATCATTGGTGGCATCCTGCTCATCCTCGTCGGGCTCGCGATGGTGACCGGGCTGTGGCAGGCGATGATGTCCTCGCTCACGGGGGTGATCAATGGCTTCGTCCCGGCACTCTGACGCTGGCCCTGGCGCGGACACCGACGCGCGGTCGGCGGAGTACGCGCCACTCGACCACGTCGACGCGGCCGAGCCGAGCCCGACCGGCGGGGCGAGCGGCGGTCCGCGCCTTGGCGGGATCGGCTGGCTCCGCTTCATCTGGCGCCAGCTCACCTCGATGCGCACCGCGCTCATCCTGCTGCTCCTGCTCGCGCTCGCGGCAGTCCCGGGCTCGCTTGTCCCGCAGACCACCTCGGACCCGAACGGCGTCATCGCCTACCACCAGAACGACCCCGAGCTCGCGGCGGTGCTCGATGCGCTCGGGCTCTTCTCGACCTTCAGCTCGCCGTGGTTCAGCGCGATCTACCTGCTGCTGTTCATCTCGCTCATCGGCTGCGTCATCCCGCGGGCCATCCAGCACGCGAGAGCGATCGCCGCCCGCCCGCCGCGAACGCCCGCCCGCCTCGAACGGATGGTCGGGCACACGGTCCGGGCCTTCGACGGCGACGCCACGACCGCGCTCGCCGCCGCCGAGCGGCTGCTGTGCTCGCGCGGCTACCGTGTCGCGCGCTACCCGACCCGCGCGGGTGAGTCCGTGAGCGCCGAGCGGGGGTACCTCCGGGAGACCGGCAATCTCCTCTTCCACGTCAGCCTCATCGGCGTGCTCATCGCCGTCGCGATCGGCGGCAGCGTCGGATACACCGGCCAGCGCGTCGTCACCGAGGGCACCGCATTCACCAATGTGCAGAGCGGCTACGACTCCTTCTACCCGGGCCGCCTCTTCACTGAGTCGATGCTCGCGCCATTCAGCCTGCGGCTCGACGAGTTCCTGGTCGACTTCGAGGAGAACAACCTCGCCGCCTACGGCTCGGCGCACAATTTCCGCGCGCACATGACGATCACCGAGCCGGGCCACGAGCCGCGCGACGACACGCTCACCGTCAATGGCCCGCTCACCGTCGACGATGTCCGCATCTACCTGCTCGGCAACGGCTACTCGCCGGTGCTGACGATCCGCAACCCGGACGGCGACATCGTCTTCTCGCAGCCGACCCTCTTCCGCCCGCTCGACGCCGCATATCTGTCGACCGGCGTCATCAAGGTGCCGGACGGGCTCGCGGAGCAGGTCGGACTTGAGGGACTCTTCTACCCGACCGCGGTGCGCGGCGACTCCGGCGCATTCTTCTCCTCGCACCCCGACCTCATCAACCCGCTCCTCACCCTCGAGGTGTACACGGGAGATCTCGGGCTCGATGACGGGCGTGCGACGAATGCGTACGTCCTTGACGTCGAGGGCCTCGGCCTCACCCAGCTCGCGGGACGCGAGGCACCGGTCGAGTCGCTGTACCTCAAGCCGGGTGAGGCCGTCGACCTGCCGAACGGGCTCGGCACGGCGACCCTCGAGCCCGTCATCCCGCGGTTCGCGGCGATCGAGATGCACTGGGATCCCGCGCAGCCGTGGCTCTTCGGCTTCGTGCTCGCGGCGATCGCCGGGCTCCTCGTCGCGCTCTTCGTCCCGCGCCGCCGCGTCTGGGTGCGTGCCCGCACCGCCGAGGACGGCGCGGTTCAGCTCGAGTGGGCGGGGCTCGCCAAGGGCGAGGATGCCCGTCTGCCCGACTCGGTCGCCGCGCTCGCGGATGCCGTCTCGGTGCCGGGCTCGGGCTCGGGGTCGGCAGATCCGCCGGGCTCCTCTGATGGGGCGGACGTAGGATTGGCGCCGTGACCGAGACCCTCGACTCGTACTCGCTCATCGCGGTCTACTCGGCGATGGCGGTCTACGCGCTCGCATTCATCCTCTTCACCCTCGACCTGGCCCGCCGCTCGGCAGAGGTCACGAGGCGGCAGGACGCTGCGGCACTCGAGCAGGCTGCCGCCGGTGGGACGAATGCGGGGGTCACCGCGACCGCGACGCTCGCGCCACCGACTGCGGCGGCAACCACGCCCGCACCGAAGTACCTCAACGCCGCAGTGGCCCTGGTCGTCATTGGCTGGCTGCTGCACCTGTCGGGCGATGTGCTCCGCGGGATCGCCGCCGCGCGGGTGCCGTGGGGCAACATGTACGAATTCGGCCTCACGTCGACGCTCATCATCGTCACCGTGTTCCTCGTCGCCCAGCTCTGGCAGGACCTTCGCTTCCTCGGCGCGTATGTCACCGGCTTCGTCGTGCTCGCGCTCGGTGTCGCGACCGTCAACTTCTATGTCGCGATCGTCCCGCTGCCCGACGCGCTCAGCCGTTCGCCGTATTGGCTCGTCATCCACGTCATGGTCGCGATCCTCGGCGTCGGCTTCTTCGCGCTCGGTGCCGCGCTGTCGGTCGCGCAGCTGCTGCGCCTGCGCCGCAGCGCCGGCGGCCTGTCGCGGGCCCGCTACCTCGACACGATCCCGAGCGCCGACCGGCTCGAGACCTTCGCGTACGCGATCAATGTCATCGGCTTCGTGCTCTGGACCTTCACCCTCGTCGCGGGTGCGATCTGGGCGAACGACGCGTGGGGCCGCCCCTGGGGCTGGGACACCAAGGAGGTGTGGACCTTCATCATCTGGGTGCTCTACGCCGGGTACATCCACGCCCGGGCGACGCGCGGCTGGCGTGGGGCCCGCTCGGCATGGCTCGCGATCATCGGCTTCGCCGCGGTCGTCTTCAACTTCTCGATCGTCAACGTCTTCTTCAAGGGCCTGCACTCCTACAGCGGGCTCTGACTCGCACGTCCTCGCGGGTGCCGCGGGCGGCTCAGCCGTGGGTGAGCACCTGGAGCATGCCGCCAGTGACCCCGCGGAGGTCGATCGTCACGGGCGCGCCCGGGGTGGTCGGGACGAAGACGCCGGGACCGTCGGTCGGGGTGGGAGCCCCCGGGATCGCGATGAGCTCCTCGCCGACGCGGTCGGCGCCGATCGGTGCCGAGGGCGCGTTGCCGAGCACCTCGGTCCGGTAGTCGAGGCCGTAGTGGGCTTGCCACCACTCGCTGACGTAGTCGTCGCCGAACCAGCCGGGCAACTGCACGTCGTATGGACCTCCCGACTCGGGGAGGGTGATCTGGGTGCCGGCGTTGCTCGCCACCTCGAGGAGGGTCAGGCCGGTCGCGGGCAGCCCCCCGACCTGGACCATCGAGTGCAGCGACGTCGCGTGGATCTCGACGGCGTCGACGTGCTGGATGCTCACGTAGCCTCGGGTGACGACGTCGATTCGCTCGAGCGCCAGGTCCCCGAGCAGGATGTCCATCGAGTTCGGCCCAAACGCCAAGCTCCGCAGTGTCTCGTCGGGCGTGATGATGGCCGTCGTCCCGCGCAGCTCGATGTCGACGGCAGGCAGCCGGCCAAGCGCCGACGACGCCACGCCCCGGAGGGCCACCGAGGGCACTCGGTCGGCCGACGGGCCCCAGGTGCCGATGATGTTGATCGAGACCTCCTCGGCGTGCACCTCGATCGCGGTCACCCCGTCGGGCAGCATGGCGCGCCGCTGGCTCACATCGGCGGCCCCGAGCCCGACGAGCGCGCCCGCCGTCGTGGCGACGAGGAGGAGCGCGGCGGCGAGGCCGCCCGCCACGAGTGTCGCGATCCTGGCGCCGCGGCGCCCCTGGGTGGCGGTCATCGGGTATTCCCTTCGAGGTAGGTCAGGACCGCCATGACCCGGCGATTCTCGCTGTCGACCGGCGCGAGGCCGAGCTTCGTGAAGATCGAGCCGACGTGCTTCTCGACCGCACCCTCGGTGACGAACATGGCGGCGGCGATCGCCGCATTCGAGCGTCCCTCGGCCATGCGCCCGAGCGCCTCACGCTCCCGCGGGGTGAGCGCCGCGAGTGTCGCGGTCTGCCGGGAGCGCACGACGAGCTGGGCAACGACCTCGGGGTCGAGCACGGTGCCGCCGTCACCGACGCGGGCGACATCGGCGAGGAAGTGGTCGACGTCGGCGACGCGGTCCTTGAGCAGGTAGCCGAGCCCGCCGCCCCCGGTCGCGATGAGCTCACCCGCGTATCGCTCCTCGACATACTGCGAGAGCACGAGGATGGCGACGTCGGGGTGCTGCGCGCGGAGGACCGCCGCGGCGCGGATCCCCTCGTCGGTCCAGGTCGGTGGCATCCGCACGTCGACGATCGCGAGGTGAGGGGCGTGGGTCGCGACCGCGTCGAGCAGCCCATCGGCGGTGCCGAGCGAGGCGACGACCTCATGCCCGGCGTCGGCAAGGAGACGTTCGAGCCCGGCGCGCAGCAGCACCGAGTCCTCCGCGATCACGATGCGCACGGGACCTCCACGGTGATCGTCGTCGGGCCGCCAGGCGGGCTGACAAGCCGGAGTCCGCCGCCAGCGGCGAAGGCGCGCTCCCGCATTCCTGCGAGACCACCGGCGGTGCCGTCACCGACGTGCGCGCCGCCGATGCCGTCATCCGTGATCGTCGCGACGAGTCGGTCGCCGACGCGCGCGACGCTCACGGCGCAGCGCTGCGCCCGGGCGTGCTTCGCGACGTTGGTGAGCGCCTCCGAGACGGCGAAGTAGACCACGCCCTCCGCCTCCTGCGAGCAGGACCCGCCTGAGAGATCGATGTCGAGTGCGACGGGGATCGGGCTGCGGGCGACGACGGCGGAGAGCGCCGCGTCGAGGCCGCGGTCGGCGAGCACGGAGGGCTGGAAGCCCTGCACCAGCCGACGGAGCTCGACGAGCGTCTCCTTCGATTCGGTGTGTGCCTGCTCGATGAGCTCGCGGGCCTGGGCCGGGTCCGACTCGAGCCGCCCCTTCGCCATGCCGAGCGTCATCGCGATGCTGACGAGCCGGGGCTGCACGTCGTCATGAATGTCGCGCTCGATCCGGCGACGCTGGTCCGACGCCGCAGCGACCGCGCTCGTGCGCTGCGCCGCGACGAGCTCCAGCTGACGGCGCATCGCGGTGTGCTCGCTCACCCCGAGGATCGTGCGCGCGAGGAACCGGTCGAGGTAGCCGGCGCCGACCGCGGTGACGAGCCCGATGACCAGCGCGATGCCGCCGAGCACGCTGAGGGTCCAGTTCGGCAGGTCGAGGAAGTAGGTGATGTCCGCCTGCCAGCGGACGACCGGGGCGAGGAGGAATGCGATCCCACCGCCGACCCCCGCGACGACGAGCAGCCCGAGGACGAGGATGCGCAGCGCGCTGAGCGCAAGGAAACCGAGCGCCCGCCACGGCGTCGAATCGGATGCGTCGAGCCACCACTGGTGCAGGAGGCCGCGGAACCCCCGGAGGTGGGTGTGCCGCCGTGGCAGCCCGGTGAGCTCAACCCCGTACACCGCGGCGGCGCGGTGCCGCTCCGCCCAGCCGTACCCGCGCAACACCCAGGGGAGGAGCGCGAGCACGAGCAGGCCGAGGATTGGCCCGAGGACGAGCCAGGGTACGAGGTAGGTCAGGCTCCAGCCAAGCAGTGCCCCACCGAGCCCGGCGATCGCGGCAAGGACGCCGATCGCGGTGGCCACGACGGCGAGGTCGATGACGAGGTCGGCGAGTCCGAGCACGAGCATGGTGCCGAAGCCGGCCGGGTGTCGGGGCTGGTCGGTGCTGGTGGACTTGAAGGAGCCGGGCTCGGGGGTGCCGGGCACGGGGGTGCCGGGCACGTCGAGGTCCGCCTCGGCAGCTGCGTCGGTATCCACCTCGATGCTTGGGGTGCTCCGGGCGCTCGTCATGGGAGCAACGCTACGGCGTGGCCGCACCGCACCACATGCCGCTGTCCGCCGCATCCGTCTGCAGGTATCCCCCGGCGATGCTTGCGGCGGGCCGAGTCAGGCGGTCAGCAGCGCGGCGCAGCGGCGGAGGCGGGCAAGCCACCAGGCGGTGCGCTCGGCCGGGGCGGCGTGCCGTGCCAGGAGCTCCGGCTCCGGGACGACCTCGCGCAGCGGGATCCGGCCGTCGGTGGGCTGGAGCGGTTCGCGCACAACGTCCGCCGCAAGCAGCGCGGCCGTGCCGAGCCCGTGGTCGAGGTCGCCGCCGAGGTCATCGACCCACGCCGCGAGGCGGGCGGCCGCGGCGAGCCCGACACTCGTTTCGAGCGCGCTGCTCGTCACGAACCGGATCCCGAGCCCAGCCTCCGCGCGCACCGCGGCGACGATGTCCCGGGCCCGCGTCGCGCCGCCGAGTGGCTGTCGCTTCAGCATGATGACGTCCGCCGCGCCGGCGCGCACGACCTCGAGCGGGTCGGCGGGCTTGCGGATCGACTCGTCTGCGGCGATCGGCACGAGCCCGTCGAGGCGGCGTCGCAACTCCGCGAGATCGGCGACCCTCGCGACGGGCTGCTCTGCGTATTCGAGCCCGAATGCGGCGAGTGCCTCGAGCGCGGCCGTCGCCTCCGCGAGTGACCAGGCCCCGTTCGCGTCGACACGAATCCGCGCGCCCGCACCCATCGCGTCGCGCACTGCGCGCACCCTCGCGACGTCGTCTGCCAGTGTCTGCCCCGCCTCGGCGACCTTCACCTTCGCGGTGCGGGTGCCGGGGAAGCGCGCGAGGAGGTCCGGCACCGCATCGGGCGTCACGGCGGGGACGGTCGCGTTGACGCGGACGGTCGCGGGGGCGGCGACGGCTGCGGGCTCGAGGGCTGCGCGGAGCCACATGGCGGCCTCGGCATCCTCGTACTCGACGAACGGGGACCACTCGGCCCAGCCCGCGCATTCCTCCCCAGGAGCGAGGAGGAGCGCCTCCCGCGTCTCGATGCCGCGGAACCGCACGCGCATCGGCAGCGCGACGACGTGTGCCCGCTGGACGAGGTCCTCGATTTGCACGACCCCATCCTCCCCGGTCATGGTGTCTCCCCGCTCCATGTGCCTCCCCGCTCCATGTGCCTCCCCGCTCCATGTGCCTCCCCGCTCCATGTGCCTCCCCGCTCCATGTGCACGTTTTCACCGGGTGAGCATGAATTTTCATGCTCACCCGGTGAAAACGTGCACATCCAGTAGCCGGGGCGGGGTTCGCGTGGGGGCGGCGGGTCCGTGGCGGAGGGGGTGGAGAGCGTGCGCACAGCGGGAGGCGCGCGGGGAACGCGCGGGAGCCCTAGCCTGGTGGCGTGGACGACGATCGGGATGCGGGCGGGCCGGAGACAGTCGGCCCCGGTGTGCCGCCGCGCGGGCCGCGCGTCGAGACGGCGGTCACGCCGATCATCGACGCGGAGCCGGTCCCCATCCCGACGCCCGCCTGGGGCGCGCTTTCCGCGGCCGACACGGAGGTGCTGGTGGCCGAGCTGGTCGACACCGGCACCCACCAGGAAGTCGGTGACTGGGCGGCCGACGCGGAGTCGGCAGCGACCTCCCGCAGCACTTGGCTCGGCTGGAGTGCCTTCGCGCTCGCGGTTGCCACCGCCGTCGTGCACGGCGTCGCCATCGTCACCGAGGCGGGTAAGGACTATGGCGCCGCCGGAACGCTCGCGTGGATCGCGATCGGGCTCTCGCTCGCCGCGGTCGTCGTCGGCATCACGGCGGCGGCGCTCGGTCGCGGCCGCAGTGTCGGCATCGCCGCCGCAATCATCGGGGCGATCGCAAATCCCTGGCTGCTGCTCCAGATCCTCAGCGTCCTGCAGGGCTGAGTCGGTGCCGTCACCGCCGCCCATACTCGGACGGCGGCCCGTCGCGCAGCGTTTCGACCCCGGGCCCTGGCCGCCTACGCTCGAGGCATGGTCTCGGAGCTCTTTGATCCCGCAGTGTGGCGGCCGGTCCCCGGCTTCGAGGAGTTGCGGGACCTGACGTATCACCTCGATACCGAGGGGCGCATCGCCCGCGTCGCCTTCGACCGCCCCGAGGTGCGCAACGCGTTCCGGCCCGAAACGGTCGATGAGTTGCTCCAGGTGCTCGACCACGCCAGGCAGAACCCGCGCGTCGGCGTCGTCCTGCTCACCGGCAACGGCCCGAGTCCGAAGGACGGCGGCTGGGCCTTCTGCTCCGGGGGCGACCAGCGCATTCGTGGCCGCGATGGGTACATGCCCGCCGCGACCGATGGCGACCCCGAGACCGACGCGGCCACCCGCGCCCGCCTCGGCCGCCTCCACATCCTCGAGGTCCAGCGCCTCATCCGGTTCATGCCGAAGGTCGTCATCGCCGTCGTCCCCGGCTGGGCGGCCGGCGGCGGGCACTCCCTGCACGTCGTCTGCGACCTGACGATCGCGAGCTTCGAGCACGCGCGCTTCAAGCAGACCGACGCTGATGTCGGCTCCTTCGACGCCGGGTACGGCAGCGCGTATTTCGCCCGGCAGGTCGGGCAGAAGTTCGCCCGCGAGGTGTTCTTCCTCGCCGAGGAAGTGACCGCGGAGCGCGCGTACGAGATGGGCGCCGTCAACCGCGTCGTCCCGCACGCCGAGCTC
This sequence comes from Microbacteriaceae bacterium, assembly GCA_035556075.1. Taxonomy (GTDB): domain Bacteria; phylum Actinomycetota; class Actinomycetes; order Actinomycetales; family Microbacteriaceae; genus 73-13. The sequence continues at coordinate 30,961 of DATMFQ010000009.1, read as the reverse complement.
GAGCGCGAGGCGGTGGCGATGGCCCGGACGATCCTCGGCAAGTCGCCGACGGCGATTCGCATGCTCAAATTCGCGATGAATGCGGTGGACGACGGCCTCGTCGGTCAGCAGCTGTTCGCGGGGGAGACGACGCGGCTCGCCTATGGCACGGATGAGGCGGCGGAGGGGCGTGACGCCTTCCTCGGCAAGCGTGAGCCCGATTGGGGGCCCTACCCGTGGCACTTCTGACCGGTCCGGCCGGCCCGACCGGCGCGGATCTGCTGCGGGACGGTGCCGTCGTGACGACCTCGGGCTCGACCGGCGACCCGAAGCGGGTGCGGCTGCGCGGCGCGGCCTTCCGGGCGAGTGCGGCAGCGGCGGCGGCCGAGCTGGGAGAGCCGGGCCGGTGGGTCCTCGTGCTGCCGACCGACTACGTCGCCGGGATGAATGTGCTCGCTCGCGCCGCCCACTGGGGGACCGAGCCGCTGGTGGCCGTCGGCGGGCCGACGTTCAGCGCCGTAGGCTTTGCGGCGGTCGTCGGCGGTGTCGCCGGGCCGCTCTACACGAGTCTCGTGCCGATCCAGCTCGGGCGGCTGCTCGACTCGGTGCCGGGGCTCGACGCGCTGCGCCGATTCGACCGCATCCTCCTCGGCGGGCAGGCGCCCGACCCCGCGCTGCTGCAGCGCGCCCGGCAGGAGGGGCTCCGAGTCACCGTCACGTATGGCTCGACGGAGACCTGCGGCGGGGTGCTCTGGGATGGGCTGCCGATCGGTGACACCGAGGTGCGAATCATCGAGGAGCGGATCCACCTGAGCGGGTCGAGCCTCGCCGACGGCTACGTCGACGAGCACGGGACCCCCGACCAGGAGCGCACCGCGGCGGGGTTCATCGAGCTCGACGGCCGCCGCTGGCACCGCACGGCGGACCGGGGGGAGCTCAGGGACGGGCGGCTCGTCGTGCACGGCCGCACCGATGATGTCATCGTCAGCGGCGGGGTCAAGGTGTCGCTGACGGCGGTCCAGTCGGTCGTCAGGCTGCTGCCGGGGCTGGCCGACGCCGTCGTGCTCGGCGTGCCGCGCGAGGGTTGGGGGATGGCGCCGGCCGTCGTGACGACCTCTGCGTCCGACCTCGAGACGGTGCGGGACGCGGTTGCCGCGCGCCTCGGCCCGGCAGCCCGCCCGGTCTCCGTCACCGCGATCTCGCCCATCCCGCACTTGCGCTCCGGCAAGCCGGACCTCGAGGCCATCCGCGCCGTGCTCGCCGCAGCCGCCGAATAGGATGCTCCGGTGGCGAAGAAGCAGCGCGCGGCGAAACAGTCGACCCCGGCGAAGAAGTCGGCCCCGACGCTGAAGCGTGACGAGGTCGAGGCGGCGCGCCGTGCGGCGAACGCGAGCCCGGCCGCGCAGGCCGCCGCGGCGAAGCAGGAGCGCGAGCGTCGCAGCGCCGAGGCAGCGAAGGTCCGGCAGGAGCGGCAGGCCGCGGCGGCCAAGCGTGCGGCAGCCCGTCGGCGCGCGCACCTTGGCGACTGGATCGGTGCGGCGCGCATCCCGACGCTCCCGCTCAGCGTCGCCCCGGTCATCCTTGGCGCCGCGACCGTGTACCTCGCGACGCTCGACCTCGAGGGCGCCTGGCCGCACTGGCTGCGGTTCGCGACGTGCCTGGCGATCGCGGTCTGCCTGCAGATCGGCGTCAACTTCGCGAACGACTATTCGGATGGCGTCCGCGGCACCGACGCGGGCCGCCACGCGAGCGCGCCCGGGCGACTCGTCGCCTCCGGCAAGGCGAGCCCGCGCGCGGTGCTCACCGTCGCCATGGTGTGGTTCGGCCTCGCGGCGATTGCGGGCATCATCCTCACGGTTCGGACCGAGCACTGGTGGTTCCTCGCGGTCGGAGCGGCAGCGCTGCTCGCGGCCTGGTTCTACACCGGCGGCAAGCGGCCCTACGGCTATCTCGCACTCGGCGAGGTCGCCGTCTTCGTCTTCTTCGGCGGGGTCGCGGTCATCGGCACGGCCTTCGCGATTGGCGGCTACGTCCCGTTCGAGGCGATCGTCTGCGCGGTCGCGGCCGGCGCATTCGCCACCGCGACGATCCTCATTGCCCATACCCGCGACATCCCGAGCGACCGGGCTGCCGGCAAGCGCACCCTGAGCGTCCTCCTCGGTGACCGCGCCTCGCGGATCCTGTATGTCGTCCTGCTCGTCGTGCCGTACCTCGCGGCGGGCCTGCTCATGGCGATGTTCTACCCCCGCGCGATCTACGCGATGCTGACGCTGCTGATCGCGATCCCGGCGGCACTCATCGCGCTGACCGCGAAGTCGCCGCGGGAGCTCGTCACCGTGATGCGGCTGACGACGCTGTGCTCCCTCGCCTACGCGGTGCTGCTCGGCCTCGCTATCGCCATCTGGTAGGAATGCGGACCGCGCCTTAGTCGCGCCCCTCGGCTGCCTGCGGCTCGGCACCGGCGGTCGCAGCGTCGTCCGCCTCAGCATCCTCGACATCCGCGTCCCGGTCGAGGCCTCGGCGGTCTCGCGCGGCAAACTCCTCGGCGACGCGGCGGCGCAGCCCCCCGAAGGCGAGGTAGGACACGGCCCAGGAGGCGATGCCCGCGAGGATGATGCCGAGCCACCAGAGGGTCGCCCAGTCGGGGCCGAGGATGAGCCACATGAGGGCGACGGCGATGACGAGCAGGCCGACCCGGACGATCGCGTAGCTGAGCCAGGGTCTCATGCCCCCAGCGTACCGACGGCGGCTGGACATCAGTCGTCCGGCCTAGACTCGGGGCATGTCCCGGATCATTATCGTCGCGGTCGTCGCGGTGATCCTTGACGTGTTCGCGCTCATCGACCTGCGCTACATCGACGCCCGCCGGATCCGGACCATGAACAAGCTCTCCTGGGCGCTCATCATCATCCTGCTGCCGATCGTCGGCGCGCTGCTGTGGTTCTTCATCGGGCGTGGCGGGCGTCGGCGCCAGGCGCCGCGCGCGCCGAGGGCCCCCGACGACGATCCCGAGTTCCTCCGACGGATCCGCGTCGAGCAGGAGTCTCAGGAGCGCATTCGCCGGCTCGAGCAGGAGCTCGCGGAGCTCGACGAGGAGGCGCCAGGCGCCGGTGAGTCGGGCTCGGGTAAGCCGGGTCCGGTCGCGCGAGGCGACGAGGGGCCCGCGGATCCCGCGACCGGCGACACCGCGGGGCGCTAGGCCCGTGCGCGTGGCACCGGCGACCGCGTATGCCGTGGAGCTACTCGGGCAGCTCGTGCGGCTCGGCGTCCGGCATCTGGTCGTCGCCCCCGGCTCGCGCTCGCAGGCGCCCGCGCTCGTGGCCGCGGAGTTCGAGCGCGTCGGACTCGTCCGGCTCCACGTGCGTATCGATGAGCGCTCGGCCGCATTCCTCGCGCTCGGTCTCGGTCTCGAGTCCGGTGTGCCCGCGGCGATCATCACGACTTCGGGCTCGGCGGTCGCCAATCTGCACCCGGCCGTCCTCGAGGCCCATCACGCCGGTGTCCCGCTCCTCGTGCTGAGCGCCGACCGCCCCGCCGAGCTGCAGGGCGTCGGCGCGAACCAGACGACCACCCAGCCCGGCCTCTTCGCCGGAGCGGTCCGCGACGAATGGGATGTGCCCGCGCCGCGGGGCACCGCGGACGAGTCGGCGCACGCGATCGCGACGGCGACCGCCGCCTGGCGGGCCGCGACCGGCGATGGCGACCCGCGCGCGGCCGGCCCGGTCCACCTCAACCTCGCGCTCGCCGACCCGCTCAGCTCCCCGTGGACGGCCCCGGACGCACTCGTCGCCGAGCTCGGGTCGGACGCTGACCAGCCCGAGCCGGGCGGCCACCCGCCGGTCATCACCGCCCCCCGTGAGGTGGCCCGCGTCGACGCCGACCGGCCCACCGCGGTCATTGCCGGCAGCGGGGCCGGCCCCCGCGCCGAGCAGGCTGCCCGCGACCTCGGGGCGGTGTTGTTCGCCGAGGTGGCCAGCGGTGCGCATTTTGGGCCAAACCTAGTCGTCCCCTACCGGGAGGTCATCCGAGACCCGGACTTTCTCGAACGACTCGAGCGGGTCGTCGTCTTCGGTCGCCCGACGCTGTCACGGGAGGTGCCGTGGCTCATCGAGCGCGGCGGCGTCGAGCTCATCGGCGTCCGGGCGCCCGGCGTGGAGGACTACAACCCTGGCCGGGCGATCGGGCGCTTCGTCGACGAGGTCCTCGCGGACGGCGCCGATTCGGTGGCGGACCTGACCCGCGACTGGGTGCGGCCGTGGGTCGGGGTCTCCCGCGCATTCCTCGAGCAGGGGGAGGACCTTGCTCCCGACGTGGCGCTCGCACCCGGCGACAAGGCGCGGCACGAGCTCGAGGCCGTGCGCCGGCCGGTGACGCGACGGACGCTCGTCGAGGCGGTCTGGCGCGCGACCTGGCCGCACGACCGACTCGTGCTCGGTGCCTCCCGGCTCATCCGGGAGCTCGACCGCTCGGCGAGCGGCAAAGCGGTGCGCGTCCACGCGAACCGCGGGCTCGCCGGCATCGACGGGACCGTGTCGACGGGGATCGGTGTCGCGCTCGCGCAGCAACAGGGCCTGCGCGCTACGGGGACCGCAAGCGCCGTCGGCGTCACCCGCGTCCTGCTCGGCGATCTCGCATTCCTCCACGACGTCGGCGGGCTCGCGCTCCCCGAGGCGGAGGACGCCCCGCGCATCATCGTCGTCGTCGGCAACGACGAGGGCGGCACGATCTTCGACCTGCTCGAGGCCGGTGAGGCGGCGCGCGGGGTCGGCGGTGCGGCCACCGCGGCGTTCGCCCGGGTGATGCGCACACCCCAGTCGACCTCGGTCGAGCAGCTCGCCCGCGCCTATGGCTGGGAGTATCGCCGCGTCGAGACCCGGGGCGAGCTCGACCCCGCGCTGTCGGGCTGCGCGGGACCCACGATTGTCGAGGTGGCGCTGGCTCGCTAGCGTGGCGGGATGCAGCCCAGCGTGCCTTCGCCCGTCGGCCCCGACTTCCGCCTCGCCGACATCGACCCCGACCGTCACGACGGCATCGAGGACCGGGACGCCGCCGAGGCCTACGTCAAGGACACTGCGGAGGAGTTCGCCGACCTACAGGAGCGGCTCTTCGCGGAGTCGCGCAGCGGCGGCACGCGCCGTGTGCTCCTCGTGCTGCAGGCGATGGACACCGCGGGCAAGGGCGGCATCATCCGCCACGTCGTCGGACTCGTCGACCCGCAGGGGGTGCGCATCACGGGCTTCAAGGCGCCGACGCCCGAGGAGCTCGAGCACGACTTCCTCTGGCGGATTCGTCGCGGCCTGCCGGGCCCGGGTCTCATCGGCGTCTTCGACCGCTCCCACTACGAGGATGTCCTCATCCACCGGGTCCGCGGCCTCTCCCCGATCGACGTCGTCGAGGCGCGCTACGGCATCATCCGCGACTTCGAGGCCGAGCTTGTCGCCGACGGCACGACCCTCCGCAAGGTCATGCTCCACATCTCGAAGGACGAGCAGCGGGAGCGCCTCGCCGAGCGTCTCGACCGGCCCGACAAGCACTGGAAGTACAGCCCCGGTGACATCGACGAGCGGGAACTGTGGGACGACTACCAGGACGCCTACCAGCTCGCGATCGAGCGCACGACGACGCCCGAGGCGCCCTGGTACGTCATCTCCGCAAACCGCAAGTGGTACGCACGCTGGGCCGTCTACGCGGTGCTCCTCGAGACGCTGCGGGGCCTCGACCCGCAGTGGCCCGATGCCGACTTCGACGTCGAGGCCGAGCGCGCCCGCCTCGCCGCCTCGGGCTAGGCGCGCGGCGGGCGAGCGTCAGGGCGCGCGGAGCGCGTCGAGGATCGGGCGGAGCTTCAGCTCCGTCTCGGCGAGTTCGGCGGCCGGATCCGACTCGGCCATGACGCCGGCCCCGGCGAAGGCGCGGAAGCGGCCGTCCTGCCCGAGCTGCGCACAGCGCAGCGCGATCGCCCACTCGCCGTCGCCCCGCGCATTCATCCAGCCGACCGGGCCGGCGTAGCGGCCGCGGTCCACGGCCTCGAGCGCACGAATGCGGGCCATCGCCACCGGCGTCGGGGTACCGGCGACGGCGGCGGTCGGGTGGAGCGCCTCGACGAGCGCGAGCACATCCGTGCCGTCGGCGATGCGCCCGGCGACATCGGTCGCGAGGTGGCTGAGGTGGGGGAGCTCGAGGACATACGGTTCACGCGACCACGCCAAGTCGGCAAGGTGCGGCCGGAGGGCGTCGAGCACCGAGTCGACGGCGAATGCGTGCTCCGCCACATCCTTCGCGGAGTTCAGCAGCGACGTGCCTGCCCCCGACGCGGCGGTGCCCGCGAGCACCCGTGCGGTCACGCGGCCTTCGTGCACCGTGATGAGCGTCTCGGGGGAGGCGCCGAACAAGCCGTCGACGCCGAACACACTCGTATCGGGATGCGCGGCGTGCAGCGCGTCGAGCAGGGCACCCGCATCGACCGGCCCGTCTGGGTCGACGATGACATCCCGGGCGAGCACCACCTTCTGCACCGAGCCCGCGGCGATCTCCGCCGCTGCCGCGGCCACCGCCGCCTGATACGCGGCCGCGGTCATGGCACCCTCGCGCACCCGAGCGGTCGGCAGCGGCGCGACACCCAGGCGCGGCAGCACGCCCTCGACGCGGACCGCGCGCTGCGGCACGAGCAGGCTCGCCCCCGCGGGCGAGCGCGGGTCGAAGGGGAAGGATCCGAAGGCGACGGCCGATGGGTCCTCGGCGGCCAGTCGCCCCCACCAGGCGCGCGCTGCCGCGTAGAGCTCCGGGCCGCGGAAGTCGCCGCGGCGCACCGCCCCCTCGCCGAGCCAGCCGTGCCCGTCACGGACGAAGACGAGCGGGAGGGGCACGAAGCAACGCTACTCCGCCGATGCTCGTCACAGTCCCCCCGGCTAGACTCGCACCGTGTCACGCGCCAGCCTCGAGAAGGACCCCGACGAGGTTGCCGGGATGTTTGACGAGGTCGCACCCCGGTACGACCTGACCAACCAGGTGCTGTCCGCGGGCAATGCCGCGCTGTGGCGGATTGCGACCGTCAAGGCGATCGCCGCGCTCCCGCACGAGCGGGTCCTCGACGTCGCCTGCGGCAGCGGCACCTCGACGGTGGCCATCCAGGCGAAAGGCGCGACCGCGGTCGGCGTCGACTTCTCCGCCGGCATGATCCGGGAGGCCCGGCGACGCCACCCCGGGATCGAATTCGTCGAGGGCGACGCCATGGACCTGCCGTTCCCCGACGGCGAGTTCGACGCCGTCACGATCAGCTTCGGGCTCCGCAACGTCCGCGACCCGCGCAGGGCGCTCACCGAGATGTACCGCGTGCTGCGTCCAGGCGGACGCATCGTCATCACTGAGTTCTCCACCCCGCCCGTCGGGGTCATCCGCGCCGCCTACGCGGGCTACCTCCGCCACGTGCTCCCGCGCGTCGCCGGGCTGACGAGCTCCAATCCGGCGGCCTACCGCTACCTCGGCGAGTCGATCGAGGACTGGCCTGACCAGGCGCAGCTCGCGAGCTGGCTGCGCGGCGCGGGCTTCACCCGGGTGGCCTATCGCAACCTCACGGCCGGCATCGTCGCGATGCACCGCGGCCTGAAGCCCACGGATGAGACGGTGCTCGCGATCCAGGCGAGGCGGACGCGCAAGGCGGCGACGTGACCGCGGCGCGCACCAGCCTTGCGGCATCCCTCGGCCTCGACCCGCGCCGCTTCAGCGCTTCACTGCACGACCGTCGGCTCGCGGCCGCGATCGAGGACGGGCTCGAGCGCGTCGAGGCGGAGCTGCAGCGGGAGCTGACGTTCTCGAGTCGGCTCGCCGACGTCGCCGGCCGCTACCTGCTCGAGGCCGGCGGCAAACGCATTCGTCCCGTCCTCGCGCTGCTCACCGCGCAGCTCGGCGATGGGGCCACGCGCGAGGTCATCCGGATCGCCGCGACGATTGAGATGACGCACCTCGCCTCGCTGTACCACGACGACGTCATGGACGAGTCGACGCTGCGCCGCGGCGTCCCGAGCGCCCACCTGGTGTGGGACAACTCGACGGCCATCCTCACCGGCGACCTGCTCTTCGCCCGCGCGAGCCTCATCATCGCCGACCTTGGGCTCGAAGCGCTCCAGCTGCAGGGCACCACCTTCGAGCGGCTCGTCCTCGGGCAGCTCAACGAGACGGCCGGGCCCCGCGAGGACGAGGACCCCATCGAGCATTACCTCCAGGTGCTCTCCGACAAGACGGGCTCGCTCATCGCGACGGCGGCCGAAGCGGGCATCCGATTCTCGAATGCGGATCGCGCGCTCATCGCGCCGCTCAGGCGCTACGGGGAGCGCGTCGGGGTCGCGTTCCAACTCGCCGACGACGTCATCGACCTCGCCGCCGACCCGGCGGTCACCGGCAAACCGACCGGCACGGACCTGCGTGCGGGTGTGCCGACCATGCCCGTGCTCCTGCTGCGGCGGGACGCCGCGGGGGATGCCGAGGCCGCCGCCCTGCTCGGACGGCTCGGGGCCGAGGATGATACGGAGTTTGCGGCGGCCGTCGCCGAGCTCCGCGACCACCCCGTGACCGCGGCCACCCGCGAGGCGGCGCGACGCTGGGCCGACGAGGCGAATGCGGCACTCGAGCCGATCGCCGACGGACCGGTCAAGCGCGCGCTCACCGAGTTCGCCTCGAGGGTCGTCGACCGCGACGCGTGACGAGCGCCGGAGACGGCACCGCCAGTGATGGCACGACCAAGAAGACCTGAAGGACCGCATTCATGACGAAACTCCGCCTCGCGATCATCGGCGCGGGACCCGCCGGCATCTATGCCGCCGACATCCTGCTCAAGTATGAGCGCGCCTTCGAGGTGTCGATCGACCTCTTCGACCAGCTGCCCGCGCCGTACGGCCTCGTGCGCTACGGCGTCGCCCCGGACCACCCGCGGATCAAGGGCATCATCACCGCGCTGCGCGAGGTCCTCGACCGCGGCGACATCCGGGTCTTCGGCAATGTGCGGTACGGCGAGGATCTCAGCCTCGAGGACCTGCGACGCCACTACCACGCGGTCATCTTCTCCACGGGCGCGGTCCGCGATGCCGAGCTCGACATCCCGGGCATCGAACTGCCGGGCTCCTACGGTGCCGCTGAGTTCGTCTCCTGGTATGACGGCCACCCCGATTTCCCCCGCGACTGGCCACTCACCGCAGAATCCATCGCCGTCATCGGCAACGGCAACGTCGCCCTCGACGTCGCGCGGATGCTGTCGAAGCACCCCGAGGACCTCATGCCGACCGAGATCCCGGCCAACGTCGAGGCAGGGCTGCGGGCGTCGAAGGTCACCGACGTGCACGTCTTCGGTCGCCGCGGCCCCATGCAGGTGAAGTTCACCCCGCTGGAGTTGCGTGAGCTCGGGGAGATGCGCGACGTCGACATCGTCCTCGATGAGGCCGACTTCGAGTATGACGAGGCGGCGCGAGGGGCGATCGCCTCGAACAAGCAGGTGCTCGTCATCGACCGCGTCTTCACGAAGTGGCGGAGCGAGCCGCAGACGGGTGGCTCCCGCCGACTCCACCTCCATTTCTGGTCGAGACCCGTCGAGCTCGTCGCAGGTGACGATGGAGCGGTCGCGGCGATCCGCGTCGAGCGCACCGAGTCGGACGGCGCCGGTGGCGCTCGCGGCACGGGCGAGATCCGCGAGATTCCCGTCCAGGCGGCGTATCGTGCCGTCGGCTACTTCGGCACGCCGCTGCCCGACATCCCCTTCGATACCCGACGCGGGGTCATCCCCAACCACGAGGGCCGGGTTGTGCGCACCGACCCGTCGAGCCCGGACCAGGACAACGAATTCCTGCCCGGGGTGTACGTGACCGGGTGGATCAAGCGCGGCCCGATCGGGCTCATCGGCCACACGAAGTCGGACGCGATGGAGACGATCAGCCACCTCGTCCGCGACCAGGCGAACTGGTGGTCGCCGACGGAGCCGGACCCGGATGCGATCCCCGCGCTGCTCGCCGAGCGCGGCATCGTGTGGACCGACCTCGACGGCTGGCACCGGCTCGACCAGCACGAGCTCGCGCTGGGCGCGCGCGCCGGTCGGGACCGGATCAAGGTCGTCCCACGCGACGAGATGGTGCGGATCTCGCGGGACTGATCCGCCGCATTCGTCGCGCTCACGATCGCGCGGTGACTACTGCAGACCGGCGGTGAGGCGCATCACGTTGTCGAGGATCTGCCCGGGGACGGGACGCCGCTGCCAGTCCTCGAGCAGGAGCTCGGTCGAGTCCTCACGGTACTGCTGCTCGATCTCGCGCAGCTCCCGGACGAAGTCCGCGGAGTGCACGATGACGGAGATCTCGTAGTTGAGCGAGAACGATCGCATGTCCATGTTCGATGACCCGATAACGGCGACCTCATCGTCGATCGTGAAGTGCTTGCTGTGGAGGATCGTCGGCGACCGGTAGAGCCAGATGCGCACGCCCGCCTTGAGGAGGTACTCGTAGTAGGAGCGCTGCGCGTGGAAGACCATCGCCTGGTCGCCGATCTCCGACACGAAGAGCTGCACGTCGAGGCCCGACTGGGCCGCGGTCGTGATCGCGTACAGCATCGAATCGTCGGGGACGAAGTACGGCGAGGTGATGATGACGCGCTGATTCGCCTCGTACAGCAGCGAGTTGAACAGTCGGAGGTTGTTCTCGCCCGAGAATCCGGGACCACTCGGGACGACCTGCGCCTCGACGAGCCGATCGCCTTCCCGCGGCGGCGGATTCGTCACCTCATGCAGCAGCACCTCGCCGGTCTCCGAGTACCAGTCGGTGATGAACAGCACGTCGATGCTCTGCGCGATCGGCCCCTCGAAGCGGACCATGAGGTCCTTCCAGTGCAGCCCGCGCTTGATGTTGCCCTTCTTGTTGTACGAGGAGGCGATCATGTTCTGCGAGCCGGTGTATGCGATCTCGCCGTCGACGACGAGGAGCTTGCGGTGGTTGCGAAGGTCGGGGCGGAGCCAGCGCCACGGCCAGAGCGACAGCGGCAGCATGCGTCGCCAGGTGATGCCATGTTCCTTCAGGAATCGCAGGGTGCGGCGATACCCCGGCTGGCGGAGATTGGCGACATGGTCGAGCAGGACGCGGACGGTGACGTCGCGCTGCACCGCCTCGGCGAGCGCGTCGAAGAAGCCCTTGGTCGTGTCGTCGAGCGTGAGGATGTAGAACTCGACGTGGACCGTGCGCTGCGCCTGCCGCACCGCCTCGGCCATCGACTGGATCGACTCCTCGTAGTGCGTGAAGTACTCGAAGGTGTTGCCCCCGACGAACGGCATCGCGCCGAGCCTGCGGTTGAGGGTGGCGACCTGTTTGAGCCAGTCGGGCCAGTCCGCCTGCAGGCGCACATGGTGGTCGTCCGGCACAGCCTCGGCGATGAACTCGTTGACCTCGTCCTGCCGTCGTCGTCGCTGCCGGCCGACTTGACGGGAGCCGAAGAGGAGGAAGATGAGCCACCCGAGCCACGGCAGGATCATGATGGCGAGCAGCCACGCCATGCTCGTCTGTGGCCGGCGGTTGCGCGGGACGACGACGAGGGCGAGGACGCGCAGGCCGATGTCGATGATGAGGAGCAGGAATGTGAACCACGGCGACCATTCGAATGTCACGACGATCCCATCACCGAGACTGTCCTCCATGCGCGGCGCTCCCTTGCGTCCCCCGGTCAGGCCGACCGCTTAGCGGAAGTTGATGAACTGGAGCGCGACGTCGAGGTCCTTCGACTTCAACATCGCCATCGTCGCCTGGAGGTCGTCGCGGGACTTGCTCGAGACTCGGAGCTCGTCGCCCTGGATCTGCGCCTTCACGGATTTCGGCGCCTCCTCGCGGATGAGCTTCGAGATCTCCTTGGCCTTGTCGCTCGCGATGCCGTTCTTCAGCCCGATCTCGATGCGGAACTCCTTACCGCTCGCATGCGGGTCGCCGACGTCGAGCGACTGCAGGGCGATGCCTCGCTTGATGAACTTCGACTGCACGACGTCGAGCACGGCCTTCGCGCGCTCCTCCGTGCTCGCCTTGACGAGGAGCTTCTCCGTGCCGGACCAGTCGACCTCGGCGCCAACGCCTTTGAAGTCGTACCGCTGCGCGATCTCCTTCTGTGCCTGGTCGACGGCGTTCTTCGCCTCCATGGGGTCGACCTTGCTCACGATGTCAAAGGTGCTGTCAGCCATGCGGCCCAGCCTACTGAGTGGGTGCATCATGGCGAGCATCGCAGAGGCGTCCGTTCCCCAGGACGTGTCCGCCGTACGCCGGGGTGACTGAGGGCGTCCGCGACCCTGTACCATTGTGGATCGCGTGACCGGACGACGGAGTACCGACGGCCGGTGGCGCGAAGGGCAGGTTACCCTAGCGGCCAAAGGGATCTGACTGTAAATCAGACGGCTCAGCCTTCGGGGGTTCGAATCCCTCACCTGCCACCGTGTGATGCATCGGGACACATGTCTCAGATGAGTCGCGTCATGGGTCTCAGTTGGGAGCCTTGAAGCGGCTGCCGAGCCGAAGGCGCACGACGGATCGCCGCGCGACGGCCGGAGCCCCCGCATTGCCGGACGCCGCGCCCGGCACGCGGCCCGCGTCGCTCTCGACCCGACGAGCCCACGTCCGCACCCACCCTGAATGAGGTGTGTCGACACCCCCGACCCTGTCGCGTATATCGCGACGCAGGTGGCGCGAGTCACCCGTCGCCTATGTCGTGAACCCGGACACCTCACCTGCCACCAACGTGGGGCACCAGGCGCCGACCATTGCGTTCATCCCGGACTATTCCGCCTCGAAGTCCTCGGACCACTTCTCGAGGATGTACTTGCGTACCATCGCCTCGGTCACGTCTCCGGTCTCGTGGTCCACATGGAACTCCACGAGGTCCGGTGACGTCACGCCTTTCTTCCTCGCCAAGCGGACGGCATCCTCGGCAATCATCTCGGCAGCAGACTCTGTGGCATCCATCAGGAACCTCCTGCGCGGAAGCGTACGCCTGCCCTCTGGGTGTCGGAATGCGACGCGATACGACTTGCGCGTGTGTGCATACCCCGCAGCTACGGTCGGCACATGAGCATCGACATCGCTGCTGCCGTTGACGTTGCCGGGTTGACCTAGCACCGCCACCCCGCAAGCGTGTCGCTCTACGCAGCCGCCGCTGGTGCTGGCCCGCCCGCGGTCGCGCATAATCCGGAGTCCGCGCAGCTCGCGTTGCGCTCCCCGGCGAACCACCCACGTCGCGCTGGAAGGTCGAGCGGCCTGGCGAGCGCTGCTCGCGCCGTCACTCATACATTCCCTCCGCCATAGTCGACTCCGCACGGTTTGGCAAGCCTCTGCATCTGCATGCTGCCGCGGCCTAGTGTCGTGCGCCTAGGGAAGGAGCCCTCATGTCGCAGACTGTGCTTGAGAACCCGCAGGACCTCCTGCGCTTCCAATTGCGGACCGCGCTGACAATGGAGCACGACTCGCTCGCGGCGCTCGGCGACCTCGCAACTGCTGCGAAGTCCGGCCAGGTTAAGAAGCTGTTCCGTCACCATTCGGGTGAGACGAAGGAGCAGATCGCCAATCTGCGGTCCGTATTCGGCCTGCTTGAGATCCCCGAGTCCACCGCGGGATCACCGGGTACGAAGGGGATCTCGAAGCAGGCGCACGCGCTCGTCGCGCGCAGTCGACCCGCGCTCCGCGACCGGGTGACGCTGTCCGCGGCGCTCGGCAACGAGCACTATGAGATTGCCGCATATCAGGGTCTGCTCGCCGCGGTCGAGAGCATGGGAGCGACCGAGGCCGCGACACTGCTGCGACAGAACCTCGACCAGGAGGTCCATACGAGCGAGGAGCTGCTCACCACGTTGCGCGAGCTCGGCGGCTGAGCGGGTCCGCCGGACCGAGGGTGGACCGTGCGGTTCGCGTTCTGGGCGTGGCTGACGATCATCGTCATCGGGCTCGCGATCATGATCATCCTCCCGATCGTCGGGCGATGACGATGGCCCGTATCCGGGACCAGGGGCTCACGATCCTCTTCCTCACGCTCTTCGCTGGCGCAATCACTGGGCAGGCCTTCGCGGGACTGGCGCAGGAGAATGCGGACCTCGCGATGCACGGTCAGCCACCGCTCGTCTTCTGGGACTTTGTCACGTCCTCCGCGTTCCTCGTCGACGTCGCGGAGAACTGGCAGTCCGAGTTCCTCCAGTTCTTCGTCTTCATCGCCGCGACGGTCTGGCTCGTCCAGCGAGGCTCCTCGGAGTCGAAGCTCCCCGGCAAAGAGGGGCTTGGCAGTGATCGGGAGCAACTGCTCGGACGGCACGCCGAGACGAGCAGCCCGGCCTGGGCGAAGGTGCGCGGGCTGCGGCGCATCCTCTACTCGAACTCCCTGCTCCTCGCGATGGGCACGATCTTTGTGCTCTCTTGGCTCGCGCAATCGCTCGCAGGGGTCGTCGTCGCCAACGACGATCGGGCCGCACACGGACTCCAGTCGATCGACTGGGGCGCGTACGTGCTGTCCCCGGACTTCTGGAATCGCACGCTGCAGAACTGGCAGTCGGAGTTCCTCGCCGTCGGGACGATGATCGCCTTTGCCATCTACCTGCGCCAGCGCGGCTCGCCCGAGTCGAAGCCGGTCGGCATGCCGCACGACGTCACCGCCGCCGAGTCGTGACGGCCGGGGCCGGGCTGCATGCGCGCACCCGATGTGCATGATCTCGACGTAGGTGCGCGATATTGCATGTACGTGCGGCGAGATCGTACACATTCGGCGGCACCGCACCGGCGCGAGCCCCGCGCATGCATCAGTATCGCGACGGATCAGGACTCGAGCACCGCGCGGAGCCGCTCGAGGTCGGCGCGGATGAGCTCGGTGTCGCGCTCGAATTCCTCGGTTGCGACTCCCGGGAGGTGATACAGCGTGAAGACGACCTCGCTCCCGCCGTCGTTCGGTAGCACCCGGAGGGGGTTCACGAAGACGGTGCCGTCCGGCAAGGTGACGTCGTGGTCGAGCACGCCGTGCTCGATCGGCCCGGTGAATGCGACCTCGACTCGACCCATCGGGGAATCGGTCACCCACCTGTCGCCCTCCTGACGAATCCCGCTGCTCAAGCCCGAGGCCCACCGCGGTAGATTGGCCGGATTGCCCGCGAATGCGGCGACCTCGGCGGGGGAGCGAGCAATGTGCTGGCTGAGGTGTCGGGCAGGCCAAACCATATCGGCACCCTACTCCGGCCGGCCGACATGGGCATTGGAGGCCGGGAGTTATTGAACGTTGGTCAGTATCATGGACGTGACCACGCAATCGTGCGGAGGGAGACGAGGACATCATGACCATCGACACCGTGCAACCATCGACGCGAGGTGCGGGGCCGAGTCTTCCCACTGATCTTGTCGCCGAATATGCGGCAGCACGACCGGCCTCTCGGCGGCTCTTCGAGCAGGCGCAGCAGCTCTTCCCCGGCGGCGAGACGCGCGCGGTCACGCACTTTGCGCCGTTCCCGACGATCGTGCTCGAGGGGCACGGGAGTCGCCTCCTTGACGCGGACGGTCATTCCTATCTCGACCTCGTCAACAACTACACGTCACTCGTCCATGGCAATGCCTACCCGCCCATCACTGAGGCGATCGCCGCCGCCGCCGCGACCGGCACCGCCTTCGCGTCGATGCACCCGGCCCAGATGGCGCTCGTCGACGCCCTCATCGGTCGAGTCCCCGCGATGCAGTCGATGCGGCTGACCAACTCCGGCAGCGAGGCGTCGGCGCTCGCGCTGCGGATCGCCCGCCACGCGACGGGCCGCCGCGTGCTCGTCGTGCTCGAGGGGAGCTATCACGGAGCCGTTCCACCATTCACCTCCGATGAGCCCGAGGTGCGCACCCTGCCCTTCGGCCAGTTGGACGCGATCGATGCCCTCATCGATGATGACGTCGCCGCGGTGTTTGCTGAGCCGTTCCTTGGCGCGGGCGGCGTCATCGAGGTGCCGGCCGAGTACCTGCGGGCCCTCCGGGAGCGGGCGCGTCAGGTCGGCGCGGTGTTCGTGATCGACGAGGTGCAGTCGCTGCGCAATGAATACGCCGGCATGGGGGCACGCCTCGACCTCGATGCGGACCTCGTGACGGTCGCGAAGGTCATCGGCGGTGGCCTCCCGATCGGCGGCGTCGGCGGGCGACGCGAGCTCCTCGACCTCACCTCGCCCTTGCGTGCCGGACGCATCACGCACTCGGGCACCTTCAATGGCCACGTCGTCGCCGCGGCCGCCGGGCTTGTCTCGGTCGAGCACCTGACGGAGTCCGCGATCGATCGGATGAATGCGGGGGCCGCGACGCTCTCCGCGGCCATCGAGCGCGCGGGTGCCGCCGCCGGCTTCCCAGTGCGCGTCACCCGCGCCGGCTCGATCCTTAACGTGCACCCTGGCGGCTCACCGGTGCCGGACCCGCAGGCCGCAAAGCGGCACAGCACCGCTCGTGCGGCGCTGCACCTCGCCCTGCTCGGCGAGGGCGTGTACACGAGCACGCGCGGCATGATCAACCTGTCGACCGTGCTCACCGATGCGGAGCTGGAGAATGCGGCGCTCGCTTACGAACGGGCGTTCCGCCGGCTCGCGCCGGACGCGGCCATGCTGCTCACGGACGACGACGAGCAGTAGGGGGAGCAGGACGAGGGCGGCGCGTCCGGCCGAGCCGGAAGCGCCGCCCTCGGGGTCGCGTCAATCGAGCCGCGCGCTGTAGGGCGGCTCGCCCTTGAACCAGGTCTTGAACGCCTCGACGTTGGTGCCCTCGACCTCCATATTGAAGATGAAGTAGTTGAGGTAGTTGAGCCACCGCTGGTCGCCCTGCGGGATGCCCATACCGATGAACTCCCGCGGTCCGAGCTCGTCGGTCTTGATGACCCGGAAGGTGGGGTCCTCGGCGGCCTGGAGCGTGGCGATGTTGCTGTCAGCGATGAATGCGTCGACCTGCGAGTTCTTCAGTGCTGTCTCGTAGTCCGTCGCGGAGTCGAAGTAGGCGATCTCGGCCTCGGGCCAGTACTGCTGGAGGATGTCGTCGTAGAGCGAGCCCTTCTGGACGCCGACGCGGGCGCCGTTGAGGTCGTCCTTCGACTTGAAGGTGCTGTCGTTGCGCACGACGATGACGCGGGCGTTCGAGACGTATGGATCGGTGAAGGCGACGACCTGTGCGCGCGCTGGCGTCATCGCCATCGAACCGAACATGACGTCGACCTTGCCGGTTTGTGCGGAAGGCACGCGGTTCTCGACCGTCGTCTCCACGAATTCGACCTTGGCGTCGAGCGACTCGGCCAGCAGCCGGGCGATGTCGGCCTCATAGCCCTCGAAGTCTCCCGAGGCGGTCTTCGACTCGTAGGGCGGGTAGTCCGCGACGAGTCCGACGCGGAGCACCTTCGACTGGATGACCCGGTCGAGGGTCGACTGGGTGGCCTCAGCGCTGGGGCCCGCCGAGGGCGAGCAGGCGGCGAGTGCCGCGACGGCGGCGACTGCGGTGGCGGCTGCAGCGAGCCGGAGTGCGAGTCTCATTGGTGATTGCATCTCCTCATTACGTGTGCGTCGGTCGGCGGTGACCGCCGCGCTCCCGGTTGGAATGGGGGTGACGCTAACACGCATCCGCCGGTATTGTACAGTGTTCAGTTGACGCGGATTCCTTCCGCAGCACGAGAGAACGAGGGAGTTCCCCGGCTGATGATCCTGCTCGGCCCGATGCCGCCGGAATGCTCCGGCGACCGTCCCCGGAAGGTGGGCATCCAGTGATCTCGTTCGACTTCACGGCCCCGCTGCAGTACCTCCCCGAGCTGCTGTCAGGGATCCTGACGACGATCTGGGTGACGCTGCTGTCCTTCCTGTTCTCGGTGCTGATCGGCACGGTATTCGGCGTCGCGAGGTACTTCCGGAAGGCCCGCATCACGTACCTGATCTCGTCCGTCTACATCGAGGCGCTGCGGAACGTCCCCGCGCTCGTCGTCATCTTCTTCGTGTACTTCGGCCTGCCGCAGCTCGGCGTCATCTTCCCGTCGTACGTCGCCGGTGTGCTGACGATGTCGCTGGTTGGGTCGGCCTACGTCGCCGAGGCGATCCGCGGCGGGCTGAATGCGGTGGGCGCGGGGCAGTGGGAGGCCGGACGCAGCCTCGCGATGGGTCGGGTGCCCATGCTGCTGCGCATCGCGCTCCCGCAGGCGTTCGACAAGGTGTGGCCGGTGCTGTCGAACATTCTGATGATCATCCTCTTCGGTACCTCGCTGCTGTCGATCGTTGACATCCGCGAGCTCACCATGGTCATCAGCCTCATCAACTACAAGACGTACCGGACGCTCGAGGTCTACGTCTGGGCGATGGCGATCTACCTCGTGCTCGGCATCCTCATGCAGATCGGTTTCCGTCGACTGCACCTGCTCGTCTTCCCCGTGAGAGTGCGAGGTGCACGATGAATAACTGGCTTGACGTCGCCGACTACTGGCCGCTGCTGCTGACCGGGCTCGGGACGACCCTGTTCCTGTCCGCGGTCTCGATCGTCGGCAGCACGATCATCGGAGTGCTCACCGGCATCGGCCTTACCGCGAGGAGTCGACTCATCCGGGCGCCGCTCGCCGCGTATTCCGCGATCTTTCGGGGGTCACCGATCCTCATCCAGCTCTTCATGATCTATCTCGGCCTCGCCTACCTCGGCATCGACATCCCGGTCGCCGTGGCCGCGGCGATCGGGTTCAGCCTGTACGGCGGGGCCTACATCGCGGAGATCGTCCACTCGGGGATTACCTCGGTGCCCTCTGGTCAAGCGGAGGCAGCGAGTGCCTTCGCATTCGGCCGGATCGCGACGATGACCCACGTGCTGCTGCCGCAGGCCCTGCGGGTGATGCTGCCGAGCATCACCGCGTTGTGGCTCGGGCTCATCAAGGACTCGTCGGTCGCGTCGATCATCGGGTATGCGGACCTGCTCAATCAGGGCCGCACGGTCATCGCCTTGACGAGGGCGCCATTCGAGACCTACATCCTCATCGCCATCGGTTACTTCATCGTCTGCTTCCCGATTACGCTCCTCGTCAATCGGCTCGAAAGAAAGAGCGCCGCCGCATGAACATCGACGTCGAGATCAAGTCCAAACGGTACGGCGACCAGGTCGTGCTCCGCGATATCGCCTTCGAAGTGCACACGGGGGACGTCGTCGCGATCATCGGCCCAAGCGGGTCTGGCAAGAGCACGCTGCTGCGGTGCCTCAACCGGCTCGAAGAGCAGTACGAGGGCACGATTCAGTACAACGGCGAGATCCCGCCCTTCACGACGCGCGCGACGAAGCAATTGCGCCGACGGATCTCGATGGTCTTCCAGAATTTCAATCTGTTCCCGCACATCAGCGCGCTACAGAATGTCGCGCTGCCGACGAAGCTCGCCTACGGCATCTCGAAGCAGGAGGCGCAGGCCGTCGCCGTCGAGTTCCTCACGAAGGTGGGGCTCGCCGATAAGCTGCACAGTCGCCCCGCGGAGCTGTCTGGCGGCCAGCAGCAGCGCGTCGCGATCGCCCGGGCGCTCGCCATGCGGCCCGAGGTCATCCTCTTTGATGAGCCGACGTCGGCGCTCGACCCCGAGCTCGTCGGCGAGGTGCAGCAGGTCATGGTGCAGCTCGCGCAGGAGGGCACGACCATGGTCGTCGTCACCCACAGCATGGGCTTCGCCCGGGCGATCGCGTCCAAGATCATCATGATGTCCGAGGGCACGATCGTCGAGCAGGGGACGCCGGCAGCGGTGCTCGACGAGTCGAAGGTCGAGCGCACGCGCGCATTCCTCGGGATGCTGAAGGACGCGGACGACTGAGTCGGCGGTCAGCCACCTGGGACCCGCCGTTCGAGGCCCGCGATGAAGGTCTCGATGACGAAGTCGAAGCTCGAGTCGAGCGGATTGGTGCGGCCCGGGTCCCAGCGCATCATGAAGGCGTGGTTGGACAGCCGGGGGATGAGCTCGACGAGATTCGGCTGCTCCTCGGCCCGGAGTGCGCGCAGTTGATCCTGGACGCTGTGGCCTGGCGCCTCCTCGCCGTGGGCGCCCTCCGGTTGCGTGGACAGCTCCATGCTCACCCAGCCCAGCACGAGGCCAATGTAGGCGTTGAACGCATCGACGACCCGCGATTCATCGAGCCCCGTCCGGCGCAGCACGGTGAGCACCGCTTCGATGAATGGGGCGGCCGCGCCGACGTCCACGCTGAGTTGGGAGCCGAAGACGGGGGCGAAGTTCGCGTGCTCGTGCATGGTGCTGCGGACCTGCCGCGCGGCCTGGACGAGCCAGACTCGCCAGTCGGTGCCCTCGTCATGGGCAGGCAGCTTGTCGACCAGCCGGGTCGACGCGAGCGCGAGGAGTCGCGCCTTCGAGCTCACGTGCCAATAGATGGCGGAGGAGTAGACGCCCATGCGGGCTGCGAGGCGGCGCATGGTAAACGCCTCGAGGCCGTGCTCATCGATGCAGGCGATGGTCTCGTCAATGATCTGATCGACCGTCAGGAGCGGCACCTCTTTGGGCCTGCGTCCCATGTGTCACGCCACCAATCACGTATCCGACCAGAGCCCCATCGCGGCGTCATCACAATACCGGGCGAGCCCGCGCCCACCTGGCAGACTCCCGGCATGAGCCTCGATACTCCCGCCCGCCCCCGCGCGGTGCGCGCTGCCGGCATCGCCCTCATCGTCGCCCCGATCCTCGCACTCGTCGTGAAGTCCTGCTCGTTCGGTTGGATGATGGCGCTCCTCCTCATGCTCGTCATCCCGGTCCTGCTCCTGCTGCTCGGGTATGCGCTGCAGCTGGTCATCGCGCTCGGTTCGCTGCTTCGGCACCGCGGCGCACTCCGTCACGCGGCCAACGCATCGCGGGCGGTGTCGGCCGCATGGGTGACAAGCATCGGCGTCGTCCTGACGGCGCTGCTGATGTATGACGGTGGCGACCAGACCGCTGGCTCGACCCTGACGCTCATGTTGGCGATGGCCTCCGACGGGCAGACGGAGTCGGTCTCGGGCGTCGTGACCCTGGTGACCGGCGCCGTCTGGCTGGGCGGCTGGGTATGGCTCGTCGTCGAGTGGCTGATCGCGCTCGCGCAGCGCCGGCGGGCGGCGGCGTAGCGCGACCTAGGCTGGCCGCATGACGCTGGATCCGCATTCGCTCCTGACGCTCGCACTCGACCTCGGTGCCGAGGCGGGTGCACTCGCGCTGCGTCGTCGTCGTGAGGGCGTGGACGTCGCCGCGACGAAGTCGAGTGCCGTCGACATCGTGACCGCTGCCGATGAGGAGGTCGAGGCGCTCATCCGGGCACGGCTCGCAGCTGCGCGGCCAGGCGACGGGTTCTACGGGGAGGAGTCCGTGGCCGCCGAGAGCGAGACCGGTCTCACCTGGGTCGTCGACCCGATCGACGGCACCGTCAACTATCTCTACGGGATCCCGCAGTGGGGGGTCTCGATTGCCGCCGTGACGGGCGGCACCGACCCGACGTCCTGGACCGCGCTCGCGGGGGTCGTCGTCGCGCCGGCGCTCGATGCAACCTACGCGGCGGTGGTCGGCGGCGGCGCGACTTGCAACGGGGGTCAGATCGTGGCGGCCGCCCCCGTCTCGCTCGCGCAGTCGCTGCTGGCAACCGGCTTCGCCTACGACGCCGGCATCCGTGCGGCGCAGGCGGCATCGGTCGCAACGCTCATCGGGAAGGTCCGTGACATTCGACGCCTCGGCGCGGCGAGCATCGATCTATGCAGTGTCGCGGCGGGGCGCCTCGATGCGTACGCGGAGCGTGGGCTGCAGCCATGGGACTTCGCGGCCGGGGCGCTCATCGCCGCCGAGGCGGGGGCGGTCGTCGACGTGGGTGACGTGCGGGCTGATCGGCGGCTTGTCACGGCGGCCGCACCGACCGTCGCCGGGGAGTTCCGCGAGGCGATCGAGCGAGCTGGCCTCTGATCGGTGGGGGACCGGGAACCCGGCCGATCCCGGTCTGGCCACGTCGCGCGCAGCGCGATAGAGTGACCGATCGTGGGGGTGCTGGCGCCGTTGCGCGCTGTGCCGAAATCGCCCGTGGTGCCCGGTGTGCCGGACGAGTCAGGAGTGTGAGGTCGAGCTTGAGCGGACCTGAGCTCCCCATGCCTGGGCACTCGTCCCGTCGTCAGCGACGCGAGGCGGAGCGTGCCGCGGCACCCGGGTCGCGTGCGATGACACCGCTCGAGCTGCCGTCGTTCATCGTGCCCAGTGACCCATCCGAGGTCGTCTCGGCGCCAGTGCGGCACGCGACTCGAGCCCGTGTCCGCGCCAGCCGTCCCGCGTCACGTCGCCGCACGTCGCTGACGCGCCTCGCGATCAGCGGCGCCGCGATGCTCTCGGCCGTTGGGCTCGCGGTGGGGCTGTCCGTGCCCGCGTCCGCGACCTTTGGTGCACCGCTGCCACTCGACGCCGACTTGACGTCCGCTGTGCCCGTCGCGGCGTCACCGCCGCCCGCCGCGCAGGGCACCGGGTTCGCCGTGCCGTCGGATGCCGCGGCCGCGGACCTGCAAACGGCGGTCAGCTCGGCGCGCGCCGAGACGAGCTTCACGAGCGAGTCGAAGGCAGAGGTCCTCCGCGCCCTGTACCTCTCCGCGGGTCGACCGTTCGAGCCCGGGTTCATCCCGACGACCGGCTCGGTCCGGTGGCCGTACCCCATGTCGGTTGAGATCTCGAGTGGTTTCGGCGAGCGTGATATCGGCTTCCACGCGGGCACCGACTTCGTACCCGGCTACGGCACCCCGGTCGGCGCGATCGCCGACGGCGTCGTCACCTGGGTCGGCCGCGACAAGACCAACTTCGGCTACTACGTCAAGATCGCGCACGTCATCGACGGTGTCCGCGTCGACTCTCTCTACGCCCACCTCGTCGACGACTCCTCGGATGCCTACGGGCTCTACCCGGGGCTCGAGATCAAGGTCGGGGCGCTCATCGGCGACACGGGCAACACCGGATTCTCGACCGGGCCCCACCTCCACCTCGAGATCCATCTCGATGGTGTGCCGGTGAACCCGTTCGAGTGGCTCACGGCCAACGCGCGGTGACGCGCCCCAGCCGCAGCCACACGTCGGAGGTGCTGGCGCCGGTGCGGTAGGCTCTCCTGGTGCAAAACGGCGCACGCCGTGACTGCGCCCCCTTAGCTCATTGGTAGAGCGCTTCCTTGGTAAGGAAGAGGTAGCGGGTCCGATTCCCGCAGGGGGCTCGTGACGTGGATGATCCCGAATGCGGGGGTCGCCCACGCCATGCCTGGCTCGGTAGCTCAGTTGGTTAGAGCGCACGACTCATAATCGTGAGGTCGCGGGATCGAGCCCCGCCCGAGCTACAACGAAACGTCCTGGTCAGCCGTCATTTCTACGCCGACCCACCCCCTCTCAAAGTGACCTCACGATTTACGCGGTTCACGAGCTCTCCGGCCGCGAGTATCGCCCGGGACGCCGTCGAGCAGTACATCGCCGCCCACACCTGACCTCACCCGAGGTAGTAGTCGGTGCAGATCGCGACGAGGATCGTCGGCACACAGCCGGGGCCGAATTCGTGGCTCGCGAAGGTCGACGCGACGCCCCACGGCCCGCTGCAGGCGACGTGCATGGCGACCGAGCCGTTGCCCATGGTGCCCGACCAGTTGACGACGAGGTGCGAGCCGGGCGCACTCCATAACGCCGTGGTCGGTGATGATCCGCTGCGCCGGAGCCCGATGCGCACCACGGAGCCCGTGGTCCCCGCGGGGCACTCGAAGTGCGCCTCGAAACGTCGACTCGGCGCGTCCGTGTACCCGGACCACCCCGACACATACGGCCATCGGATGCCGTGCGTCACGCCGTTGTTGCTCGCGGGCACCCAGTCGGAGACGCGCCCGTCCAGGTGACAGCGCGCATTCGTGTGGAGGGCGACGTGCTGGTCCCACGTGAAGGCGACGTCGATCGCCGCGCTGTCGCCACCGCCGTCGACACCGGTCCAGGAGCCGGTCGGCGCCCAATCGTATTCGATCGTCGCCCCATCCGGGCAGATCGCGGTGCTGATGCCAGCGAGCCCATTCCACGCCGCCGTCGTCGTGATCGTGTAGGGCGCCGGGCCAGGTACCGGCGTCCTGAGCTCGAGCATGGCGTACACGACGTCGGACCAGGCCGCCTCCGCGCGGCCAAGCGCCGCGGCAGCGCCGAGCGGGAGCCGCAGCGGTGCGCGCCACACGACCTTGAGCACCTCACCGCCGACGGGGTACGCGGCGGGATCGGCGACGGGGTTGGCATCCCCCTTGAGCATGAGCGACCAGTCAGTGCCGGACGCCGGCACCGCTGCGACGAGGCGATGCGTGATGAATCGCGCGGTGTCGTCCCGAGCGACGCTGACGATGTCCCCTGGCGCGAGCGAGGCGACCGGGACCCGGACCGCGACGACGATGTCGCCGGTGCGCAGTGCCGGTCGCATCGACTCGGAGACGACGACGAGCGGCTGCACGACGCCGAACTGGGCGAGCACCCAGACCGCGGCACCGAGGAGGCCCGCGGCGGCGAGCGCCCAGATCCCAATCGTCGCCGCGACCCGGACCGCCCGAATCACGGCACGGCGCCGGTCAGCGTCACCGTCACGGCACCCGATTCGCCCATGTGCTCCTGCCCGGTCCACTCTGGTGCGGTCACGGTGAGGAGGGCGGTCGCGGGCGAGCCGCCCGCCAGCGTCGCGGGGACTGCGCTAAGCGCGGCCGTCACCGGGGCGGTCCCGGTAAAGAGCGCACCGCTCCCGCTCGCGGTGCCAGTGATCTCGACGCTCAGGTCGCCGACGTTGCGGACGTGGATGGGGGTGGTGACCGTGTCACCCGGCCGAAGGTCGCTCAACGCCGGGATCAGGAGTTCCACCGCGCCCGAGTCGTTCGAGTCGACCCAGGTGACCCCATCGAGCGAGCCCTGCAAATCGGCGGTCCCCGTTGCGACGTCACCGGCCCACCACACCTGGTCGGTCCAGGCCGCCGTGGTGGCGACGGCGGCGCCGACGCCGAGACCGATCCCGAGCAGCCCGAGCACCCCGACGGTCGCGGTGGCCCGGCGACGTCCCGCTCGCCGCCGGGCCGCGACCCGTGCCATTCGTGCCGACATCTTTCGTAGCTCCTTTCCGCTCGGCACTCGCCGATGCGTGCGCCGATCGTGCCCGATTCGCCGGGCGCCCGCCCGGGCCCGGTCCGAAACTGTGGATGACTGGCCTGCCGCGACCCCTGTGAGTGAATCGCTAGGCTGTCGCCATGCCCGTGAACCCCGAGCTCCTGGGGCGCGCGTTCCCCGCGACCGCACCGATCGAGGTCACCGCCGCGTCGGTCCACGCGTTCGCCACCGCGGTCCTCGCGAGCGACCCGGACGCATCGATCGCGCCCCCGACCTACCCCATCGTCGTGCAGCAAGCAGCGCTCGACGAGCTGCTCGCCGACCCGAGCACCGGGATCGTGCTGAGCCGGGTCGTGCACGGCGAGCAGCGATTCGCGACGACCCGCGACATCGTCATCGGCGATGTGCTCACGGGCGAGCTCACCGTCACCGCGATGCGTGCGCTCGGCCCGGCGACGATGCTCACGGCGGAGACGGTGGTCCGTGACGCGGCGGGGGAGCAGGTCGCGACCGCGACGAGCGTGCTCGTCATCGGCGAGGAGGACGCCGCATGAATGCGCTCCCCGAGTCCGGCGCATCACTCGCCGAGCGCACGATCCGCCTCACCCGCGCCGAGCTGTTGCGCTACGCGGCCGCCTCCGGCGACCACAACCAGATCCACCAGGACGAGACGGTCGCGCTCGCCATGGGGCTCCCGGGCGTCATCGCCCACGGCATGCTCACGATGGGCGCTGCCGTGCAGCCCGTTGTCGACTGGGTCGCCGGCCTGAAGCCAGACGCCGACGGCACGCGCGCCCGGATCGTCGAATACGGGGTCCGCTTCACCCGGATGGTCGTCGTCGATGCGGTCGAGGGCGCCGAGGTCCACATCGCGGCGAAGGTCGGCGCGGTCGACGAGGGCACACGCATCGTCCGGGTCGACCTCACCGTGACCGCCGCCGAGCAGACCGTGCTTGGCAAGGCTCAGGTGCGGGTGGCGGTGCCGTGACCGAGCGGACGACGCTCGCGGATCTCACGACGATGCGCGTCGGCGGCGCCCCGACCGCGGTGCACCGGCCCGAGTCGGTGACCGAGCTCGTCGAGGCCGTCCGTACGGCGTGGCGCGAGGCCGAGGAGGGCCCGGAGTCGGTCCTCGTCCTCGGCGGTGGCTCGAACGTGGTCGCGCCCGACGCGGGCGTGCCCGGTCCGGTCGTGCTGACCGGCGGCGTGCGGGGGATCGAGTCGGTTGCGGCCGACGATGGCCTCGTGCACCTTCGGGTCGCCGCCGGCGAGCCGTGGGACGGGGTGGTCGCCGCGACGATCGAGCGCGGGCTCGGCACTCTCGCGGCGCTCAGCGGCATCCCTGGCTCGGCCGGCGCCGCACCAGTGCAAAACATTGGGGCCTACGGCGCGGAGATCGCCGAGTCGCTCGTCAGCGTCGACTTCCTCGACGGGGTCAGTGGCCGCATCGAGCGAGTCGCCGCCGCCGATCTCGGCCTCGGCTACCGGACGAGTGCGATGAAGCAAGGGCGACGGGGCGTCGTGCTCGCCGTTGAGCTCGCGCTGCCCCCATCGGATCGCGCGACAGTGCGCTACGGGCAGCTCGCGGCCGCGCTCGGGGTCGCGTCCGGCGCGACGGTCCCCGCGAGTCAGGTGCGGGAGGCGGTGCTGCGCATTCGTGGTGAGAAGGGGATGCTCATCGGCCCGGGCATGCCCGACTCCTGCGGCTCGTTCTTCATGAACCCGGTCGTCGACGAGAACTGGGCGCGCTCGCTGCCGCCCGAGGCGCCGCGCTACCCGGTCGGGCCGCTTGAGGCCCCGGTCGCCGCGCCACTGGAGGCGGGCCCGGTGCTGCGCGGGTTTGCGGATGCGCGCAGCGTCAAGCTCGCGGCCGCCTGGCTCATCGAGGCCGCCGGCATCCCGAAGGGATACGCGATCCCCGGCTCGCGCGCGCAGCTGTCGCCGCGCCATGCGCTCTCGATCACGAATGCGGGGGGCGCGACCGCCGCCGAGGTCCTGCAGCTCGCCGGGTTCATCCAGGCACGGGTGTCGGCCGACTTCGGTGTCAACCTGCAGCCCGAGCCGATCCTCCTCTGACCCCGCTTCCCGCCGAGGGTGCGTCCACTCGCCGACGGTGCGTGTTCGTGGGCACACCCTGGGCACATCGACGCACCCTCGGTGGGGTGGGGGCGGTAGGGAGCGGGGGTCAGGCGAAGAGGCGGGTGAGGCGGGCGACGCCCTCGGCGAGCTCCTCGTCGCCGAGCGCGTAGCTGAGCCGGAGGTAGCCGCTCGGGCCGAAGGCCTCGCCGGGGACGACGGCGACCTCGGCCTGCTCGAGGATGAGGTCGGCGAGCTCGAGGGTCGTGTGCGGCGTGACGCCGCCCCACTCGCGCCCGAGCAGCGCCCGCACGTCGGGGTAGACGTAGAACGCGCCGAGCGGGTCGGGCACGACGATCCCGTCGATCGCCGACAGCCCCGCGACGATCGCCTGACGCCGTCGGTCGAATGCGACGCGCATCACTTCGACGGTGTCCTGCGGGCCGGTGAGCGCTTCGAGCGCGGCGCGCTGCGCGATGTTGTTCACATTGCTCGTGAGGTGGGACTGCAGATTCGAGGCGGCCTTGATCGCGTCGGTCGGGCCGACCATCCAGCCGAGCCGCCAGCCGGTCATCGCATACGACTTCGCGACACCGTTGACGAGGATCGTCCGGTCGGCGAGAGCGGGCACCTCGCCGACGATGGCGGGCGCAGGACGTCCCGCGAGGTCACCGTAGGTGAGGTGCTGGTAGATCTCGTCGCTGATGACCCAGAGGCCGTTCGCCTCGGCCCACTCGCCGATCGCCCTCGTCTCCGCAGCGCTGTACACCGCGCCCGTCGGGTTGGACGGGGACACGAAGAGCAGCACCTTCGAGCGTGGGGTGCGCGCCGCCTCGAGCTGTGCCACGGTGACCTTGTAGCCCTGCTCGGCGGGGGCGAACACCTCGACCGGGACACCGCCGGCGAGCCGGACCGCCTCGGGGTAGGTCGTCCAGTACGGCGCCGGCAGCAGCACCTCGTCACCCGGGTCGAGGAGCGTGGCGAAGGCCTGGTACACCGCCTGCTTGCCGCCGTTCGTCACGATGACCTGCGAGGCATCGACCGCCCAGCCGGAGTCGCGCGCCGTCTTTGCGGCGATCGCCTCGCGGAGCTCGGGCAGGCCCGCGGCGGGGGTGTAGCGGTGATTGCGCGGGTCGGCGACGGCACGCGTCGCGGCCTCGACGACATTCGCGGGCGTCGCGAAATCCGGCTCCCCGGCGGCATAGGAGATGACCGGCCGACCGGCGGCCTTGAGTGCCTTCGCCTTCGCGTCGACCTTGAGGGTCGCGGACTCGGCGATGGACCCGATGCGCTGTGAGATGCGTGGCACGGCACCATGCTACGTGGCGTACACTGGTCCGCCGGGGTTGCAAAACCCCATGCTTCGTGGTGCCTGCCGGGCACGACGAAGGGCGGTGGCGCAATTGGTAGCGCAGCGGTCTCCAAAACCGCAGGTTGCAGGTTCGAGCCCTGTCCGCCCTGCGAATCCAACGCGGCGCATGGCCGCGACCGGCGCGGCCGGGACAAGGAAAGGTGCGTGACTTGGCTTCACACGACGTCGTCGATGAGCCGTCCGAGGACGTCGTCGCGACCGCCCGCGCTGCCCGTGCCGCCAATAAGGGGATCTTCGCCCGGATTGCGCTGTTCCTCCGCCAGGTGATGGCCGAGCTCCGCAAGGTCGTCACCCCGACGCGGAAGGAGCTCTTCACCTACACGGGTGTCGTGCTCGTCTTCGTCGTCGTCATGATGGCCATCATCACCGGGCTCGACACCGGATTCGGCTATCTCGTCGCCTACGTGTTCGGCGATATCTCCCTGTACCAGCCCTAGACACCACTCGAGGACCCAAGAACGTGACCGACAACAACGAGGACATCCAGCACCTGGTGGAGGCGCTCGACGCTGCCGCCGAGGACAGCGTCGCGCAGGCGGATCCGGACGCGGATGCCGAGGTCGAGGAGCAGGACGCCGCGCCCGCCGAAGTCGACCCGTACGAGGCCTTCAAGGAGGAGCTCCGCGAGCGCCCGGGCCGCTGGTACGTCGTGCACTCCTACGCGGGCTTCGAGAAGTCGGTGAAGCAGAACATCGAGAACCGTCGCCTCTCGCTCGGCATGGAGGACTCGATCTACGAGGTCGAGGTCCCCATGGAGGACGTCGTCGAGATCAAGAATGGGCAGCGCAAGCTCGTCAATCGCGTGCGGATCCCCTCCTATGTGCTCGTCCGGATGGACCTCAACGAAGACTCCTGGTCGGCGGTGCGTCACACGCCCGGCGTGACCGGCTTCGTCGGTAATGCGCACAACCCGGTGCCGCTGCGCTTCGAGGAAGCCTTCGGGATGCTGAAGTCGACCGTCCAGATCGCGGAGGCGCCGGCGCCCGCGGGTGGCAAAGCGGCCAGCGGCAAGGGCGGCCAGGCGGCGGCGCGGGTCATCCCGACCGAGATCGACTTCGAGGTCGGCGAGACGATCACGATCAAGGAGGGCTCCTTCGCGGGGCTCCCCGGCACGATCGACGCGATCGACGCGGCTGGCGGCAAGCTCACCGTCCTCGTCTCGCTCTTCGAGCGCGAGACCCCGGTCACCCTCGGCTTCGAGCAGGTCACGAAGCTCTGACGGTCGCGGTGCTGGCCGCCGACTGAGCGGCGTGGGGGCACTGCATTCGCCTTCGCGACGCGCTGCGACTGCGACGTGATCAGGCGTCGGTGACGCGGAACCGCCGGAGCTCGAGCGCCGGATTTGTCCGTCGCACTTGCGCGATTCGGGCCGCGTCGACCGGCGCAATCGCGATGCCCTCCTGCTCGCCGAGCTCGGCGACGGCGACACCCATCGGATCGACGATGAGCGAGGTGCCGACGCCGATCGGCGGGGTGTGGTCCGCGGCGGCGACGTAGACCGTGTTCTCGATCGCGCGCGCCGTGACGAGGGTGCGCCAGTGGTGCTCCTTGCGCGGACCGCGCACCCACTCAGCGGGGATGGCGAGCAGCTCTGCGCCCGCGTCGACGAGTCGGCGGGAGACCTCGGGGAAGCGCACGTCGTAGCAGGTCTGCAGCCCCACAGTGAGGCCGTCCCAGTCGAAGACCTCGGGCGCCTCGATCTCGCCGGCCTCGACCCAGTCCGACTCGCGCGCGCCGAAGGCGTCATAGAGGTGGAGCTTGCGGTAGGTCGCGACGAGGCCGCGGCCGGGGGCGATCGCGACGAGCGTGTTGCGGACGCGGTCGGTCCGGGTCGCGGTCTCGAGGAGGCCCGCGACGAGGTGCACGCCGTGCTCGTCCGCGAGGGAGGTGAGGCTGGTGACGAATGCGCCGTCGAGTCCCTCGCCCTGCTCGAGCCACGCGGGGCCGAGCTCGGGCTGGAACCACGCGGCGTACTCGGGGAGGACGACAAGCCCGGCGCCGCGGTCGACGGCGTCGGCGACGAGCCGGGCGATGGTCGAGAGATTGGCCGCGCGATCCTGCCCGGGCGCGAATTGCGCGACCGCGACGAGCTGCGACATCACGTCTCCCTCCGGCGCGACCGGCGTCGCGTGCCACCCATTCTTCCCGCTTCCGCGGTCGTGCGCGCGGGTCGGTCGTGCACGACCTGCCGCCGCCCCGCCGCATCCGCTACACTTGTCCGGTCGTTCTTTCCGACGCCAGGGTCTCGCCCCAGCTGTCGACGGGGGCGGCCGGACACCGTAGGCATCCGCCTAGCGGGAGAGCGGGACCCCCGATGGCCCCGCTCGGCATGACAACAGAATGACGGGCGCGGTCCGCGAGGGCCGCACCGCGCATTCCTGACCGAATGGAGCCACCATGGCACCGAAGAAGAAGGTCACGGGTCTGATCAAGCTGCAGATCCAGGCCGGCGCCGCC
>DATMFQ010000008.1:0-12425 GCA_035556075.1 Microbacteriaceae bacterium | reverse complement strand
GGCTGGGAGAACGCCGTCGCCGAGGCCGGGACATCGAACGCGAACGAGAACGAGCCGTCCGCCTCCAGCTGCACCTGCGTGTCACTCGTCGGCGACGCCGTCACCTGCCGGGCACCGACACAGCCATAGAACATGGTGAAGTTCACCGCCGACAGCTCACGGTCCTCACACACCGCGACATACACCGCCTTCGCCGGGTCATACCCCGAACCCGAAACGGTCACCGTCTCACCGGCACGATCCAACCCAGACGCAGGCGTGACCGACACCGCTGGGGTCGCCGCCGCCATCGGGGCGAAGCCGCCCAGCAGCGGCACGACCAGCGCCGCAGCTGCCGGGTCCTCGGACGTGTCACCGCTCGGCGCCGCGGCGGCGGGGGTTGCTTCCGCGGCGGGCTGCTCCTCCTCGGCCACGGGCTCCTCCCCGACGGGAGACACCTCCTCGGTCTGGGGTGCCTCCTCGAGCGGGGCTGCGTCGATCGACGCGGCCTCCTCGACCAGCACCGTCCCCTCGACGGACTCGACCGGCGCCTCGTCGCTGGCGAACGCCGGAGCCCCGACGAAGACGGAGCCGAGCACGAGGGCTGCGGACGCGACGACGGCCGCGATTCGGGACAGGCAGGAGGACGGTCCTGTGGACGTGCGCATCAAGGTGCTCCGGGAGTCTGGCGGCGCGAGAGCGCACACGCTGGGGCAGTCAGTTAGGTAAGCCTTAGCTCACCGACGAGCCTAAAACCCCACCCGACGTCTTGTCAAAATTTTGGTAAGGCTAACCTCATTGCGAAACCGCGTCTGAGTCCACAGCAGCATCCGCGCCGGCCGCCGAGTCACCCGTCCGCGGCGCCCGATACATCGACCGATGCGGCATCCCCGCCTCGTCGTCCACCCGCTGCTCCCACATGAACACGTCGCAGCGGAGCCTGAGGAATCCGTAGAGCTCCGCGGTGGTTAGCTGGTCCCAGGTGCGCATGATCGGCTCGGGCACGGACCCGAGTCTCTTGAGCGGCCCCAACTCGATGAAGGACGTGATCGACATGGCCTATGACGTGATGAAGACCGACGAGGAATGGCGGGCGCTGCTCGGCGACGACCGCTTCGCGATCCTCCGGCAGGCGGCGACCGAGCGGCCGTGGACCGGCGAACTCCTCGAGGAGCATCGCGCCGGCACGTACAGTTGCGGCGCGTGCGGCGCCGAGCTCTTCGACGCGGGCACGAAGTTCGAGGCCCACTGCGGCTGGCCGAGCTTCTACGAGGCGCTACGGCCGGAGGCGGTCGAGCTCCTCGAGGACCGGACGCACGGGATGGTCCGCGTCGAGGTCCGCTGCGCGACCTGCGGCTCGCACCTCGGCCACGTCTTCCCGGACGCACCGCAGACCCCGACCGGCGACCGCTACTGCATGAACTCGCTCTCACTGCGCTTCACCCCGGCGTAGCCCCTGACGGGCAGCGCCGCGACGAGGACGGCGATGAATGCGAGGGCCACGCCCGCCACCTGCCACCCGTCGACCGCGGTGCCCGGCAGCGGCAGCACGAGGTCGAGCACGACCGAGGTGACGAGCTGCCCGGCGATCATCGCGAGGCCGAGCACCAGCGTGCCGAGCCACCGGACCCCGAAGGACTGCCACGCGATGTGGACGATGCCGAGCAGCCCGCCGAACAGCAGCCACCACTCATCGATCGCGACCGGGCCCTGACCGGTCACCGCCCAGCCGATACCGGCAGCCACGACGAGGACGATGGATCCGCCCCCGAAGTTGACGAAGGTCGCCGCGATGGCCGACCCGGATTCCTCCCGAATCCGGCCGTTGATCGCCTGCTGGACGCCGCGCAGCAAGCCGTTGGCAAGTGGGAGCAGCAGCAACCACCACACGGCGGTCGCACCGCCGAGCTCCGACCAGGTCGCGACCGTGACCGCGATGACGACGAGCACCGCGCCCACGAGCCGCGGCCAGGTGAGGCCACGCCGTGGCATGCCGAGGAAGCCGAGGCGGTCGACCGTCACCGCGCCAAGCGACTGGCCCGCGACGCCGACGACGGTGAACAGCGCGATGCCGACGGCGGGCGCCACGAGCCCCTGCGCGAGGACAAAGGTCGCGCCGATCGTGCCGCCGATCGCCGTCCACCACGGCAGTCGCCCCGCGGCGATCTCCCGGAAGAATCGGGCGACGCCGTGCCGCACGCGGGCGCCCAGGAGCACCACGACGGACACGACGAGGAAGCCAGAACCGAACGACCAGGCGGCTGCGTACCAGGGCGAGTCCTCAGCGACGGCGAGTCCCGCATTCATCCGGGCTTGCACGACCATGAGCGCCCCACCGACGACGCTCAGCGCGACGAAGAGGAGGGTGGCCCACCGTGTGCCCAACGTAGACTTCCTCTCGCGCCCGCTTAGCTCAGCTGGTAGAGCAGCTGTCTTGTAAACAGCAGGTCGTCGGTTCGAGTCCGACAGTGGGCTCGATCGTCGACACCGACGCCGACTACGGGGTCGGTGTCGACGTCGGCGTCGGGGTCGGCTGGGGCTGCGACTCCTGGTACTCCTCGCCCAGCAGCTGCTGGATGAAGGTCCGGAACGACGCGTTGTTCGACCAGTCATACTCCGGGGTGAACCGCTTGCCGTTCACGTAGACGACCGGGGTCCCGATCGGTCCGGTGTACGCGTCGTCCGCGACCAGGTTGGCGAACTCCGCCTTGCTCGACGCCGTGTTCGTGTTGTCGGCGATGAAGCTCTTGAAGCTCTGGTTGCGGATGCACAGCTCCGTCGCCGCCGACGACGAGCCGGCGTCCCGCGCGAGCGCGATGAGCTCGTTGTCGTCGAGCCCGCTCGTGCCCTCGTCCGGCTGCTGCTCGAAGAGCAGGCCCATGTAGTCCATCGCGATGCCCGGCTCCTGGTCGACGACGCAGGCGAAGGCATTCGCCGCGCGCGTCGAGTACTTCGTGCCGAGCGAGTAGCGATCGAGGATCGCGACCGGCACGACCTCGAGGGACGCGACGCCCTCCTTGATGAGCGTCTTGATGTAGTCCGCATTGCCGGTGTAGTCCGCGGCCGTGCCTGGGAACCCGGAGGCCTGGAACTCCTCCGGCGTGATGCCGCGCTCGAAGCGGCCGCACAGCGGGCAAAGGAAGTCGACGAAGACTTGGACCTGGAGCTCCGCGCGGCTATCGGCCATCACGCGCTCGGCCTCGTCAGCCAGGCCCGCCGTCTTGGCCACCTGCACCTCGCCGGCAGCACCCGGCTGGAAGAGCACGCCGCCTGACGCCATGTTGCGAGGCCCGGGGCCCTTCGGCCCGACACTGTTGATGATGACGAGGGCGACGACGACCGCGACCGCCACCACGGCGAGAATGATGCCGCCCTGCAGCAGCACCTTGCCGGTGCGCTCCTTGCGGCGCGCCGCCTCCATCTTGCGGCGCATCTCCTCGCGGGCCTGCTCGCGTCGCTCGTTCTTGGTCAGCCGACCACCCTGTCCGTTGCTCAATTTCACCCTCTCGAGTCGCCCAGACAACCTACGCAGTCTAGTGAGCAGTTCGCTGGGAGCGGTCGGACAGGGAATACTCGGAGCGTGGCCACCGTCACCTTCGACCAGGCGACCCGGATCTACCCGGGCGCCTCGCACCCTGCCGTCGACCGTTTCGACCTGCACATCGCCGGCGGCGAACTCGTCGTGCTCCTCGGCCCGCCCGGGTGCGGCAAGTCGACACTGCTGCGCATGCTCGCTGGCCACGAAGACATCGACTCCGGGCGGATCTACATCGGGGAGCGCGACGTCACCGAGGTCCCGCAGCAGGACCGGGACGTCGCCATCGCGTTCCAGAACTACGCGCTCTACCCCCACATGACCGTCGCGGAGAACATGGGCTTTGCGCTGAAAGTCGCCGGCATCGACCAGCAGGTGCGCATCGAGCGGGTCACGCAGGCCGCCCGACTCCTCGACCTCGAGTCCGTCCTCGATCGCAAGCCGAAGGCGCTGTCGGGCGGGCAGCGCCAGCGCGTCGCGATGGCGCGTGCCATCGTCCGACAGCCGCAGGTCTTCCTCATGGACGAGCCGCTCGCCAACCTCGACCCCGTCGTCCGCGACCAGACGCGGGAGCAGATCCGCCAGCTCCAGCAGCAGCTCGGCATGACGACCATCTATGTCACCCATGACCCCGCCGAGGCCCTCGCGATGGGCGACCGCGTCGCGCTCATGGACCGGGGCGCCCTCGTCCAGGTCGGCACGCCGCAGCAACTACTTGAGGAGCCGGCCACCGCATTCGTCACCGACTATCTGACCAAGGGAGGCTGAGTGCCCGCCTCCGTGTCGATCACGGCAGCGACCGCGGAGCCGGCGCTGCTCGACCTGCCGTGGCAGCTGCCGCTCGAGTCGTGGCCGGAGGAGACGATCGCGGCACTGCCGAAAGGCATCTCACGGCACGTCGTCCGGCTCGCCTACCTCGGGGACTATGTCGTCGCGGTGAAGGAGACGACGGAGGAGCTCGCGCGGCGAGAATTCGAGGCGCTCAAGACGCTGCAGCGCCACGCGGTGCCGTGCGTCGAGCCGATCGCGGTCATCACGGGTCGGCGCACCGACGACGGCGAGGCGCTCGAGCCGGTGCTCGTCACCCGCCACCTGCAGTTCTCCATGCCGTACCGCGCCGTCTACTCCTCGCAACGGCTGCGGCCCGAGACCGCGACCCGACTCGTCGACGCACTCGCCGTGCTGCTCGCCCGGCTCCACCTCGCCGGATTCTTCTGGGGGGACGTGTCCCTGTCGAACACGCTCTTCCGGCGCGACGCTGGGGCCTTCGCCGCGTACCTCGTCGACGCAGAGACCGGACAGTTCTTCCCCCGCCTCACCGACGGACAGCGCGCCCACGACCTCGAGATCGCGCGGGTCAACATCGCCGGCGAGCTCCTCGACCTCCAGGCCGGCGACCGGCTCGACGATGGCCTCGACCCGATCGCCGTCGCGCAGGGCATCGTCGACAAGTACGGCTCGCTGTGGGAGGAGCTCACCGCGCCGGAGCACTTCGACGAATCGGAGCGCTGGCGGATCAACCAGCGCGTCGAGCGGCTCAACGAGCTCGGCTTCGACATCGAGGAGATGTCGATCCACACCGACGAGACGGGCACGACCGTCGTCCTCCAGCCGAAAGTCGTCGACGCCGGGCACCACTCCCGGCGCCTGCTGCGCCTCACCGGGCTCGATGTCGAGGAGAACCAGGCGCGCCGGCTCCTCAACGACCTCGACGCCTTCCGCGCCCGCTCCGGGCGGCCGAGCGCCGACGAAGAGGTCGTCGCCCACGAATGGCTCACCACCGTCTTCGAGCCCGTCATCCGCGCCATCCCCCGGGACCTGCGCGGTCGGCTCGAGCCCGCCGAGATCTTCCACCAACTCCTCGACCACCGCTGGAACCTCTCGCAAGACGGCGGGCGCGACGTCACCCTGTCCGAGGCGATGACCTCCTACATCGACACGGTGCTGCGCCACCGCCGCGACGAGCGCACCTTCGTCGGCCCGCCGACGACCGACATCATGCAGATCATCCCCGACGACGAGCTCGACGGGCTGGGCCCGACCGGCCCGCAGCGGGACTGGCGCGACCTGGTCTGAGGCCGCATCACGGCGTCCGGCGCCGCAGCGTGAGCGAGGCGAGGACGAGAAGTTCGGGTGCGCCGAGCATCGCGATCGCGAGGGATACGCGGCCGCGCTGCCCGCCGCTCAGCGCATCGACCGCCTGCGTCGCCTGTCCGTCGAGCCCCGACTGCCCGCCGGCGCACCAAGCACGGTGATGTCACCGGCGCTCAGGCGCTGCACACCGACGATCGAGCGCAGCAGCGTCGTCTTGCCGCAGCCGGAGGGGCCGAGCACGAAGCGCACAATGCCCTCGCCGACCGCCTCGCGGGGACCGGCCAGGATCTGCGGCACGAAGCGATCGGGGCGGATCGGCACGTCGACGGCGGCGGCGAACAGGTCCGCCTTCGTCCCGAAGTAGTGGTGCAGGAGCGCGGCGTCGACCTCCGCGCGGGCCGCGATCCCGCGCATGGTCGCGCCGTCGTACCCCCGCTCCCCGAACTCCGCGACCGCCGCCGCGACGATGCGCTCGCGCGCGTCCGTGGCACCGCCGCGGGGCCGACCGCGCCGCCGCTTCGGCGCAGGGACGGCGTGCTCAGCCATGTCGGTCAGCCTATGCCGGGCGCCCGCGGCACGAAGTACTGAGGAATGCGCGAAACTCACCTCGAGCGCACCCGGGCGTCAGTACTTCGGCGAAATCTCAGTACTTCGCGCGGGGGGCACCCTCGGCGCTCAGCCCGCCCGCCGCCGCGAGACCTCGTACAGCGCGACGCCGGCGGCGACCCCCGCATTCAGCGACTCCATGCTCGACTCGATCGGGATCGAGACGATCGCATCGCAGTGCTCCGTGACGAGCCGCGACAGGCCCTTGCCCTCGGAGCCGATGACGAGCACGAGGGGCGAGTCGGCAAGCTCGAGCTCCGGCAGCGAGACCTCGCCACCCCCGTCGAGGCCGAGGACGAAGAGGCCGCGGGCCTTGAGGTCTTTGATCGCATTGTTGAGATTCGTCGCCATCGCGACAGGAATGCGGGCCGCGGCCCCCGCGCTCGTCTTCCACGCCGACGCGGTGACGCTGACCGAGCGGCGCTGCGGCACGATGACGCCGTGGCCGCCGAACGCGGCGACCGAGCGGATGATCGCGCCGAGGTTGCGGGGGTCGGTGACACCGTCGAGCGCGACGAAGAGCGGGGTCTGCCCCGACTCGATGACCTCGTCGAGCAGATCGAGCGGGTGGCGGTACTCGTAGGGCGGCACCTTGATGCCAACGCCCTGGTGGACGGTGCCCTCGCTCGACATCCGGTCGAGCTCCTGGCGGGTGATCTCGATGATCGGGAGGCCGCGGCCGTTGGCGAGCTGGATGATCGCCTTGACCCGGTCGTCGTACTCGATGCGCTGCGCGAGGTAGAGGGTCGTCGCGGGGATGCGCGCCTGGAGTGCTTCGAGCACCGAGTTACGACCGGTGACGAGCTCGCCCGTGTCCGTCGTCTTCGGGATGCGGCGACGAGCGACCCGCTCCTCGAACGCCTTCGCGGCGATGTCAGCGTCCGTGACGGGGCCGCGGCGCGCATTCGTCCCCCTCGCGCCCGACTTGGCGCCCGGCTTCTCACCCGGCTTCGCGGGCAGGCCGACGCGCTCGCGGGCGCGCTCGGCGGCCGCCTTGCGCTTGCCGGCCTTGTGGTAGGTCCGGTCCTCGGCCTTCGGCGTCGGGCCCTTGCCCTCGAGGGCCTGGCGCCCCTGGCCGCCGGAGCCGACGCGAGGGCCCTTCTTCTTGCGGTTCGCGCCGGGGCGCCCTGGCTTCGTCATGTGAGGCTCCAATGCGTGCCGTCGGCGCCGTCATCGAGCTGGATGCCCGCGGCGGTGAGGGTGTCGCGGATCGCGTCCGCCGTGCCGAAATCCTTGGCAGCGCGAGCGGCATCCCGCCGCTCGAGCAGCCCCGCGACGAGCGCACCGAGCGCGGCGTGCTCCGGTCCCGGCTCCGTGGCGCCATACGCGGGGTCGTCGGGGTCGAGCCCGAGGACGCCGAGCATGGCCCGCACCTCGGCGCGCGCCGTCCCGACCGCGGCGAGGTTGCCCGCGTCGAGCGCGGTGTTCGCGGCGCGGACGGTCTCGTGGAGGACGGCGAGCGCCTGCGGCACCCCGAGGTCGTCATCCATCGCGGCCGCGAATGCGGCGGGCACCGGCAGCAGCGACGGTGCGACCGCCTCGCCGGTCGTCAGCGCCCGGGCCGAGCGGGCGAGGAACTGCTCGATGCGGCCAAGTGCCGCCTCCGCCTCGGCGAAGGAGCTGTCGACGAGGTCGATCGTCGAGCGGTAGTGCGCGGCGGCGAGCGCGTAGCGGACGACGACCGGGCGGACCTGGTCGAGGATCTCCGCGGCGAAGATCGAGTTGCCGAGCGACTTCGACATCTTCTGGCCGCCGACCTGGACGAGGCCGTTGTGCAACCAGTGGGTGGCGAATGCGTCGCCTGCGGCACTCGACTGCGCCAGCTCGTTTTCGTGGTGCGGGAAGCGCAGGTCGAGCCCGCCGCCGTGGATGTCGAAGGCTGGACCGAGGTAGCGGCGGCTCATCGCCGAGCACTCGATGTGCCAGCCGGGGCGGCCGGGGCCCCAGGGCGAGTCCCAGGACGCCGACTCGGGCTCGGCGGGTTTGCGGCCCTTCCAGAGGGCGAAGTCTCGCGGGTCCCGCTTCGCGCGCGGGTCGGCGTCGGCGGCGGGCGACATGTCCTCGCGGCCTTGCCGGGTGAGCTGGCCGTACGCCTGCCAGCTCGCGGTGTCGAAGTACACGTCACCGGAGCCATCGTCGGCGACATAGGCGTGGCCGCGGTCGATGAGCCGCTGCGCGAGCTGCTGCATCTCGCCGATCGACGCAGTCGCCCGCGGCTCGTAGGTCGGCGGCTGGATGCCGATCGCGGCATATGCCGCCGTGAACTCGAGCTCGACCCGGTACGCGATCGCCCACCAGCGCTCGGGGTCGCCCGTGAGGACCGCGACGTCGAGGACCTTGTCGTCGATGTCGGTCACGTTGCGCACGAAGGTGACGCGATACCCGCGGTAGCCGAGCCAGCGCCGCCACAGGTCGTAGACGAGCGCCGAGCGCAGGTGCCCGATGTGTGGGCTCGACTGCACGGTCGGCCCGCAGACGTACATGCCGACCTCGCCCGGCACTCGCGGCGCGAGGTCGACGAGCGCCTGCGCCTTGGAGTCGTACAGCCGGACGGTCACCCCCCAAGCGTATTCGGTCGCACCAGGCCGCACCCTGATGTTGCGGCCCTGGTGTGCGCCGGGCGGTCGGCAGGCGCAGCCGCGGCCGATGCCGGGGCCGGCGGCCGCGGGGCGAGGGGGTTCCGGCCGCGCGAGGGCAATACGGCCGACCGTGCCCGCGCCCGGGCAGCGTCCCCTCGCCCGAGCGTGGCTTCCCTGCTTGGGAGGGTCCGGCGCGATCGGGAGGGCGTGGCGCGCCGCCAGGTCCTCCCTAGGCCGTAGTCCCCTCCTGAACATCGACTGAACGGGGGGACGGGGCGCGGGGTCAGGGCGCGGGGTCAGCGGGACAGCAGGGCGGAGGCGACGGCGCCAATCCCGCGGCCCTCGCCCGTGAGGCCGAGTCCGTCCGCCGTGGTGCCCGCAACCGAGACGGGGGCGCCGACCGCCTCGCCGAGCACCCGCTCGAGCTCGGCCCGCCGCTCGCCGATGCGCGGCGCATTCGTGACGATCTCGACCGAGACACTGTGGATCGTCCAGCCGTGTGCGACGAGCAGGTTGACCGCATCCCGGATGAATGCGGTACCCGCGTACCCCGCCATCGCCGGGTCCCCGACGCCGAAGACCGTGCCGATGTCGCCGAGGCCGGACGCCGCGAGCAGCGCGTCGACGATCGCGTGACAGGCGGCGTCGCCATCGCTGTGCCCCTCCAGCGCGGGGAAGTCGGGCCATTCGACCCCGCCGAGCCGGAGCGGCGGGGTCTCCCCGAAGGCGTGCGCGTCGGCGCCGACCCCGGTCCGGTACGTGCGACTCGTGCCAGTCCCCGTCCCCGTGTCGGTCCCGGTGTCGGTGTCTTCGAGGTGCTCGGTGCGCGGCAGCCGTGGTCCGCGGGCGAGGGCGGGCCGTTCCGACTCGGGGATGCTCGGGTCGCTGAGGATGGTCTCGGCGCGGCGGAGGTCCTGCGGGTGCGTGATCTTGAAGGCGCGATCGCGGCCGGTCGTGGTCACGACGCGGTGCCCGGCGGCGCTGTAGATCGCCGCATCGTCGGTGTAGGTCGTGGCGGCGGGCCCCATGAGCCGGTACGCGGCCTCGAGTCGGCCGCGGGGGAAGCCCTGCGGGGTCTGTGCGAGCGCGAGGTCCCTGCGGTCGAGTGTGCCGGCGATCTCGCCGTCGCGGAGCACCCGTTTGACGGTGTCGACGACGGGGAGCACGGGGACGACGCCGCAGCCGAGCTTGAGGACGAGCCCGGCGACGGCGTCGAAGAGCTCGGGTGGGGTGAGCGCCCGCGCCGCGTCATGGACGAGGACGGCGACGACGTCGGGGGCGAGCGCGCGCAGTCCGGCCGCGACGGAGTCGGCGCGCTCATCGCCGCCGGGGATGACGGTCACGAGCCGGTCGGTGTCGTCTCGGTACACGCGCCTCGCGATGCGCGCCGCCTCCTGCAGGTGGTCGTAGGGGGCGACGACGATGAGCTGGGCCAGTACGCCAGCGCGTCGGACGCCGCTGATCGCCGCCTCGAGCACGGTGCCGTTCGCGAGTGGCACAAAGGCCTTCGGGAGCCCGAGCCCGAGCCGCCTGCCAGAGCCGGCGGCGACGAGGATGACGGCGACCGCCGCATTCGTCGATGACTCAGCTGTTGTCGACATCTCGACCGTGCGCTCCTCCCCCGCGGCTCCTGGTCGCCAGTGTAGGGATATTCGGACGCACGAATGCGCGGCGCGCGTCGGCGGGGATGCGCACGCGGGACGTCAGGACGCGAGGACCTCGTCGAGGCGGAGTGCGGCCTGCTCCTCGCCGGTCTTCTCAGCGAGGGCGAGCTCGGAGACGAGGATCTGGCGCGCCTTCGCGAGCATGCGCTTCTCCCCGGCGGACAGCCCACGGTCCTGGTCGCGGCGCCACAGGTCGCGGACGACCTCGGACACCTTGATGACGTCGCCGGACGCGAGCTTCTCCAGGTTCGCCTTGTAGCGGCGGGACCAGTTCGTCGGCTCCTCCGCGTGCGGCGTGCGCAGCACCTCGAAGACTTGGTCGAGGCCCTCCTGGCCGATGACGTCACGGACGCCGACGAGGTCGACGTTTTCCGCCGGCACCTCGATCGTCAGGTCACCCTGTGCGACGTTGAGCTTGAGGTACGTCTTCTCCTCACCTCGAATGACACGCTGCTTGATCTCAAT
Organism: Microbacteriaceae bacterium; assembly: GCA_035556075.1. GTDB lineage: Bacteria > Actinomycetota > Actinomycetes > Actinomycetales > Microbacteriaceae > 73-13. Next base: position 1,503 of record DATMFQ010000008.1, on the reverse strand, counting down.
GATCTTTGCGGCGCCGTGATGGGGGTAGACAACCGTTTCACCAACGACAAACTGCATAGAGGACGTCCTTTCGCGGCATTCGATTCTACCATCGACCCCCAGGTAGGCTGGACGGCGTGAAGACCACTCGAATCGCCGCGAAGCCTGTCGCTCGAATCGCCGGTGCCGCCGCGCTCGCCGCGACCGCACTGCTCGGACTCAGTGCGTGCTCACTCGTCGCCCCAGTGGCCACCATGATCCACTACGACCCGGCCGATGGGATCGGCACGGATCTCGGTGAGGTGAAGGTCCGCGATGCACAGGCGATCATGGGTGAGTCCGGTGCGATCAACGTGTACTTCTACGTCGTGAACTCAGGGGAGGAGCAGGCCAGGCTGCACGTCGCGCTCGGCGCGGGCGGCACGGACGGCAAGGCCGCGATCACGCTCGCGCCCGAGGAGGCGACGACGGTCGGCGGCCCGGACTCCGACGTGGCGGTGCTCGTCGAGCGCCCGACCGACGCGAGCCTTGGCGGCCTCTACCCGGTGTACTTCCAGGTCGGCGAGGCGGCAGGCCAGCAGCTGCTCGTGCCCGTGCTCGACGCCGAGGCGCGCCCATTCTTCGAGGACTACCTGCCGTAGTCGGCCCGGCGACGCGAGCACGCTCGCGCGCCACGCATTCGTCTCGTCGACGACTGCCCGAGCGCCATCGCGGCGCGACCTAACTGCGCCTCACCCGCGCCCCTGCGCGGCGACCGCAGCCGCACCGGCCGCAGCAGCCTCCGGGTCGAGGTAGCGCGACGGCGCCGTCGGCCGCTGCTGCTCGTCGAGCTCGTAGACGAGCGGGATCCCGGTCGGGATGTTGAGCTCGGCGATGTCGGCGTCCGAGATGCCATCGAGGTGCTTCACAAGCCCCCGAAGCGAGTTGCCGTGCGCGACGACGAGCACGGTCTGCCCGGCGGACAGCTCCGGCACGATCCGGTCGCGCCAGTAGGGCAGGAGCCGGTCGATGACGAGTGAGAGGCTCTCGGTCCGCGGCAGCTCGGCATCGGGGATATCGGCGTAGCGCTCGTCACCGACCTGGCTGTGCTCGTCGTTGTCCGGAAGCGGCGGCGGCGGGGTGTCGAAGCTCCGGCGCCACAGCATGAACTGCTCGTGACCGAACTCGGCGAGCGTCTCCGCCTTGTCCTTGCCCTGCAGGGCGCCGTAGTGGCGCTCGTTGAGACGCCAGGAGCGCTTGACCGGGATCCAGAGGCGGTCGGCGGCGTCCAGCGCGATGTTCGCGGTCTGGATCGCACGGCTGAGCACCGAGGTGTGCAGGACGTCGGGGAGGATGCCGGACTCGGCGAGCAGCTCGCCGCCGCGCTGGGCCTCGGCCTTGCCCTGCTCGGTGAGGCGGACGTCGACCCAGCCGGTGAACTGGTTGGTCTTGTTCCACTCGCTCTGGCCGTGTCGAAGAAGGATGAGCGTATAGGGCGCGGTCATGGGTTCCATGTTATCGGCGGCCGGCCGCCGTGCCCCGGCC
>DATMFQ010000007.1:0-4291 GCA_035556075.1 Microbacteriaceae bacterium | reverse complement strand
CACCATCAGCTCGGCGGGGCTCACCCCGAATATCCAGCAGCTGCAGTGCCCGGGGCCGAAGAACCCGGTGCCCGGTGCGACGCTCGATGACAACGACATCGTCCAGTCGCAGAACCCCGGTGGCGGTCAGGCGAACGCGGGCTCCACGGTCGACCTGACGGTCCAGCTCCAAGACATTCCGGCGAAGTGCGCCTAGCCGTACCATGACGACGACCACAAGCCGGGCGATCGGCACCGCCGTGGGCACGATCGCCGCGGTCGGGATCGCCGCATTCGCCTGGGGCTCACTCATCGAGCGCAACCGCTTCACGGTCCGCGAGGAGATCGTGCCGGTGCTCGCACCGGGCGCCCGGCCGATCACGGTGCTGCACCTCTCGGACCTGCACATGGCGCCCTGGCAGCGGCAGAAGCAGGAATGGGTGGCCCGCGTCGCCGAGCTCGTCGAACCGGATCTCGTGGTTTCGACGGGCGACCTGCTCGGGCACGAGGCGGGGCTGCAGGGGCTCCGCCGCGCCCTCGCGCCGCTGGCCGGGCGCCCCGGCGTCTTCGTGCACGGCTCGAACGACTGGCACGCGCCACGGCCGAGCAACTGGCTCCGCTACCTCGTGGGCCCCTCCTCGCGGGTGCGACCGGCGGAGCGACTCGACACCGCGGCGCTCGTGGCGTTCCTCAGCGACGAGCTCGGCTGGTGGGACCTCAACAACCGGGCCCGCGCGGTCGAGCTGCGCGGCACCCGCCTCGAGCTCATCGGGACGGACGACCCGCACGTCGGGCTCGACCGGCTCGACCTCGTCACCGCGCTCGTCGACGAGATGCGGGCGGCTGCGCCGGAGCGCGACGACGACCCGCTCGTCATCGGCGTCACGCATGCGCCGTACCGCCGCATCCTCGACGGGCTCATGACGCAGGGGGCCGAGCTGCTCTTCGCCGGCCACACGCACGGCGGCCAGGTCTGCATCCCCGGTGTCGGCGCACTCGTCACGAACTGCGATCTGCCGACGGCGCAGGCCTCCGGGCTCTCCACGTGGCGGCACGCCCGTCGGGAGGCGTTCCTCGAGGTGTCGGCGGGGATCGGCACGTCGATCTACGCGCCCGTGCGCTTCGCCTGCCCACCCGAGGCGGTCGTGCTCACGCTCGTCGCACGATAGGCGGCGGTCGCCGGTCACCGGTTGCGCCGCATTCGAAGATATGTTCGAATGCAGGTATGCGCTGGGCAGGTCAGGTCGCCGACGCCGTCGAGGACGGCGTCCTCCCGGGGATGGAGCGCGGCCGGATCGCGGGGCTCGTGCGCACCGTCGAGCCGCCGGAGTTCGCGGGCGTGAAATTCCATGAGGTCCTCGCCCGCTCAGCGCTCAACCGCGTGCCCGGCACCTCGAAGCGACTGCCCGGCGCCTGGACGATCAACCCGTATCGCGGGTGCACACACGCCTGCGTGTACTGCTTCGCGCGGGCGAGCCACCGGTATCTCGATCTCGACACGGGGGAGGGCTTCGACCGGGAGATCGTCGTCAAGGTCAACGTCGTCGAGATGCTCCGCCGCGAGCTCGCCCGGCCGAGCTGGTCGCGGCAGCAGGTCATGCTCGGGACGAACACCGACCCGTATCAGCGCGCCGAGGGCCGCTACCGGCTCATGCCCGGGATCATCGATGCGCTCGCCGACTCGGGCACACCGTTCTCGGTCCTGACGAAGGGCACGCTCCTCAGGCGCGACCTCCCGCTGCTCGCCGCCGCCGCGCGCCGCGTCCAGGCCGATGTCGCGATGTCGATCGCGATCTACGACGCCGACCTCGCCGCCTCCCTCGAGCCCGGCGCACCCTCGGCCCACGCCCGCCTCGAGACGATCCGCGCGGCGGCCGACCTCGGGCTGCGGCCGCGCGTCTTCCTCATGCCCGTACTCCCCTACCTCACCGACACCCGCGCGCACCTCGAGGCGGCTGCGCGCCAGGCCCGCGCGGCGGGGGCCGCGGGGGGCACCTTCGCGGCGCTGCACCTGCGGCCGGGCGTGCGCGAGTGGTTCATGACCTGGCTCGAGCGCGAGCGCCCGGACCTCGTGTCGCGCTACCGCGCGATGTACGGCAGGGCCGCGAATGCGCCGCGGGCCTACCGCGACTGGCTCACGGCGAAGACCCGCCCGATCCTACGGGCGCACGGGCTCTGAGGCACGACCGAGGAACGCCGTTGCAATCCGCCGTGCCCGAGAAGCAAGAATCCCGACTGACCAGGTATTTTCCGCGGTCGGGGTGACAGGATTTGAACCTGCGGCCTCTTCGTCCCGAACGAAGCGCGCTACCAAGCTGCGCCACACCCCGTGGCTTGCCGCCGACGGCGACCGAGCAAGTCTACCGGATGGGTGACCCCCGCATTCACCGACCGAGGGCAGGGGTGCCTGGTGTGCATGATCTCGTCGGGTGTGCATGAGATCTCGCATACATCCGGCGAGATCATGCACATTCGAGAGGAATGCGGCGGCCGCGACGGCGATGCGTTCTACTCTGCGTAGCCGCCCGTCGGACGCCAGTCGCCGGCGAGGAGCCCCTCGGACTCCTGGAGGTAGCAGGCAGCGCAGAGGGACTCATAGATGACCTCGCCAACCTCGATCGCGACCTGATCCCCGTCGAAGACGAACTCACCGTCGATGGTGCGACCGTTGAAGAGGGCTTTGCGGCCGCAGCGGCAGATCGTCTTGAGCTCCTCGAGCGAGTGGGCGATCTCGAGGAGGCGGCGCGAGCCGGGGAACGCGACCGTCTGGAAATCGGTGCGGATCCCGTACGCGAGCACGGGCACCCCCTCGATGACGGCGATGCGCAGCAGGTCGTCGACCTGCTCGGGCGTGAGGAATTGCGCCTCATCGATGAGGAGGCACGCGACGCGCTCCCCGGTGGCCGCCAGCACCCGGTCCCGCTCCTGCTCGAAGACGGCATGCACGTCAGCGTCGGGCGCGATCGTGAAATCGACCTCGCGCGTGACGCCGAGCCGCGACACGATCATGCGGTCGCCCTTGGTGTCGACGCCGGGCTTAGCGAGGAGGACGTGCTGCCCGCGCTCCTCGTAATTATGCGCGGCCTGCAGGAGCGCGGTCGACTTGCCGGAGTTCATCGCGCCATACCGGAAGTAGAGCTTGCTCATCGGCCCTCGGCCCCCTGCGACACCCCGCGATGGGCGGCCCAGCCGCTCGCCACCATCTCCCGCAACCCACGCCGCGCCGACCAGCCAAGCGCCGAGCCGGCGAGTCCGGCGCCGGCGACGATCCGCGCGGGGTCCCCGGCACGACGCGGCGCGACCTCCGGCTCGAAGGCGATCCCCGTCACGTCGGCGACCGCACGCATGATCTCGCGGACGGACGAGCCGGCGCCGGAGCCGAGGTTGATGACCGCGGGCAGCGGGTCGGCCGCGCCGCCCGGGCCAGCCGCTAAGGCAAGCGCCGCCGCCACGTGCGCGTCGGCGATGTCGGCGACGTGGATGTAGTCGCGGATGCAGGTGCCGTCGGGGGTGGGGTAGTCGGTGCCGAAGACGGAAACACTCTCACGCTGGCCGAGGGCCACCTGAAGGATGATCGGGATCAGGTGGGTCTCGGGGGTGTGGTCCTCGCCGATCGTCGCGTCACTGGAGGCGCCACAGGCGTTGAAGTAGCGGAGGACCGTGTAGCCGAACCCATAGGCGTGGGCGTAGTCGGCCAGGGCCCGTTCGATCGTCAGCTTGGTGACGCCGTAGGGATTGATCGGTCGGGTCGGGGCGTCCTCGGCGATCGGCACGACGTCGGGGACACCGTAGACGGCGGCGGTGCTCGAGAAGACGATCCGCCTGACCCCCGCGTCGCGCATCGCATCGAGCAGGTTGAGGGTGCCGACCACGTTGTTGCGATAGTACCTGGCCGGATCGGCGACGCTTTCGGGGACCGAGGTAAAGGCGGCGAAGTGCATAACCGCGTCGATCGACCGGCCTCGCAGCGCCTCGTCCAGCGCCGAGCGGTTGAGCAGCTCGCCCCGGATCAAGCGGTCGCTCCGCACCGATTGAGCGTGTCCCAGGCTCAGGTCGTCGAAGACCCAGACCTCCTGCCCGGCCTTCTCGAGCTCACGGACCGTATGACTGCCGATGTAGCCGGCGCCGCCGACGACAAGAATCGCCATGGAATCATCCCGGGGCAAGTGTGCGGGAACGTGGGGTTCCGTCGAACTCTTCCGAATGGGGCCACGTTCCGGTCTCCCTCCTCTTGGGGAAACGCGGCCACCCTGTCCGGGTGATAATGTAGCGAGTCTCGTTCGCCCCTGGCAACAATCGGAGCCGAGGGGCG
>DATMFQ010000006.1:0-202422 GCA_035556075.1 Microbacteriaceae bacterium | reverse complement strand
TCAGAGGAGGGTGATGGGCTTGAAGATGTCGGCGGCGAAGAGCACGAGGGACATGACGCCGAGCAGGGCGATCACCGCGAGCGTGATGGGGGCCGCCTTCGAGATGTCGACGGGACCGGGGTCGGGGGCGCCGCGCAGTTTCGCCCAGCCGCGGCGTACCGATTCCCAGATCGCACCGAGCACGTGCCCGCCGTCGAGCGGCAGCAGCGGGATGAGGTTGAAGACAAAGAGCGCGATGTTGAGTGAGGCGAAGACGCCGATCATCGACGCGACCTTGTCGAGGAACGGCACCGTGTCGATGCTCGCAATCTCCCCCGCGAGACGGCCGACGCCGACGACCGACAGCGGACCGTTCGGGTCCCGCTCCGCGTCCGGGGTGACGAGCACGGTGCCGACCTCCCAGATCTTCACCGGCAGCTGCCAGATGATGTCGACCACGCGCGCGATGTTGTCCCCCACCGCCGGCAGCACCGCCGTGATCGGTTGGGGCACGGTCTCGGTCGCGGGCCCGATCCCGAGGAAGCCGACGTCGACGTAGGTCGGCTCCCCCGCCTCGTCGAGCACGACCTGACCATCAGCGTCGAGCGCGTACCGCTGCGAAAGCATCGGGGTCGCGACCAGTTCGACCTCGGCGCCGTCCCGCTCGACGAGGATGCGGAGCGCGCGGTCGGGGTTCGCCCGGATCGTCTCGGTCGAGGCGACCCAGTCGGTCACCTCCTCGCCGTCGATCGCCAGCAGCCGGTCACCGGGCACGATCCCCGCGGCGGCCGCGGGAGCGAGCGGATCGTCAGGAGCGCATTCCTGCTGGGACACGGAGGCCGGGACGACGCACTCGGTCACCGATCCGATCGTCGTCGACAGCTGCGGGATGCCGATGCCGCACAGGAGGACCGCGTAGGCGATGAGTGCGAGCACGAGGTTCATCGCGGGGCCGCCGAGCATGACGATGATCCGCTTCCAGGCGGGCAGCAGGTAGAACGCGCGCTTCGGGTCCTCGGAGGGATCCGCCTCCTGGACGGCGGTGTCGAAGAATGACGTGGTCGAGTCCCGCATGACGCCGTCGTCCGCCGGCGGGTACATCCCCGAGAGTGCGACGAAACCGCCGAGCGGCAGCGCCTTGACGCCGTACTCGGTCTCCCCGCGCCGCATCGACCAGATCGTCGGGCCGAAGCCGATCATGTACTTCGGCACATAGACGCCGAATCGCTTCGCGGGCCACAGGTGACCGAGTTCGTGGAGCGCGATGGAGAGCGCGAGGCCGAGCGCGATGACGAGCACGCCGGCGATGTAGAGCAGGACGTTCTCCACGGTCACCGGATCAGGCTAGCGAGGTGTGCCTGACAGGCGGCCCTCGGGTCGCTCGGAGCGGCGCAGCGGATCCGGTCCCATACCTGACAGCTCTTGCCTAGCAGTGCTAGGTATAGTGTTCGCACCGGAGGAGGACACCGATGCGTATCGACAAAGACCTCGTCGCCGCGGTCGCGACACCGCTCGTGCTCTCGATCGTCGCCGACTCCCCGAGCTACGGCTACGCGATCCTCGCGCGCGTGCGCGAACTCTCCGCGGGCGAGCTCGAGTGGAGCGACGGCATGCTCTACCCGCTGCTCCATCGTCTCGAGGAACTCGGACTCCTCACCGCCGAGTGGGGCCGCTCACCCGAGGGGCGGCGCCGCAAGTACTACTCGATCACGCGGGCTGGCACCCGGGCGATCGCACAGCAGCGCGCGCAGTGGTCGACGGTGACCGCGACGCTCGACCGGCTCTGGCAGCGAAGCGCCGGTCAGCCGGTGCTCGGGGTGACGCCGTGAGCGCCGTGCTCGAAACGCGGATCGCCGAGTGGCGCGCACAGCTGCGAGTGCCCACAGCGATCACCGCCGAGGAGGCCGAAGAGCTCGAGGGCCATCTCCGCGACGAGGCCGCGGTCCTGCTGGCCGCCGGGCTCGACGAGGACGAGGCCTTCCTCATCGCCATCCGTCGACTCGGCGCGATCGATGCGATCTCCGCGGAATTCGCCAGAACCAACAGCGCACGGCTCTGGAAGCAGCTCGTGCTCGCGGCGCCCACGACGCCGGACTCGCGCTCGGCGCTCACGGGCCTGTGGTGGGCGCTCGGGATCGGACTCGTTGCCGCGGCCAGCTTCCAACTCCTCCTGGGGTCGGTGATCGGCTGGCCGGGCGCGACCACGGGCCCGGGCACGCCCGCCGCCTACGGTCTCCTCACGCTGATCCCTGTCGCCGCACTCACCATCTGGCTGCTCGTCCGGCGTCGCGACGAGGCGAGTGGCCGCCGCCGCGTGCTCCTTGCCCTGACCCCGATCCTCCTCCTCACCATCGGGCTCGCGCTCGGGCCGCTCGGGCCGCGCATCGCCGGCGGGGAGTGGTTCGCGCTTGTCGCCTTGCACGCGCCCATCGCCGCCTGGCTCAGTGTCGGCCTCGCCGATGTCGGCGCGGCCTGGCGTGATGTGCCGCGCCGCATGGATTTCGTCCGCTTCACCGGTGAGCTTGCGATTTACTTCACGCTCCTCGCGCTCGGCGGGGGTGTCCTCTTTGGCCTGACCTCGGCGATCGTGGCCCCGCTCGCCCCTGCCGCGCTCCCCTGGCTCGCACAGGTGGGCCTCGGATCGTGCGCGGTCGTGGCCGTGCCCGTTTCCGCGTGGCTCGTCACGGCGAAACAGTCGATCATCGAGAACCTCGCGCCGGTGCTCGCGCGCATCTTCCTCCCGCTTGTCGCGCTCGTCTGCCTCGGCGCGGCGGCGCTCTACCTGGTCGGCGGCGCGCAGCGCGGCTTCGATCGGGAGTTCATGATCGTCCTCGACGTCCTCCTGGTCCTCGTGCTCGGGCTCGTGCTCTATAACCTCTCGGCGCGAGGCACCCGTCGCGCGACCCGCTTCTTCGACATCGCGGGGTTGCTCGCGATCTTCGGCGCGCTTGTGCTCGACACCATGCTGCTCCTCGACCTCATCGACCGGGTCGGCGACTACGGCTGGACCGCAAACCGCGTCGCGGCGCTCGGGCTCAACCTCCTGCTCGTCGTGGTCCTCGCCGTCGCGGCCGCCCTCAGCGCGCTCCAGCTCGGCGGCCGCACGCCGATCGCCGCCCTCGAGCGGTGGCTGATGAGCACGCTCCCCGCGTATTCGATCTGGGCCGCGGTGGTCGTCCTCGTCCATCCACTCGTGTTCGGGACTGGCTGACGCAGTGCATTGACGAATGCGCGTGGTGCGGCCCGCCGCACGCCCCGGCTGGGCACGCAACCAGCTGGGCGCGCGAGTGGCGCGGGTGATTCACCCAGTGGCGGGTCTACGGGCGGCAATTGCCCGCCGCAGGGTCAATCACCCGCCACTTCCGCGACCGACGCGTCGCGCCGCCGCCGCCCGTGCCCAGGTGTCCGCCGCGAGCACGAGCTCGACGCTGAGGGGGCCGGGCTCCGGACGGTGGTCGGCGACGACCTCCGCGACGAGGTCGACGATATCGGCGAAGCCGATCACCCCGGTGTGGAAGGCCTCGACGGCGACCTCGTTCGCCGCGTTGAAGACCGCGGGCGAGGTGCCGCCGACCTCGCCGACGCGTTTCGCAAGCGCGACCGCGGGAAAGGCCGCATCATCGAGCGGCTCGAAGCTCCACGTGCTCGCGGTCGACCAGTCGAGCGGCATGCCAACGCCCGCGACCCGCTCCGGCCAGCCAAGCCCGAGCGAGATCGGCAGCCGCATGTCGGGCGGTGAGGCCTGTGCGATCGTCGAGCCATCGACGAACTCGACCATCGAGTGGACGATCGACTGCGGGTGCACGACGACGTCGATCCGCTCGACAGGCACCCCAAAGAGGTGGTGTGCCTCGATGACCTCGAGCCCCTTGTTGACGAGCGTCGCCGAATTCGTCGTCACCATGCGGCCCATGTCCCACGTCGGGTGCGCGAGCGCCTCGGCGGGGGTGACGTGCTGGAGCTCGTCGCGGGAGCGCCCGCGAAACGGGCCGCCGCTCGCGGTGAGCACAAGACGCCGCACCTCGCTCGCGGCGCCAGCGCGCAGCGCCTGTGCGATCGCGGAGTGCTCCGAGTCGACCGCGACGAGCTGACCCGGTGCGGCCGCCGCCGTGACCAGCTCACCGCCGATGACGAGCGACTCCTTATTGGCGAGGGCGAGGAATGCGGGAGTCCGGAGGGCGGCGAGCGTCGGCACCAGGCCCACTGCCCCGGTGATGCCGTTGAGGATGACGTCGGCCTCGATCGACTCGATGAGCGCGACCGCGGCGTCCGCGCCAAGGCCCGTCGCGCTCGCAGGCACGCCGAACTCACCGGCCTGGTCGTGCAGCAGCGCCGCATTCGTCCCGGCGACCAGGCCGACGACCTGGAACCGGTCCGGGTTCGCGCGGATGACGTCGAGCGCCTGCGTCCCGATCGAACCGGTCGACCCGAGGAGCAGTACCCGCCGCATCCCCACAGGCTACCGCCGCGCGCAGCGCACCCGACGAGGCGTCCGCCCGGTGCGCAGCGCGCGGGCTCAGCCGATCGACTCGATGTGGACGACGAAGACGAGCGTCTGACCGCCGAGGCGATGCGCAGTCGGGTCAGTGCCGTAGGCGAGGTCCGGCGGGATCGTCGCGATGACGGTCGCGCCGACCTGCTGGCCGACGAGCGCGTCACGGAAGCCCTGGATGACCCCGTCCGTGGAGAAGGTCGCGGCGGCGCCGCGGGCATACGAGGAGTCGAAGACCTCACCGGTGTCCCACGAGACGCCGTGGTAATCGACCGTGACCGTCGCCCCCGCGGGCACGACCTCGCCGTCACCGGTCTCAAGCACCTCGAGCTGGAAATCGCTCGGCGGCGCCGCCTCGGGGAGCGTCACGACGGGCACAGCACCGCTCAGATCGACCGCCGGGGCCGTGAGGGCAGCGTCACGCTCGACGACCTCGGCCTCGGGCGCCCCGGTCGCCTCCGGGGCGACGGTGTCCTCGACGGTCTCGACATCGAGGACGAGCACGATAGGGCTCTCGGCAGTGAGGCCGAGCGCCGTCGCGTTCTCCCCGAAGGCCTCGCCCGCGGGCATGGCGGCGACGACACGGGAGCCGTCGGTCGAGCAGGTGAGCGCCGCGACGACACCCGCGGAGTACAGCGACTCGTCGTTGAGGAACGGCACAGCGCCGTCCGCGACGTCACTGCCGCGCTCGAGCACCTCCCCGCTCGTCCCGTCGAAGACGGTGTAGTAGGCGTTGACCGTCTGGCCTGCCTCGGCGCCGTCGCCGGTCCCCTGGATGGCGACGCTGCGCTGAATGTCGGTCACGCTGATCGGGTCGCCGAGGTCGAGACGCAGCTCGCCGCCGAACTCCCCCGTCACCTGGATGCCATCGGACACCGGGCCGGCGGGCGTGCACTGCGCACCCGAGGGGCCGTCGCCCTGCGGAGCGCAGGCGGCGAGGCCGAGGACGAGGGCACCAGCGGTGAGGACCGCTGCGGTCAGTGAGGCGGGCTTGCGTTGCACCCCGTGAGCCTACGGGCGCCACCCATGGTCAAGCTGTGAGCGTCGTCGCCTCGTGCCGGATGGGGAACGCGACCGAGTTCGCGATGAAGCACAGCCGACTCGCTTCGGCATGGAGCTCGTCCGCGATCGCGGGGTCCCCCTCCGAGATCGTGACGACGGGCCGTAGCGTCGCCGAGGTGAAGCGACCGCCCTGCCCCTCCTGCGTCAGGACGCCGACCGGTGCGTCCCGGTATGCCGACACCACGATGCCGTGCTGCACGGCGACATGCAGGTAGGACAGCATGTGGCATTGGCTGAGGGCCGCGAGGAGGAGCTCCTCCGGATTCCACCGCTCGGCATCGCCGTGGAAGGTGCGATCCGCACTCCCGGCGATGTCGTGCAGTTTGCCGGGCGCGGTCAGCGCATTCCTCCGCGAATAGGCACGGTAGTCCGACGTGCCGGTGCCGAGATTGCCGAGCCACTCGAGCGCGAGTGCATAGCGATGCTCCATGCCGCGATTCTCTCCCGCCGAGGAGGAATGCGCGCCGTCACGTCGCGACGAGCCGCGGCCCTGGCGGTGTCGCACGATCGTGCGGCGGCTAAGGTCAACCGCATGCGAATCGGCGTGCCCAAGGAAATCAAGAACGGCGAGTACCGGGTCGCGCTCACGCACGCCGGAGCGCAGGACCTCGTCCGCGCCGGGCACGAGGTCCTCGTGGAGCGCGGTGCCGGGGTTGCCTCCCGCATTCCTGACGAGGCATATGTCGCCGCTGGTGCCCGCATCGCGCCAACCGCCGCGACGATCTGGGGCGAGGCCGAACTCGTGCTCAAGGTGAAGGAGCCGATCGCGGCGGAGTACGCGCTGCTGCGGGAGGGCCTGCAGCTCTTCACCTTCCTCCACCTGGCCGCCGAGCCAGACCTCACCCGCACGCTCCTCGACACCGGGGTCACGGCGATCGCCTACGAGACCGTGCAACTGCCCGACCGCTCCCTGCCGCTGCTCGCACCCATGTCGGAGGTCGCCGGACGCCTCGCCCCCATTGTCGGCGCGCACGCGATGCTGCTGCCGGCGGGCGGCCCCGGCCTGCTCGTACCCGGGGTGCCTGGCACCCACGCCGCCCATCTCGTCATCATCGGCGCGGGGGTCGCCGGCTCCTCCGCCATGGACGTCGCCCTCGGCCTCGGCGCGCGGGTCACCGTCCTCGACACGAATCTCGCTCGACTGCGGGAGATCGACACCATCCACCACGGGCGCGTGCAGACGCTTGCCTCGAACGCCTACGAGATCGAGCGCGCGGTGCTCGACGCCGACCTCGTCATCGGCTCGGTGCTCATCCCGGGCGCCCGAGCCCCGAAACTCGTGACGCAGGAGCACATCGAGCACATGAAGCCCGGCAGCGTGCTCGTCGACATCGCAATCGACCAGGGTGGCTGCTTCGCGCCCTCGCGCCCGACGACGCACGAGGCGCCGACGTTCACCGTCGCCGACTCGCTCTTCTACTGCGTGACAAACATGCCAGGCGCGGTCCCCGTCACCTCGACCTTCGGTCTGACGAATGCGACGCTCCCGTACGTCCGCGCACTCGCCTCCCGCGGCTGGCGCGACGCGATGCGCGCCGACCCAGCCCTCGCGCTCGGGCTCAACACGCACGCGGGCCACGTCGTCAACGCGCCGGTCGCCGCCGCGCTCGGGCTCGATGCCGTGGAGCTGGAGGAAGTCCTCGGCTAATCAGCGGCAGGCCCGGGCGCCGCGAGGACGTCGACGACGGCGACCGTGATGTTGTCCCGACCACCCGCCTCGTTCGCGGCGGCGATGAGCGCTGCCGCGGTGGGCTGCGGCTCGTCGCCCGCGGCGAGCAGCTCGGCGATCCGCCCGGTGGACACCTCGCGGGTCAGCCCATCGGTGCACACGAGGTAGCGGTCGCCGGTGGCCGGCTCGACGAACCAGCTGTCGTGCGGCGGCACCTCACCGAAGCCGAGGGCACGGGTGATGATGTTCGCGTCGGGATGCAATTCGGCGAGCTCCGCCGGGAGCTGCCCGGCGTCGACGAGTTCCTGCACGTACGAGTGGTCGACCGTCAGCTGGGTCAGCTCGCCGCCCCGCCAGCGGTACACGCGGGAGTCCCCGATGTTGAAAACGAACAGCACCGCCCGCCCCTCGCGCGCGACGACGGCGAACCCGGAGACGGTCGTGCCGCTGCCGGAGGCCGTCCCGGCGCTGCCGAGCAGGATCTCGTCCGAGGCCTCCGCGAAGGCCCGGACGATCTCGGCGGGGTCCTGCACCCAGTCCGACTTCGCGCGAGCCTTCGCCACCGCGGCGAGTCGGTGCGCGGCGGCGGAGCTCGCGACGTCACCCGCGGAGTGCCCACCGAGGCCGTCGGCCACCGCAATGAGGCCCGGGAGAGCGACCAGGCTGTCTTCGTTGATCGCGCGTTTCTGCCCGATGTCACTGGCCCCCGCCCAGCGCAGCTCGAGCGCCGCCGACGCCCCCACCACGAATCGGCGGGTGCGCTTCTGGCTGACGATCTGCGTCACCGGGCTCCTTAGCTGACACACGCTGACGGACGGCTCCGCGCGGGCGCGCGAGGGTCAATTCTACTGGCGCGTGCCGACCACATTCCTCGCGGATGGGGCGCTCGCCCCGGTTCAGCGGAACGCGGGCATGATCTCCCGCTCGAAGCGCTCGACCGTAGTCCGGTCCCACGCCTGCTCTGGCGAGAGGGCGATGAGGTACTCGACGCCCGCGGCACGCATCGCGGCGACCCGCTCGGCGACCTGCTCGAGTGTGCCGACGAGCTGCGTGCCGTCGCGATAGTCCCGCACGTGCTTCGCGGCGGCCTCGGCGCCGATGACCTTCGCGGTCTTCGCCTCGACGAAGTCGATCCGCTCGGCCACCTCCGCCTCCGTGTCGCCGATGATGATGTGCGCGTTCGCGGACTTCGTGATCGCGCCGAAATCTCGGCCGAGGTCGTCGCAGTGCGCCTTGAGCAGCGCGGTCTTCTGCGCCCAGACGTCGAGGTCGAGCCCGTTGTAGTTCGTGTAGTCGGCGTACTGCGCCGCGATCCGCAGCGTCACCCGCTCCCCGCCACCCGCCACCCAGATCGGGATGCCGCCGTCCTGTAGCGGCAGCGGGCGGCAGATCGCACCGTCGACCTGGTAGTACTGGCCGTCGAGCGTTGCCACCCCGTTCGTCCAGGCCTGGCGGAAGATCTCGACCCCCTCGCGGAGGCGGCCGAGCCGCTCCTTGATGCTCGGGAAGCCATAGCCGTACGCCCGGAACTCGTGCTCATACCAGCCGCCGCCGATGCCCATCTCGAGGCGACCGGCGGAGACGTGGTCGACCGTCGCGGCGACCTTCGCGAGGTAGGCGGGGTTGCGGTACGACATGCAGGTGCACATCTGGCCGATACGCACCCGGTCCGTCACCGCGGCGAATGCGGACATGAGCGTCCACGCCTCGTGCGTCGCCTCGGTCGTCGGCTGCGGGACGGTGTGGAAGTGGTCGAAGACCCAGATCGATTCCCACGCCTCCTGATCCGCCTGCTGGACGAGTCGCCGCATGAGCGGCCACTGCTCAGCGGGGTCGATGTCGACGAAGGTGAGTCGCCAGCCCTGGGGGATGAACAGTCCAAAACGCATACGGCCAGGCTATGCCCGACGGGCGGGGTGCTGTGCGCGACCAAAGGTGCCCGCGCATTCCTCCCAATCGGGAATAACTTGCGAACGCATGGACTTGTCCCCTCACATGACCATTGCCACTCCTCTCCACACCGAGTCCACCGTCGGCACCTGGAAGCTCGACCCTGCCCACTCGGAGCTCTCGTTCACCGTCCGCCACCTCGCGATCTCGAAGGTTCGCGGCTTCTTCCGCAGCTTCGATGTCACGATCGAGGCCACGGAGCGGCTCGCGGACTCGACGATCACGGCGACGATCGACATGGCCTCGATCGACACGAACAACGAGATGCGCGACGGCCACCTCAAGACGAACGACTTCTTCCTCATCGAGGAGCACCCGACCGCGACCTACGTGTCCCGGTCGATCACCGGCACCCCGGAGGAGTTCACGGTGACCGGCGACCTCACGCTGCGCGGCGTGACGAAGGAGGTCATCCTGAGAGGCGAGTTCGGCGGCATGAACCGCGGCGGCGACGGCGCGCTCCACGCGGCGGCGACCGTGCGCGGCAAGCTCAACCGCCTCGACTTCGGCGTCGCCTGGAACGCGCCGCTCGAGGCCGGCGGGCTCATGCTCGGCGACGAGATCACCCTCGACTTCGACCTGCAGGTCGTCCTCCAGGACTGACCCGCCCGACCCGCAGCAAGGGCCGTCGACCACTCCGGTCGGCGGCCCTACTCCGTCGCCGCCCGCTCGAACTGGGATCGGTAGAGGCGGGCGTAGGCGCCGTCCGCCGCGACGAGCGAGTCGTGGTCGCCCTGCTCGACGATGCGGCCGTCCTCCATGACCAGGATGAGGTGCGCGTCACGAATCGTCGAGAGCCGGTGCGCGATGACGAAACTCGTCCGGTCGACCCGCAGTTCCGCCATCGCCCGCTGGATGAGCAGCTCGGTCCGCGTGTCGACCGAGCTCGTCGCCTCGTCGAGGATGAGGATCCTTGGGTCGGCGAGGACCGCCCGGGCGATGGTGATGAGCTGCTTCTGGCCCGCTGAGACGTTGTCCCCCTCGTCCGCGAGGACCGTGTCATAGCCGTCCGGCAGCGCCGCGACGAAGTGGTCGACGTACGCCGCTCTCGCCGCCTCGACGACCTCCTCGTCGCTCGCGTCGGGTCGGCCATAGCGGATGTTCTCCCGGATCGTGCCGGTGAACAGCCACGTGTCCTGCAGCACCATGCCGGTGCGCCCACGCAGATCGTCGCGCGTCATGTCGGCGACATCGACCCCGCCGAGCAGGATCCGGCCGTCGTCGACCTCGTAGAAGCGCATGAGCAGGTTGACAAGCGTCGACTTCCCGGCGCCGGTCGGACCGACGATCGCGACCGTGCTGCCGGGAGCTGCCGCGAGCGTCAGGTCGCGGATGAGCGGCTTGTCCGCCTCGTAGTCGAAGTCGACGTCGTCGAACGCGAGCTCGGCCGCATCGGCGGGCGGCGACTCGGGGTTCACCGGGTCCGGCCGCTGCTCCGCCGCGTCGAGCAGGTCGAAGACCCGCTCCGCTGATGCGACCCCGGACTGCAGCAGGTTGACCATGGAGCCGAGCTGCGACAGCGGCTGGCCGAGCTGCCGCGAGTACTGGATGAATGCTTGGACGCCGCCGAGCGACATGGTCCCGCCCGCGACGAAGACGCCGCCGACAACCGCGATGACGACGTACACGAGATTGCTGATGAACATCGTCGCGGGCATGATGATGCCCGACACGAACTGGGCGCCGAAGCTCGCCCGGTACATCGCCTCGTTCTCCTCGCGGAATCGCTCGACGACCTCACGCTGCCGGCCGAAGGTCTTGACGAGCGCGTGGCCGGTGTAGCCCTCCTCGACCTGCGCATTCAGTCGGCCGGTGCGCGTCCACTGCTCGACGAAGAGCGGCTGGGAGCGCTTGGCGATGAGCCCGGCGACGACCGCCGTCAGCGGCACCGTCACGAGGGCGATGATCGCGAGCTGCCAGGAGATCGTGCACATCATGATGACGACACCGACGACCATGAGCAGCGAATTGAGGATCTGCGACAGCGTCTGGTTGAGGCTCTGCTGCACATTGTCGACGTCGTTGGTCACGCGGCTGAGCAGCTCGCCGCGCGCCATCCCGTCGAAGTACTTCAGGGGCAGTTTGTGGAGCTTGAGCTCGACCTCCTCGCGGAGGCCGTAGGCGACGCGCTGCACGACGCGGTTGAGGATGAGCGCCTGGATCCAGCCGAGCAGCGAGCCGATGACGTAGACGGCGAGGGCGACGAGCAGCCAGGTGTGCAGCGCCTCGAAGTCGATGCCCTGACCCGGGGTGATCACCATCGTGGAGATCATGTCGGCCTGCTGGTCCTGGCCATTCGCCCGCATCGCGGCGATGACCTCGTCCTTCGTCATCCCCGCGGGGATGCCCTTCGAGATCACGCCGGAGAAGATGACGTTCGTCGCCTCACCGAGCAGCTTCGGCCCGGTCACCATGAGTGCCGTGCTCACCGCGGCGAGCACGATCGTGACGCCGAGGAGGAGACGATAGGGGCGCAACCGGCCCAGGAGGCGTCGTGCGGAGGGCCAGAACGCCATCGCCTTCTCCGCCGGCATCCCCATCGCCCCCATGGGCCCGTGCGGGGCACCGCGGCGCCCCTCCTGGATGGTGCGATTCGCGCCGGGCGCGGGGCTCGTCGGCTGCGCGGCAGCGCCCGTCCCGTCGACGGGCTGCGGTTGCTCCGACACTGGAGGCTGCTGCTCGCTCATGCCGCGGCCTCGTCCGCGCGGAGCTGGCTCTCGACGATCTCACGGTAGGTCTCGCTCGTCTCCAGCAGCGCCTCGTGCCGCCCGCGGCCGACGATCCGGCCCTCCTCGAGGACGAGGATCTCGTCCGCGTCGACGATGGTGGACACCCGCTGCGCGACGACGATGCGCGTGGCGTCAGCGGCCGCTCGGTCGAGCGCGGCGCGCAGCCGCGCGTCGGTCGTGGTGTCGAGCGCGCTGAACGAGTCGTCGAAGACCATGACGGGGGCCCGTTTCACGAGGGCGCGCGCGATGGCGAGGCGTTGTCGCTGGCCGCCGGACACATTCGTCCCGCCCTGCGCGATCGGCGCGTCGAGCCCGTCGGGCATCGCGCGTACGAAGTCCTCCGCCTGCGCGGTGCGCAGTGCCGCCCACAGCTCCTCGTCGCTTGCCTCAGGGCTGCCGAATCGCAGGTTACTGGCAACGGTGCCCGAGAAGAGGTATGCGCGCTGCGGGACGAGGCCGACGCGCCCCCACAGCAGGTCCGGCTCGAGCTCCCGGACGTCGACACCGTCGATGAGGACCGCCCCGCCGGTCACATCGAAGAGCCGTGGGATGAGGCCGACGAGCGTCGACTTGCCGGAGCCGGTGCTCCCGATGATCGCGGTCGTCGCGCCGGGGCGGGCGGTGAACGAGATGCCGGAGAGCACGGGCTCGGCGGCGCCCGGGTAGCGGAACTCGACGTCGCGGAACTCGACGACCCCCTCGGTCCGCTCCGGCGTCACCGGGCGCAGCGGCACGACGACGCTGCTCGGGGTCTCGAGGACCTCGCCGATCCGCTCGGCCGAGACTGCGGCACGCGGCACCATCATCGACATCATGACGGCCATCATCACGGCCATGAGGATCTGGATGAGGTACTGGAGGAATGCGGTGAGCGCGCCGACCTGGGTCGCACCGGACTCGACCCCCTCGGCACCGAACCAGAAGACGGCGACGGACGCCGCATTCATGACGAGCATGACGAGGGGGAAGACGAGGGCGAAGAGGCGGCCGGCGCGCAGCGCCGTGTCGGTGAGCTCCGCGTTCGCGACCGCGAAGCGATCGGTCTCGTGCCGCTCCCGGACGAATGCGCGGATCACCCGGATGCCGGTGAGCTGCTCGCGCAGCACCCGGTTGACGGTGTCGATGCGCGCCTGCATCGAGCGGAACAGCGGCACCATGCGCAGGACGATGAGGGTGATGACCAGGAGCAGGACGGGGATCGCGATCGCCATGAGCCACGACAGCCCGATGTCCTGCTGGAGCGCCATGAAGATGCCGCCGATCGCCATGATCGGTGCGGAGACCATGAGGGCGAGCGCCATGAAGATGAGCATCTGCACCTGCTGCACGTCGTTCGTCGTGCGGGTGATGAGGCTCGGCGCACCGAACTGGCCGACCTCCCGCTCGGAGAATTCGGCGACGCGGGTGAAGATCTGCTCGCGCATGTCCCGCCCGAGCCGCATCGCCGCCATCGCGCCGAACCACACGGCGCCGATGGTGGCGGCCACCTGCACGAGTGCGCCGATGAGCATGATGCCGCCGGTCGTGAGGATCCGCCCGATGTCACCCTTGGCGATGCCGTTGTCGATGATGTCGGCGTTGAGGCTCGGCAGCAGCAGGTTCGCCGTCGTCTGCACGAGCTGGAAGGCGATGACGGCGACCACGAGCCAGCGGTACGGGCCAAGGAATCGCCCGACGAGGCGCAGGAGCTTCACGAGGAATGATCCTTGCACGAGGTCAACCATCGCGGGGGCGCGTTCGCCTCAGGCGGATTCACCACCGGCATGGAGGACTGCGTGGGTCGGCTACGGCGTGACGGCGGGCTCGGGTAGCTGGCGCTGCGGCGTGCGCGCGGGCGGCGTGCGGAAGCCCCCGGTCGCGACGAGCATGATGACGAGCAGGAGCGGCACGATCCAGCCCGACCAGCCGAGGATCGTCGCGCTCGTCGTGTCGATCGTGGCCCCCTCCGCCGCGAAAACCAGATAGAAGCCGGCAGCGGCGTTGAACGCCGCGTGCGCGACGGCCGCCGGCCACACCGAGCCGCCACGGATCCGGAGCCAGCCGAAGACGCCGCCGACGACGATGCACATCCCGATCATGCACAGCAGACCGAGCCAGCCGGGCGCCGTCGGGTAGTTGTAGCCGAGCAGGATGAGCGGCGCGTGCCAGAGCCCCCAGATGACGCCGGAGACGAGGATGGCCGGCACGGTGCCGAGCCGCAGCAGCTTCGGCAGCAGCCAGCCCCGCCAGCCGAGCTCCTCGCCGAGGGCGGGGATGAGGTTGATGCCGACCCCGGCGAGGACCTGCACGAACTGCAGCGCGAGGAGCACCTCGATGGGGATCGGCAGCTCGCCGATGTCGGCCGCGGACAGCTGCGCGTCGACGAGCGCGCGGAAGCCGCTGAGCCCGGCGAAGTCTGCCGGGTACACCCCGAGCGCCGCGCCGATCGGGAGTGCGACGAGGATGAGCGCGACGGGCACGA
Organism: Microbacteriaceae bacterium; assembly: GCA_035556075.1. Classification (GTDB taxonomy): domain Bacteria; phylum Actinomycetota; class Actinomycetes; order Actinomycetales; family Microbacteriaceae; genus 73-13. The sequence goes on along the minus strand of DATMFQ010000006.1, from coordinate 188,080 downwards.
CGATGCCGAGTGCGAGGTAGCCGATGACGCGACGCGCGGAGACCCCCGAGGAGATGCCGAGGGTGTGCAGCCGCGTGCCCCGGACCGGCCGCTCGATCGCGAGGCACGCGACGAGCGCGGCGATGGCCGGCGTGCACATCATCACGGCACCGAGGATCGGGACGCCGAGCCCACCCCAGGTCGCCAGTCCCTCGCCGCTCAGCCAGAGCGGCAGCGCCACGAGCCAGGACAGGCCGAATGCGATGGCGAGGAAGCCGAGGATCGCGCGGAAGCCGTTCGAGGACATGACCTCCAATCTAGGCGCGCGCTACCGTCGTGACATGCACCGCATCATCGTCGACTCCCCCGTCGGACCCATCGAGATCCTCGGGGACCAGGATGCCGTCACCGCTGTGACGATCGCCTCGCGGGGGCAGCTGCCGCGGGACGAGCTCGGCGTCACCGGAGGTCCAGTCGTGGAGCGCGCGGCCGCGCAGCTCACGGAGTACTTTGCCTGGACACGCAGCGAGTTCGACTTGCCACTCGCCCCCGTCGGCACACCGTTCCAGCAGGCCGTCTGGCAGCGGATCGCCGCGATCCCCTATGGCACCGCCGTGACCTACTCGCGGCTCGGCGCCGACCTCGGCTACGCGGCGACCGCGAGCCGGGCAATCGGCACCGCCGTCGGGGCGAACCCGATCACGATCATCATCCCCTGCCATCGCGTGCTCGCCGCCGACGGCCGCATCACCGGCTACAGCGGCGGCGACGGCATCCCGACCAAGCAGCTCCTCCTTGACCTCGAGGGGATCCCGTACCGATGAGCGTCCTCGTCGGCGCGGACGGCCGCGCACGCTGCGCCTGGGCGGGCAATGACCCCGAGTATGTCCGCTATCACGACGAGGAGTGGGGCCACCCACTGCATGGCGATGGTCCACTCTTCGAGAAGCTCTGTCTCGAGGGATTCCAGGCGGGCCTGTCCTGGATCACAATCCTCAGGCGCCGTCCCGCGTTCCGCTGGACCTTCGACGGCTTCGACCCGACGCGCGTCGCGGCCTATGGACCAGCCGAGATCGAGGCACGCCTGCAGGACACCGGCATCATCCGGAATCGAGCCAAGATCGAGGCGACCGTGACGAATGCGCGGGCCCTGCTCGCGATGCAGGCCGCGGACGGCGACGGCGCACTCGATCGCCTCGTCTGGTCACACGCCCCGACCGGATGGCGGCCCCGACCGCGCTCGCTCGACGACGTCCCCGCGACGACGCCGGAGTCCACGGCGCTGTCGAAGGCGCTGAAGCGCACCGGATTCCGCTTCGTCGGCCCGACGACGATGTACGCGCTCATGCAGGCCGCCGGCCTCGTCGACGACCACGTCGAGGGCTGCTGGCGAGCGGGCTAGACGCCGCGGCGCCCGGTGGCTAGACGACGAGGTCGAGCTCGCCGTCGGCGATGGGCTCGAGCTGGTGATCGTTCGCCGCGGCCCAGCGCAGCAGATCCTCGATGGTCCGGATCGAGGGCATATCGGCGATGAGCGCGCGGACGAAAACGCCCTTGTGGTGCTTGTTCCAGTGGGAGATCGCGAGGCGACGACCATCCGCACCCGCTGAGACGACCCGGACGCTCCAGCCTCCAGGCGGCAGCGGATCGCGGCGAACGTACTCCTTCGAGCGCAGGTCGACGACGGCCTCGTCGACCGCGACGAGCTCCACGAGCGGCGGCGGGACGGAGCCGTCCGCGCCGCGCAGGCCCGACTCGGCCGTGTGGATCAGGATCGCGGCCTCCGCGTAGGCGCGCTGCGCCGCATGCATGCCATCGACTCCGAGCGCCTTGTACAGGGTGCCGGTGTAGCGGTCCAGCGGCGAGAATTCCTCCGCCGGGCCGCGCACGGTCCGCGACGGCGGCAGCAGCAGCCGCACTCGCTCAGACCAGGGCGGCCTGGCGCGCGACGATCGTGATCGTGTCGTGCTCGACCGAGAGGAAGCCGTCGTCCGCCTTGATCTCGACCCGCTCGCCAGCCTCGGTCGTCACCCGGACCGCGCCGGGGGCGAGGATCGCGAGCATCGGCTCGTGACCCGCGAGGATCCCGATCTCGCCGACGACCGTGCGGGCCGAGACCTGGGTGGCCTGGCCCGTCCAGATCTCCGCGTCCGCGGAGACGATGCTGACCCTGAGCGAGGCGGCCATGATCAGCCGTTCTCCTTCTGGATCCGCGCCCAGTTCTCCTCGACCATGTCGATGCCGCCGACATTGAAGAACGCCTGCTCGGCCACGTGGTCGAAGTCACCACGCACGATCGCGTCGAAGGACTCGATCGTGTCCTTCAGCGGCACCGTCGAGCCCTCGACACCGGTGAACTTCGTCGCCATGTACGTGTTCTGCGAGAGGAAGCGCTGGATCCGGCGCGCGCGGGCGACCGTGATCTTGTCCTCCTCGGAGAGCTCGTCGACACCGAGGATCGCGATGATCTCCTGCAGTTCCTTGTTCTTCTGCAGGATCGCCTTCACCGCGACCGCGACCCGGTAGTGGTCCTCGCCCAGGTAGCGCGGGTCCATGATCCGGGAGGTGGAGGTCAGCGGGTCGACCGCCGGGTAGAGGCCGAGCGAGGCGATCTCACGGGACAGCTCGGTCGTCGCGTCGAGGTGGGCGAAGGTCGTCGCCGGGGCCGGGTCGGTGTAGTCGTCCGCGGGGACGTAGATCGCCTGCAGCGAGGTGATCGAGTGGCCACGGGTCGAGGTGATGCGCTCCTGGAGGATGCCCATCTCGTCCGCGAGGTTCGGCTGGTAGCCGACCGCGCTCGGCATGCGGCCGAGCAGCGTCGAGACCTCGGAGCCGGCCTGCGTGAACCGGAAGATGTTGTCGATGAACAGGAGGACGTCCTGCTTCTGCACGTCGCGGAAGTACTCCGCCATCGTCAGCGCGCTCAGCGCGACGCGCAGTCGCGTCCCGGGCGGCTCGTCCATCTGACCGAAGACGAGGGCCGTCTTGTCGAAGACGCCCGCGTCCTCCATCTCGTGGATGAGGTCGTTGCCCTCACGGGTGCGCTCGCCGACCCCGGCGAAGACCGAGACACCACCGTGGTTCGCGGCGACACGGTAGATCATCTCCTGGATGAGGACGGTCTTGCCGACGCCCGCACCACCGAAGAGACCGATCTTGCCGCCCTGCACGTACGGGGTGAGGAGGTCGATCACCTTGATGCCGGTCTCGAACAGCTGCGTCTTCGACTCGAGCTGGTCGAAGGCCGGCGGCTCGCGGTGGATCGGCCAGCGCTCGGTGATCTCGAGCGAATCGGCGGGCACGTCGAGCGGGTCACCGGTCACGTTGAAGACGTGGCCCTTCGTGACGTCGCCGACCGGCACCGAGATGGGGGCGCCCGTATCGACGACCTCCTGGCCGCGGACGAGACCGTCCGTCGGCTTGAGGGCGATCGCCCGGACGAGGTCGTCGCCGAGGTGCTGCGCGACCTCGAGCACGAGCTTCTGCGACTCCGAGCCCTCGCCGAAGGAGACGGTCGTCTCGAGGGCGTGGTAGATGCCGGGGATCGACTCGTGGGGGAACTCGATGTCGACGACCGGGCCCGTCACGCGGGCGATGCGGCCGACGGCCCCGGACGTTGCGGTCGCGGCGGCCGAGTCGTTCTTCGTTGCGGTGGGTGCCATTCGGTCTTCCTGGTTCCTTAGGTCTCGTCGTCTCAGGCCGAGAGGGCGTCGGCGCCGCCGACGATCTCGGAGATCTGCTGGGTGATTTCGGCCTGGCGGGCGTTGTTCGCCAGGCGGGTGTAGTCCTTGATGAGCTTGTCGGCGTTGTCCGTCGCCGACTTCATCGCCTTCTGGGTCGCGGCGTGCTTCGCAGCCGCCGACTGCAGCAGCGCGTTGAAGATCCGGGACTCGATGTAGACCGGGAGCAGGGCGTCGAGCACCTGCTCCGGCTCCGGCTCGAACTCGTAGAGCGGCAGCGCCTCCCCCGGTGCCGGCGGCGCCACGTCCTCGACGACTTCGAGCGGCAGCAGCCGCACCGTCTGCGGCTCCTGCGTCAGCATGCTGACGAAGCGGTTGTACACGACGTACACCTCGTCGACGCCGCCGTCCTCGTCATCATCCGCGAACTTCTTGGTGATGACGTCCGAGATCTCCTTGGCGAGCTCGAAGTCGGGGTTATCGGTGCCGCCGATCCACGTCTGCTCCGCCTGCCGGTGCCGGAAGGTGAAGTACGCGACCGCCTTCCGGCCGACGAGGTACCAGACGGTCGACTTGCCCTCGTCCTCGAGCCGCTGCGCGAGCTCGCTCGCCTCACGGAGCGCATTCGCGTTGAATGCGCCGGCGAGACCGCGGTCCGAGGTGAGGACGACGATCGCCGCACGGCGGCCGTGATTCGTCTGCCGCGTCAGCAGGTGATCGACATTGGAGAAGGTCGCGACGGCCGACACCGCGCGCGTGACCGCGCGGGCGTACGGCAGTGAAGCGCTCACCCGCTGCATCGCCTTCGTGATGCGCGATGCGGCGATGAGCTCCATCGCCTTCGTGATCTTCTTAGTCGTCTGGGCAGACCGGATCTTCTGCCGATAGACGCGAAGCTGCGCTCCCATGGGTGGTCGACTCCTCCGCCGTCAGTGCTTCTTCTGCTTGACGATCTGCTCCTGCGAGATGTCGGCGTCAGCGAGCTCCTTGAACTCCTCCGAGCCGACCCCGCTCACCGTCTCGCCCTGCAGCCAGGCGGTCCGCTTGAACTCGTCGATGGCCGTGTCAAGATCCGCGACCGTCTGGTCGTCGAGCACATTCGTCTCGCGCAGCGTCGTGAGGATCGAGGTGTGACGGGCGAGGTGGTCGAGCAGCTCGCGCTCGAAGCGGAGCACGTCCTCGACGGCGACGTCGTCGAGCTTGCCGTTCGTGCCGGCCCAGATCGAGACGACCTGGTCCTCGACGGGGTACGGCGTGTACTGCGGCTGGCGCAGCAACTCGGTGAGGCGAGCACCACGGTCGAGCTGACGACGGCTGGCCGCGTCGAGGTCCGAGGCGAACATCGCGAAGGCCTGCAGCGCGCGGTACTGCGCGAGCTCGAGCTTCAGCGTGCCGGAGACCTTCTTGATCGACTTCACCTGGGCGTCGCCGCCGACTCGGGAGACCGAGACACCGACGTCGACCGCGGGACGCTGGTTCGCGTTGAACAGGTCCGATTGGAGGAAGATCTGGCCGTCGGTGATCGAGATGACGTTAGTCGGGATGTACGCCGAGACGTCATTCGCCTTCGTCTCGATGATCGGCAGACCCGTCATCGAGCCCGCGCCGAGCTCGTCCGAGAGCTTCGCGCAGCGCTCGAGGAGGCGCGAGTGCAGGTAGAACACGTCACCCGGGTAGGCCTCACGCCCCGGCGGGCGGCGCAGCAGCAGCGACACGGCGCGGTACGCCTCGGCCTGCTTCGACAGGTCGTCGAAGATGATGAGGACGTGCTTGCCGCCGTACATCCAGTGCTGGCCGATGGCCGAGCCGGTGTAGGGGGCGAGGTACTTGAAGCCCGCGGGGTCCGAGGCGGGGGCCGCGACGATCGTCGTGTACGCCATCGCCCCGGCGTCCTCGAGCGCACCCTTCACGGCCGCGATCGTCGAGCCCTTCTGGCCGATGGCGACGTAGATGCAGCGCACCTGCTTGTCGACGTCGCCGGACTCCCAGTTGGCCTTCTGGTTGATGATCGTGTCGATCGCGATCGCGGTCTTGCCGGTCTGGCGGTCACCGATGATGAGCTGACGCTGACCACGGCCGACCGGGATCATCGCGTCGATCGCCTTGATGCCGGTCTGCAGCGGCTCGTGCACCGACTTGCGCTGCATGACGCCGGGGGCCTGGAGCTCGAGCGCGCGACGCGCCTCCGCCTCGATGGCGCCGAGTCCGTCGATCGGGTTGCCGAGCGGGTCGACGACCCGGCCGAGGAATGCGTCACCGACCGGGGCGGAGAGCACCTCGCCGGTCCGGGTCACCTCCATGCCCTCGACGATGCCGGTGAACTCGCCGAGGACGACGACACCGATCTGGTCCTCGTCGAGGTTGAGGGCGAGGCCCTGCACGCCGTTGGCGAAGCGCAGCAGTTCGTTGGCCATGACGCCAGGCAGACCCTCGACGTGGGCGATGCCGTCGGCGGCGTCGATGACGTGACCGACCTCGGTCGCCGCGGCCTTCGCCGGCTGGTACGAGCCGACGAACTCCTTGAGGGCGTCGCGGATCTCGTCCGGGCTGATGGTGAGTTCTGCCATTGGTCTTCCTTGTGCTTGAGTCGTGGGCCGACTAGCCGGCGAGGGCGAGTCGGAGATCATTGAGTCTGGTGGCGACGCTGCCGTCGACGACGCGGTCGCCGACGATGACGCGCATGCCACCGAGCAGCGTCGGGTCGACGAGCTGCGTCAGGACGACGTCCCGCTGCTCGGTGCCGGCGATCGCGGCCCGAAGCCGCTCCGCCTGGGCGTCGTCGAGCGGGCGTGCGGTGTGCACCTCGGCGACCGTCCGGCCGCTCTCGTCCGCGACGAGCGTGGTGGCGCGGCGGATCATCGCCCCGATCCGACGGCCGTCGGCACGCGACACGAGCGCCGTCAGGATCGCGATGGTCTCCGCCGAAGCCTTGCCCGTCAGCAGCCGCTCGACCACCGCGGCCTTCTCGCTGCCGGGCACGAGGGTCGAGCCGACCGCGTACTCGAGGTCGGGGTCAGCGCTCACGGCCTTCTGGAAGGCGGCGAGCTCCGCGATGATCCGGTCGCCGTCGGCACCGGCCATGGCCCGGATCCCGAGCTCCTCGAGGCCGGCGAGCAGGTCGCCCGGCTTCGACCAGCGGGCCTCGACGACGCGCTGCAGCACGCTCCTCGCCGGAGCGCCAAGCGGCGCGAACACCCGGTCGACCAGTGCCGACTTCGCTGCCGGTGCGGCGGCGGCATCGGCGAGGACCGCGGTGAGCTGCGCATTCCTCGCGATGGCGTCGCGTGCGGCGACGAGGTCACGGCCGAGGGCGACGGGGTCCCCCGTCGCCTGCGTGAGCGCCTCACGGCCAGCGGCGAGCGCCTGCGTCGTAGCGGATCCCATGGTTACTTGCTCGCCTGACTCGACTCGAGGTCCTTGAGGAACTGGTCGACGAGCGCGCCGGCCTTCGCGTCATCCGCGAGGGACTGGCCGACGACACCGGAGGCGAGCTCGAGGGCGAGCGAGCCGACCTCGGACTTGAGCGAGGCCAGCGCCGCCTGACGCTCCGCCTCGATCTGCGCCTGTGCGGCGGTCGTGATCCGGGTCGCCTCGGCCTGGGCCTGCTCCTTGAGCTCCGCGAGGATGGCGGCGCCGTCCTGGCGGGCCTGCTCGCGGATCTCCGCGGCCTCGGCACGACCGGCAGCAAGCTGCTCCTGGTACTGGGCGAGGGCAGCGCTCGCCTCCGCCTGCGCGGCTTCCGCCTTCTCGATGCCGCCCTGGATGGCCTCAGCGCGGGCGTCGAGTGCGCGGTTGACCCGCGGCAGCACGTACCAGCCGATGAAGGCGAGCAGCAACACGAAGACGACCGCGCCCCAGACGAGATCGGGCACAGCCGGCAGGAGCGGGTTGATGGGCTCCGCGGCCAGGATCACGCCGTCAGTCATGGTCGGTTATCCGTTCGTTCGTAGCAGGGAAGGAGGCGGTGCCTGAGGGTCAGACCATGAAGAAGTAGGTCGCGATGCCGATGAAGGCGAGGGCCTCCGTGAAGGCGATACCGATCCACATGAGGGTCTGCAGGCGACCCTGCAGCTCGGGCTGGCGGGCGACCGACTCGATCGTCTTGCCGACGACCAGGCCGATGCCGATGGCCGGGCCGATCGCGGCGAGGCCGTAGCCGACGGTGGCAATGTTGCCGGAGAGCTCGTTCATTTAGGTGGTGTTCCTTCCTGGATGGTGTGTGAGGTCAATGCGATTCAGTGATCGTCCGCGAGGGCGAGCTGAATGTAGAGCGTGGTGAGGACGGCGAAGACGTAGGCCTGCAGGATCGAGACGAGGATCTCGAAGGCGCTCCAGGCGAACCCGAAGGCGAGCGTGCCGGCGCCGAGCAGCTTCCAGCCGCCCTCCATCTCGAAGAGGAAGAACGAGGTCGCCACGAAGAACAGCACGAGGAGGAGGTGGCCGACCATCATGTTCATGAGGAGACGCAGCGTCAGGGTGACCGGCCGCAGGATGAACGTCGAGACGAGCTCGATGATGGCGACGATCGGCACGACGAACCCGGGCACGCCCTTGGGCACGAGCGAGTTCCAGAAGAACTTCCAGCCGTGCCGCTTGATCCCCGCATAGATGAAGACGACGTAGGAGACGACGGCGAGCAGCAGCGGCACGCCGATGACGCTCGTCAGCGCGATATTGGCGGGCGGAATGATGCCCATGAAGTTGAAACTCAGCACGAGGAGGAACACCGTCGTGATGAGCGGCAGGAATCGCCGACCGTCATGCTCCCCGAGCAGATCCCACGTCATCTTGCGCGGGACGCCGAGAACGTACTCGACCATGCCCTGGAAGCGCGTCGGCACGACCCGCATGCGCGAGGCCGCGAGCCACAGGATGAACATGACGAGGAGGGTGATGATGACCCGGAGGATCATGATCCGGTTCATCTCGAACGGCGTGCCGATGAAGAGCACCGCCTCCGGGAAGAACTCACCGATCTCCGGGCCGTGGAAGACCGGACCGCCCGTGTCGATGGCATCGTCTGCGGTCGTGAACGGAGCCTTCAGGCCGAAGACGAGGCTGGTCAACAGGACAGTCTCCTGGATCGGGGCGGACCGGTGCGATCGCGCGGCGAGGGGATAAGAACGGCAGTCAGCCTATCAAGACTTCGAGCCCCCGCCCGCCGCACACGATCACTCGGGCGCTGAATCCTGTTCCGTCCGCGGCGGAATCTCGGCCTCCGGCTGGAAGATCGGGAGCTTGACGTCGATGGCGGGCATCCGGCTGCGCGCGACCGTGATGCCGTCGATGACGAGGCTGCCGACCACGACGATGATCGCGGTGATGCCGAATGCTTGGGGCACGAGCCAGTCGGCGCCGCGCAGCGCGAGGCCGACGATGAGAAAGACGACGAACTTCGCGAGCCAGCCGCCGAGCACGATGGCGAAGAACCCGAGCGCGTCACCCGGCTGGCCTTTCGTCACGCGGTTGCCGATGAGGATGCTGACCCCGGTCATCCCCATGAAGACGACCGCGAGCACCCCGCCGAGCACGACGCCGATGACGGCGGGCATGCCGCCGACGAACCAGGCCATCACGCCGCCGACGATGACGACGATGACAGTGAGGCCCGCCTGCCACCAGAGGGCGCGGCCAAGAATGCGGGAGATGGTCATGCGGCACCCCCGGCCGGTGCGATGGTCGCGCCATCGACGCCCTGCACCGTCGCGGTGCCCGCGACGAGGTCCGCGATGCGCTGCGCCGGCACGATGCCGTCACGAACGATGCGCAACTGCCCCTCGGGCCGCGACAGTCCGGTCGCGTCGATGATCGTGCTCGGGACACCGCCCCGCGGTCCCCCATCGAGCACGACGGCGACGGCGTCACCGAGTGCCGCGACGGCCTCGGCCCCGGACGTCGCTGGGGCCTGGCCCGTGTGGTTCGCGCTCGACACCGCGAGCGGACCAACGTCCTTGAGGAGTTGCCGAGCCACCGGGTCATCCGGCAGCCTAAGCGCGACGGTCCCCCGCGTCTCCCCCAACTCCCAGTCGAGCGAGCTGCGTGCCGCGAGGATGACGGTGAGCGGCCCCGGCCACAGTTCGGTGACGAGCGTGCGCACCGCGTCCGGCACCGTCTCCGCGAGCGCATCGAGTGTCGCGAGGTCGGGGATGAGGACCGGCGGTGGGCTCGCGAGCGTCCGCCCCTTCGCCGCCACGAGGGCCGCCACCGCCGAGGGGGTGAAGGCGTCGGCCGCCAAGCCGTACACGGTGTCCGTCGGCATGACGACGAGCTCACCGCGGCCCAGCGCCGCGCGCGCTGCCCGGAGCCCGTCGAGGACGCCGTCCGTCGAAGTCACGTCAAAGGTCTCGGCCATCGTCCCCCATCCTCCCACGGCGTCCCCGCGCATTCCTCATGTCAGGCACGCAGCGCCGTGGTGACCCGCGGGCGCGTCGTCAGGTCCCGGTGTGTCGCGATCGCGCGCCAGTGGTCGGTCGCGAGGATGTCCTGCACGCCGGTGGCCTGGAACTCGCCGTGTTCGATCGCGAGGAGGCCGCCCGGCACGAGGAGCCGGGCGGCAGTCACCGCGAGCGCACGCACCAGGTCGAGGCCGTCGTCACCGCCGTAGAGTGCGAGGGCCGGGTCGTAGTGGTGCACCTCGGGATCGCGCGGGATCGCGCCGAGCGGGATGTAGGGCGGATTCGAGGCGACGACGTGGACCCGGCCGTCCAGCTCGGGGAGGCCATCGCGGAGATCACCGAGCACGAGCTCGAGATTCGTCGCCCCGCTCGTGCGGGCATTCTGCTGCGCCCAGCCCATCGCGTCGGCGGAGCGCTCGACGGCGACGACGCGCGCGTGCGGCACCTCCGTCGCCATCGCGATCCCGATCGCACCCGAGCCGGTGCCGAGGTCGACGCCGATCGGCCGCGGGTCCGGCACCGCGAGCAGTGCGTCGATCGCGAGCTGCGCGAGGAGCTCGGTCTCTGGGCGCGGCACGAAGACGCCCGGCCCCACCGCGAGCGTCAGGTGTCGGAAGTGGGCGACGCCCGTGATGTGCTGCAGCGGCTCGCGGGCCGCGCGACGGTCGAGGGCCGCGTCGTAGGCGGTCCGGGCCACCGCATCGACGGCGGCGCCAGCGACGGATTTGGCCGCGAGCTCGCCCCGACCGAGCCCGAGCACGTGTGCGAGCAGGAGTGCGGCGTCCACCTCGGGGGTCGGGACGCCCGCGGCCGCCAGCCGCGACGCCCCCGACTCGAGCGCCGCCTTGATCCCGGTGTCAGGTGTGGGCACGGGTGTCAGAGGCTCGCGAGGCGCTCGGCCTCATCCGCCTCGATGCAGGACTGGATGACCGGGTCGAGCGCACCATCCATGACCTGGTCGAGGTTGTAGGCCTTGTAGCCGGTGCGGTGGTCGGCGATCCGGTTCTCCGGGAAGTTGTAGGTGCGGATCCGCTCCGAGCGGTCGACCGTGCGGATCTGCGACTTCCGCAGCTGCGCGGACTCCGCCTCCGCCTCCTCCTGCTGACGTGCGAGGAGCCGCGCGCGCAGGACCCGCATTCCTGCCTCCCGGTTCTGCAGTTGCGACTTCTCGTTCTGCATCGAGACGACGATGCCAGTAGGAATGTGGGTGATGCGGACCGCGGAGTCCGTCGTGTTCACCGACTGGCCGCCCGGGCCGGAGGAGCGGTAGACGTCGATCCGCAGCTCATGCGGGTCGATCGTGAGCTCCTCGGGGGCGTCGACCTCGGGGAACACGAGCACGCCGGCGGCGGAGGTATGTATGCGGCCCTGCGTCTCCGTCACGGGGACCCGCTGGACGCGGTGGACGCCGCCCTCGAACTTGAGGTGGGCCCAAACGCCCTCGGCCGGGTCGCTCGAGGCGCCCTTGATCGCGACCTGGACGTCCTTGATGCCGCCGAGGTCGGTCGGGGTCTGCTCGATGATCTCGGTGCGCCAGCCGCGCGACTCCGCGTACCGGAGGTACATCCGGAGCAGGTCACCGGCAAACAGCGCCGACTCCTCACCGCCCTCGCCCATCTTGATCTCCATGATGACGTCACGGGCATCGTTGGCATCGCGCGGGATGAGGAGGCGTCGAAGCCGCTCGGCGCGCTCGTCGACGAGCGCCGACATGGCCGGCACCTCCGCGGCGAGGTCCGCGTCGAGCCCGGCAAGCTCCTCGGCGGCCGCGAGGTCGTCAACGGCGTGCTGCCACTCCGCGTGGGCGTGCACGATCCGGGAGAGCTCGCTGTATCGGCGGTTGACCTGCTTGGCGCGGACCTGGTCACTGTGCAGGGCGGGATCGCCGAGCTGCTCGCCGAGGAGGCGATGCTCCTCGGCGAGCGGCTCGACTTGCTCAAACATGGCGCCGCCAGCTCAGAGCTGGACGGTCGCGTTCGCGATCGCGGCGAGCTCGGTCGCCACGAGCCGGTCGAGCGGGGTCTCCGCCGAGGCCGTCGCGACGATCGTGAGCGAGGCACCCTCCTCCGTGGCGCGGGCGGCGCCGAGGAGTCGCTTCGCGGGCAGCGCGATCGAGGGGTCGTCGAGGACGCCGCGGGCGCCCGGCGCGAGCGAGGCGTAGGCACGGCCGAGCTGCGTGATGGAGTCGATGAGCACGACGACGTCGATGCCGAGCTCGACGAGCCGCTTCGCGCGCTCGACCGCGAGCTCGACGACCGTGACGTGGTCCTCAGCACTCAACTCGAGACCGGAGACGACGACCTCGCCCTTGACGGCGCGGCGGAACTCGGTGATCTCCTCGGGCCTGGGCGCGACGAGGATGACCATGAGGTGCCCGTCCGGTTGGGCCGCACTCACTTCGGCGGCGAGCTTGGCGACCCGCTGGGTCTTGCCCGCGCCGGTCGCGCCGATGACGACGGCCCGCTGGCCGCGCATCGTGTCGCTCGCGAGGGCTGCGGTCGGGCGGACGGGCGTCAGCGCCTCGAACTCGGTGCGGGTCGCCGAAGCGTCCGTCGCGACACCGTTGACGGAGTCGACCTTGACGAGCGCGTTGTACTTCTGGCGCCCGTGCTGTTCGCCGTCCCGCGGCTGCCGGATGGCGCCGACGACGGCGTCGCCCTTGCGCAGGCCGTACTTCTTCACCTGGCCGAGCGAGACATACACGTCGGTGACGCCGGCGAGGTAGCCGGTGGTGCGCACGAATGCATAGTTGTCGAGCACGTCGAGGATCCCGGCGATCGGGAGCAGGACGTCGTCAGGCAGGATCTCGGGTTCGACGTCGTCGCCGAGCCGGCCGCCGTTGCGACCACGGCCGCGGCCGCGACCGCGACCGCTGCCGTCCTCGGCGTCGGCGGGTGCCTCCGCGGTCGTGCCGCCGCTGCGGCTCCGACCGCGGCGGGAGCGGGAGCGGGAGCGGCCGGAGCCCTCCCCGTCACCGTCCGCGGCGTCGCCGTCGGCGGTCTCGGACGCATCCTGGTTCTCCGGGCTGTCGGCTGCGGGCTCGGCCGACACCTCGGCAGTGGCGTCGTCGGCCGTCGCGTCGCTGTCGGTCGCGGCTGTCTCGGCCTTGACCGACCGCTTGGCGCGCCCGGACTGCTGGTCCGGTTCGGCGGCGGTCTCGTCGAGCTCCGCCTCGGACTCGGCGGACTCCGCGGCCGCGGCCGTCTTCGCGGCGGCGCTGGTGCCGCGCTTCGCAGTCGTTTTGCTCGTGCGGCTGGTGCGCTTCGCGGGAGCCGCCTCAGCCGGCTCCTCGCCCGCGGGCGTGCCCTCGGCGGCGGGAGTCTCGGTTGCGCCGGCCTCCGGGGCCTCGGCCGGGAGCTCGTTCGGGTCCTGCACGGTCACCCGACGGGACTTGCGGACCGGCTTCTTGGCGGGAGCCTTGCCCTGCAGCTCGGCAGCGAGCGCGTCGAGCTCGGCCTGCCGAGCCGGGTCGACAGCCTCCTTCGCGGCAGTCGGCGCCTCGGCCGTCTCCGGTGTGTCCTCGAGCGGCGTGATCTGGTCTTCGGTCATGTCTTGACTTCCTTCCTCCGCCTGAGACGGATCACATCCGCGGCGGAGATTGATGCCCCTTCATCGCTGCCGACATCGGCAACCACGAGGTGGGCGGTGAGGGTGGGAACCGGGCGTGCCCCTGGAATCAGGCGCCATCCGCACGGTGCGGTGCCACTGTAGCACCCTTGAAGTCCACGGCGGGTGTGAGCGAGCGCCACGGTGTGCGGCTCTCGGCCGCGACGATCGCGGCGGCGGCGGCCCGCTCGGCGGGGTCCGCGGCGAGCACGAGAATCGACGGCCCAGCTCCCGACACGACAGCGGCGTGACCGGCCCGGCGCAGGCGCTGCACGAGCCCGTGCGTCTCGGGCATCGCACTCGCCCGGTAATCCTGGTGGAGCCGGTCGTCGGTCGCCTCGAAGAGCAGCTCGGGGCTCTGCACGAGTGCCGCGACGAGGAGCGCCGAGCGGGACAGGTTGAAGATGGCGTCCTCATACGGCACCGAACTCGGCTGCAGTGCGCGGGCGACCTCCGTCGGCACCTCGAACTCGGGGACGCAGACGAGGGGCGACACCCCGCGGTGGACGTTGAACTTCTTCGCGCGCGGCCCGTGCGGCCCCGTCCAGGCGATCGTGAGTCCGCCATACAGCGCTGGGGCGACATTGTCGGGGTGCCCCTCGATCTCGGTGGCGAGGACGAGCAGGTCGTGCGCGGTGAGCGCGCCATCGCGCTCGAGGAGTCCCTTCGCGCCCATGAGGCCGGCAATGATCGCCGCGGCGGATGAGCCGAGTCCGCTGCTGTGCGGCACCGCATTCTTCGCGGCGATATGAATGCCGGGCATCGGCACACCGAGGTGGTCGAATGCGCGACGCATCGATCGCACGACGAGGTTGGTGGCATCCTCGGGGACGGTCCCCGCACCGATGCCCGTGACCTCGACGCGGGCATCGGTCCCGGGCACCGCCATGATCGTCAGCTCGTCATAGATGCTCAGCGCGAGGCCGAAGGTGTCGAAGCCGGGCCCGAGATTCGCACTCGAGGCGGGCACCCGCACGTCGACGGCGCGGCCCAGCGGCACGCCGTCGGTCATCAGCTGAGCCCCAGCACACCCGCCACCGCGGCGGTGTCCACGGCGGTGACCGTCGGCTGCGCGTTACTGCCGTCGGGCAGCCGCAGTCCCCAGTTCGGGTCCTTGAGCCCGTGGCCGGTCACGGTCGCGACGACCTTCGTCCCCGCGGGGATCGCGCCGGCAGCAGCGCGCTCGAGGAGCCCGGCGATCGAGGCGGCTGAGCCGGGTTCGACGAAGATCCCGACCTCGCGGGCGAGCACGCCCTGTGCCGCGAGGATGTCGTCGTCGCTGATGGCCCCGAAGTAGCCGTCGCTGTCGTCCCGCGCGGCAAGTGCGAGCTCCCAGGAGGCGGGCTTGCCGATACGGATCGCAGTCGCAATGGTCTCGGGATTCGTGACGACCTCGCCGCGGACGATGGGCGCGGAACCGGCGGCCTGGAAACCAAACATGCGCGGGAGTCGCGTCGTCGCCCCACGGTCGGCCTCCTCGCGGTAGCCGCGGTGGTAGGCGGTGTAGTTCCCGGCGTTGCCGACCGGCACGATGTGGATGTCGGGGGCGTCGCCGAGCACGTCGACGACCTCGAAGGCGGCTGTCTTCTGCCCCTCGATGCGGTCGTTGTTGACCGAGTTGACGAGGTGGACCGCGTAGTTCGCCGCGAGTTCGCGGGCCACGTCGAGGCAATCGTCAAAATTGCCCTGGAGCTGTACGATCCGGGCGCCGTGTGCGACGGCCTGGGCCATCTTGCCCATCGAGATCTTGCCCTCCGGCACGAGCACCGCCGCGACGATGCCGGCGTGCGCGGCGTAGGCGGCCGCAGAGGCGGAGGTGTTCCCCGTGGACGCGCACACGATCGCCTCGGCGCCGCGCTCCACGGCCTTCGAGATCGCCATCGTCATGCCGCGGTCCTTGAAGGAGCCCGTCGGGTTCATGCCCTCGAATTTGATGTAGACCTCAGCGCCGGTGCGTCGGCTGAGCGCCGGGGCCGGGATGAGCGGCGTGCCGCCCTCGCCGAGGGTCACGATCGGGGTCGTCTCGGTCACGTCGAGACGGTCGCGGTACTCCTCGAGCACCCCGCGCCACAGGTGGGCCATCTTGTTACAGTCCTTCGACTCGGATCACGCTGGTGACCGTCGCGACGGCATCAGATCCGCCGAGGGCTTCGACGGTCGCGGCGAGGGCGGATTCCTCGGCGCGGTGCGTGACGATGACCAGGGTAGCGGTCGGTGGCGCCCCGTCCGCACCGGGCCGCACGGTTTGCAGGGCCGTCTCGATGGAGACGCCGTGGTCCGCGAAGACCTGCGCGATCGTCGCGAGGACGCCGGGTCGGTCGGTCACGTCGATCGCGATCTGGTAGCGGGTCACGACCCGATCGAATGGCAGGAGCGGGAGGTCGGCCCCCGTGGACTCCGCGACGCCCGGTCCGCCGACGAGGTGGCGCCGCGCGGCCGAGACGATATCGCCAAGGACCGCGGAGGCGGTCGGCACCCCGCCAGCGCCGGCCCCGTAGAACATGAGCGAACCGGCGAACTCCGCCTCGACGAACACCGCGTTGTTGCCGCCATGCACCGCCGCGAGCGGGTGGTTGCGGGGCACGAGTGCAGGGTGGACCCGCGCGACGACGCCCTCTGTCCCATCTGCGGCGGGGAGTCGCTCGGCGATCGCGAGGAGCTTGACGACGTAGCCCGCGGCCTTCGCCGCGGCGACCTGCGCGGCCGTCACGGTCGTGATGCCTTCGCGGTGCACGGCGTCGAGCGGGACGTGCGTGTGGAAGGCGAGGCTCGCGAGGATCGCGACCTTCTGCGCGGCGTCATAGCCCTCGAGGTCGAGCGTGGGATCGGCCTCGAGGTAGCCGAGCTCGCGCGCGACCACCTGTGCTCGCTCGGCGTCCCAGCCCTCGGTGTCCATCTGGTCGAGGATGTAGTTCGTCGAGCCGTTGACGATGCCGAGAATGCGGCGGACGCGGTCACCGGCGAGGGACTCGCGCAGCGGCCGGACGATGGGGATTGCGGCAGCGACGGCCGCCTCGTAGTACAGCTGGGCGCCCACCTGCGCGGCGAGGTCGAAGAGCTCCGGGCCGTGCGTGGCGAGGAGTGCCTTGTTGGCGGTGATGACGTCGGCCCCAGAGCCGAGCGCCGCGAGCACGTGGCTCCGGGCGGGCTCGATCCCGCCGATGAGCTCGACGACGATGTCCGCGGCCGTGATGAGTGCCTCGGCGTCGGTCGTGAGCAGGTTGGCAGGAATGCTGGGGGTGCGCTCCGCGGCCGGGTCGCGCACGAGGACGCCGATCACTTCCAGTCCCGCGCCGACCCTCGCCTCGAGCTCCCGGCGGTGGGTGGTGAGCAGGTCGACGACGTTGGCACCGACAGTGCCGCCGCCGAGGATCGCGATCTTCAGATTCCGGTACTCGAGCACCCAACCAGGGTACTGGCCGTGGGAGCCCGCTTCTGCGTCAGCCGAGGGCGGCGTCGCGGGCCATGAGGTCGTCGATGGTCTCGCCGCGGATGATGGTCCGGGCCTGCCCATCGCGGACGGCGATGACCGGCGGGCGTGGTACCCAGTTGTAGTTGCTCGACATCGCCCAGCCATACGCACCTGTGGCTGGGACCGCGAGGAGATCGCCCGGGGCAATGTCGCCGGGCAGGTATTCGTCGCGGACAACGATGTCGCCAGACTCACAGTGCATCCCCGCGACGCGGGCGAGGACCGGGTCGGCGTCCGAGGTGCGATCGGCGATGCGGGCCGCGTAATCGGCTCGGTAGAGCGAGGTGCGCAGGTTGTCGCTCATGCCACCGTCGACGGACACGTAGGTGCGCGTCGCGGGCGCGCCGGGGGTGTCGACGGTGACGGGCTTGATCGTGCCGACTCGGTACAGCGTCGTCGTGGATGGCCCGACGATGGAGCGTCCGGGCTCGACGGCGATCGTGGGCACGGGGATGCCGAGCGCCGCGGCGGTCTCCGCGAGCGCGGTCGCGATCCCGGCGGCGATGTCCTCGATCGGCCGCGGGGTGTCAGCGCTCGTGTAGGCGATGCCGAACCCGCCGCCGAGGTTGAGCTCGGGGATGTCACCGCCCGCGAGCAGGTCGGCGTGCAGTCCGAGGAGTCGCCGTGCCGCCTCCGCGAAGCCGTCGGTGTCGAAGATCTGCGAGCCGATGTGCGAGTGGAGCCCGAGGAATGCGAGGCTCGGCTCCGCCCGGATCGCCGCGACCACACGGGGTGCGTCAGCGAGGGTCACGCCGAACTTTTGGTCCTCGTGCGCGGTGGCGAGGTACTCGTGTGTCGAGGCGTGGACGCCGGAGTTGATGCGGAGCCGGACCGGCTGGACGCGGTCGTGGCGCCGCGCTGCCTCGGCGACACGGCCGATTTCGACCTCGGCGTCGATGACGATGGCGCCGACACCCGCCGCGACGGCGGCGTCGAGCTGCGCGAGGGATTTGTTGTTGCCGTGGACACCGATGCGCGACGGGTCAAGGCCAGCCGCGAGCGCGACGGCGAGCTCGCCGTGGCTCGCCACGTCGACGCCGAGCCCCGCGGCGGCGACCCAGCGCACGACCTCGGCGCACAGGAACGCCTTCCCCGCGTAGTACACCTTCGCGCTCGACCCCACCCTGGCGAGTTCACGGTCGAAGGCCGCCTTCGTCGCCGCAGCGCGGGCGCGGACGTCGGCCTCATCGACGACGTACACCGGGGTGCCGTACTCCGCGGCGAGCGTCTCGGCGGCAATGCCACCGATCTCGATCCCGCCGGCAGCGCCGCGTCGCGCGGTCATCGACCAGACACCGGGGACGAGCGCGTTGGCGTCGCTCGGCGGGCGCAGCCAGCTGGGGGCGAGCGGGTTCGCGTGCACCGCTCAAGCCTAACGATGTGTGAATCGCTGCTGCAGCGCCTGTCGGCTGACCCCGAGCCCCGCGCCGGCCTACATGCGCTCCGGCGCGCTCACGCCGAGCAGCCCGAGGCCGTTGCGCAGCACCTGCCCGACAGCCTCGCTCAGCCACAGCCGGGTGCGATGCAGATCGGTCACGTCCTCCCCCGCGAGCGGTGCGACCCGGCACGCGTCGTACCACCGGTGGAAGGCGCCAGCGAGCTCCTCGAGGTAGCGGGCGACGCGGTGCGGCTCCCGCCACTCGGCGGCCTGGCGGGCGACGCGCGGGAACTCCGCGAGCGCACCGAGGAGCCGCGCCTCCGTCTCGTGGTCCAGCAGCGCCGCCTCGAAGGCACTCCGGTCGACGCCCGCGGCGATGGCATTGCGCAGCACCGAGCGGGTGCGCGCGTGCGCGTACTGCACCGTGTAGACGGGGTTGTCGTTCGTCCGGCTGGCGAGGAGACCGAGGTCGATGTCGATGTTCGAGTCCGTGGAGCTGCGGGCGAGCGCGTAGCGAGCCGCGTCGACGCCGACCGCCTCGACGAGGTCCTCGAGCGTGACGACCGTGCCGGCACGCTTCGACATCCGGACCGGTTCACCGTCGCGGACGAGGTTGACCAGCTGCCCGATGAGGATCTCGAGGTTGACACCCGGCACATCACCGAAGGCCGCGCACATCGCCATCATCCGCCCGACATAGCCGTGGTGGTCGGCGCCCAGCATGATGAGGCAGCGGTCGAAACCGCGCTCGCGCTTGTCGAGGTAGTAGGCGAGATCGCCGGACAGGTAGGCGCCCTCACCGTCAGACTTGATGATGACCCGATCCTGGTCGTCGCCGTACTCGGTCGAGCGCAGCCAGACCGCACCGTCGCGGTCCTCGATCGCGCCGAGCTCACGGAGCCGCGCGACGGCGCGGTCGACCGCACCCGAGGCGTGCAGGTCGTTCTCGTGGAAGAACACGTCGAAGTCGACCCCGAAGTCGTGCAGGCTCGCCTTGATCTCGGCAAACATGAGGTCGACGCCGATCGCGCGGAAGACCTCCTGCAGGTCGCCCGGCGGGAGCTCCGCGAGATCGGCGGGGTAGGCATCGACGACCCGCGCGGCGATCTCGTGGATGTACTGGCCGCCATACCCATCCTCCGGCGCATCCTGGCCGAGGTACGCGGCGACGAGCGAGCGCGCGAAGCGGTCGATCTGCGCACCGTGGTCATTGAAGTAGTACTCGCGGGTGACGTCCGCGCCCTGTGCGGCGAGCAGCCGTGCGAGCGAGTCGCCGACCGCCGCCCACCGGGTGCCGCCGATGTGGATCGGCCCCGTCGGATTCGCTGAGACGAACTCGAGGTTGATGCGCACGCCGGCGAACGCATCCCCCCGGCCGAAGCCGTCCGCCTGCTCGACGATCGTCCGCGCGAGCTCACCGGCCGCCGCGGCATCGAGCCGGATGTTGATGAAACCTGGCCCGGCGACCTCCGCGGCCGCGACGCCGGGCGCGCGGCTCAGCTCCGCGGCGATCTCCGCGGCGAGCTCGCGCGGATTCATCCCGATCGCCTTCGCGTGCTGCATCGCCGCATTCGAGGCCCAGTCACCGTGCGCTGGATTGCGCGGCCGCTCAATCGGCACCATCACCGGGGTGACGTCAAGGCTCGCGCCTCGGGCCGCGGCCGAGGTGTTGAGCGCGGCGGCGACGAGGTCAGCGAGGTCCTGCGGATTCACAGGGGCCAAGCCTAATCGGCCATGGACGGCGTGCGCTCAGCCGAGCGTGGGTCGTTGGGCCGACAATGGGCCACATGCGAACTCTTCGTCCGATCGCCGTCGGCGCACTCACCCTCAGCGCCGCGCTGCTCCTCACCGGCTGCCTCGACGCGGGCTTCCCCGGCAGTACCGCGACGACGCCCCCCGCCACGCCGAGCGCGCCGGCGACGAGCTCGCAGGCGACCACGACGACACCGACCACGGGACCGAGCCAGACCCCCGAGCCGACCACGGCACCGGGCATCCCGGTCACGATCGACTGCCAGGCGATCCTCACGCCCGACGGGATCTACGACATCGATCCGAACCTCACGGTCGTCCCCCTCGACGGCCCACCGAGTACGCGGTTCGCTCAGGAGAGCATTGCTGACGACGGCACCGTCTGCCACGTGACGCACGCGACGACCGGCGCCTCCGCATTCATCGGCGTGTCCGCTCCCGCCGCGGCGAGACTCGCCGAGCAGCGCGCGGCTGCCGGGGCGGGCTCGCCGCTCGGCACGACCGGCACCGAGGTCCACGGCGCCGCCACCCAGCTCCAGGTCTTCCATGACGAGCGCCGGGTGACCGGCGAATGCGACCCCGCGTTCAACCCCGATTCGCTTCGGGCGATGCTCGAGCTCGCGATCAGCAACGGCGCCTGAGCGACGCCGGGCCGTCGGCACCGAAGGCCCGATCACCGCTGGTAGGCTTACCCCTCGCACGCCTCCGTAGCTCAGCGGATAGAGCGCCGGTTTCCGGTACCGTAGGTCGCAGGTTCGATTCCTGTCGGGGGCACGTTATTTTTGGCCGGTCTGGCCCGCGGGTGGCCCTTCGAGGAGCTTCTCGATCGTCCTCGCGGTGAAGGCCGGGAGGTCCTCGGGTGTGCGACTGGAGACGAGCCCCTGGTCGACCACGACCTCCTCATCCAGCCAGATCGCACCCGCATTCAGCAGATCGGTCCTGAGGCTCGGCGTGCTCGTCAGTCGGCGTCCGTTGACGACGTCGGCCTCGATGAGGATCCACGCGCCGTGACAGATCACCGACACCGGTTTGTGTTGCGCGAAGAACTCGCTGACGAAGCGGACCGACGCGCCATCGAGCCGCAGGTGATCGGCGTTCACGACGCCCCCGGGGAGGACGAGCGCGTCGAAGCCCGCGGCGTGCAGCTCCTCGGCGTGCCAATCGACGGCGTGGATGTGGCCGCGCTTGCCGACGATCGAGGCGCCCGTCGGCGCCACCATGGTCGCCGTCGCGCCATGGGCGGTGAGCCCCTCCCAGGGATGGGTGAGCTCACGGTCCTCAAACCCATTCGTCGCCAGGAATGCGACGCGCTTGCCGCTCAGCTGGGTCACGGTGTCGCCGATCCCGCTGGCCGCAGTGGTCATCGCATGCCCTCCTCGGATCGATGTCGGAGCCTGCAGGCTAGGCCCGGCGAATCGGTTGCGTCATCGGGGTTGACATCACCGGCGGTCGCACCTACACGGACACCGGAGCCGCGAGGCCGCCTCGCCGACGCGACCGTGTAGATGGCCGCGGTCGTATAGCCCTGCCCGGTCGGGGAGGTGAACCCCGTCGCGCCGCTCCTGAAGTAGAGCACCTTCCCGGCCGCATCGCGACGAGGGCGCCCGCGGTCGAGTCGTAGTCAGTGACCTCCGCGCCCGCCGACGGTGCCGCAAACAGCACCCGTCCCGCAGCGAGGGCCAGCGCCAGGACGGCGCCGAGCACGATTTCTGCCGTGCGGCGAGGGTGCGGGCAAGCGCCCACGGGCACCCGGCTCAGCTGGCCGCGCGCGCGAGCTCGAGCGCGCCGGGCAGGGCGGCGAGGAATGCCGTGACCTCGTCATCCGTCGACGTGCGGCCGAGTGTGACGCGCAGTCCCGAGCGAGCCGCGGCGGGGTCCCGGCCGGCCGCGAGGAGCACCTCGGAGGGCGCGTTGACCCCGGCCCGACACGCGCTGCCGACCGAGACCGAGAAGCCCGCCTGATCGAGGACGAACAGCAGCGTCTCCCCGACGAGCCCGGGGAAGGTCACATGCACGTGCCCGGGCAGCCGTTCGCTCCGCGCGCTCGGACCGGACAGCCGCGCGCTTGGATCGGCGGCGAGGATCCCGGCACGCAGCCGTTCCCCCAGTTCGCGCAGCCGCGCCGATTCCGCCTCGAGCTCGGCGACGGCGAGTTCGACGGCGACCGCGAGCGCGGCGGCCCCCGCGACGTCGACGGTCCCGGATCGCCCGGGCTGCTGCGCGCCCCCGTGGAGGAGCGCCTCGGGCTCGTGCCCCCGGCGCACGAGGAGCGCGCCGGTGCCGATGGGAGCGCCAAGCTTGTGACCGGACAGGCTCAGCGCGGTCGCGCCGGTCTCGCGGAAACGGACGGGGACCTTGCCGACCGCGGCGACGGCATCCCAGTGGAGTGGCACGCCGAGCTCGGCGAGGCGGTCCGCGATGGCGTCGACCCGCTCGATCGAGCCGAGCTCGTTCTGCGCCCAGAGCAGGCTCACGAGGGCGACGTCGCGTGGACCCCCGGCGATGATTCGCTCGATGAGCGCGGCCAGGCGCACGCGGGCGGTCTCGTCCACCTCCGCGTACTCGACCTGAATCGTCCGACCGCCGTGGCCTCGGCCGTCGAGCCACTCGAGGGTGTCGAGGCTCGCGGCGTGCTCGGCCCGTGTGCCGAGCACCCGGTGCCGCCCCGCGGCAAGCCCCCGCCACGCGAGCCCTTTGATCGCGAGGTTGACTGCCTCGGTGCCGCCGGCGGTGAAGACGACCTCGGTCGGGTGCGCGTCGAGGGCCGCCGCGAGCCGCTCCCGCGCGCCCTCGAGCCGGGCCCGCACCTCGCGGCCCGCCGCGTGCACCGATGCCGGGTTGCCGACGTGCGCGAGGGCGTCGGTGTGCGCGGCAGCGGCTTCGGGCCGGACGGGCGCCGAGGCCGCGTGGTCGAGGTAGACGGTCACCGGGTCATCCTCCCAGCCTCAGTCCGCGAGGACCTGCCGGATGACCTCGGGGATGCGAGCGTTGAGCCCGAGGATCGTGAACGGTCCGCCACCGGTCCCGTCCGGGCGGCACCCAGCGGCGAGCCTTGCCGCACGACCGTGGAGGAATGCGGCGGTCGCCCCGATCGACACGAGCGCGTCCTCCGTGACCCCGTCGGGGTCCCTGGCGGCCCGGGTGGCCAGGAGTGCGCCGAGGATCCCCGCGAGGGCGTCACCAGCGCCGGCGGTGGCCAGCCACGGTGTCGCCTCCGCAACGGCGACGACACGGCTGCCGTCGGTCACGATCGTCGTGGCGCCTTTGAGCATGACGACGCCGCCGGTCTCGTCGGCGAGGCGGCGCGCTGCGTCGCCGGGCTCCGCCTCGACCCCGCGACGATCCATGCCAATCAGGTCCGCGAGTTCCCCCGCGTGGGGCGTGAGGATCGTCGGGCCGAAGGCGTCGCCGGCGAGCGCGAGCGCGCCGGCGTCGAGCACGGTCCGGGCGCCCTCGGCGATGACGGTGCGCACCGGGTGGAGTGCCGCGTCGTCGCCCGCCGCGATGCCGGAGCCGGCGACCCAGGCCTGGGCCTGGCCGTCACCGAGCACGACCTCGGGCCGCCTGGCGAGGACGAGGCGACCGACCGATTCGGGGCCGACCCAGCGGACCATGCCGACGCCGGTGTGGAGCGCCGCGTCGACGCCGAGGACGGCCGCCCCCGGGTAGGCGAGTGAGCCGGTGCGGAAGCCGAGGACGCCGCGCCGGTACTTGTGGTCGTCCCGGTCGGGCGGGGTGAGCCACCCGGCACAGGCGTCGGCGGTCCACTGCTCGGTCATTCGTCCATTTTCCGCCGTTGGGCCGCGCGCTCGACGTCAGCCGCGCTGAGTCGCGTCGTCGACGCGGCCGACGAGCTCCTCGATGATGTCCTCGAGGAAGAGCACCCCGGTGGTGCGGCCGGCGTCGTCGAAGGCCCGTGCGATGTGCGTACCGCGGGCCCGCATGGCCGCGAGCGCATCCTCGAGGTCGGTGTCGTCATACATCGAGGCGAGGCGCCTGATGAATTTGGGTGGCACCGGTTCGTTGAACTCCTCGGCGCTGATCGGCAGCACGTCCTTGAGGTGGAGGTAGCCGGTCGGCTCGCCGTCCTCGTCGACGAGGATGTACCGCGAGTAGCCGCGCTTGGCGACCGCCGCCTCGAGGTCAGCGGGCGAGGCGTCCTCGGGCAGCGTGACGAGGGCCCGCAGCGGCACGGCGACGTCCTCGACCTTCTTCGTCGTGAATTCGAATGCGGCCTCGAGCGCGCCGGTACGGTCGTGGAGCACGCCCTCCCGCGTCGAGTGCTCAACGATGGTGGCGACCTGGTCGAGCGTGTACACGCTGTTCGCCTCGCTCCGCGGTGTGACCCCGAAGAGGCGGATCACCCCGTTCGCGATGCCGTTGAGCGCCCAGGTGACGGGGCGCACGACGGTCGCGATCGCGACGAGCGGTGTGGCGAGGATGAGCACCGCGCGGTCCGGCAGCGTGAACGCGAAGTTCTTCGGCACCATCTCGCCGAGCACGACGTGGAGGAAACTGACGATGACGAGCGTGATGCCGAAGCTCAGCCCGGTCACGACGTCCTCTGGCCAGCCCAGCGGTGCGAGCGCCCCCGCGAGCAGGTGGTGGATGCTCGGCTCACTCACGAGCAGGATGACCAGTGAGCAGACCGTGATGCCGAGCTGGCACACGGCGAGCATGATCGTCGCGTGCTCCATGGCCCACAGCGCCGTCTTCGCCGCCCGCGACCCGGCCTCGGCGCGCGGCTCGATCTGCGGGCGACGCGCCGAGATGACGGCGAACTCTGCGGCGACGAAGAAGGCGTTCACCACGAGGAGGATGCACAACCAGAGGATGCCGAGCCAGTCGCTCATGGCGCGATCACCTCGATCGGCCCCGTCTCGGGGCGCGGGGTGAAGCGCAGCCGGTCGATGCGGCGACCGTCGAGCCGCTCGACTCGAAACACGCCCGCCGGGTGGCCGACCTCGTCGCCGACCGCAGGGATGCGGCCGAGCTCGGCCATCACCCAGCCGGCGACTGTGTCATACGGTCCATCCTCCGGCACGGTGACGCCGGTCCGGTCGCGCAGCTCGTCGGGGCGCAACTGCCCCGGGAAGGTGAACCAGCCGCGGGAACGCACCACACCGACACGGCTCCGGTCGTGCTCGTCAGAGACTTCGCCGACGAGTTCCTCGACGAGGTCCTCGAGGGTGACCACACCGGCCGTCCCACCGTATTCATCGACGACCACCGCCATCTGATAGCCCTTCGCCCGCAGCTGACCGAGGAGGGCGTCGAGGTGGATCGTCTCGGGGACACGGATCACCTCGGAGGCGAGTGCCCCGACCGGCACATCGGCACGCCGATCGCGCGGCACCGCGACCGCCTGTTTGACGTGGACGATCCCGACGAGCTGATCGACGGAGTCGTCCTCGACCGGGAACCGTGAGTAGCCGGTGCGTCGGGCGAGTTCGATGACATCGGTCGCGCTCCGCGAGCGATCGATCGTCTCGAGTCGCGGCCGCGGCGTCATGACGTCACCGGCGGTGTGGCGGGAGAATAGGAGCGTGCGGGTCAGCAGCGTCGCGGTGTCGCGCTCAAGCGCTCCCTGGCTCGCGGAGCGGCGGACGAGGTACGCGAGTTCCTCCGCCGTGCGCGCTCCTGACAGCTCCTCCTGCTGCTCGATGCCGACGAGCCGGAGGATGGCCCCCGCCGTACTGTTGAGCAGCACGACGGCCGGGCGGAAGACGGCGGTGAAGGCGATCTGGAACGGGACCACCGCCTTCGCGGTGACGAGCGGCAGCGAGAGCGCGAGATTCTTCGGGATGAGCTCGCCGATGAGCATCGACAACAGCGTCGCGATGACGATCGCCACGACCGAGGCGACGGGCCGCACGAACTCCTCCCCGAGCCCGAGCGCGGTCAGCGGCGTGAACAGCCACGCGCCGATCGACGGCTCGAGCGTGTAGCCCGCGAGCAGCGTCGTCAGGGTGATGCCAAGCTGCGCGGACGACAGGTGCGTCGACGTTCGCTTCAGCGCCGTGATCGTCCAGTCGAGCCGCCGCTCGCCTCGCGCACGACGCGCTTCGAGGTCAGCCCGGTCGAGGTTGACGAGCGAGAACTCGGCGGCGACGAAGAGGCCGGTGCCAATCGTCAGCAGCATCCCGAAGGTGAAGAGGAGCCAATCAGGCAACGCCGACTCCGGTTCCCGTCACGGTCTGCTCGAGCTGACTGCGGAAGCGGGGGTCGGCGCTGGGACTATGTCCGGGCGAATCGTCCATGGGGTGCCGATCGTACTGGAGTCGGGCCCGATCGAGCTACCAGCTGACCGGGAGGGCCTTGCCCTCCTCGTAGCCAGCCGCGGACTGCACCCCGACGATGGCGCGCTCGTGGAAGGTGTCGAGACGGCGTGCCCCGGTGTACGTCATGGCACTGCGCAGCCCCGCCGTGATCATGTCGAGCAGGTCCTCGACGCTCGGCCGCAGCGGGTCGAGGTAGATCCGCGACGAGGAGATGCCCTCGGCGAAGAGGGCCTTCTTCGCGAGGTCATAGTGGTCGAGTCGGCGGAATCGCGCGGTGACGGCTTTCGTCGATGCCATCCCCCAGTTCTCCTTGTAGGCGCGGTGCTCGGCGTCGAGCGCGATCGCGCCGGGTGCCTCGATCGTGCCGGTGAACCACGAGCCGATCATGACCGAATGCGCGCCCGCGGCGAGCGCAAGGGCGACATCCCGCGGGTAGCGGACGCCGCCGTCGGCCCACACGTGCGCCCCGAGCTCCCGGGCGGCCTCCGCCGTCTCGAGCACAGCCGAGAACTGTGGTCGGCCGACCGCGGTCATCATGCGGGTCGTGCACATCGCTCCCGGACCGACCCCCACCTTGATGATCGTCGCGCCCGCACTCACCAGGTCGTGCACGCCGTTCGCCGTCACGACGTTGCCCGCCACGATCGGCACGCCGAGGTCAAGCGCGGCAACCGCCTCGATCGCGCGGATCGCACCGTCCTGATGCCCGTGCGCCGTGTCGACGACGAGCAGGTCCGCGCCCGCGGCGACGATGGCCCTGGCTTTGGCGGCTACGTCACCGTTGATCCCGATCGCCGCGCCGACCGCGAGGCGCCCGTCGGCGCCGAGCGCGGGCTGGTACAGCGTCGAGCGCAGCGCACCCCGGCGGGAGATCGTCCCGATGAGGTGCCCGTTGTGCACGACGGGGGCGAATTCGAGCCCCGCCTCGACCATGAGATCGAATGCGGCCCGCGAGTCCGCGACCTCGTCAAGGTCGACCGCGGCAACGGGCTCGCCGAGCAGGTCGCCCAGCGGCGCGTCACGGATGGCGACAGCGAGCCGCTCCGCCTGGATCACCCCGAGCAGCGCACCCGCGTCGTCGGTGACGATGACGCCGAATCCGGGCGTCGGGGGCACCTGGGCGAGCGCGGCGGCGACGGTGTCGTGGGCACGGAGCTCGACGGCGGTGTCGAAGCCGACCGGTTGCGCCTTCACCCAGCCCAGCGCCGCATCGAGCTCCTGCAGTGGCAGGTCCTGCGGGAGGATGCCCAGCCCGCCGCGGCGGGCCAGTGCCGCGGCCATGCGGGGGCCCGTCACCGCATTCATATTCGATGACACGATCGGCAGCGTCGCCGGCGTCCCGTCGCCCGGGGTGAGGTCCACATCGAAGCGGCTCGTCACGGCGCTGCGTGACGGCGCGAGGAAGACGTCCGAATAGGTGAGGTCGTGCGCCGGTCGGCCGTCAAGGAACCGCATCCCCTCAGGGTACGCGTGCTACGGCACACCCGTCCGCTCAGCAAACGCGGACCGCGCTGCGGCTAGCATTGACACCAAGGCGCACCGGAAGCACCCACCGAACTATTCGCGCCGGATCCACCCGCGAAGGCAGGCTGAACGCCCGTGTCCAACCCCTCCAGCCCGACAACCACCGGCGGCGCATCCGACGATGCCACTGATGCCTGGCTGATCGACCAGCTGTTGCAGTCCACCCGACGTGCCGACGAGGCGGCCATTGCGGCCGGCGAGGCACCGAGCGCCGAGGGGCTGGCCGAGCTCGACGCGGAGTTCGCCGCGCTCGCGACCGGGGTCGAGGCCGCGGCCAACACCCCGCCCGCCCCCGCCCCGGCCGCCGCCCCCGCACCAACCGCCGAGTCCGCGTCGGCCGCAGCGCCCGCCGCGGAGCCGGCACCCACCACCGGACAGGTCGCGGCACGCACGACCGCACTGCCCGCGAAGACCACCCCGGTGCCCGCCGACGCACCGACGTCGCCCGTCACCCGGCCGACGGAGCTACCGGCCGCCGACGAGCCCTCGTTCAGCGTGCTCCGCGGACCGGCGAAGGCCCTCGCCACGCACATGGACGCGTCCCTGACGGTCCCGACCGCGACGACCGTCCGGTCGGTCCCGGCGAAGCTGCTGATCGACAACCGGATCGTCATCAATAACCACCTCACGCGCACCCGCGGCGGCAAGGTCAGCTTCACGCACCTCATCGCCTGGGCCATGGTCCGGGCGCTCAAGGAATTCCCGAGCCAGTCCGTCTACTACGACGAGATCGACGGCAAGCCCGCCATCGTCACGCCCGCGCACATCAACCTCGGCATCGCGATCGATATCCCGAAGCCGGACGGCACCCGCGCGCTCGTCGTCCCGGGCATCAAGCGCGCCGAGACGATGACGTTCTCCGAGTTCGTCGCCGCCTACGAGGATGTCGTCGCCCGTGGCCGTGCCAACGCGCTGACCGTCGACGATCTCACGGGCAACACGATCTCGCTGACGAACCCGGGCGGCCTCGGCACGGTGCACTCGATCCCGCGGCTCATGAAGGGCGCGGGTTGCATCATCGGCGCGGGCGCGCTCGAGTACCCCGCCGAGTTCCAGGGCACGAGCGAGCGCACGCTCGCCGAGCTCGGCATCGGCAAGACCATCACGCTGACGAGCACCTACGACCACCGAGTCATCCAGGGCGCGGGCTCCGGCGAGTACTTGCGGAAGCTGCACGAGTTCCTCATCGGCCAGCGCGACTTCTACGAGGACATCTTCGCGTCGCTGCGAATCCCGTACGAGCCGATCCGCTGGGCGGAGGACGTCGCCGTCGACCCGGCGACGCAGATCGACAAGACGGGCCGCGTGCAGCAGCTCATCAATGCGTACCGGGTCCGCGGCCACCTCATGGCCGACATCGACCCGCTCGAGTACGTGCAGCGCGGCCACCCCGACCTCGACATCGCCAGCCACGGTCTCACCTTCTGGGACCTGGACCGAGAGTTCGTCGTCGGCGGCTTCGGTGGCCGACGCTCCGCGAAACTGCGCGACGTGCTCGGCATCCTCCGCGACACCTACTGCCGGACCGTCGGCATCGAGTACATGCACATCCCCGACCCGGAGCAGCGCCGCTGGTTCCAGGAGCGGCTCGAGGTCAAGTACGAGAAGCCGACCCGCGACGAGCAGATGCGCATCCTCGGCAAGCTCAACCAGGCCGAGGCGTTCGAGACCTTCCTGCAGACGAAGTTCGTCGGCCAGAAGCGCTTCTCCCTCGAGGGCGGCGAGTCGACGATCCCGCTGCTTGACGAGATTCTGCAGAATGCGGCGGCCGCGGAGCTCGATGGCGCCGCGATCGGCATGGCCCACCGTGGTCGGCTCAATGTGCTGACCAACATCGCCGGCAAGACGTACTCCCAGATCTTCCGCGAGTTCGAGGGCGACTTCGGCACCGCCGGCTCCGGCGACGTCAAGTATCACCTCGGGACCGAGGGTCTCTTCGAGTCCCCCGACGGCAAGTCCGTCCCGCTGTATGTCGCGGCGAACCCGAGCCACCTCGAGGTCGTCAACGCCGTGCTCGAGGGCATCGTCCGCGCCAAGCAGGACCGTCGCCCCATCGGCACCTTCACGACGCTGCCGATCGCGATCCACGGCGATGCCGCCCTCGCCGGGCAGGGCATCAACGTCGAGCTGCTGCAGATGTCGCAGCTGCGGGCCTACCGCACGGGTGGCACGATCCACGTCAATATCAACAACCAGGTCGGCTTCACGACGAGCCCGAGCGAGGCACGCACGAGCATGTACTCGACGGACGTCGCCAAGACGATCCAAGCCCCGGTCTTCCACGTCAACGGGGACGACCCCGAGGCGGTCGTCCGCGTCGCGAAGCTCGCCTTCGACTACCGGCAACGATTCCACGCCGACGTCGTCATCGACCTCATCTGCTACCGCCGACGCGGCCACAACGAGGGCGATGACCCGAGCATGACGCAGCCGCTCATGTACCAGCTCATCGAGGCGAAGCGCTCGACGAGAAAGCTCTACACCGAGGCGCTCGTCGGCCGCGGCGACATCACCCAGGAGGAGTTCGAGGCCTCACAACAGGACTTCCAGGAGCGGCTCGAGCGCGCTTTCCTCGAAATGCATGTCGCCCAGACGGCCCCGATCCCGATCATCACCGACCCGGCGCCTGCCGGGGAGGTCCGGGTCGAGATCCCCCCCGTGGGCGAGACGGCGATCCAGCTCATCGGCGACGCGCACGCGAACGAGCCCGAGGGCTTCACCGTGCACCCGAAGCTCGCGCAGAACGTCATCGGCCGACGCGTCGAGATGGCTCGCACGGGCGGCATCGACTGGGGCTTCGGCGAGCTCCTCGCGCTCGGCAGCCTCGTCCTCGAGGGCACCGCGGTCCGCCTCGTCGGCCAGGACGCCCGACGCGGCACCTTCGCGCACCGTCACGCCATGTTCTTCGATCAGAAGACCGGGCAGGAATGGCTGCCGCTGGCAAACCTCGCGGAGCATCAGGCGCGCTTCTATGTCTACGACTCGCTGCTCAGCGAGTACGCGGCGATGGCCTTCGAATACGGCTACTCGGTCGAGCGAGCCGATGCACTCGTCATCTGGGAGGCGCAGTACGGCGACTTCGCGGACGGCGCGCAGATCGTCATCGACACCTACCTCGCCTCCGGTGAGCAGAAGTGGGGCCAGTCGAGTTCCGTCGTGCTGCTCCTGCCGCACGGCTACGAGGGCCAGGGGCCGGACCACTCCTCGGCGCGCATGGAGCGCTATCTCCAGATGTGCGCCGAGGACAACATGACGGTCACCCGGCCGTCGACCCCGGCGAACTACTTCCACCTGCTGCGTCGGCAGGCCTATGACCGGCCGCGCCGCCCGCTCATCGTCTTCTCCCCGAAGTCGATGCTGCGCCTCAAGTCCGCGACGAGCGACGTCGCGGACTTCACCACCGGTGGCTTCCAGGAGGTCATCGACGACACGCGGATCGCCTCGACCGCGACCGTGCAGAAGGTGCTGCTCGTCTCCGGCAAGCTCTACTACGACCTCCTCGCGGAGCTCGAGCGGCAGCCGGAGAAGGCGCAGCTCTTCGCGCTCGTGCGCATCGAGCAGCTCTACCCGGCACCGGTCGAGCAGCTCCGTGCAGCGGTCGCTCGCTACCCGCACGCCGACCTGACCTGGGTGCAGGACGAGCCGGAGAACCAGGGCGCCTGGCCCTTTGTCAATCAGCTCATCGCACCGCAGCTCGACAAGCCGGTCTCGGTCGTGTCCCGTCCGGCGAGCGCGGCAACGGCGACGGGGCTGCCGAAGCGCCACGCGGCGGAGCAGGCGCGCCTCATGGAGGAAGCGCTCGCCCTCTGATGCGCTGCTGCTGACGCGGCGGCGCTACGCCTTGAGCGTCTCGATGCGTGCGCGGATAAGGGCCTTGAGCTCCTCTGGCGCCTCTTCCGCACAGGCGCGACGTACCTTCTGGGTGAGCGTCAGCCCGACGAGGTGCTCCGCCGAGCAATCCTCGCAACCCGCGAGGTGCTCCTCGATCTCGCGGAAGGCCTCGTCGGAGAGCTCCCGGTGGAGGAACTCCTCGAGCTCAGCCTTCGCTTTCTCGCAGCCACAGTCGGTCATGGCGCCACTCCCTCGGCTGGTTCGGCCGACTCACGGCCGAGAATCCCTCGCTCGATCGCGTAATCCCGCAGCTTGTCCCGCAGCAGTTTCCGGCCGCGGTGCAGCCGGGACATGACGGTGCCCACCGGGGTCTTCATGATGTCGGCGATCTCCTGGTAGGAAAAGCCCTCGACGTCCGCGAGGTACACGGCAAGCCGGAAGTCCTCGGAGATCTCCGCGAGCGCCTGCTTCACATCGCTGTCCGGGAGGTGGTCGATCGCCTCCGCCTCGGCGGAGCGGCTCGCGGTCGCCGTCTGCGACTCCCCGACGAACTGCCATTCCTCGAGGTCGTCCGTCGAGGTCTGGTAGGGGTTGCGCTGATTCTTGCGGTACGAGTTGATGAAGGTGTTCGTCTGGATCCGGTAGAGCCAGGCCTTCAGATTCGTGCCCTGCTGGAAGGAGCCGAATGCCTGGTACGCCTTGACGAAGGTCTCCTGCACGAGGTCGGCCGCGTCGGCCGGATTCCGGGTCATCCGCATGGCCGCGCCGTACAGCTGATCCATATACGGCAGCGCCTGCTCCTCGAACAACGCGCGCAGCTCAGGCCCCGGCGCGGGCCGAGCGGACTTGGGAGTGGCCATCGCCACCGAGTCTACGGGGGTGCGCACCGACTGCCTCGCGTCGCGTCGAAGCGCGCTCCCGCGGCGCGGTCGCTCGAGAGTGGTGGTCACGGTACTCATCGATAGCCTGGAACCAATGAACTCCTCGCAGTATTCCGGTAACGCCTACTCCGCCCCGACCGCCCGCGGGCCGCTGCAGGCGACCCTGCGGCTGCCCGGCAGCAAGTCGCTGACGAACCGTGAGCTCGTCCTCGCGGCACTCGCGGATGGACCGTCTCGACTGCGCGCGCCGCTCCACGCCCGCGACACCGACCTCATGGTCGATGCCCTACGCGCACTCGGCGTCGGCATCGAGGACCTGCCCGCCTCGGGTGGCTTCGGCCCGGACTGGCAGGTGACCCCGCGGGCGCTGCACGGCCCGGCGACAATCGACGTCGGCCTCGCCGGCACCGTCATGCGCTTCGTGCCGCAGCTCGCGGCGCTCGCGACCGGGAAGGTGCGCTTCGATGGCGATGCGGCCGCGCGGCGTCGTCCCATGGCCGTCACACTCGACGCGCTCCGCGCGCTCGGCGTCGAGGTCGACGATGACGAGGGCCGGCTCCCGTTCACCGTGCACGGCACGGGCGTGGTGCGGGGCGGGGAGCTCGAGATCGACGCCTCCGCCTCGAGCCAGTTCGTGTCCGGCCTGCTGCTGGCCGCCCCCCGCTTCACCGAGGGGCTTCGCCTCCGGCACGTCGGCGCGCGGCTGCCGAGCCTGCCACACATCGAGATGACGATCGGCTGTCTCGCCTCGCGGGGCGTGCAGGTGGACTCCCCCGAGCCCGGGACCTGGATCGTGCCGCCGCAGCCCATCGGAGCCAGCGATGACTGGATCGAGCCGGACCTGTCGAATGCGGCGCCATTCCTCGCCGCGGCGCTCGTCACGGGCGGGAGCGTCTCAATCCTCGGGTGGCCCGCCACGACGACCCAGGTCGGGGCGGAGCTGCCGCGACTGCTCGAGGCGTTCGGCGGCCGGTGGGAGCTCAGCGGCGACGTGCTCACCATCCATGGCGGCGGGCGCATCGGCGCCGTCGACCTCGACCTGACGATCGGCGGCGAGCTCGCCCCGACGCTCGCGGGGCTCGCGGCATTGGCCGATGCCCCCTCCCGCCTCATTGGCATCGGGCACCTGCGCGGCCACGAGACCGACCGACTCGCGGCACTCGCC
This sequence comes from Microbacteriaceae bacterium, assembly GCA_035556075.1. Classification (GTDB taxonomy): domain Bacteria; phylum Actinomycetota; class Actinomycetes; order Actinomycetales; family Microbacteriaceae; genus 73-13. Next base: position 154,136 of record DATMFQ010000006.1, on the reverse strand, counting down.
GCGGACCTCGGGGCGCTCGGCTGCCGCGTCATCGAGCTCGACGACGGCCTCGAGATCCATCCCGGGCCGCTCCACGGTGGGTCGTGGGGCGCGTACGAGGACCACCGCATGGCGACGACCGGGGCGCTGGTGGGCCTCGCGGTCCCCGGCGTCGTCATCGACGACATCGCGACGACCGCAAAGACGCTCCCCGAGTTCCGCGAGCTCTGGGAGAGGATGCTCGCTTGAGCGACGACCCGGACCGCTGGGAGGAGTACGACGAGTCCTCCGTGCGCATCCGACCGGGGCGTGGCTCCCGGCCGCGGACGAAAGTGCGGCCAAGCCACGACGATGCCATCCCAGGCATGGTCATCGGCGTCGACCGGGGCCGCTATCGGGTCGCGGTCGACGTCGGCGCGGCGACCGAGCGCCCCATCACCGCGAGCGCGGCGCGCGAGCTCGGGCGCGGTGCCGTCGTCGTCGGCGACCGCGTCGGCGTCGTCGGCGACACTTCCGGCACGGCGGGCTCACTCGCCCGCATCGTGCGGGTCGAGCCGCGCACGACGCTGCTGCGTCGCAGCGCCGACGACGCCCCGACCGGGGAGCGCGACGAGCGGATCATCGTCGCGAATGCGGACCTGCTCGTCATCGTCGTCGCCGCGGCGGACCCCGAGCCCCGGCCCCGACTCATCGACCGCTACCTCGTCGCCGCGGTCGATGTCGGCATCGAGCCGCTCCTCGTCGTGACCAAAACGGATCTGGCCGATCCCGGCGAGCTGCTCCGCGCATTCCCCGGCATCCCGGCCCTGACGAGCACTCGGGACGATCCGCCGATCGCGGCGCTCACCGAGCAGATCCAGGGACGAATCGCGGTGGCCGTCGGGCACTCGGGTGTCGGCAAGTCGACGCTCGTCAACGCGCTCGTGCCGGAGGCGCAGCGGGCCACGGGGCACGTCAACGCCGTCACCGGACGGGGGCGACACACGAGCTCGTCGAGCTTCGCGTACCGGCTCGGCACCGGCTGGGTCATCGACACCCCGGGGATCCGCTCCTTCGGCCTCGGCCACGTCGACCCGGCGAACATCCTCCGTGCCTTCCCCGAGCTCGAGGCGATCGCCGAGGATCCCGACGACGGCTGCCCGCGGGGCTGCCCGCACCTGGTCGGCGCCGAGGACTGCGCACTCGTCGAGGCGGCCGCCGACGGGCGGGCCGACCCCGAGCGGGTCGACTCGCTGCAGCGGCTGCTCGCCGCGCTCAGCTGACCCGGCGCCGCGACCCCGCCTCCCCTCCGCGACGACGGGCGGCGGGTAGCGTGGGGGTCGTGAACGGGCCGAGCATCGCGGATGATCTCTCGCTGGCGCTGTCGGTCGTGGTTGACGCCGACCTCATCGCGATGGGCCGCTTCCGCTCGCTCGACCTCCGCGTCGACACGAAGCCGGACCGCAGCCCCGTCACGGACGCCGACCGGGCTGTCGAGCAGGTCATCCGGGAGCGGATCGCCGCGTCGAGGCCGGGTGACGCATTCCTCGGCGAGGAGTACGCCGCGACCGGCACGACCGGCGCTGCCGCCGCGGGCCGGCAGTGGATCGTCGACCCAATCGATGGCACCGCCAACTTCCTGCGCGGCCTGCCCACCTGGGGCACGCTCATCGCCCTCGCGATCGACGGCGTGCCCGTCGTCGGGGTCGTCTCCTCCCCCGCGCTCGGCCGCCGCTGGTGGGGGGCGCGCGGCCACGGCGCCTGGGCGCAGGACATCCAGCCCGGCATCGACGGGGTGCCCGAGGCGCTCACGGTCAGCCGGGTCGCGGGACTCGGCGACGCGTACTTCAGTCACGGGGCCATCCAGCTGTGGAGCGGGCTTGGCCGCGCCGAGCAGCTCACCCGCATCGCCTCGAAGGTGTGGCGCGAGCACGGCTACGGGGACTTCTGGCAGCACATGCTTGTCGCCGAGGGGCGCATCGACGCGGCCGCGGAGTTCGATGTGCAGCCCTATGACGTCGCCGCCGTCATCCCGATCATCGAGGAGGCGGGTGGGCGCTTCAGCGCCGTCGACGGGACGCCCGGGCCCTGGGCCGGCTCGGCGCTCACGACGAATGGGGCGCTCCACGAACCGCTGCTTGCTGAGCTCGCACACTGAGCGACCAAACCCCCGGACGTTATGGTGGAGGCGAGGATCGAGGAGGAGGCCGACTTGTTCGACTACGACCCGTATGCCCAGCTCGCGACCCTTCGCGACTTCGCCCCGCTCACGCTGACCAGTGACGACTTCGTCGATGGGGGCCCGCTGCCCGAGACCGCCTGGTCGGCTCGGGCGCGCTCCGGCGGTGCTGACCGCTCACCGTCGCTCAGGTGGTCGCCCGGCCCGGCGGGCACGCTGAGCTACGCGGTGTCCTGCTTCGACCCGGACGCTCCGACCGGCTCGGGCTTCTGGCACTGGGCCGTCGCCAATATCGACCCCACGATCACCGAGCTCGCCGCGGGCGCCGGCGACCCCGATGCCGCGCCCGCCGGCGCATTCGTCGTCCCGAATGAGCGGCGCAGCCGTCGCTATATCGGCTCGGCGCCGCCGGCCGGCACCGGGGTCCACCGCTACTTCTTCGTCGTCGACGCCCTCGACGTCGCCGAGCTCGACCTCACTGAGGAATCGACTCCGGCAGTGCTCGGCTTCCAGCGCCACTTCCACTCGCTGGGTCGCGGCATCCTCGTCGGCACGGCGACGTCCGACTGAGCCCCTCCGGCGAGGCGGTCTCCCCGGAGGCGGCGGGCGTCAGAACCGCATGCATCGCAGCATCGAGCTCGACTGGACAAGTACCTATGACGATAGGTATTCTGATCGCCAATCCGATCGTGCGTCGCGCCGATCGACCGAGGAAGGACATGGATCGATGACGATCGACGCTGTTGACAACGAGAGCCTCCCGCCCGTGCTTCGCGCCCCGTCGCTGGAGATGACTGGGAAGGACAAGGACATCGAGGCGCTCGCCGAGGCGGCCCCGTTCCTGGCCCCCGGCACCAGGATCAACGTGACCTACCTCGGGAATGAGGACCTGCCGATGCGGGTGGCCGCGTCGAAGGCGGTGCTGTCGCATGGCTTCGTGCCCGTCCCGCACATCTCGGCGCGTCGGATCCACGACGAGGCGGAGCTTGTCGAGTTCCTCGCCGCGCTCAAGGACGCGAATGCGGTGGAGAACGTGTTCTCGGTCGGTGGCGACCCGAACCCACCGTTCGGTCCCTACCCGGACTCGCTGTCGCTCATCAACACCGGTCGGTTCCAGGAGTACGGCGTCAAGCACGTCTCGATCGCCGGCTACCCCGAGGGCCACCCCGACATCCCCACCGATGACCTGTGGTACCACCTCACCGCGAAGTACCAGGCACTGCAGGCCGCCGGGCTCGACTCGACCGTCCTGACCCAGTTCCTCTTCGACGTCGACGTCACCGTCAAGTGGATCGAGGACGTCCGCTCCCGCGGCGTCGACTCCCTCATCCGCATCGGCGTGCCCGGCCCCGCTGGCATCAAGCGCCTGCTGGCGTTCGCGACCCGCTTCGGGGTCGGCGCGAACGCGATGATCGTGAAGAAGTACGGCTTCTCGCTGACGAACCTCATGGGCACCGCGGGCCCGGACAAGTTCATCACCGAGCTGTCCGAGCGCCTCACCCCCGCCCACGGCGAGGTCGGCCTCCACTTCTACGCCTTCGGTGGGCTCGGCGCCACCGCGGAGTGGATCCGTAACTTCCAGATCAAGAAGTCTGCCTGATGACGACCAAGGAGCCACGCCCCGTCCTCGTCGTCAGCGGCACCGACCGACCCGGCATTGTCACGGCGATCTCGAAGGTCCTCACCGACTTCGGTGCGAACATCGTCACGCTCGACCAGTATTCCACCGACCCGCAAGGCGGCGAGTACTTCCAGCGTGTTGAATTCCACCTGCCCGATTTCGCCGGCCAGCGCGCGAAGCTCGAGTCGACGCTGACCGCGGTCGTCACCACCCAGCTCGGACTGGACTGGTACCTCGACGACCTCGCCGCCCCCAAGCGGGTCGTCATCCTCGCCTCGATCACCGAGCACAACCTGCTTGACCTGCTGTGGCGCCAGCGCCGCGGCGAGCTGAACATGACCGTGCCGATGGTCATCTCCAACCACGAGGTACTCAAGCAGGACGTCGAGTTCTTCGGCATCCCGTTCCACTACGTGTACAGCCAGGGCGAGGACAAGTCCGCTGCCGAGCGCGAGATCATCGAGCTCGTCAAGGGCAAGGCCGACCTCGTCGTCCTCGCCCGCTACATGCAGATCCTCTCCGACGACTTCATCAACCAGATCGGTGCACCGGTCATCAACATTCATCACTCGTTCCTGCCCGCCTTCATCGGCGCCTCGCCGTACCGCAAGGCCAAGGAACGTGGGGTGAAGCTCGTCGGCGCCACCGCGCACTACGTGACGAAGGACCTCGACGAGGGCCCCATCATCGAACAAGACGTCGTGCGCGTCTCCCACGCCGACAGCGTCGCCGAACTCACCCGCAAGGGCTCCGAAGTCGAACGCCAGGTCCTCACCCGCGCCGTGCAATGGCACCTCGAGGACCGCGTCATCCGCGCCGGACACCAATGCATCGTCTTCACCCCCTGACCTGACCAACCAACCCCAACCCACAACAACAAGGAGTCATGCATCATGGCCAAGAACCTCCAGGAGATCCTGGACGCCCGAGGCGGTGACGCTGTCGGTCTGCTGCGCAATTCGCAGATCGGCTCGTACATCTACCCGGTCGTCCCCGCGGACTTCGCCAACTGGATCAAGGAGCAGAAGGCGTGGCGCGACACCGCCGTTCTCTACGACCAGTCGCACCACATGGACAACCTGTTCCTCAAGGGCTCTGACGCGATCAAGCTCATCGAGCGCACCGCGATCAACTCCGTCGCGAACTTCCCGGTCGACAAGGCGAAGCAGTACGTCCCGACCACCGCGAGCGGTCACGTCATCGGTGACGGCATCCTGTTCCGCGAGGCCGACGACGAGTACGTCTACGTCGGGCGCTCCCCCGCCGCGAACTGGCTCGTCTACCACGGCGAGACCGGCGGCTACTCGAACCTCGAGATCACCGTCGACCGTCGCTCGCCCTCGCGGCCGTACGGCCATGCGGTGTCCCGCCAGTACTACCGCTTCCAGATCCAGGGCCCGAACGCCTGGGCGGTCATCGAGAAGCTCAACGGCGGCCCGGTCGAGCAGCTGAAGTTCTTCAACGCCGGCACGATGCAGATCGGCGGCACGACCGTCAACACGCTTCGTCACGGCATGGCCGGCGCGCCAGGCCTCGAACTCTGGGGTCCGTACGAGCAGCACGACCGCATCCGCGACCTCATCGTCGAGGCGGGCGCCGAATTCGGCCTCCTCCCCGTCGGTTCGCGTGCCTACCCGTCGAACACGCTCGAGTCCGGCTGGATCCCCTCGCCGCTCCCGGCGATCTACACGGGCGCGGAAGAGCGCGGCTACCGCGAGTGGCTCGGTGCGGACAGCTACGAGGCGACCGGCACCCTCGCCGGCTCGTACGTCAGCGACAACATCGAGGACTACTACCTCACGCCGTGGGAGCTCGGCTACGGCTCCTTCGTGAAGTTCGACCACGACTTCATCGGCGCGGACGCCCTCAAGGCGATGGACCCCGAGACCCAGCGCAAGAAGGTCACGCTCGCGTGGAACGCGGAGGACCTCGGCAAGGTCTGGACCTCGCTGCTGAACGTCGACGGCCCGTCGTACAAGTTCTTCGACCTGCCGCTGGCGAACTACGGCTCGGCGAACTACGACGCGGTCGTGGACGCGGACGGCAACACCGTCGGATTCTCGATGTTCACCGGCTACTCGTCGAACGAGCGCCGTGGCCTCTCGCTGGCGACCGTGAACCCCGACGTCCCGGTGGGCGCCGAGGTCAAGGTCCTCTGGGGTGAGTCGCCGAACACGACGAAGGCCGCGGTCGAGCCGCACGAGCAGGTCGAGATCCGCGCGGTCGTCTCCCCGGTGCCGTACTCCACGGTCGCCCGTGACACGTACCAGGGCGGCTGGCGCACCGGCTACAAGGGCTGACCCAACACCCACCATTCAGGCCCGGAGCGGAGTGGACGTCGGTGCGACCGGCCGACGCTCCCTCCGGGCCTGAATACGTTTCGACACGCCTGAACTAAGGAGGTGCCCATGTCGCTGCGGAACGCGCTGCTCGCGCTGCTCACCTCGGCACCGATGACCGGCTACGACATCTCCCGACGCTTCCAATCCTCCGTCGGGCACGTCTGGCACGCACCTGACTCCCAGATCTACCCGGAGCTGCGCAAAATGGAGGCCGAAGGCCTCGTCGAGGCCGAGGCGGTCGACGATGGCGGCCGCGGGGAGAAGCGCGTATACCACCCGACCGAGGCCGGGCTCGAGGCGCTGCGCACTTGGATGCGCACCCCGCTCAAGTACGCGCTCGACCGCGACGTCGCCCACCTCAAGGCTGCCTATTTCGAATGGGCTGACCAGGAATCCGCGCGCCGCACCCTCACCGACCACATCGCGCGCTACGAAGACCTCGTCGAGCAGTGGCAGGGCCAGATCGACCAGATCGACCAGTCCACCTCCCCCGTGCTCAGCACCCGCCTCGCCGGCAAGCCCCCGGAGGAATCCCGCCGCATCGCCGCATTCCGCCGCTTCGCCTACGAGGGCCTCGTCGACCGCGGGCACGCCGAGATCGCCTGGGCCAAGCGGGGGCTCGGCCTCATCGACGAGCTGTACTGACCGGCGTCTCGGCCCCCGCATTCCTGCTCAACGGGCGTCATCTGCCGTCATACGGCACCGACGTCGCTAAACTGGATTCTCGCAACGCGGAGGCGAGCCCGCCGGCACCGCATCCTTCAGGCCGAGCCCGGTCGAATCACTGGACGCAGACGAAAGGGCCCATCCGATGAGCCACAACCCGCCCTACCGCGCCGACGTCGTCGGCAGCTTCCTCCGCACTGACGCGATCCACGAGGCCCGCGCCGCGCACGAGGCCGGTGAGCTGAGCGACGCCGAGCTCACCGCGGTCGAGGACCGCGAGATCCTCGATCTCATCGCGAAGGAGCGTGCCGCGGGGCTGCAGCTCGTGACCGATGGTGAGTTCCGTCGCGAGTGGTGGCACTACGACTTCTTCGACGGGCTCACGAACATCCAGAAGGTGAAGTCGGATCATTCCTTCCCCTTCCAGGGCCACCAGCCGAAGCCCGTCGAACTCGCGATCACCGATCGGATCCAGTGGAACCCGGCCCACCCATTCCTCGAGCACGCGAAGTACCTGCTCGAGCACGCCGACGGCGCAACCGTGAAATTCACCATCCCGGCGCCGACGGTCCTGTACTGGCGCCTCGAGCAGAACTCGATCCGCACGCCCGTCTACGAGCGCGCCGAGGACATCCTCGTCGACGCGATCGTCGCCTATCAGCAGGCGGTCACGGCGTTCTACGACCTGGGCATCCGCTACCTCCAGTTCGACGACACCGCCTGGGCCTACCTCTGCTCGGAGGTCGAGCTCGAGCGCGGCCGTGAGCGCGGCATCAACACGGACGGCGTCGCCGACCGCTTCGCCGCCGTGCTCAACGCCGTCCTCGCGACGAAGCCCGCCGACATGACCATCACGACGCACGTGTGTCGCGGCAATTTCCGCTCGACCTGGATCGCGACCGGAGGCTACGAGCCCGTCGCCAAGCAGATGCTCGCCGACACGAACTACGACGGCTACTTCCTCGAGTATGACACCGACCGGGCGGGTGGCTTCGAGCCGCTGCGGTTCCTCCCCGAGGGCGACAAGACGGTCGTGCTCGGCCTCGTCACCAGCAAGTCGGGCGACCTGGAGTCTCGCGAGGACATCACGGCGCGCATCACCGAGGCGGCGACCTTCGCACCGCTCAGGCAGCTCGCGCTCTCGCCGCAGTGCGGCTTCGCCTCCACCGAGGAGGGCAACGAGCTCACCGAGGACCAGCAGTGGGCGAAGATCCGCGAGATCGTGGCGATCGCGAACGAGGTGTGGGGCGACTGAGCCCCGCAACTCGCGGGTCATCCCGTCACGGCTAGACTCCCGACGGAGGGTGCAATGACGGGTGCCGCAGCAGCGACAGTTGGCCGCGAGCACCCCGACGCACGCCTGCAGCACCTCCTGCAGCGCGATGACCTCGTCCGCGATGGTGGACGCTTCGCGCTCGCCGAGCCCGGTCGCACCCGCACGGACGCCATGGCCGCCGACCTCCGGCTCGTGCGTGCCGCGCTCGAGACGGCCGCGCTCGGCTACCTGCTCGTGCGCGGCGACGACGATCGGCCGATCATCGCCGTCGACGCATCGGCGAGAGGTGCGCTCGAGACCGCGCTCGCGACCGCCTTCGCCGCGGAGCCGTTCTACGCCCGTGTCGACGGACCGGGCCAGCGCGCCGAGCGCCTGCTCGCACTCGGGACGCTCCCGGGTGAGGATGCCCAGCTCTTCCTCCTCTTCCGGCGGCGGGTGCGCGCGAGCCGCGCTGGCTGGCGCCTGCCCGAGGCCGCGGTCCGTCTCGAGCTGTGGGACTTCGGTGAGGAGGAGATCGTCGCACCGCGGGCGAATGCGCTCACCCGGCGGCGCATCGCCCGTGATGACGCGGTCATCACCATGGTCGAACAGCACGGCGGACGGTGGCCGAGCCTTGCTGGGATGTTCGACGACCACGCCGATGACGTGCACTTCCCGATCGATATGGTCTTCTCCTGGGTCGACGGCGACGACCCCGAGTACCATGCCCGCCGCGCTGCCCGGCTCGCCCAGCGGCGCCTCAACCCGGCGGACGTCAGCGCTGCCCGCTACCGCCAGATCGACGAACTGCGCTACGCCCTCCGCAGCGTCCACGCATTCGCCCCCTGGGTACGCCGGATCTTCATCGCGACCGACTCCCCCGCACCAGCGTGGCTGAACACCGAGCATCCCGGGGTGCGCATCGTCCGCAGCTCGGAGTTCTTCACGGACCCTGAGGCGCTGCCGACCTTCAACTCACATGCCATCGAGGCACAGCTGCACCACATCCCCGAGCTCGCCGAGCATTTCCTCTACTCGAACGACGACATGTTCTTTGGTCGACCCGTGACCCCCGCGATGTTCTTCTCGCCCGGCGGCATCACGCGCTTCGTCGAGGCGACCGTGCGCATCGGGCTCGGCGAGACCGGACCGGAGCGCACCGGCCACGACAACGCGATGCGCGTCAACCGCGCACTGCTGCGTGAGCGCTTCGGCCGGCTCATCACCCGCCACCTCGAGCACTGCCCGGCACCGCTGCGGCGCAGCGTCATGGCCGAGCTCGAGGCGGCGTTCCCCGACGAATTCGCGCGCACCGCCGGATCCCCCTTCCGCTCCCCGTCCGATATCTCGGTCACGAACTCGCTCTACCACTACTACGCGCTCTTCACCGGGCGCGCGGTGACGCAGACCGACCTGCGTGTTCGCTACATCGAGACGACGCTCGCCGACACCGCGGCGCAGCTGCGGCGGGTCGAACGCCGCCGCGAGTACGACATGTTCTGTCTTAACGACGGCACCGAGCCGGAGATCACCGAGGAGGCGAGGATCCCGCTGGTCACCGAATTCCTCGATCGCTACTTCCCCGTCGCGGCGCCGTGGGAGCACGCCTGAGCGACAGCGCGCTGGCTCAGGTCCTGACGAGCTCGAGCGGGCGCGTCGGCGGATCGACCTCGGTGGCTGACGGGATCCGGATGCCGAGCTCCGCGAGGCGGCGGGCGCTCTCGGCGGCGTCGACGTGCCCGAGCGCCTCTGTCGCCTCAAGCGGGATGACACAGTGCAGCACGGTGTCGCGATAGACCTGGACGATGTTGAATGCGCGGGCACCGTCTCGCGGCCGCGTCCCGCCCGCCGGCACGAGCAGATCCTGCGTATAACAGCTCGCCGAGGCGACCGACACGGGGATCCCAGCAAAGGTCGCCGTCGAGGAATAATGCAGGTGCCCCGCCAGGATGGCGCGGACGTCGGTGCCGCGCAGCACGCGCGCGAGGCGCGACTGGTCCCGCAGCTCGACGGACACCGCGAGGTCGAGGATGCTTGGCACCGGCGGGTGGTGCATGACGAGGATCGTCCCGTCGATCGCGGTGTCGGCGAGCTGCGCAGCGAGCCAGGTCAGCTGCGCGTCGTCGATCTCGCCGTGGTGAACGCCGGGCACGCTCGTGTCGAGCGTGATGATCCGAAGCCCGCCGATCCAGTGCACCCGGTCGATCGGTCCCGTCGTCGGCGCCTCACCGAGGAGCTCGGCGCGGAAGGCCGCTCGATCATCGTGGTTGCCCATGGCCCAGATGATCCGGGCCCCGAGGCGGTCGGCGACGGGCTCGACGAGGTCGGCGAGTGCCCGGTAGGCATCGGGCTCGCCGCGGTCGGCGAGGTCACCGGTGAAGATGATCGCGGCGGGGCGCCGGCCGGTCGATTCGAGAGCGGCGAGGAGTTCGCGCAGCCGGGCGGTGCTGTCGACCCGGTCATAGAGCCGGGCCTGGCCGCCGAGGAGGTGCGTGTCGCTGATGTGGACCAGGACGTGATCGGGCCGCGGATACTCCGCGTCACGATGAGACATGCCCCTCATGCAAGCAGATCCGACTGGCTGGTGGCTGACGGCACACGGATGCATGCGTGAACTCGCGCCCCGGAGCACGGCCCGGCCGCCGCGGGGCGAACCGTATTTCCGCCGCCTGGAAGGCCGAGTTGTTTGGGCGTCGGGAAGTCCGTAGCTTCGCGAGGTGAGCCATCGGCACTGTCTCGTGCCGTCGTGTCGAGGAGGACCGCCATGAGCAGTGACCGTCGAATCATCGCCCCCTGGCCCGGTGACGACCAGCGCGCCTACCTGCAGGGTGGGATCGAGTCCACGGGGACGAAGATCCTCTGGCTGTCCGGCACGACGGCGACCCAGGTCGGCGGCGCGGCGCTCCACATCGGCGACGTCACCGCGCAGTCGATCGCCGCGCTCGAGAAGACCGGGGTCGCCCTCGCCGAGGCCGGGTACGAATGGCACCAGGTCGTCCGCCTCAACTGGTACGTCGTCGCCAGTCACCTCGACGAGTTCCGCGCCACGGCGAACGCCGCCGTCACCGAGTACCTCGCGAAGGTCGGCTGCAAGGCGCCGGGGGTGCTGCTCGGGGTCACGAGCCTCGCACACCCCGACATGCTCGTCGAGTTCGAGGCGACCGCGGTCCAGTGACGCCGTCGACGGTGCGCCGCCTCGACGACCCGGAGCTCGAGCGGCGCCTCGCCGCGGACTTCGCCGTCGAGGACGGCTGGACCTACCTGCAATCTGCCGGCACGGGCCTGCCGGTGCCGGGCGCCGCGGTCGCCGCGGGCACGTACTATCGCGAGGTCGCCCGACGCGGTTGCGACGCGTGGCCCTCGTGGCGCGGCGTCGAAACGAGCGTGCGGGATCGACTCGGCCGGCTCCTGGGTGTCGCCCGGGAGGAGATCGGCTTCTTCCGAAGCACGAGCGAGATCGTCAATCTCGTCGCCGCGAGCGTCCCCTGGCGAGGCGGCGAGGAGATCCTCGGCTTTGCCGACGAGTACCCGTGCAACGTGCTGCCTTGGCAGCGCCAGGCCGCCGCCGGGGCGCGGCTCGTCCAGCTCGACGTCGCCGATCCCGCCGAGCGCGAGGACCGGCTCGTCGAGGCGATTACGGAGCGCACGAGCATCGTCTCGATCTCCCACGTCCACCCGTGGACCGGCGTCCGACTCGACCTGCAGCGGATCGGCCGGGCCTGCCGCGAGGTCGACGCGCTCCTCGTCGTCGACGGCATCCAGGCCCTCGGCGCGGTCCCGGTCGACCTCACCGACGTCGATGTGTATGGCGCAGGAGTCTTCAAGTGGCTGCTGTCCGGATTCGGGACGGCGGTCGGCGTCGTGGGCGAGCGCGCCCGGTCGCGTCTGAATCCCGTCTTCCGCAGCTACCGGAATCCCCCACCGAGCGACCGGCTCGACTACACGGCGGCGAACCTTCCGGGGCTCTACGTGCTCGACGCCTCGCTCGCCTATCTCGAGGAGCTCGGCTGGGACGTCGTCCACGGGCGCGTCGAGCTCCTCACCGCGGCCGCATTCGAGGACCTCGCGGACCTCGGGATCAGCCCGCTGACCCCCCTCGATCGGCGGGCGGGGATCGTCAGCCTCGAGGTGCCGAACTCGGCCGCCGTGGCAGCGGCGATGCAGGCGCGGCAGATCTCCGTCTCGGACAAGGAGGGCCGCACCCTCATCTCCCCGCACTGCTACAACACGCGGGATGAGATCCGGCGCTTCGCGGTGCAGTTCGCGGAGGTGCTCGACGAGCTCGGCCGCTAGCGACGCGCGGCAAGCCCCTCGTCGAGGGCGGCGGCAAAGCGCTCGACGTCCTCGTGCGTGTTGTAGAAGTGGGGCGAGACGCGCAGCAGCCCGAACTTGTGCATGACGTCGATGCCGCGCGCCGCGAGCTCGTCGACGAGACCGCCCGCGTCCGCGTGCCGGGCGCTGAGGATGCCGGCCCGCGCATCCGCTGGCGTGACGATCTCGAGACCGGCCTCGGCGAGCACGTGCCGCACCGATGCGGCGAGCGCATCAACGCGCGCGTGCACCGCGGACCAGCCCAGCTCGCCCACGTACTCGAGCGTCCGGGCGAACACGTCGAGCAGCGGGAACGGCGGCTCCATGTACTCGAGCCGGTCGCTCGGCGGCGGATTGCGATAGCCGCGGCTCACCGGGGTCATCGCCTCGCGCGCCCGCGGGCTGACATAGCCGACCCCAAGCCCCATCCCGGACAGCAGCCACTTGAAGACCGCCGCGCTGTAGACGTCGACGTGCTCGAGGTCGACCGGCACCGCGCCGAGTGCCTCGATGCCGTCGACGAGGAGCAGCGCGTCGACCTCGTGGCACGCCCGGCCGAGCCGGCCGAGGTCCACCCGCGTCCCCGTCGTCGCGTGCACGTGCGTGACCGCCACGACCCGGGTCCGCGGCGTGATCGCCGCGAGCAACTGCTCGGTACGCGCCTCCCGATCGCCGGGCTCGACCCAGCGCACGAGTGCACCGGCCGCCTCCGCCTGCGCCCACGGCAGCCGGACCGAGGGGAAGTCGTCCTGCAGGACGACGATCTCGTCACCCGGACGCCAGCGGATGCTCGCCGCGGCGAGAATGAGCAGCTCGCTCGTGCCGCGGAAGAACTGGACCTCCGAGGCGGCCACGCCGAGGAACTCCCCCGTGCGCTCGCGCAGGCGGGCGGCGCGCTCGTGCCACCCCGGCTGCCCCTTCGCGCCGAGCCGCCCGAGCTCCCGGAAGTGCTCGGCGGCCGCCTCCGCCGCCCCGGGCACGGGCAGCCCGGCACCGGCCGACTCGAGGTACACGCGGCTGGGGCGATACGGGAAATCCGCGCGCATGCGCGCCGACCAGTGCGCCTCCGACCATGCGGCGGCGTCGCCGACGGCCACCATCGCGTCGGCGGCGCTCAGTGTTTGCCCGCGAGCGCGTCCGCGTCGATCTGCTCCTGGTTCTCGACGTACGGGGTGCCGTGGGTGTGGAAGGTGGCGACGGTCTTCATGCCCCACGCCTGGCCCTTCGCCCGCTCCGCCTGCGACCACTGCACGACCGGCCAGTCGGGGGCGAGGATGAGCCGCGCACCGGCGTTCGCGAACTCGATCCGGTTCCCGCCCGGCTCCCAGACGTACAGGAAGAACGTCTGGTTGATCGCGTGCTTGTAGGGGCCGTACTCGATGTACACGCCGTTCTCGAGCATGATGTCCGCCGCCTTGAGGATGTCCTCCCTGGTGTCCGGCGCGAAGGCGATGTGGTGGAAGCGGCCGCGCTGGCGCGACCAGTCATCCGAGTACACGACGTCGTACGACTTCTGGTGGAAGCGGAACCACCACGCCGCGTGGCGGCCGTCGTCGAGGCGTACCCGCTCGGACTCCCGCGCGTCCATCACGTCCCGCCAGAACTCGCCGACCGCGTCGACGTCCGACGCGAGGTAGTTGATGTGGTCGAGCCGACGGGCGTTGACGCCCTTGCCGGGGAAGCGGGCCGCCTGGTTCTTCAGCGCCGGGCGGTCCAGGTCGTCCGGGGTGTAGAACTCGGTGTCGTAGTAGAGCGCCATGAGGTGCCCGTCCGGGTCCTCGAACTCGTAGGAGCGGCCAACGCCGACCTCCGGCTCGCGCCAGCCCTTACCGAGCCCGGCCTTCTCGATCGCGGCGACCCGGCGCTCGAGCGCCTCCGGCGAGCCCGCGCGGTACAGCGTGCGGCCGACGCCGTTCGTGTCGCTCGCGGTGAGCTTGATCGTGTACAGCTCGTACTCGTCCCAGCAGCGCAGGTAGATCGAGTCGCCCTGCTCCGCGACGACGCGCATCGCGAGCAGCTCCTCGAAGAACCAGCGGCTCTCCTCGAACTTCGGGGTGAAGAGCTCGACCGCACCCAGGTGCGAGAGGTCGTGCTGTGCGAGATCAACCATGCGTGGTCCTCCTTGACTTGGCTTCCAGACTACGGCCGCGGGAAGACGCGGCCGTCAAACAGTTTCCGAGCGGTCCGGATCGTGATGCTCGAGCCGAGCCAGCGACCGTCCTCGGCGCGGGCCACCCGCACCGTCGAGGTGAGCGACCCGCTCGGGTGCTCGATGACGAGCGCACCGCCGGCACCGCATTCGTCCTCCCCGACGACGGCCACGCCGTCTGCGACCGTGCCGGGGATCGATATCCCCGCGGCGACCGACGCGGCCATGAGCACGCCGATCGAGGTGTGGACGCGGTGTGGGATGAATGTGCGGGTCGCGACCGCGCCGCCCTCACGCGGTGGGCTGAGCAGCGAGAGCTTCGGCACCGTCTGCTCGGTCACATTGCCGAGGCCGAACAGCTCGCCCGCGCGTAGACGGATCGACTCGAGTGCGGCGCGCAGCTCCTCGCGAGCTTCGAGGTCCGCCGGCTTCTCGTCACCGGCGACGCCGAAGTCCTCGGCGCGCAGGAGGACGACCGGCATGCCGTTGTCGACGAGCGTGACCTCGTGGCCGTCGATGACGTCGATCAGCCGGCCGGTCGGCAGCACCGGTTTCGTCGGTGCCGCACCGCCCATGGCGATCTCGATGGGCGCGGCCGTGCCGGGAACGCCATCGATCGCGGTATCCCCGGCATACTCGACCCGACCGCCGGGAGTGGCGAAGGTCTCGACCGCGAGATCGCCCGTGTTGACGAGGCGGATCGTCACGCTCGTGCGGGGATCGCCGGGCTGAATGAGTCCGCGCTCGAGCGCGAAGGGGCCGACCCCGGCGATGATGTTGCCGCAGGTCTGCGAGTCGGCGACGAGCGGTTCGTCGACGCTGACCTGGAGGAAGAGGTAGTCGAGGTCGATCCCGGTCTCCGCCGACCGTGACACGACCGCGACCTTCGACCGCAGCGGGTGCGCCCCGCCGACGCCGTCGATCTGGGTGGGGTCCGGGGAGCCCATGATCTCCAGGAGCAGGCGGTCACGCTCGGCGCGCTCCGCCGGCAGATCCTCGGCAAGGAAGAACGCGCCCTTCGAGGTCCCGCCGCGCATGAGCATGGCAGGGATCCCCTCGGACGCGGCACTCACTCGGCGGGCCCCTCGTAGGCGACGTACTCGATCCCGAGAGACTCGAAGACGGGCCGAAGGCCGTTGACGTCCATGGAGATCTCGCCGTCGTAGTACCGCGCGCGCGCCGCCGCCTCCCGCTCGGCGCGCGCCTTCGACGCGGCGAGCGCCTCGGCGGCGAGCCGTCGCGGCACGATCGTGACCCCGTCATCGTCCGCAACGACGATGTCGCCGGGCTCGACGGTGGTGCCCTCGAGGACGACGGGGACATTGACCGAGCCGGCAGTGTCCTTGACCGTGCCCTCGGCCGCGACGAACTTCGTCCAGACCGGGAACCCCATTCGTCGCAGCTCGTCAGTGTCGCGCACGCCACCGGAGGTGACGTAGCCGCGCACGCCGCGGACCTGCAGCTGCGTCGCCATGAGCTCGCCGATGAAGCCGAACGCCGAGTCGGTGGTCGGGACGACGACGACGACGTCGCCCTCCCCCGCCTGCTCGATGGCCGCGTGGATCATGAGGTTGTCACCCGGCGCACAGCGTACGGTGACCGCGGTGCCCGCGATCGCGGCGCCCTGCTGGATGGGACGAATGCGGTGCCCGGCATACCCGATGCGCCCCATCGCCTCGTGCACCGTCGCCGAGCCGTACTGCGCGAGCTCGGCGGCGATGGCGGGGTCGGCCTTCGGGTGACCGGTGACGATCTGATGCCGTGCCATGCGCGTGCCTCCTAGGCGAGGGTGTCGGTGACCTGCGGGTAGTACCGCATGTACGCCTCGGACATGATCGAGACGGGCAGGCCGAGGTTGGGGCCAGCGTTGCGCTTGAGCTGCACGCCGCGACGGATCGCGAGCTGCGTGTAGTACTCCCACATGTGCTTCTGGGCGGGCAGCGTCTCCATCGCGGCCTGCTTGCGCTCCCAGCCGGCGGTGACGTCGAGGAGGACCTCGGGCTTGAAGCCGGACATCTCGGGCTGGTGCGGCTCGAAGAAGAAGACCGGCGGCGCGCCGATGATCTCGTCCTTCGTCGGGGTGCGGCCGTCGAGCGCGACGCCGATCGCCTGCGCCTGGACGCGCGCCTCGAGCGTCATCCGCGCCGCGGCCGGGTGGTCGCCGTTGTACGGGTCACCAAGCGGGTGGGTGAGCACGAGGTCGGGCTGGATCTCCCGCATGACCCGGACGATCGCGGTGATCGACTCGTCGGACTCCCGCAGCGGGTAGTCGCCGAGGTCGAGGAAGCGGATCTCGGCGCCGAGCGCGTCCGCCGCGGCCTGCGCCTCCTCGGCACGGATGGCCTTGATCTCCTCGAGGGTCTTGCCCGCGAGCCACTGGCTGGCGGACTCGCCGCGCTCCCCGTAGGACAGGCACACGACGACGGCGCGGCCGCCGCGAAGCACGTGGCTGGCGATGGCACCGCCGGCACGCCAGACGAAGTCACCGGCGTGAGCACTGACGACGAGCATGGTGGACATTCGGGCGGCCTCCTCAGGACGGTGATCGGGACCGACCCATTATGGCGCACGAATGTCCTCGAAATTGTCTACAATCTGTAGAAATACCTATGGCGATAGGTATTTCTTGCGCTACACTCGGCGCGACACCCACCTGCGCGACCCCGCGCATTCCTCAAAAAATCACCCCACTTCAAGGGAGAAGACCACGATGGCGGAGAACCTCCAGCAACTCCTCGACGAGACCGGCAACCCCGTCGATCTGCTGCGCAACTCAAAGCTCGGTACCTACATCTACCCGGTCGTCCCGGCCGAGTTCACCAACTGGCGCCGCGAGCAGAAGGCCTGGCGCGAGACCGCCGTCCTGTATGACCAGACGCACCACATGGTCAACTTCTACATCAAGGGCCCGGACGCGCTGCGCCTCCTCACGGAGACCGGCATCAACTCCTTCGACAACTTCCCGGTCGACCGCGCGAAGCAGTTCGTCCCCGTCGCCTCCAACGGCGGCGTCATCGGCGACGGCATCCTCTTCCACGAGGCGCAGAACGAACTCGTCTACGTTGGCCGCGCGCCGGGCGCGAACTGGCTCCAGTACCAGGCGGAGACCGGCGGCTACGACGTCGAGACCGTGTACGACGACCGCTCGAACTCCCGCCCGTACGGCGAGGCCGTCACGCGCACCTCCTACCGCTTCCAGATCCAAGGCCCGAAGGCGTGGGACATCATCGAGCGGCTCGCCGGACGCAAGGTCGAGCAGGTCAAGTTCTTCCACATGGGCCACCTCGAGGTCGCCGGACTCAACATCCGCACCCTGCGCCACGGCATGGCCGGCGCGCCGGGCCTCGAGATCTGGGGCCCCTACGAGCAGCACGGTCGCGTCCGCGAACTCATCCTCGAGGCCGGCGCCGAGTTCGGCATCGAGCCCTGCGGTTCGCGTGCCTACTCCTCGAACACGCTCGAGTCCGGCTGGATCCCCTCACCGCTGCCGGCGATCTACTCCTCCGAGGCCGAGCGCGGCTTCCGCGAGTGGTCGGGTGTCAAGTCCTACGAGGCGATCAACGCGCTCGCCGGCTCGTTCGTCTCGGACAACATCGAGGACTACTACCTCAACCCGTGGGAGCTCGGCTACGGCTCGTTCGTGAAGTTCGACCACGACTTCATCGGCCGCGACGCGCTCGAGGCGATCGACCCGGCCACGCAGCGCCGCAAGGTGACGCTCGCCTGGAACGACGAGGACCTCGCCGCGATCTGGGCGTCGTTCGTCGACCGCGACCAGGAGCCGGCGATGTTCTTCGACCTGCCGAACGCGAACTACGGCTCGTCGAACTTCGACGCCGTGGTGGATGCGGACGACAACGTCGTGGGCCTCTCGCTCTTCACCGGCGTCACCGCCAACGAGCGCCGCGGCCTCTCGCTCGCGACGGTGAACCCGGACGTCCCGCTCGGCGCCGAGGTCCGCGTCCTGTGGGGCGAGCAGCCGAACTCGGGCAAGACCACGGTCGAGCCGCACCGCCAGGTCGCCGTCCGCGCGATCGTCTCGCCGGTCCCCTACGCGGAGACCGCGCGCGCCGAGTACCAGGGCGGCTGGCGCACCGGCTACAAGCACTGAGTCCTGGCACGATCGCCGACGGGCGGCGGATCCGATTGGGTCCGCCGCCCGTCGCGTTGCGTGGCGGGGTGTTGACCGAGTGGCGGGTCTGAGCGCGCGGGAACCCGCCACTGAGCGAATCAGCCGCCGCCCGGAGTCGGGAGGAATGCGGAGGGAGCGGTATCGCGCATTCGTGCGGACTTGCGCGTTGCCCCGTCCACACCTCGCGGCCACCGCAGCTTCTCCACAATGTGGTGGTTGCGGCCCCGAGCCGATCGAGCCCGGGCCACACTCAGGGGATGCAGGTCCGGGACTGGCTCGATGCGCACGGCGGAATCGCGCACCGGCGCAGCCTGGCACGCGCCGGTCACGACGCGTACCGGATCCGGCGCGCCGGACTCGAGACGATCGGTCGCAACTGGGTCCTCACCGATCGCGCACCACCGTTGCTGCGCCGAGCGGCGACGCATGGCAGCCCCCTCACCTGCGCGTCGGCAGCGGAGCACCTCGGCCTCGGTGTCCTCGAGCCCACCGACCGGCTCCACCTCTGGCGACCGGCCCATGCGAACTCGCGCGGCAGCGCGAATGCGCGGGTGCACCGGGCTGCCCTCGTCGGCGAGCATCTCGACCCGCTCGTCGTGCCGATCCTTGATGTGCTCGCCCACGCCGCGACCTGCCTGCCCCGACGCGAGGCTCTCGTCGTGTGGGAGTCGGGCCTGCACCACGGCCTGATCTCGCCGGCGGCACTCCGCGCGGCACCATGGCAGAGCCGTGCGGCGCGCGAGTGCGCCCGGGTCGGTTCGCCGCTGTCGGAATCGCCGCTGGAGACCGTGCTGCTCCACGGCATGCTCGAGTTCGGGTTGCCCGTGCAGCAGCAGGTGTCGATCCTCGGGCACCGCGTCGACTTCCTCATCGGCAGCCGGCTGGTCATTCAGGCGGACGGGTACGAGTTCCATCGCGATGCCCGACAGCGCCGCTCGGACATCGCGCACGACGCGGCACTGCGGCTCCACGACTACACCACGTTCCGCTTCGACTTCGTGCAGGTCGTGCGTCGCTGGCCCGAGACGATCGGTCGCATCCTCGGCGCGGTCGATCGTGGGTTGCACCGCTGAGCGGGACCCGCGCATTCATCGCGTCGCGGCGGGCGCGCCCGCGGAGCGCCAAAGCGCGCTCCCCACTCCCGCGTGCACCGACCTTCCAGGCACGGGACGGCGGGGATTCATCGAGCGGCGGGTATGCGTGCTGGCAGGCCCGCCACCCGGTGAATCCCCCGCCATCCGGCAAGGCGGATGCATGCGGAGGCCCGAGCGATCGCGTGTGCGGCAGCGATCGCGCGTGCGCCAGCTGATCGCGCGTGCGAGGGAACGCGTGCGCGGCCGCGGGCTCAGTGCATGTCCTGCTCCATGAGGGGCGAGGCGAAGCCCTCGATCTTCGCGTCGATGAGGAAGGGGCGGTCGCGGGGGCCAGCGAGCCAGCCCTCGAGCGGCGCGAGGTCGTCCAGGGACCGCACGGTGATGGCCTCGCAGCCATAGCCGCGCGCAATCGCTGCGATGTCGGTGTCGGGGAAGACCACCGTCTCCTTCTGCGGGTCCTGATGGAAGATGTGGACCTCGGCGCCGTACGCGCTGTCGTTGAGGACGACGATGAGGAGGCCCAGTCGCTCCCGGACCGCGGTCTCCAACTCGACCGCATTCATCAGGAGCGAGCCGTCCCCCGTCGACAGCAGCGGCAGTCGGTCGGGGCGCGCGAGGGCGGCGCCGATCGCTTCGCCGAGGCCCGAGCCGATCGACTGCGAGGCGATGTCGAGGAGATAGCCGTCCGCATCCGGGACACGGTAGAAGGAACCGGCGTAGGCGTTGACATTGCCCCCGTCGACGATGACGGTGCGCTCGCGCGGCAGCGTCCGGTCGAGATGGCGGGAGAGCACGCCGGGGTCGATGTGCTCGGCGGTGGAGCGGTCGTCGAGCGGCTGATCCGCCCAGTATCGGCCCTTCGCGAGGCGCTCGCGGGTCTCCGGGGTGCGCCAGGCGGTGCGACCGGCAGGAATGCGCTGGCCCAGCACCTCGGCCAGCTCACCCGCGACGGCGGCCGAGTCGCCGAGGATGCCGAGCTCGACCTCCCGGTGCAGGCCGAACGCGGTCGCCTGGTCGTCGACCTGCACGATGCGCTTGCCGTCGGTGAGGGCACCGCCGCGCGCCGTCCACTTGGTCAGTGCGGCCCCGAAGACGACGAGGAGGTCCGCCTCCTGCATGAGTTCGGCGGCCGCATCCGTCGCGAAGCCGCCCATGACGTCAAACCCCCACTCCTCGCCCTCGAAGAGCCCGCGCGCGCCGCCGGATGGCACCACGAGCGCGCCGGTCGACGCCGCGACGGCAAGGAGCTCGGCCTTCGCGTGCTTCGCCCCGCGACCAGCGACGATGAGGGGGCGCTCGGCAGCGAGGAGCTCGTCCGCGATGCGCTCGATCGATTCCCGCGAGGCGCCCGCGCGCAGCACCTGCGGCGCCGGTGGGACGAGGTCCGGGGCCCAGGCCACGAGCTCCTCCTGCACATCGACGGGCACGTCAAGGAGGACGGGGCGTCGCTGCAGTGCGGCCTGGTGGACCGCTGCCGCTGCGACCGCGATGGCCTGGTGTGCGCCCTCGACCCGGAGCGCGAGGCCGCCGACGGCCTCGAAGGCGCGGACCTGGTCGAGATGGAAGTTCGAGACGACATCGCCGCGCGCGACCGCACCGGCGAGGACAACGAGCCCGGTGTGGGCCTTGACCGACTCGAGGACGCCGGTGAGCGCATTGAGGTAGCCGCCACCCTGGTGCACGGAGACGACCGGCACCGTGCCGGTGAGCCGCGCATACGCGTCGGCCATGAGCGCCCCGCCCAGCTCGTGCCGCGACTGGGTGAACTCCACACCCGAGTTGATGAGCGCATTCGTCATATGGAAATTACCGCTGCCGACGACGCCGAACGCGCGGGATGCGCCCGCGGCGGCGAGGGTGCGACCGATGGCTTCCGCGACGGTGATCTGCTCCAACTGATGCTCCTCCCGCGGCGCACCGCGGCGCCGTCGAACGCGTTCTCGCGCTGCTGCGCGACGAGTCCAGGCTAATCGCTCGCGCGCGACGCTTCAGCCCGGCGCCTGCACACCACCCTGCGAACCGCCTCATCCCTCGGGCTGCGCCTCGAGCCATTCGAGCGAGCGGGTCGAGCTCGCTACGAGCGGCCGGAGCCCCGGCCCTTCATCGCCGTGCGGCGCGTACGCGAGCTCGAGCTCACGGGTGATCGCGGTCGAGGCCTGCTGCAGCAGCTCGATGGTCGGGCGGGTGGGGGTGGCGTCGTTCGGTACGATGGCGCAGAGCGCGCCGGTGACGACCCGCGCCGGACCATAGATCGGGACCGCGATCGACCGCGACTCGGCATAGATCCACCCATCGGCGACGACCGCGCCCTCCTTGCGGGCGCGGCGCAGCCAGTGCTGCAGCTCGGCCGCGTCATGAATGGGGTGAGCCGCCGAGCGCGGGAGCCCTTCGGCGACGACCGCCGCGACGAGCGACTCGGGAGCATGCGCGAGGAGTACGAGCCCCGGGCCGGACAAGGCGAGTGCGGTGCGGCCGCCGATGTAGCTGCCATTGACGACGGCATCACGCGCGGAGAGCTTCTCGATCGTCAGCACATCGGTGCCCGCGAGGACGCCGATCTGCGCGTGCTGCCGCACGACCGAGTGCACCCGTGCGAGGTAGGGCCGGGAGATCTCCCGGAGCCCGAGGCCGCCGGGCGTACGGGAGGCGAATTCATACAGTCGCACGCCGAGCCGGTAGACGCGGTCCTCGGCGCGCTCGACGAGCCCCTCCTGAAGGAGCTCGGCGAGGAGTCGATGCACGGTCGACGGTGCGAGCCCCGAGCGTTCCGAGATCTCGCTCAGCGTCTGGAAAGGATGTCGCGTCTCGAAGGCGCTGAGCACGCGGAGGTGGCGCTGCAGCGCGCTCTGTCCCGCGGACCCTCGTGCCATGTCTGGAGCCTAGGCCAGCGGGCGACACGGCGGGCCGGTCCCGCGCATTCCTCCCCGACGCAGCAGGCGGGACGAATGCGCGGGACCGGCGCCGCGACTCAGTTCTGCCGGTACGTGGTGCGGGCCCACTCGTGGTACGGCGCCGGGGCGACAGTCGCGCGGATGCGGACCTGGCGGTGCTGCTGGTCGACCGCGGCCTTCTGCGAGATGGGGTCCTCACCCCAGACGACCTCGACCTCCTCGCCGTCGGCAATGTCGACGTCGAGCGTCGCGAGCGACAGGTACAGCTGCGAGTACGCGACGTAGCCGACATCGGTGGAGATCCCGACGCGCTTGCCGTCCTTGCGGATCTCATCCATCTGGTACAGCCCGTAGCGGGCCTTCGGGAAGTCGAGGAACTTGGCGGGGACGCCTGGCTCAAGCTGCGAGCGGACGACGCCCGCGACGTCCTCGGCATTCCAGACGAGGGTCACCTTGCGGCGGCGCTGATTCGCGGCATGCACCTCGAGGGCGGCGCGACCGTGGAATTCGTGGTCGAAGCGCACGGAACGACCAAGCCCGATGTCGTACGGCGTCATGTAGAAGTCGCGCACATCACTCGAATAGAGGGAGCCGCCGACCGAGCCGGCCCGCGCCGCCGGGAGCCACTCGCGGTACGCGGCGAGGTCCTCGTCGAAGATCGCGGGGAACGGGGTCGGCACCCAGCCGGACTCGAGCGGTGAGGAGGAGTACGCCTTCGCACCGACGCGGCGGATGTCGAACTCGGCGCCGGCCTCCAGGATCGCGGCGCGGACGGTCTCGCCCTCGGCGTAGGGTCCGTAGAACTCGAAGCCCGGCTGCCCGGCCATGCCGTGGCGCAGCCCCTTGACCGCCTTGCCCGCGATCGTGAAGTCGCCGATGTGGAAGAACTTCAGGCTCGTGGCGACCGCCATCGACTCGGCGTCGAAGAGCTTCGCCATGACCCGGTCGGCCTCGGGGCCCTGCAGCTCGTAGCGGTAGAAGGTCGGGTCCCCGTCTCGCATGTGCGAATTCGCCTCGAGTCGGTAGACGACATCCTTGCCGGCCGCAGCGGCGAGCTCGACGTTGTAGCGCACCCAGTCGATGAGGATGTGGTGGCCGATGAGCACGCGCCCCTCGGGGCCCTCGTCGTTGTAGAAGAGGATGCCGTCGCCGATGAGGTAGCCGTCCTGGTTGACGGAGATGAGCTGCTTGGCGACGCCCGCACGGAAGTTCGTGAAGGTGTTCGGTGAGATCGACTCGAGCAGCGGCACGAGGTCCGCACCGCCGAGGAAGAGCTGCGTCATGTGGTGCGACTGGTCCATGAGGGCGACCGTCGTGTTCCAGGCCCGCTGCTCGTCGCGCCAGTTCGTGAACTCGGGCGCGACCGGGAAGGTGAAAGCAGGCCAGTCCTGGTTCCGCAGGTACTCGATCGGGTTCGGGGCGCCGCCGAGCGCGGCGGCGAGGGAGTCGTTCGTCATCATTGACCTTTCTGGAGGAATGCGCGGCCATGGTAGGCGCCACCGCCGACATCGCGGCTAGTCGAATTCCGTTGAAAGCAAATGGGCCCTGGAATGTCGCCGGAGCGCGCTACCTTGGCGTGACGGAGACCCGCGGATAACGATGAGGTACCGGATCTCCTGACGCGCGCGAGAATTGTTGACAATCAATTCGGCGGGCGTTTACTGTCTGGCGTTCGGTGTCTTACCGGACCAGAACACACGACCACACGGGACGGGGGCGACATGGGAGCCAGGCTGACGCTCGACCGGGTCAGTCTCAGCTTTGGCGGCGTCGACGTCCTGGAGGACGTGGGCTTCGAGGTCGAGCCCGGCATCATCCTCGGACTCGTCGGGCCCAACGGCGCGGGCAAGACATCACTGTTCAACTGCATCTCCGGGCACTATCGGCCGAGTGCCGGCTCGATTCAGATCGACGGCACCGAAGTGCTCGGCCTGCAGCCCGCGCAGCTCGCCCGGCACGGCCTCGCGCGCACCTTCCAGCACGCCGCACTCCAGCTCACCTCGAGCGTGCTCGAAAACGTCGTCCTCGGCGCGCACACCCGACTGCCCGGCTCGCCCATCGAATGGTCGCTCCGCCTGCCACACACGACGAAGGCCGAGCGTGCGGCACGGCGCGAGGCGTATGGCCTGCTCGAGCGCGTCGGCCTCGACTGGGCCGCTCAGATGTCCGCCGACGAGCTGAGCCACGGCCTGCACAAGTCGATCGAGCTCGCGCGGGCGCTCATGCTGCACCCGAGCCTGCTCCTGCTCGATGAGCCGGCCGCCGGACTGTCGCACGGCGAAGTCGAGCAGTTCATCACCATCGTCAAGCAGCTCCGCGACGAGCAGGGCATCACGGTCGTCGTCGTCGAGCACAACATGTCCGTCATCTCCCAGATCACCGACCGGGTCGTCATCCTCGACCACGGCAAGAAGCTCATGGAGGGCACCGCCGCCGAAGCACAGGCCGACCCGCGGGTCATCGAGGCCTACCTGGGGGTGCAGCACGATGCCTGAGACTCCACTGCTCGAGCTCACGGAGGTGAGCGCCGCCTACGGTCCGGTCAAGGTGCTGCACGACGTGTCGCTCAGCGTGCCGTCGGGCGGCGCGGTCGGCATCCTCGGCGCCAACGGCGCCGGCAAGACGACGACGCTGCGCGCCATCAGCGGCACCGTCCGGGTGCCCAGCGGCGCCATCCGCTTCAACGGCACTGACATCCGTGGCAAGCGCCCGGACCAGGTCGCCGCGCTCGGCATCGCCCACGTCCCCGAGGGGCGCGGCACCCTGCCGAACATGACCGTCCGAGAGAACCTGCTCGTCGGCGCCTACCTCCGCAGTGACCGCGACGGCATCGAGCGGGACATCGACTACCTGCTCGACCTCTTCCCCAACCTCCGGCGCCGCATCCGCTCGAACGGCTCGGCCCTGTCGGGGGGCGAGCAGCAGATGCTCGCCGTCGCCCGCGCATTCATGGCGAAGCCGAAGCTACTCGTCCTCGACGAGCCCTCGCTCGGTCTCGCCCCCTCGACCGCGCAGGACGTCTACGCGGCCATCGCCAAGCTCCGTGCGGAGTCCGGGATCGCCATGCTCGTCGTCGAGCAGAATGCGAATCTCGCCTTCTCCATCGTCGACAGCGCCGTCGTGCTCGAGACCGGACGCAGCGTCCTGACCGGCACCACCGCCGAGCTCAAGGGCAACGACGAGATCAGGAAGGCGTACCTCGGAGGCTGACATGTTCAACTTCACGACCTTCATCCAGCTGATCATCGACGGTCTCGCGACCGGCTCGATCTATGCCGCCCTCGCGCTCGCGATCGTGCTCGTCAATCAGGCGACTGGCATCATCAACTTCGCGCAGGGCGGGATGGCGGTGCTCTCCGCCTACTTCGGGATGACCATCGGCAATCTCATGCTGCCGATCCACCCGATCCTCGGCATCGTCGTCGGCATCATCGCGGCCGCCATCATCTCCTACGGCATGGGCGCGATCATCGAGCGCTTCGTGATGCGTCGCTTCATCGGCAGCCATCCGGACACCCAGGTGGTGGCGACCGTCGGCCTCCTCACGCTCATCACCGGCGCGGCGGGGCTCATCTGGACCTATAACTACATCCCCTACCCGTTCTTCTTCGACGCGGGTGAGAGCTTCCGGATCGGCAACGTCGCGATCAGCGTCTGGTCGCTCACAACGTTCCTGACGATCCTCGCGCTCATGGGGGTCCTGCAGGCCCTCTTCCGTGGGACGAAGATGGGCCTCGGCCTTCGCGCCGTCGCGGACAATTCCGCATCTGCCGCCCTGTCGGGCATCAACGTCGGCCGCATGCTCATGGCCGGCTGGGGGCTCGCCGCCGTGCTCGGCGCAATCGCCGGCATCCTCGTCGCCGCGAAGATCCAGCTCCAGCCAGGCATGTTCGACACCTTCCTCGTGTACGCGCTCGCCGCGGTCATCATCGGTGGGCTCGACTCGCCGATCGGCGCGGTCGTCGCGGCCTGGGGCATCGCCATCCTCGAGAACCTCGCCGGCACCTACATCCCCTGGATCGGTCACGACATGAAGATCGCGGTGCCATTCGTGCTGCTGTTTGTCATCCTGCTGCTTCGGCCGCAAGGGCTCTTCGGCCGGAAGGTGGTGGTGCGGGTATGAGCGAGCACCTCACCACCTCCGTGCGGACCGAGGACACCGGGTTCTGGGGCCTGGTCGACCGGGTGACCGCGAACCGCTGGGTCCGCTGGGTCGTGCTCATCGCATTCCTCGCCCTGCTCCTCCTGCTGCCGCTCGTCGCCGAGCCGTTCACGAATCAGACGATCACCCGGATCGCCGTCTTCGCGGTCGCGGTCCTCGGGCTCAACATCATCATGGGCTACACGGGGCAGGTGTCCCTCGGGCACATCTTCTTCGTCGGGGTCGGCGCATACTGCGCGATCATCCCCATCCGCGCCTGGTGGGGCGGCGACCTCGCCGAGGGCAGCATCGTCATCGGCTTCGTCCTGGCGCTGGTCATCCCCGGTGTCCTCGGCCTCGTCATCGCACTCGCGGCGGTCCGGCTGCGGGGTCTCGCGCTCGCGATGGTCACGATCGCGCTGCCGATCATCGGGGTCCCACTCGCGAAGCGGTTCTCCGACATCACGGGCGGCAACGAGGGCGTGTCGATCAAGCGGCTCGACTACCTCAGCTCGAGTGGCGCGACGCTCAAGGGCAACCCGTTCTCGGCACCCCCCGGCATCGGCCTCGCGGACGATCAGTGGCAGTACTACATCGTCGTCGTCATCTCGGTCATCCTCTTCGCCCTCGCGTTCTTCCTCGTGCGAGGCAAGTTCGGTCGCGCGTTCGCGATCGTCAAGGAGAACGAGGCCGTCGCCGCCTCGATGGGCATCTCGCCCTACTGGTACAAGGTCATCTCCTTCACCATCTCCGCGGTGTTCGGCGGTGCGGCCGGCTTCCTCTACATCGTCGCGCTGCAGTACACCTCCTCGGAGGCACTGTCCTTCGGCCACTCGATCGAGCTCGTCATTGCGACGATCGTCGGCGGTGCCGGCAGCATTGCCGGCTCATTCCTCGGCGGTGTCGTCTACGTGCTGCTCCCGCAGCTCACGAATGCGGTCTACCCGGAAGCGACCACGGCCGTGCAGGGTGTCGTCATCCTGCTCGTGCTGTTCCTGCTGCCGGGCGGACTCGCGAGCCTCCCCCGCGTGATCCGGCGGCGCACCTCGCGCCGACGCGGTGGGCCCACAGCCGGTGCCGACCTCGCGGCCGACATCGCACCCGGAATCACCAAGAGATAGCCCACGACAACTAAGGAGTGGCCACAAATGATCACCTCACGAAGCAGTCGGCGCGCCATCGCGCTCGCCGGCGCGGTCGGCGTCATCGCCCTGGGCCTCGCGGCCTGCGGTCGTGCCGACGCGCCCGCGGCGCCGGACGCCAGCAGCACTGACGCCGCCGTCGTCGCCTCCCCCGGCATCACCGACACGACGCTGACGTTCGGGATCTCGACCCCGCTCACCGGCGCGACCGCTGGTCCCGGCAACTGCACCGTCGACGGCGCGGTCGCGTACTTCGGGATGAAGAACGCGGAGGGCGGCATCGAATTCGGTGACGGCAAGACCCGCACGATCGAGATCAAGAAGTACGACGACGAGTACAACCCGGAGAAGTCCGCGGCGAACTTCCAGCAGATGGTCGCCGACGGCGTCTTCGCGGCCGGCCTCGGTCTCGGCACGCCGACGAACCGCGCCTGGCGCGACGCGGCGATCGAGGAGGGCGTGCCGCAGGTGCTCGTCCAGACGGGTGACCCGATCTTCAGCGATCGCACCGAGTCGCCGTGGCAGCTCGGCCTCGTCCCCACCTATATGCAGGAGGGCGCCGCCTTCGGCACCGCGCTCGTGGCCAGCGGCGAGCCGCACACGGTCGCCGTGCTCTACCAGAACGACGACTACGGCAAGGGCTACCTCAAGGGCTTCATGGACTCGATCGAGGGCGCTGACCAGATCGAGGTCGTCAAGGAGCTCTCGTACGAGCCGACCGCCCCGTCGCTCGAGGGCCAGATCACCGAGCTCGCCGCGACCGGCGCCGACGTGCTGTTCCACGCGGTCTCGGTGACGCCGCTCGCGATCGAGGACCTGCAGAAGGCGCAGGCGCTCGGCTGGTCCCCGATCTGGTTCCTGCCGTCGAACACCGCCTCCCCGGGTGGCATCCTCACCCCGGCCGGCGTGACCGGCGACACCTTCCCGGGTGTCTACGCGGCCGGCTTCGCCCAGGCCGCGGCGGCCCCGCCGTTCGCCGAGTCCCCCGAGGGCAAGGTCTACTTCGACGCCATCGCGGAGTACACGGAGAACGACGGCAAGTCGTTCCCGCACTGCGTGTGGTCCTGGATGGGCGGGCAGATCCTGCAGCAGGCCTTCGAGACCATGACCGAGCCGACGCGTCAGTCGTTCTACGACGCGCTGACCTCGATCACGGGCTTCGACACCGACTTCGGCTTCGGCCCGATCGACACGACGGTCGACGGCGCGCCGGCGGTGCAGACGGTCATCCTGCAGCAGTTCACCGGTCAGGGCTACAAGAACGTCGACGTCGTCGAGTGACGTAGTCCCAACCCAGCGGAGGGGTCCGGTCGCTCTCGGCGGCCGGGCCCCTTCGCATTCCTCCCGGTACCCCCGGTAGTTGCCCAATTCTGCTGCTGATCGGGCGTCTTCACCGGCAGAAGTGGGCAACCCCCGGGGCGCCGTCAGGCGAGCGTGCGGAGGGTGGCGGCGACGGAGTCGAGGTGGGCCTTGGTCGCCAGCTCCGCGGCGTCGGCGTCGCCCGCGAGCACGGCGTCGATGATGGCGAGGTGCTCGAGCACCGAGCGCTGCGCGCGGCCCGGCAGGAACGCGATGCGGAACTGATGCCGTGCGGACTGCGCCCAGAGCCGCTCGAGCAGCGCGGCCGCCGTCTCGTGCCCGCTGACGGCCAGCAGCACCCGGTCCATCTGCTGATTGAGCCGGGAATAGCCGATGAGGTCGCCAGCGGCGACCGCCTCGGCGATGCCGGCCCGCACCTCGCGCAGCTCCCACGCGTCATCCTCGGTGAGGCGCTCGGCTGCCTTCCGGGCACATAACGCCTCCAGCGCGCTGCGCACCTCGACGATCTCGATCGCCTCCTCGACCGTGATCGCCCGTACCCGGGCGCCGCGATTCGGGAGCCGCTCGACGAGCCCCTCGTTCGCGAGATTGACGAGCGCGAGCCGGACCGAGGCGCGGCTCGCACCGAACTTCTCGCTGAGGTCGGCCTCGACGAGCCGCTGCTCCGGGACGTAGCCGCCGGCCAGGATCTCCTCGCGGATCCGTGCGACGAGGTCGCTGCTGACCGTCTCCTGACTCACGTGACGACCGCGTTCTCGGTGCGGCGCTCAGGCCTGGCGAGGTCGGCGTAGTCCTGGCCTTGGACATGCTCGACGAATGCGCGGGCTCGCGCCGTCAGCTCAGCGCCCTGCGCCCAGGCGAGCACGACGGTCGCGGGCGGGGGCGGCGGGTCGATCTCGACCTGGACGATGGGGAGCCCGTCGTAGCTGAGACGACCGGCAGGCCGCTGCACGAAGAGGCCGTAGTCGGTGGCACTGCGGGCCACAATCGACCTGGTGAGCTCGAAGTCGGGGGTGCGCAGCCGAATGTTGGGCACGAGACCACGGTCCGCGAACATCTCCACGGTGTGGCGGGTGCTCGGCAGCCGGTCGAAGAGTACGAGCGGATGCTCGGCGAGGTCATCGAGTCGGACGGTCTCCCGCGTGGCGAGTGGGTTCGCCGCCCCGAAGTACGCGTAGGCGTGCGCTTGATACAGCACGTACCGCTCGAAGTCGGCCAGATCGCCCATGTCGTAGAGGACGGCCACGTCGAGGGCGCCCGTGTCGACCGCGGTGAGCAGCTCCTGGATGCCGCCGAGCTCGAAGCTGATCGTCACCCGCGGGTGCTGCCGCTGGAACTCGGCGAGCAGGCGCGGCAGCACGCTCGCGGCGAGCGTCTCGTAGCAGCCGATCCGCAGCGACCCGATGAGCTCCGCCGACTCGCCGCGCAGCTGGTGGACGAGGGTGCGGTAGTCGACGAGGAGCTGCTGAGCCCACTCCCGCACCACGACGCCATCGGCGGTGAGGGTGACGCCGCGGGAGCGGCGGCGCACCGTGAGCGGGACGCCGAACGCGTGCTCGAGGTCGGAGACGGAGGCCGCGACGGCGGAGGCCGAGTAGCCCAGGCGAGCCGCTGCGGCCGCGATCGTGCCCTCCTCCGCGACCGCGAGGAAATGCCCAAGCTGCTTCAGCGAGAGGTCGTCCACCTCGACTCCATCTGCGCTGACCACTCGGCAAGTCTGCCAGAGCCGTGCCTGCCTCGCCGTCCTCGGCCGACCCGGTTTGCTCCCCGCAGCCGT
Source organism: Microbacteriaceae bacterium (assembly GCA_035556075.1). Classification (GTDB taxonomy): domain Bacteria; phylum Actinomycetota; class Actinomycetes; order Actinomycetales; family Microbacteriaceae; genus 73-13. Next base: position 123,158 of record DATMFQ010000006.1, on the reverse strand, counting down.
TCGAGGAATGCGGGGTAAGCGTTCGGGAAACCCATTGATCGCATTCAGACGCATGGGTCTACCATGAAGAAACAGATCACGAACCGGTAACGACGGCGACACGGTCCCGCTGGGGATCGTGAAGATCCCGCCTCACAGCCCCAAGGAAGGTGCTCATGTCCGAGACAATGACCCAAGTGCGAACGAACCTGTACATCGGCGGCGAGGAGCGGGTGGCGGCAGCGGAGTTGCCGGTGCCCGACCCGGGGAAGGCGGGCCGGATCGTCGGGGTGGCCGCGTCGGCGTCCCCGCAGGACGTCAGTGATGCGATTGCAGCGGCGAAGGCCGCGTACCCCGCGTGGTCGGCGTTGACGCCGCAGCAGCGCGCGGAGCAGATGACCGCCGCGCTGGCGGGCATTCAGGAGCACCGCGATGAGGACGCCGCGATCCTCAGCCAAGAAAACGGCAAGGTGCGCATGGAGGCCTGGGTGGATTCCCTCGTCTTCGAGATCCGGTGGAATCTTGCCGTCGCGCTCGCCGACGAGGTCGCGCAGGGCAAGGTGCTGTCCCCCGCGCCCGGGATCCCCGTGGAGACCACCGTCACCTACAAGCCGCTCGGCGTCGTCAGCCTCATCGTGCCGTTCAACTGGCCGATCGCGATCCTCGGCGCTGCGCTGCCGCACGCCCTGCTCGCGGGCAACACCGCGATCGTCAAGCCACCGCCCTCGACGCCACTGGCACTGACCCGAGTCGTGCAGCGCGTCGCCGAGCAGTTGCCGCCCGGCGTGCTCAACGTCGTCACCGGGGTGGATGCGAACATGAGTCAGCTCATCCAGTCCCCGGACGTCGCGAAAGTGTGCTTCACCGGCTCGGTCGGCGGCGGCAAGAAGATCCAGGAGATGGCCGCGGCCTCGCTGACGCGCGTCACCCTCGAGCTCGGCGGCAACGACCCCGCGGTCATCCTCGACGACGCCATCCTCGACGACACCCACCTCGACCGGCTCTTTGCCGCCATCTATGACACGACCGGGCAGATCTGCATGAATGCGAAGCGCGTCTACGTGCACCGCTCACGGATGCAGGAGGTCGTCGACGGGCTCACCGCGCGGCTCGAGCAGGTCAAGCTCGGCTACGGGCTCGACGAGGGCACGACGATGGGCCCGCTCCACCAGGCGTCGCAGAAGGCGTTCGTCGACTCGCTCATCGCCGAGGCAAAGGCCGCCGGTGCCGAGGTGCGCGAGTTCGGCGAACTCCCCGGCGGGGAACTCGCCGACGGCAACTTCGTGCGTCCCGCGATCGTGATCGACCCCGACCCGAGCCTCCGCGTCGTCACCGAGGAGCAGTTCGGCCCCGTCATCCCGATCCTGCCCTTCGACACTGACGAGGAGGCACTCGCGGCAGCGAACGACACCTGGGCGGGGCTGTGCGGCTCCGTGTGGACGGCCTCGCCGGAGCGCGCCCGCGCGATCGGGTCCCGGATCGAGGCCGGCTACGTCTGGGTCAACGACCACGGCGCCACCCGCCTCGACCTCCGCGCCCCCTTCGGCGGCATGAAGCACTCCGGCTACGGTCGCGAACAAGGCATCGAGGGCGTCCGGGCCTTCCAGGACACGCACTCCCTCGCATTCCTCGATGAGGAGGCGCTCGCCGCGCAGGCGCACTGAGGCACGAGAACGGCCCCGTCCGCTGCACCGAGTGGTGCGCGTGACGGGGCCGTCTTCATGTCAGCGCGACAGCGGCCCGACGAGTCAGTGGAGATGCCGGGAATCGAACCCGGGTCCATCGCTGATTGCCCTCGTCTTCTCCGGGCGCAGCTCACGGCTCGTTCTGCTTGGCCGCGACGCTTGTCGTGAGCACCTGCGTCGACCGGCCCAGCCTCAGTGCAAGTCCCCCGTGACCCTGAGACGCGATCGCGGAGCAAGCCTCCTTGATGACGCCACGCACCGGGTAGGAGACATTCCCGGGGTGACGGACTTTAGGGCTCTAGCCGATCAGGCGGCGAGAGCGAAGTCAGCGCGCTTGGAATTCGCACTTATCGTTTGGTGCCATCGTTAACGAGATAAAACACCATCCTCGGCCCGCTTCTCGTGAACGCACAGGCGATGTCGAAACCGATCATCCCCGGGTCGTGCTCTCGGACGGGACCACTGTCGCGCTGTGGAGTTATGAATGCGTCGGCCCGCTTCCGCGGCGAGCATTCCATTGTACGCGCTTGCGGCCGTGACCGCTAGGCCTGTGGGGCCGCGGGGCGGATGACGAGTGCCTCGCGCTTGCGGTGGACGGTGAGGTAGCGGAGCCCATCGTCACCGGCGCGGAAGCCGCGCCTCGAGCGGCGGGGCAAGAACACGACCGCGCCGGGGGTCAACGCAACCTCGCCGACTTCGGTGCGAAGCCGCCCGTCGCCCTCGAGCACGTGGATGAGCACATCGACCTCGGGGCCAGCGTAGTCGTCGATGCCGTCCCCGGGGGCGAGCTCGATGATGTTGGCGTCGAGGTCGCGCTCCGCGACCGTGATCGACCAGATGGCACCGCCGCTGTGCTCGGCGATGAGGTCCTCGGTGTGGACGAGCACGCGCGGCAGCGGGGTGCTTGCGAGTTTCGTGATCTGAATCCGGTAGTCGCCCGGCTCCTGGTGCTGGTAGGCCCAGCCGTAGCTGCCGGGGAGGTCGCGCTCAAATTCCTCGCGCAGGTGCAGCGGGTCGTGGTCGTTGCTGAGCACGAAGGACTCCCCGACCTCGAGCTCGCTGTAGCGCTGGAAGATCCGTGGGTGACGATCCCGCTTGGGGATCTCGCGCACGTCCAACACTTCGGGGGTCCCGGTCATCGCTCGCCTTTCGCGTCCATCATTGGCGTAGTTCTCACAAGTGATTCTTGTATAAACTCGGCATATGGGCCAAACCATCACCCCCGTCGACCTTGAGGCGCTCGGCGACGAGCTGCTGACCCAGGCATCCCAGTCCAGCAGTGGCCGCGCGACCCAAGTCTTCCGCGCCGTGCCGGGCGGCTCGCTGTCGCAGGTCATGCTCGCCCTCAGCGACGGGCGCGAACTCGCGGAACACGCGAACCCCGGTCAGGCGCTCCTTCACGTGCTGCGCGGCCGCGTCAGTGTCACCGCCGGTGAAGACACCTGGGAGCTCGGCACCCACGGCCACATGACCATCCCCGAGCAGCGACACAACCTGCTCGCGCTCGAGGACGCCGTCGTCCTGCTCACCGTGGTGCGGGGCGGCGACTGATGGACTCGCGCGATCGCGAGCGGACGACGGGCGCACCAGCGTCGACCGCCGCGGTCGCGCGAACCCGGGAACGGGTGCTCGATGCGCTCCGGGCCCAGCCCGAGCCCGCGACGATCGCCACGCTCGCCGCACGACTGCGCGTGCACGCCAACACGGTGCGATTCCACGTGGACCGCCTCATCGCCACGGGAGCGGCGGAGCGGGTCCCCAGCCCACCGCGCGGACCTGGTCGGCCCGCTGTGCGCATCCGCGCCACCCGACTAGCGCCGGAGGGCCCGCGCCACTACCGAATGCTCGCGGAAGCACTCGGTCTAGCGCTCGCGACGGTGGCCGATGGCACGCGGGCCGCAGAGGAAGCAGGCAAGACCCTCGGCCACCGGCTCGCCGGCTCGAGCAGCCCAGCCACCACGGCACAGTCCGCGATGCCCGCCCTGCTCGACGTGCTGCGCAGCCTCGACTTCGCCCCCACCCAGGTCGGCCCGAGGGAGATCAACCTCCACAGCTGCCCGTTCCTCGAGGTCGTCGGGCCGAGCGGCGGTACCGCCTGCGCGGTCCACCTTGGGCTCATGCGCGGCACCATCGAGGCGCTCGACGCGAGCATCGAGGTCGAATCGCTCACCCCATTCGTCACACCGACGCACTGCGTCACGCGGCTGCGGACCGTCGCGTGACGATCCGCGACCGCGACGACACCGTCGCCCAAGGGCACTGGGTGCTGGCGCGCCTCGGCAAGCGCGTGCTCCGGCCGGGCGGGGCGGAGCTGACGACACGGCTCCTCGACGCCGCCGGACTCGCCGGGGCCGACGTCATCGAGCTCGCACCCGGGCTCGGTCGCACCGCCGCCGCGATCGTCGCCGCGGCGCCACGCTCCTACCTCGGCGTCGACCAGGACCCGGCTGCGGTCGAGGCCGTGGGGCGCATCGTCAGCGAAGTCGGGGAAGTCCGCGTCGCGGATGCTGCCGACACTGGGCTGCCCAGTGCAAGCGCCGATGTCATCATCGGCGAGGCGATGCTCACCATGCAGGGTGGGCCGACGAAGGCGACGATCGTCGCCGAGGCCGCACGCCTCCTCCGGCCGGGCGGGCGATATGCCATTCACGAACTCGCGCTCACCCCTGAGCATCTCGCAGACGAGGTGAAGACCGACATTCGTCAGGGGCTCGCACGCACCATCCGAGTCAACGCGCGACCACTCACGCTCCCCGAATGGCGGGGGCTTCTCGAGAGCCACGGATTCGTCATCGACGATGTGCAGACCGCCCCGATGGCACTCCTCCAGCCGCGGCGGCTCATCGCCGATGAGGGCCTCGGCGGCGCGCTGCGTTTCGCGTACCGGGTGCTGACGCGGCCCGCCGCACGGCGGCGAGTGCTCGCAATGCGGCGCACGTTCCGGCGGCACCGGCGGCACCTCACCGCGATCGCGATCGTTGCCCGGAAGCCGCCCGCCTGAGTTGACTGCGGTGTGAGGTGCGGCGACTTAGCGCGAGACCTTGCCGAAGAGCTGCGCGATCGGGCGGTAGACGATCGGCTGCGCTGCGACGACCGCGCCCGCGCACACGAGCATGCCGACGGCGAAGAAGATGACGCCGAGCCAGCTCGACGCGTCGTTCGTCGCCGCGAACATGTGGTTGAGGTTGCGCTGCGCGCCCGTCGCGAGGACGAGGACGACGTGCACGATCGTGAAGAGCACGAAGAGCAGCATGGTCGGGTAGTGCACCGCGCGCGCCCACTCGACCGGGTAGATCCGGTTGACCTTCGCCTCCGTCGGCCAGAACTCGGCCATCCGGATGCCGGTGATGATCGCGAGCGGGGCGAGGACGAAGACCACGCCGAAGTAGCTGAGTTGCTGAAGCGCGTTGTAGTTCACCCAGCCGTCCTCGGTCGGCCAGTCGAAACTCGCGTACTGGAGCAGAGCCGATAGCGCATTCGGCACGACCTCCCAGCTCGTCGGGATGATGCGCGCCCAATGGCCGGTGACGAAGATGAGGGTGATGAAGATCGCGCCATTGACGACCCAGAGCAGATCGACGGCATTATGCAGCCAGAGGTGGAGCGAGATCTTGCGCGGGGGGCGCTTCGTGCGGATGAGACCCTTGTTGGTCCGCGTCCAGAAGCCCGGGGCACGGCGGGTCATCCGCACCTGCAGCCCCGAGCGGACCACGAGCACCATGAAGAAGATGTTGAGGAAGTGCTGCCAGCCGACCCAGGCGGGCAGGCCCTCGGCGACCGGCACCGTCGGCCGGTACTCCCCCGGATACTGCGCCATCCAGGCCTGGACCTCGGGCAGCGTCCGCAGCCACTGCGCGAGCAGGACGAGCCCGACTGCGACGACGATGAGCACCGGCACGAGCCAGAGGAGCACACGCCATCGCGAGGCCCGGAACCGTGCCCAGGCCGACTCGGTCGCCTTCGCCACCGCCGACTACGCCTTCAGTGCCGCAACGAGCTGCGGGACGACCTCGAAGAGGTCCCCGACGACGCCATAGTCCGCGATCTCGAAGATCGGCGCGTCCGGGTCATTGTTCACCGCGACGATCGTCTTCGCTGTCTGCATGCCCGCGCGGTGCTGGATCGCCCCCGAGATCCCGACCGCGATGTAGAGCTCTGGCGACACCGCGACACCGGTCTGCCCAACCTGCAGGTTGGGTGCCGCGTAGCCGGAGTCCACCGCGACCCGGCTCGCGCCCACCGCGGCGCCGAGGGCGTCGGCGAGCTGCTCGACGATCGCGAAGTTCTCCTTCGACCCCAGGCCGCGGCCACCGGAGACGACGACCCGGGCCGACTTGAGGTCGGGCCGGGAGCTGTCGATGACGATCGGCGTGCTCGACACGACGGTCGCGTCGGTGGCAGCGCCCGACGCCGCGAGCCCCGCGGCGTCCACCGTGCTCGCGCCCGGCAGCGTCGTCGCGTCGAACTCGCCGTCGCGCACCGTGATGATGGGGGCGGCCCCCTCGGCTGCGGCGGTCGTCGTGAAGTTCCCGCCAAAGACCGAGTGGGTGGCGACGAGTCGGTCGCCGTCGACCGCGACCTCGACCGCGTCGGCGAGCACCGGGCGACCGAGACGTGCGGCGAGGCGCCCAGCGAGCTCGCGGCCGTCGACCGTGTGCGGGAGGAGGATCGCGTCGGCGTCGCCGACCTGTGCGGCAAGTGCCGTGGCGATCGCCGCGGTGCGCCCGACGATGCCGTCGACGCCAGAGATGACGAGAATGCCCATGCTCACTTCACCAGCCCCTGTGCCTTGAGGTACTCGGCGATCTTCGTGCCGCCGTCGCCCTCATCCTCGATGATCGTGCCCGCCGCGCGCGCGGGGCGCTCCGCGACCGAAAGGATGACCGTGCCGACCGAGCCGAGCTCGCCGGCCGACTGCTGCTCGAGCGGCTTCTTCTTCGCGCCCATGACGCCCATGAAGTTCGGGAACCGCGCCTCCGCAGACTTCTCGGTCACGGTGACGACCGCCGGCAGCGGGGCACTGAGGCGGTGCTCGACCTCCTCATCGACGCGAGTGCCCTCGACGGCAGCGCCGGTGAGGCGGACCTCGCTCAGGCTGCCGAGCAGCGGGAGGCCGAGGAATTCGGCAACCATCGCCGGCACGACGCCGCCACGGCCGTCAGTCGACTCATTACCCGCGACGATGAGGTCCGCACTCTCCCCACGGACCGCGTCGGTGAGCGCGCGGGCGGTCTTGAGGGCATCGGCGGCGGCGAGTTCATCGTCGACGACATGGATCGCCCGATCCGCACCCATCGCCAGGAGCTTCTTGCGCAGCGCGTCCTTCACCTGGTCCGGTCCGACCGAGACGACGACGACCTCGGTCGACTTGTCCTGGTCCTTGACGAGCAGCGCGACCTCGAGGGCGCGCTCGTTGATCTCATCGATCACCTGGTCGCCGCTGCGGTCGAGCAGACCCGTGTCGAGGTCGAGCCGCCGCTCGCCGTAGGTGTCGGGGACTTCTTTGACGAGCACCACGATCTTCACGCCAACAGCCTACCGGCCCGCTGGTCGCGAGCTGGCGCGAGTGGATTATTCGCCGAGCCGGTTGCGGGTGCGCATCGCGCGCTCCGCCTCGCGGCGGTCGTCGCGCTCACGCAGCGTCTGGCGCTTGTCCCAGTCCTTCTTACCCTTCGCGAGCGCGAGCTCGACCTTCGCCCGACCGTCCGAGAAGTACATGCTGAGCGGCACGAGGGTGTAACCGCCCTCCTTCGTCTCGCGCGCGAGCTTGAGGATCTGCATCTTGTGGAGCAGGAGCTTACGTTTGCGCCGCGGCGGGTGATTCGTCCACGAGCCCTTGTCCCACTCGACGATCGAGACCGCATCGAGCCACGCCTCGCCATGCTCGATGAATGCGTAGCCATCCGTCAGATTGACCCGACCGGCCCTCAGCGACTTCACCTCGGTGCCCGTCAGCACGATCCCCGCCTCGACGGTGTCCTCGATGAGGTAGTCGTGGCGGGCACGGCGATTCACCGCAATGGGCTTGCGCCCCTGCTCCTTCGCCATCGTCCACCTCCAGCCGATCCTGCCGACGTCGCGCGGGGTTGTTGGTCAGCGGGCCGCTTGCCCGACCGGCCCACGCGCCCCGCGAGCAGATCAGCCTACCGCGGTACCCACCCGGTGCGGCCTCCCGCTCGATGTGCACGTTTTCACCGCGTGTGCCCGTTTATTCGGGTACATCGGGTGAAAACGTGCACAGGGAATGACGGCGAGGGAGGAATGCGCGGGCCAGGCGCCGCGAGCCATGAGTGTGTCGCGGGGCGGGGCGATCGCGGGAGTTATCCACATTCGTCCCTTGGGCGGTGGCGGCGGTCGGCGACCGACGGCATGCTCACGGTGTGGACGAGGTCATTCCGATCAGGACGGCGCGCGGCCAGCGTCTGCGCGGGGAGGGGCACCGGCTCGAGCGGGCGACCGCGCGCGGCGAGCTCGCGCGCATCCGCCAGGGCGCCTACGTCGAGCGGGCTGACGCGGACGCCGCGAGCCCCCTCGAGCTGCACCGCGCGAGGATCCTCGCCACGCGCCACGCCGCCCGGCACGAGCCGACCTTCTCCCACGAGTCCGCCGCGGCCCTCCACGGCATTCCGATCCTCGGCGACTGGCCCCCGTGGTGCCGGACGACCGTCCCCGCACGGGTGAGGTCCTCCGGTGCGGTGCACCGCACCCTGCGCAGCCTGGACCCCGAGGATCGCTGTCAGCTCGAGAACGGCGCCCGCGCGACGACCCCAGCCCGCACCGCCGTCGACCTCGCGGCATGCCGCACGCTCCTGGCGGGCATGGTCGCGATCTCGCACGTCCGGCACAGCGGGGTCGGGCTCGACGAGTTCGAGGGGGTGCTCGAGCGGGCGGGCCGCTTCCCCGGGCTACGTCGGGTGCGTGCAGCGCTCGCACGGTCAACGGCGGGGTCCGAGTCAGTGCTCGAGACCCTGATCATTGCGCGTTGCCAGGACTACGGCTTCGAGCCGCCCGAGCAGCAGCGGGTCGTCGTCGGTGTCGACGGGATCGAGTACCGCGTCGACTTCGCCTGGCGGGAGGGCCGAATTCTTGCTGAGGGCTACGGGCGGGACAAGTACGAGAACGCCGAGCTGCTCGCCGGCCGGAGCCCCGCCGACGTGCTCTGGGCCGAGAAGCGTCGCGAAGACGCGCTCCGGCCCGGTCGCGAGTTCGTGCGCATCGGGTGGGCGGACGCCTGGGGCGGCCACGGGCTCGCCCGCCGACTCCTCGCGGTCGGTGTGCGGCGCCCCGACCGCCGCCTCGTCAACCTCACCTTCTAGCGGCGAGTCCGCCCCACGCGCGGTGGTGGCGCCCTGCACCGTGGCGGCAGGGACACAGTGGCGGCCGCCGGCCCGTGGGCCCCGGTGCCGGTACGCGATGTGCACGTTTTCACCCGATGTGCCCGATAAAAAGGGCACACGGGGTGAAAACGTGCACATTGAACGGCGGGGAGGCACCGGCGGCCCCAGACCGGAGGCGAAGGGCGGCACGAGGCCGGCGCGGCACCGGGCCGACGGGCACCCGGCACCGGGCAGCCGCGCAGCCGTCAGACGCGGAGGTAGCGCTTGATGGCGACCGAGGCCGACAGGCCCGCGAGGACGACGCCGATGAGGAGGAGGACCGGCACAATCGACACGGCATCCCCGACCCCGACGAGCAGGCCGGTGCCGCCGAGCGTCGCGCCGATCTCCCCTCGCACGAAGAACTGCACGATCGCGACGAGCGCCCCACCGGCAAGGACTGAGCCGACGAATGCGGCGAGCACGCCCTCGAGCACGAACGGCGCCTCGATGACCCCGTTCGACGCGCCGACGAGCCGCATGATGCCGATCTCACGGCGGCGGGAGAAAGCGGAGAGGCGGATGGTCGTCGAGATGAGCAGGACGGCGGCGATGAGCATGAGGATCGCGACACCGATGGCGGCTGCGGAGGCGGCGTTGAGGATGTTGAAGATCGGCTCGAGATAGGCGCGCTGGTCCTCGACGGACTCAACCCCGGCGTTGCCGGCGACCGATTCGACGACGATGTCCGCATTCGCCGGATCGACCATGGTGACGCGCGCGATGGCACCCACGAGCTCGGGGGTGAGGGTGTCGACGACGGGGTTGTCGGCGAGCACTTCCCTCGTCTCGGCGAGCACCTCCTCGGGGCTCAGATACTCGACGGACTCGATGTAGGCGGCGAGCGGTGCGGTCTCGAGCTCGGTGCGCACGGCGGCGATCTCCTCGTCGCTCGCGGCCGCCTGCAGACAGTTGCCGCCCTGATCGATCGCCGAGCAGAAGTACACCTGCACCTGGGCGCGGTCGTACCAGTAGTCCTTCATCGAGGTGATCTGCGACTGCAGGAGCACCGCGACCCCGACGAAGGTGAGCGAGATGAAGGTGACGAGGATGACCGAGACCACCATCGAGGCGTTCTTCGTCAGCCCGCCAAAGGCCTCCTTGAGGATGAGTCCGAGCCTCATGCCACGCCCTCCTCGGGCTGGCGCACGATCGGCATCGCCTGCGTGATGTAGGCCCCGCCGCGCTCGTCGCGGATGACCTGCCCGCTCATGAGCTCGATGACGCGGCGCTGCATCCGGTCGACGACCTCGGCGGCGTGCGTCGCCATGAGGACGGTCGTGCCGCCGCGGTTGATCTGCTCGAGCACCGACATGATGCCCTGGGCCGTCTCGGGGTCGAGATTGCCGGTCGGCTCATCGGCGAGCAGGATCGCGGGCTTGTTCACGACCGCACGGGCGATCGCGACGCGCTGCTGCTCGCCGCCCGAGAGCTCATGTGGCATGCGCGCCGCCTTGCCCTGCAGCCCGACCATCTTCAGCGCATCCGGCACCGCCTCGCGGATGTAGCCGCGCGACTTCCCGATGACCTGGAGCGTGAAGGCGACATTGTCGTACACGGAGCGGTTCGGCAGCAGCCGGAAGTCCTGGAAGACGACGCCGAGGCTGCGGCGGAAGTACGGCACCTTGCGGCTCGGCATCGCCGACAGCTTCTTGCCGAGCACCCAGACCTGCCCCGCATTCGGCCGCTCCTCGCGGAGGACGAGGCGCAGCAGTGAGCTCTTGCCGGACCCCGAGGCACCGATGAGGAAGACGAACTCGCCCTTGTCGATCTCGAGCGAGACGTCGCGCAGGGCCGGGCGAGACGTCCCTGGGTAGGACTTCGACACGTGCTCAAACCGGATCATGGCGGATGCAGCCTATGGAGCCCGCCACGCACGGCACGGCAGGCGCACCGGCGAGCCGATCATTCTCAGGAATGCGGATCCCGCGCATTCCTCGAGCGTGCTGTCGACCGTGCTCAGTCGGCCGTGCCGCGCTTGCGCCACTTGATGCCGGCGGAGATGAAGCCGTCGAGATCGCCGTCGAAGACGTCGTCCGGGCGCCCGACCTCGTAGCCACTGCGCAGGTCCTTGACCATTTGGTACGGCGCGAGGACGTAGGAGCGCATCTGGTCACCCCAGCTGGCGGTGATCGTGCCAGCGAGCTCCTTCTTCTTCTTCGCCTCCTCCTCGCGCTGCAGCAGCAGGAGTCGGGACTGGAGGACGCGGAGCGCCGCTGCGCGGTTTTGGATCTGCGACTTCTCGTTTTGCATCGAGACGACGACGCCGGTCGGCAGGTGCGTGATCCGCACGGCCGAGTCGGTTGTGTTGACCGACTGGCCGCCGGGCCCCGAGGAACGGTACACATCGACACGGATGTCGGACTCCGGGATCTCCACCTCGGTCGCCTCCGCCATGAGCGGGATGACCTCGACCGCAGCGAAGGACGTCTCCCGGGAGTGCGCCGAGTTGAACGGCGACATGCGCACGAGCCGATGCGTGCCGGCCTCGATCGAGAGCGTGCCGAATGCGTAGGGCGCGTCGACCTCGAACGTCGCCGATTTGATCCCCGCCTCCTCCGCGTAGGAGGTGTCCATGACCGTGACCGGGAAGCCGCGGTGCTCCGCCCAGCGCAGGTACATCCGGAACAGCATCTCGGCGAAGTCGCTCGCGTCGACACCGCCCGCCCCGGCGCGGATCGTCACGACCGCGGGGAGGGCGTCGTACTCGCCGTCGAGCAGCGTCTGCACCTCGAGCGCCTCGACCGTCGACTGCAGGTCGGCGAGCTCCTGGCGCGCCTCCTCGGCGGTCGCCACGTCCTGCTCCGCGTTCGCGAGCTCGACGAGGACCTCGAGGTCATCCAGCCGCGAGGCGACACCGGTGACCCGCGTGAGCTCGGCCTGCGCGCGCGACAGCCGCGAAGTGACCTGCTGCGCCGCGGCCGGGTCGTCCCAGAGGTCGGGTCGGCCCGCCTCCTCGGACAGCCCGGCGATCTCCCGCTCGAGCCGGCTCACGTCAACGACCGCCTCGATGTCGGCGAAGGTGGCGCGCAGCGCGGCGATGTCAGCGGTGAGATCGAGTTCGTCCATGGCCGATCGAGTCTACCGGCGCGGGGTGCGGCCCGCCCGAGAGTAGCGTTATCGGGATGAGCGACAACGTGCGGGATGTGCTGCGGCGCTACGCCTTCATGGTCTACGCCCCGACCGCGCTCTTCTCGTTCGGCGAGGGCGCCATCCTGCCACTGCTGCCGATCCTCGCCGCCGAGCGCGGCGCAGCGGACTGGCTCGCGGCACTCGTCGCGGGTTGCCTCGTCCTGGGCCAGCTCGTCGGCAACCTCCCCGGCGGCTGGCTGGCCGCCCGCGCCGGCGAGCGGATCACGATGATCGTCGGCGGCAGTCTCGCCATTGTCGCCTCGGCAGGCATCGCCTTCTTGCCCGGCGTGTTGTGGTTGGCAATCTCGACGTTTGTCCTCGGGATCGCGGCGGCCGGCTTCGGGCTCGCGCGCCACGCATTCATGACGACGCGGGTGCCGTTCGAGTTCCGTGCGCGGGCGCTCGCGCTCGTCGGCGGGACATTTCGCTTTGGGATGTTCGCGGGGCCGTTCGCCGGTGCCGGGGTCGTCCTGCTCACCGGCGACGGGCACGCCGGGGCCTGGGTCATGGGCCTCTGCATGGTCGCGGTCACGCTGCTCGTCGCACTCGGCCCGGACCCGGAGACGAAGGTCGCACCGCTGCCGACATCCACCAGGATCGACGTCGCGACCGCCGCGGCGGAGGACACCGGCGAAGCCGTCACCGGGGCGATCTCAGTGCCTCGCGGGCCGCAGCGCGTCGGGCTCTTCGAGACGATCTGGCAGCACCGCGGGGTGCTCGCCCGGCTCGGTGTCGCTGCCGGGGCGCTCAGCGCGGTCCGCGGCGCCCGGCTCATCGTGCTTCCGCTCGTCGGCGTCGCGATCGGGCTCGACGCCGCGGCGGTCTCGATGCTCGTCGGCATCTCGGGCGGCATCGAGTTCGCGCTCTTCTACGCGAGCGGACAGGTCATGGACCGCTTCGGGCGACTGTGGAGCGCGCTGCCGCCGATGATCATCATGGGCATCGCATTCCTCGCACTCGCGGTCACACAGGTCCTCGACAGCGCGCAACTGTGGTACGCGGCGCTCGCCGTCGTCCTCGGGGTCGGCAATGGGGTGTCCTCCGGCGTCCTCATGACCCTCGGCGCCGATACCGCGCCGCAGGACCGGGCGGCGCAGTACCTAGGCGCCTGGCGGACGATCACCGACGCGGGTGGCGCCTCGGTGCCGCTCATCGTCTCGGGGGTCACCGCCGCCTTCGGACTCGCCATCGCGACCGGTGCGATCGGGGTCATCGGCCTCGCTGGCGCGGTCGGATTCCTTGTGTGGCTGCCGCGCTACATCCCGAATGCGCGAAGATAGTCGGCAGTCCCCCGCGGGAGTGGTGGAACTGGCAGACACGCAGGATTTAGGTTCCTGTGCTTCGGCGTGCGGGTTCAAGTCCCGCCTCCCGCACCTCAGTCGCTCGGCGTGAGCGCGGCTGCGATGGCCGCGTCGATCGTCGGGCGGTGGAACTCGTGGCCGGCCTCGAGGAGCACCCGCGGCTCGACGGCTTGGTCGGCGCCGAGGAGTTCGCGGCCGGCCTCGCCCATGAGCCTCACGAGCGGGATCGGTAGCCAGTAGGGCCGACGCAGCGCGCGGGCGAGCGCGCGGACGACTTCGGCGGCGGTGGCGGGCGCCGGGCCCACGAGGTTGATGGGCCCGTGCAGGTCGTCGTCGATCGCGCGGATGAGTCCCGCGACCTCGTCCTCGAGCGCGATCCATGCCCAGTGCTGGCGTCCACCGCTGATCGGCCCGGCGAGGCCGAGTCGCGTAAGGACCCGGAGCGGGGCAAGGGCCCCGCTGTGCGCAATGACGAGCCCGGTGCGCGCGAGGACGATGCGGGTGCCATCCGGCGCGCGGCGGGCAGCCGCCTCCCAGGCCGTGACGACGTCGGCGAGGAATCCGGTGCCGGCGGGCGCGTCCTCGGTGAGCCGCTCCCCGGGTCGGTGCCCGTAGATGCCGGTCGCCGAGCCGCTGATGAGCGCGGGCAGTCGCGCGCCCTCGGCGGCGAGGTCATGGAGCGTGGCGACGAGCGTGTCGGTCGCGCTGAGGCGGGAGCGGAGGATCTCGCGACGAATCCCAGGCGTCCACGGGACCCGCGCGAGTGTCGCCCCGGAGAGGTTGACGACGGCATCGGCGTCGCGGAGCGTGGCAGCATCGAGCGATCCGGTCGCGGGGTCCCACCGCACCTCGCCGGGGCCGCGTGGTGCGCGGCGCACGAGTCGGACGACGTCGTCGCCCCGGCTCTCAAGCGCGGCGGCGAGTGCCGAGCCGATGAGCCCGGAGGCGCCGCCGATCACGACACGGGTCACGATCGCCCACCGCCATCGTGGGATCGTGCCTCGACCACCGTCGAACGCTCCCAATCGGCGACCGGCCCCGGGATGACCTCGAAGAGCGGATGCGGTGTCGGGTGGGCCTCGCGCTCCGCCCGCCACTGGTCTGGACTGCGGGCTTCGAGCTTGGCGAGGAGGTGCGCCCACTCCCGCTCGAGCTGTCCGGTCGTGACCGGGAGCCGCCGATCGCCCGCCGCAGCCTCGAGCACGCGCGTCCGGTCGAATCGGTAGCCGCGCCGGTCGGCCTCGGCGGCGACGCCGAGGAGGTAGGCACTGACGAGCTCGCGCGCCGTCCCGCTCCCGTTCGCCTCCGCCGACCGGAATCGCTCGAGCTGCGGGTGCCGCCGGTAGCCCGTCGTCCGGCCGTCAAGCACCGCCTGCGCGAGCAGCGCCTCGCGCCAGCACGCGACGAGGCCCTGCCGATCCAGGTGGCGCGGGTGGAGCGACCAGAGCCTCATGGCGCGAGGACGATCCAGAGGATGAGCATCGTCAGCAGGAAGCCGACGATGTAATTCACCGCGAGGAAGCGCCGCCACGCCCGGTTCGCGGTGCCCGACTCCGCATCGGTGACCGAGCGGTACGGCCACGCCAGCCACAGATACGGCAGGACGAGAAGGCTCGACAGCAGCGCCGGGAACGGCAGCACGAGGACGAAGACGCCGGCCGCGAGCCACAGCCCCATCGCGAGGCGCACGGTGGACGCGGCGCCGAGGACGGTCGCGATCGACGCGAGCCCGCCCTCGCGGTCCGGCACGACGTCCTGCACGGCGCCGAATGCGTGGCTCGCCGCACCCCAGAGGAAGAACGCGACGAGGATCGCGGCGAGCTGCCAGTCCCAGGCCGCGCCGACGAGCACGAGCGCGTACACCGCCGGACTCACGAAGTGCGTGCTCGAGGTGATCGAGTCGAGCACCGGGATCTCTTTGAACCGCAGGCTGGGGACCGAGTAGGCGACGACGGCGAAGCAGCTCACGGCGAGCACCGCCCACGAGGCGGGCGAACCGAGGAGGACGAGCGCGATGAGGCACGGCACACTCAGCCCGATCGACCACGCGATGACGCCGCGGTGGGCGCTCGGATCGAGCAGCGCCCCCTCGGCACCACCCTTGCGGGGGTTGCGGATGTCGGATTCGTGGTCGAAGACGTCGTTGATCCCGTACATCGCGAGGTTGTATGGGATGAGGAAGAACACGGTGCCGACGATGAACGCCGCGTCGAGCCGACCGCCCGCGAGGAGGTACGCCGCGGCGAATGGGTACGCCGTGTTCACCCAGCTCAATGGCCGGGAGGCGAGCAGGAGGCGACTGGCCAAGGTCCCGCGGTCGCGACTCACCGCTGCCGCCGAGCGGTGAGGGCCCAGATGCCGGGAAAGGTGATCGCGAGCGCGAGCGGGTAGGTGAAGTCCTCGATCGGCGCGAGACCGACGCGCGGCCCCCAGATCCGCGACTCGTCGTAGTCGACGAGGCCGACGCCGATCATGACCGTGTCGAACACGGCGGTGAGCACGAGGAGCACGATCGCCGCGACCACCGTCGGCAGCACGGGGATGCTCCCGCCGCGGCGTCGCACGAGGACCTCGGCGATGAGCCGCGTGACGAGCCCCGCCAGGAGCAGGCCCGCTCCGATGATGGCGTAGGTCATCTCGTCGACCTCCAAGACAGCCGCTCGGCGAGGCCGAGCAGGTTGAGGGTCAGGTAGCTGAGGAAGACGAGGAATCCGAGCTCCTCGATCGGCAGCTCGGGTCCGACGAGGAGCCCGGTCATCGCCCACGTCGCGCCGCGGAAGAACACGCCGAGCGCGATGCCGACGATGTCGGTGACGAGGAGCGCGACGACGCCGACGACGAGGCACACCGTCGCCGCCCGGGCATCGCGCCAGAACGCGAGCGACCAGCGCCGGTCGACGAGCAGCATGCAGCCGATCACCGCGAGCAGGATGAGGAGGTAGACGGGCGTCATCGGGCTGCCCCCGTCGGCTCGGGCAGCGCGGCGGCGCTCCGGTCGCCGCGCACCCGCTTGAGCACGAGCTCCGCGCTGATGAGGCACATCGGGACGCCGATCCCTGGGATCGTGCTCGAGCCGGCGTACAGGAGCCCGGCGACACGCCGGGACGCGTTGCCGGCGCGGAGGACGGCGCTCTGGCGGAGCGTGTGCGACGGCCCGAGGGCACTGCCCGACCACGCGTTGAGCTCGTGGGCGAAGTCCCCGGGCGCAACGGTGCGGCGCACGACGATGCGCTCGGCGAGGTCGCATGCGCCCGTCCAGTCGGCGATCTGCGCGACGACCAGATCGACGAAGGCTTCGATCGGCGCATCGCCGCTCCCCCCGATGCCCCCGTGACCGAGTCGCGGATTCGCCGCGACCGGCACGAGGACGAAGAGGTTCTCGTCGCCGGGTGGGGCGACGGTGTCGTCCGACGCGCTTGGCTTGCCGATGTAGATCGAGGGCGTCGCCGGCAGGCCGCGCCGCGGTCCGACGACGGCGTCGAATGCGCCCTCCCAGTCGTCGGCGAGGAGGAGCGTGTGGTGGGCGAGCTCCGGCACCGCGCCGCGCACGCCGAGCATCGCGAGGACGGCGCCCGGGCCGGGATCGCGACGCGCCCACCACGCCGGACCACGGTCGCGGTGCTCAGGCTCGAGGAGCTCGGTGTCGACGTGGTGGAGGTCTGCGGTGGCGACGACGAGGTCGGCGGCGATGAGCGAATTCGTCCCGTCCGTGTGCGCGACGCGCACACCCCGTGCCCGGCCGCGCTCGACGACGATTCGGGTCGCGCGGGCGCCGGTGAGGATCGTCACGCCGGCCGCCTCGGCGAGCGTGGCGAAGGATTCGATGACTCGGGCGAACCCGCCTTGCGGATACAGGACACCGTCGTTGACGTCGAGGTGCGTCATGAGGTGGTACATGCTCGGGACCTTGAGCGGCGAGCCGCCGAGGAACACCGCGGGATAGCCGAGGAGCCGGCGCAGCCGCGCCTCCTCGGTCGTCGCGCGGATCTCGCGATCGAGGGAGCGCGTGAGCAGGCTGAGGAGCCGGGGCAGCCGCCGGAGGACCTCGCTGTCGAGCATTGGGCGCACCGACTCGAACGAGGTGTAGAGGAAGCGCTCGAGCGCGAGCCCGTACGTCGTCTCGGCCGAATCGAAATACCGCGTCAGCCGCCGCGCCGCGGCGGGGTCGAGGCTCGTGAGCGCGGCGCGCGCGGCCTCGCGGCCGGCCGGCAGATCGAACGGTGTCGGATCACCTTCGAAATACGCCCGGTACCCGGGGTCGAGCGGGGTGAGCGTGAGCTGCTTCGCCGTCGACGTCCCGAGCATCCGGTAGAAATGCTCGAAGACCTCGGGCATGAGGTACCAGGACGGACCCGTGTCAAAGCGGAATCCCGCCGACGCCCACGATCCCGCCCGCCCGCCGACCGCCTCACGCGCCTCGAGCAGCGTCACGCGGTGCCCGTCGGCGGCGAGCAGCGCAGCGGTCGCGAGTCCCGACACGCCGCCGCCGATGACGGCGACCTCGCGCGGGCTCACGCGGCGGCCCAGGGGGTGAGCGTCCACCGCAGCGCGATCCGGGCCTTCACCGGTGCAGGCACGCTCACGCGCTCGTGGGCGAGTCGCGCCGCCGGCGTGCGGTCGATGCGTCGCAGCAGCTCGGCGAAGATGTCGGTCGCGACCCGCACCGCGCGGCGGCAGTCCTTCGGCAGCCGCGGGATGACCGCACGGGCGGCGGCGAGGTCGGCGGCGATCTCGGCGACGATCGCCGCCTTGGCGGGCTCGTCGATGGCGCCCGGGGCGAGCCCGGGGAAGTAGGCGCGGCCGAGCGACTGCGTGTCGTGTCCGAGATCGCGGAGGAAGTTCACCTTCTGGAATGCAGCGCCAAGTCGGGGGGCCCCTGCCTCAAGGTCGGCGAGCGTGGCGGGCGGCACCGCGTGCCCTTCGACGAAGACGCGCAGGCACATGAGGCCGACGGCCTCCGCGGACCCGTGGATGTATTCGCGGTACTCCGCATCGTCGAGGTCGACGGTCGCGAGATCGCGACGCATCGACGCGAAGAATGCGCGGAGCGGCTCGGGCGGGATCGCGCACCGCCGGGCAACATCCGCGAAGGCCTGCACGACGAGATTCGCGCTGAAGCCCGTCGCGATGGCGCGGGTCGTCTCAGCCTCGAGTTCGTCAAGTCGTTCGCGCTGCTCGACGAGATCGAGCCCGGCCTCGCCCGCCGTGCCGTCGACGATCTCGTCGGCGACTCGCACGAGCGCGTAGATCGATTCAATGGCGCCGCGGGTCCGGCGCGGAAACAGGGAAGTCGCGAGCCGGAACGAGTTCGAGTACCGGCGGATGACCGGCGCCGCGGCGAGTCCGGCGGTGCGGGTGTACACCGCAAGCCCCTGCGCACGGGTCATGCGCGCCGCTCCGCCGCAAATTCAGCCTCGGCCGCGAGCAGGTCAGCGAGTCGCGGCGGCAGTGGGGCGGACCGGATGACGCCGAGCGCCACGTCGCGTTCGTGACGCATGGCGGCCTCGAAGCTCGTGCGCGCGCCCGATAGCTCGAGCGCGTCGCGCAGTCGCTGCGCGCCACTGTCGTCGAGCTCGGCGTGGCCGAACCACGGCGCGGCCTGCTCCCACGCCTCGGAGCCCTTCGCGAGGGCGACGAGCATCGTGTGCTTGCCCTCCCGCAGGTCGTTCTTCGTGCTCTTGCCCGTTTCCGTTGCGGCGCCGAAGACGCCGAGCAGGTCATCGCGCATCTGGAAGACGATACCGAGGGACTGTCCGATGGCGGCGAGCTGCGCCTCGGTCTCCGTCGACGCTCCGACAAGGATCGCAGCCGCCCGCAGCGGCAGTTCGACTGAGTAGTGCGCCGTCTTGTCGGCCATCATGTCGCGGATGTCCGCGGCGGTCGGCGAGCCGAGACCGGCCGCATAGGAGATATCGGCGAGCTCGCCCGCGGCGGCGCGATAGATGCTCTCGTCGAGGAGCTCGACGAGGCGTCGCCGTCGGTCAGCGTCGATGTGGAGTGTCGCGGTGAGGCGCACTGCCGCCGTGAGCAGGAGATCGCCGGCGAGGATTGCCGCATTCTGACTCCAGCGCGCGGCTGCGTCCTCGCCGAGTCCGTCGCGTCGCGCGGCAGCTGCGAAGGCCCCGATGAGGTTCGGTGCGCCCCGACGCTCGATGTCCCCGTCGATGACGTCATCGTGAACGATGAGCGCCGTGTGGAGGAGCTCGATGATCGTGGCGAGCTCGATGAGCTGGTCGGTCGGGATGTCCCCGCCGAGGTGGTAGCCGGTGATGACGAGCAGGCGGGGGCGGACGCGCTTGCCCCCGGCCGCGGCCGCGCGCATCTCGCGCCAGAGTGCCTGGAACTCGGCGGAATGCCTTGCCGCTCGAGCGGATTCCGTGTCAAAGAAGCGGTCGAGGCGCGCCTCAACGCCAGCGAGCACAGCCTTGAGCGGCATCGGCGGGCTCACGCCGGTGCGCCGACCCGGAAGAGGTCGAGGAGCTCGACCTGCATGACGAGCCAGGGGCTGAAGGCCCACGGGGTGCGGCGGGTCGCCTCGGCCAGATCGGCCGGCTCGACCCACACGTGGTCCATCACCTCGCCGGGGCTTGGGCGAAGGCCGGAGTCGAGGCGCGCGCTGTACACCGGACACACCTCGTGCTCGACAACACCAGAGGCGTCGACGGCACGGTAGCGAAACAGGGGGAGTTCGAGTTGCAACTCGGCGATCTCGGCGCCGAGCTCGAGCCTCGCATGGCGCCGGACGGCGTCGACGACCGGCTCGCTCGGCCGAGGGTGCCCGCAGAATGAATTCGTCCAGACGCCCGGCCACGTAAGCTTCTCTAGGGAACGTCGCGTGACAAGGATGCGGTCGCGTTCATCGCGCACGTAGCAGGAGAATGCGAGGTGCAACGGCGTGTCAGGCCCGTGAACTTCGGACTTCAGCGCACTGCCGATCTCTTCGCCGTCTGCTGCCAGCAGCACTACGCGCTCGTGGTCCATGCAGATTATTCCTTCCCTTAGATAGTATCTAACCTTATATAGCTAATTGACTCAATGAGGGGTTCATGACCAGGCGCAGGAGTGTGGAGCCTGAGGTTGCGATGCGCCTGCACGACCCCCGCGTCGCGGACGCTCGAGGACGTCTCCTCGATCTCACCGGGCTCGAAGAACGCGACCTCGGACAGGTCGTGCGCGTCATGGACGCAATGTTCCGCTGGCGAGAGGCTGAGCAGCGCGTCACCCGCGCCTCACAGCGATTCATGCAGCTCGGCGAGTCCGACATGAAAGCGCTGCGGCTCGCGATCGTCATGTCGGACCAGCAGCGTCTCGTCACCGCGAAGGACATCGCCGAGCACTTGAGCATTTCGAGCGCCGCGACGACGAAGCTGCTCGACCGCCTCGAGGCCGCCGGGCACATCATCCGGGCCCCGCACCCGACCGACCGACGCTCGATCACGATCTCCGTCAATCCCGACACCCGCACGTCAGCGGAGCTCACCGTCGGACGCGAGCACGCGCGCCGTTTCCGGGTCGCCGCGGCCCTCGCCCCGCAGGAGCGCGAGGTCGTCATCCGCTTCCTCGAGGCACTCGCTGACACGAGCGAGGATGACTGGGAGCAGCGCGACGCGCCGTGAGGTTCACCCACGCCACCGCGGACGACATGGGTGCGCTGCGCCGCGACCACTAGGCTGAGCCCGATGCATCCCGCCGCGCTCATCCCATTCCTTGATCCCGCCGGGATCCTCAATGCCGCGGGCCCGTGGGCCCTGCTCGTCGTCTGCGCGATCATCTTCAGCGAGACGGCGCTCCTCGTTGGCTTCATCCTCCCGGGCGACACGCTGCTGCTCATCACCGGGGTGCTCACCTTCACCGGCACGATGCGCGAGGATCCGACCGGGATCATGGTGCCGATCTGGCTCGTGTGCCTGTCGATCTCCGTCGCCGCATTCGTCGGGGGCGAGATCGGCTACCTCATCGGACACAAGGGCGGTCCGGCGCTGTTCGAGCGCAAGGAGTCGGGGTTGTTCTCGATCGAGAACGTCAAGCGCACGAGCGCGTTCTTCCACCGCTTCGGCGGGCTCACCGTCATCCTCGCGCGGTTCGTGCCAGTGGTCCGGACGCTCACCCCCGTCATGGCCGGCGTCGGGCACATGAACTACAAGAAGTACTCGCTGTACAACGCCATCGGCGCGATCGCCTGGGGCACCGGCCTCACCTTCGTCGGCTTCCTGCTGGGCTTCATCCCGCCGTTCAGCATCGGCTCGTGGCACATCCCGTCGCTGTCCGACCTCGTCGTCGAGTACATCGACATCATTCTCATCCTCGCGGTGCTCGTCGCGGTCGTGCCGACGGCGATCCACTACATCCAGGGCCGTATCAAGGCGCGTCGCGCGGGCAACAAGGTCGCGAGCCACGACGAGGTCGAATCCCTCATGGTCGACCTCGACGACTAGCCCGGCCGGCCCAGGCCCCTGGGATCAGGCGCGGGACAGGTGGGTGAGGGCGGCGGGAAGCAGCGCCATGAATGCGCGAGTGCGGTGGCTGCGCGCGTTTTTCTCCGCGGGGGTCAGCTCGGCCGAGGCGACCTCGGCGTCGTCCGGCTGGAAGATCGGGTCGTAGCCGAAGCCGTGCTCCCCCGCGGGCGCCTCGAGCACGCGCCCCGGCCACTCCCGGACCTCGACAAGCTCCGTGCCGTCGGGATGCACATACGCCGCGGCGCACACGAACGCGGCGCGGCGGTCCGTCACCCCAACCATGTTGCGCAGCAACAGTTCGAGATTGTCGCGGTCATCGCGGGTCCCGGCGTAGCGCGCCGAGTGAATGCCCGGGGCACCACCGAGCGCAGCCACCGCGATGCCCGAGTCATCCGCAAGCGCTGGCAGCCCCGTCGCTGCGGCCGCAGAGCGGGCCTTGATGAGGGCGTTGTCCGCAAAGGTCGCACCGTCCTCGACTGGGTCCGGGGCATGCGCTGGCAGTGACCGGAGCTCCACGCCGTCGAGCAGGGGCCCGAGGATCGCGGTGAGCTCGGTGACCTTGTGCGCATTGCGGGTGGCCAGGACCAGCGTCAGCGGGCGGGCGGTGCCGGGGGCCGCATTCATCCCGCGAGCGCCTCGCGCTGCAGCTCGGCGAGCCGCGACGTCCCGGTGAGCGCGAGCGCCAGCATCGCGTCAAGCTCCCGCTTGTCGAAGGGCGCGCCCTCCGCGGTGCCCTGCACCTCGACGAAAAGACCCCGACCCGTCACGACGACGTTCATGTCAGTCTCCGC
This sequence comes from Microbacteriaceae bacterium, assembly GCA_035556075.1. GTDB lineage: Bacteria > Actinomycetota > Actinomycetes > Actinomycetales > Microbacteriaceae > 73-13. The sequence continues at coordinate 100,438 of DATMFQ010000006.1, read as the reverse complement.
GCGGGAATCCTCCCGATACTCGAGGTCCAGCAGCGGCTCGCCGTCGACGATGCCGACCGAGACCGCGGCGACCGAGTCGATAAGCGGCTGCGAGGACTTGCCGATGTGCCCTCGCTGCCGCGCCCACTCGATCGCATCCGCAAGCGCGACGTAGGCGCCGGTGATCGCAGCGGTTCGGGTCCCGCCATCGGCCTGCAGGACATCGCAGTCGATGACGATCGTGTTCTCCCCGAGCGACTTCGTGTCGATCACCGCGCGCAGTGCCCGGCCAATGAGCCGCGAGATCTCGTGGGTACGGCCGCCGACGCGGCCCTTGATCGACTCGCGGTCATTGCGGGTGTTCGTCGCCCGCGGCAGCATCGCATACTCGGCCGTCACCCAGCCGGTGCCCTTACCGGTGAGCCAGCGAGGCACGCCGGGGGTGAACGACGCCGTGCACAGCACCTTCGTCCGCCCGAAGGAGATGAGCGCGCTGCCCTCCGCCTGGGTGCTCCAGCCGCGCGCAATCGTCACCTCGCGCAGCGCATCCTGCATCCGTCCATCGATCCGGGTCATGTCGGTCATCCGTTCTGCCGTGCCGTCGGCTCGTAGGGTGCGACCCGGACGATCTCCGGGCCAAGGAAACGCTGGGCAAGTCGCCGGAACCGATCGCCGTCCTCACCGGTCGCCTCGAAGTGATGCACCGGGGCATCCAGGGCGGTGCGCTCAAGCCCGTGCCGCATGAGCGTCCGGTACACGTCGAAGGCGGTCTCCTCCGCGGAGGAGATGAGCGTCACCTCCTGGCCGATGACGTACTGGATCGCCGCGGCGATGAGCGGGTAGTGCGTGCAGCCGAGCACGAGCGTGTCGACATCGGCGTCACGCAGCGGCGCGAGGTACTCCTCGGCGACGGCGAGCAACTCGGGCCCGGTCGTCACCCCGGCCTCGACGAACTCGACGAATCGCGGGCACGCCTGCGTCGTGATCGTCAGCTCGCTGGCCGCCGCGAAGGCATCCTCGTAGGCGAGGGACTGCACCGTGCCGACCGTGCCGATGACGCCGACTCGGCGGTTTCGGGTCTGGCGCACCGCTGCCCGGACGGCTGGCTGAATCACCTCGACGACGGGGATCCCGTACCCACCCGTGAAGCGCTCTCGGGCATCGCGGAGCATTGCCGCGCTCGCCGTGTTGCACGCGATGACGAGGGCCTTGACGCCCGAGGCGACGAGCCCGTCCAGGACGCGGAGCGCGTGGGCGCGGACCTCGGCGATCGGCAGCGGACCGTAGGGGCCGTGCGCCGTGTCGCCGACGTAGTGGATCGCCTCGCGGGGCAGCTGATCGATGATCGCCCGGGCCACCGTGAGCCCACCGACCCCGGAGTCAAACACCCCGATCGCCGCATCCCGCACCCTCCTATTCTCCCCCGCGCGCACGGTGCTCTCGGCCGGGCACCCCGACACCGCGGTGCCGCCCGCGGGGCTAGGGTCGAGGCGTGACGTCCGCGCTCCGCACCGACCGCTATGAGCTCACGATGCTCGAGGCTGCCATGGGCAGTGGGCGGCACGAGCGCGCGTGCGTCTTCGAGGTCTTCACGCGGCGACTGCCAACCGGCCGCCGCTACGGCGTCGTCGCCGGGACCGGCCGGCTCATCGATCTCATCGAGGACTTCCGCTTCGGCGATGCGGAGCTTGGCTGGCTGCGCGAGCATCGGGTCGTCGGCACCGACGCACTCGACTGGCTCGCCGACTACCGCTTCCGCGGCACGATCACCGGGTACCGGGAGGGCGAACTGCTGTTCCCCGGGTCACCGGTGCTGCGCCTCGACGGCACCTTCGCGGACGCGGTCATCCTCGAGACCCTGACGCTGTCCGTGCTCAACTACGACTCGGCCGTCGCCGGTGCCGCGAGCCGGATGGTCCAAGCCGCCGGCGGTCGGCCGATCGCCGAGATGGGCAGCCGCCGCACCGGGGAGGTGAGCGCGGTGGCGGCGGCACGGGCCGCGTTCATCGCCGGATTCGCCGCGACGAGCAACCTGGAGGCCGGGCGCAGCTGGGGTGTGCCGACGATGGGCACCGCCGCGCACTCCTTCACCCTGCTGCACGACAGCGAGGAGGAGGCCTTCGCCGCGCAGGTCGCGGCACTCGGCCCCGGCACGACCCTCCTCGTCGACACCTACGACATCACCGCGGGCGTCGAGACCGCCGTGCGGGTCGCCGGGACCGGCCTCGGCGCTGTCCGTATCGACTCGGGCGACCTCCCCGTCGTCGTCCGCGAGGTCCGGGCGCAGCTCGACGCGCTCGGCGCGCGGGACACCAAGATCACCGTGACGAATGACCTCGATGAGCACGCGATCGCGGCGCTGCAGAGCGCACCGGTCGACTCCTACGGGGTCGGCACGAGTGTCGCGACGGGGTCGGGGCACCCGGCGGCCGGCATGGTCTTCAAGCTCGTCGCCCACCGGGATGACGGCGGCAGCTGGCACTCGGTCGCGAAGACCTCCGAGGCGAAGGTCGGGGTCGGCGGCCGCAAGACGGCCTATCGCACGCTGCGCGGCGGGACCGCCGTCGAGGAGACGATCTACGTCGAGGAGGCGCCGCCGACGGATGCCAGCGGCCGTGCCCTCGAAATCACGTACATCCAGGACGGGGTGGTCGAGCCGAGCCTGCTGGGACCAGCGGGTGTTGCGGCGGCCCGGGCGCACCACGAGGTCGCCATCACCGAACTGCCGGCCGACGCGCTGCGGCTCTCGCGCGGGGATCCCGCGATCCCGACGATCTACCGCTGACTGGGCCCGCATTCCTCCGCGACGGTGCGGAGGACGAGACGTCACTCGGCGAGGGACTCGTAGATCTCCTTGCAGCTCGGGCAGATCGGGAACTTCTCGGGGTCGCGCGACGGGACCCACTTCTTGCCGCAGAGCGCGCGGATCGGCACGCCGGTCACCATCGCCTCCATGATCTTCGCGCGCGGGGCGTAGTGGGAGAAGCGGTCGTGGTCGCCGTCCTCGGTGAGCTCACCCTCGAGCAGCTGCTCCAGCTCGCGGTCGAGGACGTCGGTCCCGCCGCCACTGTGGTCGGTGTCGGTCATGCGCTCGGTCATGCGGAGAGCCTACGCCGCGCACCGATCAGTTCTGCTGGGTGAAGGCGAGCAGCTCGGGTGCACGGCGGCGCATCGCGAGCGCGCCAAGCTCGACCCCCGCGACGAGCACGACGACCCCGAGGCCGAATGCGGTGGCCACCGCCACCGTGAAGTCACCAGATCCGGCGGCCACCGCCGTCACGATCGCGGCGACGACCGGCAGGCACAGGGCGACGGCGATGAGCAGCGAGGCGATCTGCTTCCCCCCGGCGCCGCGGCTCGATCCCTGCGGCTGCTGGAACGGCCCATCGCCGGGACGCACCGTCGGGTACGGTGCGAGCGCGGAGGCAGCACTGCCCACGCCGAGGCCGACGAGCAGCGCGCAGATGCTGAGGCCCACGATCGGCAACGCGAGGCGATCATCGTCGACCAGGGCAGCGCTCGCGATACCGCCGCCGACCGCGACGACGAGGCCGATGACGCCGGGGACGAGGATGCGCCCCCAGCGGTCGGCACGCCCACGGACGGAGGCGACGACGTGGAGCCAGAAGGCGGTCCCGTCGGCGGCGACGTCGTTGTGCACCGACCAGCCGATGAGCAGGCTGACGAGCGGGATCGGCAGCCACACCATGAACTCCCAGGGGATGCCCGCGAGCCAGAAGGCGAGGACGATGCCCGCCGGGATGATCGGCAGCATGAGGAGCGGCACGAGATACCGCGGATCGCGGAGCCAGTACGTGACACTGCGCGCGGCGACGACGCCCGACTGCGTGTCGGGGAGCACCTCGAAGGCGCCGAGCCGCAGCTCCGCCCGCATATCGACGGCGCGTGCCCGTCGGGTCGCCCCGTAGCGCACGAGGCCCTCCCACGCGAACCAGAGCACGGCGAGGACACCGACGGCCACTCCCACCCGGAGCCAGGCCAGGCCCGGCTCACCGAGCGCGACCTCCGCCGGCACCGACCACGCGACACCGAAAGGGGTCCACTCGAGCGCCGCGGCGATCCGTCGGAGGTAGGTGAGGCCGAGCACGCTCCAGTCGAGGAGCAGCAGCAGCGGGGCGAGCACCGCGATGATCGTGACCGCGACCACGCCGGTGATGTTGCGCCACACGATGCCGTCGCTGGCGAGTGCGGCGGCGACGAGCGAGCCGAGGACGGCGGTGGCCAGGAGCAGCATGCCGGAGCCCGCCGCGGCGAGCGCCGGGCCGGGGCCGGCAGCGGCCCAGGCGACGACATTGGCGATGAGGAGCAGGACGAGCAGCAGCGCTGGTCCGCTCACGACCGCGGTCGCCGCGAGCGCGACGGCCAGGCGCCTCGGCGGGATCGGATAGGCGGTGAATGCGCGGGGCTCGACCCCGCCGGTGGTCCGGACCACGAACGGGACGAGCCAGAATGCGAGGACGACGACCGCGCCGACGGCGACAAAGGTCGTGCGACGCAGTTCCGACGTGGTCTCGGCACCAAAGCCCGTCAGCAGCACGATGCCGCTGACCACCGCGATGACGGCGAGACCCATGAGCACCGAGGTGACCTGCTCCGCCCGGCTCCGCGGCCGCAGCACGCGGTTCGCGACGCCGCGCAGCCTCAGCTCGAGAAGCGATGCAACCATGTGAGGTCCGCAATCGATTCGGCGTCGGAACCGGCGAGCTCGATGAAGCGCACCTGCAGCGACTGGTCGCCTCGCACCTCGTCGACCGTACCGCCGGCGATGAGCCGACCCTCGACGATGACGGCGACATGGTCGCAGATCCGTTGCACGAGCTCCATCGAGTGGCTCGACAGCAGGACGGTGCCACCGCCCGCCGCGTAGTCGCGCAGAATCTGGACGACGGTCATCGCGGAGACCGGGTCGACCGACTCGAAGGGCTCGTCGAGCACGAGCAGGCGGGGCGCGTGAATGAGCGCCGCTGCGAGCGCGATCTTCTTGAGCATGCCCGAGGAGTAGTCCGTGACGAGGCGACTCATCGCGTGCTCGACCCGGAACGCTTCCGCGAGCTCCTTGGTGCGCTGCCGGGCGGTGTGCCGGTTCAGCCCGTGCAGCACGCCCGTGTAGTAGAGCAGCTGGCCACCGGTGAGGCGGTCGAAGGTGTGGAGCCGGTCGGGGAGCACACCGATGAGGCGCTTCGCCGCGACCGGATCGCGCCACACGTCGATCCCCGCGACCCTGACGACCCCGCTCGTCGGACGCAGCAGGCCCGTAATCATCGAGAGGGTCGTCGTCTTGCCGGCACCGTTCGGCCCGACGATCCCGGTGAACGTGCCCGCGTCAAGGGAGAGCGTGACATCGTCCGCGGCCCGAAAGTCTCCGTATCGCTTCGTCAGCCCCACGAGTTCGAGCACCGGGATCGCGGTTGCGGGCTCGGCGGAGGGCTCGTCAGGGGCTGCGTCGGCTGTCGAATCGGGGGCTGGGGCGGCTGGCTGTTCCGGCTCGGGCAGCGTCGATGCCTCGGTCGTCTCCACCGAATCGACCGGCGGTGCGTCCTCGACGGCCTCCTCCGGCTCCGTCGCCGGTGGATTCGCGGGCTTCGCGGCGCTGGCGGCCGCGGTCGGCTTCACCGGCCGCTTCCGCGGCGTCGCGGACCCCGACTTGACCGCGGTCGGCTTGGCGGTCGAGCGAGTCGTCGACTTCGCTGCCGCAGGTTTTGCGGCGGTGGATCTCGGCGAAGCCGCCTTCGTCCCTGCAGGCTTCGCAGGTTTCGCCGAGCTCGCTGCACTCGCCGCGGCGGGCTCCTCGGGAGTCGACGTGGCCCGCACCCCGGACGCCGATTTGGTGGTCCTCGTGGACGTGGACTTGGCGGGTGTCGCCTTCGTCGTCCGGGCGGCGGTGCCGCGGGCCGCCGCCGCGCCGGATCGCACCGGTCGTTTCGCCGCCGGCTGCTTCGCGGGCGGCGGGTCACCCGCTGTCGTGCCGGGCGTGTCCGGGCGCGCGGGTTCGGCCGCGGGCGGGGTCGCCTCGCCCTCTGCCGAGACCTCACTCATCCCCCACACCCTATCGGGTGGACTTGACACTGAGTTGCCGCAGTGACGGCCCCCTCCCGGCCGCCGTCACACGCCGAAACCCGGGGCCCGAACGCGTCGGAACCCCGGGTCGGCGTGCGGTTCAGCCGAGCAGCTCGGCGAGGTTGCCGAGCGTCACCTCCGCCGTGCCGATTCGGTCGCCACGGACGTAGTTCACCTCGACCGTGGACCCGGCCGCGTGGGTGCGGACCTGGGCGGTGATGTCCGTCTTGTTGGAGATCGGGACACCGTCGAGGCCGATGATGATGTCGCCGACCTGGAGACCAGCCGCCTCGGCTGCACCGCCCGCGCTGACCTGGACGATGCTGGCCCCGATCACCGTGGCCTCCGCTTGCGCCGGGTCGTCGGTGACATTGGCGACGCTCACGCCGAGCAGACCGTGTGTCGCCTCGCCATGCTCGATGAGCTCGGCGGCGATGCGGGCCGCGATGTTGGACGGGATGGCGAACCCGACGCCGATGCTGCCTCGGTTCCCACCGCCGCCGGTCGCGATCGCGACGTTGACGCCGATGAGACGACCATCGTCATCGAGCAGGGCCCCGCCGGAGTTGCCCGAGTTGATCGCGGTGTCGGTCTGGATGACGGCGAGCTGAATGACGCCGCTCGGCGTCAGTTGGCCCTGCTCGGTCCCCGGTACGTCGAAGCGGAAGAAGTCGAAGGGGTTCCCACTCTCCGGGGCGCTGCCGTCCGGCGCCTGGGTGCCCGTGTCCTCCGGCACCGCACTCGAGGCGACCTCGATGCTCCGGTCGAGCGAAGAGATGATGCCGCTCGTCACCGTGCCGGCGAGCCCGAGCGGCGCGCCGATCGCGATCGTCGTGTCCCCGACGTTGAGGTCGGCCGAGTCAGCGAACTCGATCGGCACGAGCTCGCTCGCGCCCTCCACCTTGATGACCGCAAGGTCCATGAGCGGATCGACGCCGACGACCTCGGCATCGTAGACGCGACCCGAGGAGGTCGTGATGCGGATCGACGGCTCCGCTTCGATGCCGCCGAGCGAGACGACGTGCGCATTCGTGATGATGTGGCCCGCGTCATCGAGGACGACCCCGGAGCCCGTCCCGGAGCCGCTGCTGCCGGTGACCGAGATGGTGACGACCGAGGGCATCGCCGAGGCGGCGACCGCGGAGATGAGAGACGCGTCATCGCTGTCGTTGATGGTGATCGTCTGCGGGCCGCTCACCGGCAGGGCAGTGCCGCCCCCGTCCGAGGAGCCGAGCAGGACGGCGGCGCCCGCACCGGTCACGCCGCCGAGCACCGCGCCGATCGCGACGCCGGCCAGGACCGGGCCCCAGACGCGGCGCCGCGGCGACCGCGGCGCCGCGACCTCGGCAGCGGGCCGACTGAACGGCGGCGGGACCGCGCCCGAGGACGCACCGGCTGCCGCGGGAGCGGTCGTCGAGACCGCACCCGCGCTTGGGGCAGCGCTCGGCCCCGGGTCCACACTTGGTGCAGCGACACCCGGACCAGGTGCGACGGGCGGCGCGGGCGGGACGAATCCGGCCGACTCGACACCGGTGGTCGACGCGACGAATGCGGCGCGCTCAGCCTGCCCGTCGGGCGCCGGTGGCTCGGCGGGTGTCGATGGCTCGACCGGGGGAATTGGGGTGCTGGCTTCGTCGTCGCTCATGTGTGTCCCTTTCGACATCGCCACACTTCAGCCCCAAGCTGGATGTCGCATATTTGTCGGCTGTGTCCCGACTGACGAGTTCCTCAACGTCCGCCTCGGGTGGTGAGGAGCCCGCAGTCTCCCCGGCGCGACTAGGCTCTCACACCGTGATTGCGCACATGCCGGGACCCTGGCGGCGGGCCGCGGCCGGCGCATTCTTGCTCGGTCCGGATGGCACGGTGCGACCGACCGTCTTCGCCGAGATGTCGGCGATTGCCGCGCGGACGGGCGCGGTCAACCTCGGGCAGGGATTCCCCGACGAGGACGGGCCGCGCGAGGTACTCGAGGCGGCGAAGCGGGCCATCGACGCAGGCGAGAACCAGTACCCGCCCGGGCTCGGCACGCGCGACCTTCGCGAGGCGATCACCGCCCACCAGGCGCGCTGGTACGGCATCGCGCTCGATCCCGAGACCGAGGTGCTCGTGACCGCGGGCGCCACCGAGGCGATCGCCGCCGCCATCATCGGGCTCACCGAGCCGGGCGACGAGATCGTCGCCGCCGAGCCGTTCTACGACGAATACGCAGCGCTCGCCGGGCTGCAGGGCGCGCGACTCGTGCCGGTGCCGGTCTCGGCCCCCGCATTCATCCCTGACCCCGACGCCCTCGCCGCCGCGGTCACCGACCGCACCCGGCTCATCATCGTCAACTCGCCGCACAACCCGACGGGCGCCGTCTGGCCGCGCGAGGTGCTCGAGCGAATCGTCGAGCTCGCCCACCGCCACGACGCGATCATCCTCACCGACGAGGTATACGAGCACCTCGTCTACGACGGCGAGCACGTGCCGGTCGCCTCGTTGCCCGGTGGCCGCGAGCGCACGATCAGTGTGTCGTCCGCGGGCAAGACCTTCGCACTGACGGGATGGAAGATCGGCTGGGGGACCGGTCCGCGCCACCTCATGACAGCGGTGCTCGCGGTGAAGCAGTGGCTGACGTACGTCCCGGCGGGCCCATTCCAGCCGGCGATCGCGACCGGGCTCCGGCTGCCCGATGCCCACTTCGAGGCGGCGACCGCCGCGCTCGCGAGCAAGCGGGACCGGCTCGTCGCGGGGCTCACCGCCGCCGGCTTCGAGGTGCATCGCCCCGCCTCGGGCTACTTCGTCATCGCCGATGCCGCGCCGCTTGGCGCGGTCGACGCCCGCGACTTCGCGGTGCAGCTCGCGGAGGGGCCCGGGGTCGTCGGCGTCCCCGTCACCGCGCTCGTCACGCCCGAGCACCACAGCCAGTACGGGACGCTGCTGCGCTTCGCGTTCTGCAAACGCGACGAGGTCCTCGACGAGGCGATCGCCCGCCTCTCGATGCTGGCCTGAGCGCCCGCCTCCTTGCGGGAGACCGCGGGCAGATGGCAGGTCTACGCGCGAAGCTCGGCGACGACCCGCGCCGCGAGCTCCGCAGCCGGGTCCGCCGAATCCTCCGGGTACGCCGCGTGCGAGGCGGTCCGCACCGCGGCGCCATCCTCGCCGTAGACCGTCGCGGTGACGAAGAGCAGACCGTCCTCGAGGGCAGCCCTCGCCGCGACCCGCGTCGCCTCCCCCGCGAACCCCGCGAGCACCGCCCGCTCCGCGCCCGCGATGAGCCGGGTCGGACGATGATCGAGTTTCGCGATGCGGCGGCGCACGTCCTTGGCCACCCCCGTCGCAACCTCGAGCGCGAGCGGCTCGAGCCCCCAGGCCGCCGGCCACACCGCTGGTGGCAGCTCGGGGGAGCCGCGCTTCGGCACGGCGACGAGCTCGACGCCATCGATCCGCTCGCCGGTCGGCTCCTGACCCAGCTCGAGGTAGGAATGCGCGGCCACGTCGACCTCCCCCCGCACCAGGGCGGCTCGTCGGCCAGCCACGTCCGGCAGCTCGACGAGCTCGACACCGCCCAGCCGACCCGACAGCGCCGTGACGAGCGCCACGAGCGGCGGCGGGGCGGCGACCCGCAGGGGCGTGGTCTCGGCACGCGACTTCGTCATCTCCGTCATGCGTCCGCTCCTCTCAGCTCTGCTACCAAGTCTGCCGCGCTCGCCCGGGCGTCTTCGATCGCCTCGGCAATCCCGCGGCGCACGCCAGCTCCGCCGACCGTCAGCACATCGGCTGCGCCGACCGCCACTGGACGATTGTGTGGCAGCGACCACCATTCGCGCTGCGCGAGATCCACCACTCGCACATCCGCGACCCCGGTGATGGCCCGCACGTCCGCCTCGACCGCAGCGGACCCCAGCGGTGCGTCGTCGTACTCAAGCCGGACGAGGTGACGGTGTGGCGACAGCGCCTCGCCGAGCCAGGGCCAGATCCGCGACGACTGCGCGAGCGCACGCGCCCCGATCCCCCTCGCCCCCGCCGCGACGACCGCCTCGGCACCTCGCGGCGACGCATCGAGCGCCGCCGACTCCACCGCGGCGACAACGACCGTCACGGGGCGCGTCAGGCCGCTCGGCATCGGCGGCGCCGCGACGACGCGGCCCTCGAGCCGGTCACCGTTCGTCAGCTCGACCACAGTGGCGGCGAGGGAGGCAACCGGCGCAGTCGTCCGGATCTCGACGCCGACCCGCTCGGCACTCGTCGCCAGCGACGTGGCGAGCCGGTGCATACCACCGACGACCCCCACTACCTCGTCATCGGCCGGACGACGGTCGGCGATCGTGCGGACCGCCGCCGTCAGGGTGCCGCTGAAGGCCAGTGCACCGGACAGGCGGGCCGAGGCGACCTCGATCGGGAGCTCCGTCGGCGATACCCCGTAGCGGCCGCGCACCATCGGCGCGACGAGCCGGGCGAGGACGCGGCGACCCATCCGGCGGCGGACGAGGTCAGCGATCGTGCGATGCTTCGTCGGGCGGAGCATCGGGATGAGGGCATCGAGCTGGGCTCGGAGCGCAGCGCCCGTGCCGGCGAGCGCGATGACCTCGCGCGTCAAGGGGTCGGCGGGGATGCCGAGCAGGCTCAGTGCGGGCAGTGGGTGCGCGTCGTCCGGCCCGTGCACGACCCAGCTGGCCGCCCGCACCGGTAAGGCGAGCTCCAAGCCAAGCTCGGCGGCGAGCGCCCGGGCAGCACCGCTATCCGCCGACATCGCGTCCGCACCGAGGTCGACCTCGACACCACCCACCTCAGCGACCGCGGTCGGCGCGCCGAGGGACGCCGACCGTGTCGCCGTCTCCGCCGTCTCCGCCGTCTCGAGCAGCGTCACCCGGACATCGGCGATCGCCAGGTCACGCGCGAGGACGAGACCACCGATGCCCGCCCCGACGACGATGACGTGCGGTCGCTCAGCGGGCGCCACCGCGCACCAGTTCGACGACTCGGGTCAGCACCGCGGGGTTGAGGCCCGGCGGGAGCGCCCCGCCGAGATCGACGATATGTGCCCGAGCTACGGTGCCACGCGCGAGCGCATCGTGCAGGTGCGCCTCGAGCAGGTGCCCTCGCGCGCTGAGCAGCGCGGGGTCGAGCCCGCCGAGCAGTGGGACCTCCCCGCCGACTCGCTCCGTCGCGGTATCCAGCGGAATGCGGCGGTCGACCCCGACGGCGCTCGCACCCGCGCGCGCCAGGAGATCCAGCACCTCGCCCGTGCCGATGCCCGTGTGGATGATGGGGACGTCGAGACCCCGAAGGTGACTGAACACTCGCTGCGTGTGCGGCAGCACCCGCTTGAAGTAGTCGCCTCGGCTCAGCGCCCCGAGCGCCGGGTCGACGAGCTGCACGGCGGCCGCGCCCGCGGCGATCTGGGCGCGGAGCGATTCGCCCGCGACGTCGGCGCACCAATTGAGGAGCGCGGCCCAGCTGTGCGGGTCGTCGTACATCATAGTGCGGCTCCGGAGCCGGTCCCGGGACGGCCCGCCCTCGATCAGGAGCGTCGCGAGCGTGAACGGTGCCGCGGCCACGCCGACGAGCGGCGTGCCCCCAAGCGCGGCGAGCGCGAGCACGACCGCCTCACGGATGGGGCCGAGCCGCTCGGGGTCGAACGGACGCAGCTGGAGCACATCGCTGCCAGTGCGCACCGGCTCGGCGACACGCAGGCCGCCGTCGGCATCGATGTCGAGCGCGACCCCGGCCAGACGCAGTGGCACCGCGACATGGGCCGCCAGCAGCGCCGCGTCAGCCCCGTGCCGGACGACCGGCGCCACGGTACGGCCAGCGATCCGGGCAGGATCGACCTCGAGCACCGACCCGCGCTCACCGGGAGCTCCCGCCTCGACCGGCGGTCCGGCGGGGCCCGCGAACCACACGGGCGGCGACGCCGCTCGGGTGCCACGGAGCGCCGCGAGGAATGCGCCGGGCGTAGCCGGCGGCACGGCGGAGACAGTCACCTCACCATCCTCCCAGAGTCGGCATCGGCACGACGCCGACCGCAGGACGGTCGGTCCGGAGCGTCAGGGGCTGCGGCTACCCTGGTCAGGTGGGTCACCAGCACGGCTCGGGCGGCCACACGTCGACCAGGACCCGGCTGGTCGTCGCCCTGAGCATCACCGTCGGGGTGCTCGTCGTCGAAGCGATCGGTGCCTGGCTCTCCGGCTCCCTCGCGCTGCTGGCGGACGCCGGCCACATGGCCTCCGACGCGATCGGGCTCGCCGTCGCCCTCGTCGCGAGCATGATCGCGCTGCGGCCACCGACCGATCGGCACACCTTCGGCTTCCGCCGGGTCGAGGTGCTCGCCGCGCTCGTCAACGGGCTGCTCCTCGTCGGACTCGCCATCACGATCTCGATCGAAGGGATCCGGCGGCTCGTCGAGGGCTCGGCCGAACCACTCGCCGTGCCGATGCTCATCGTCGCCGCGATCGGACTCCTCGCCAACCTCGTCGTGCTCGGGGTGCTCATCGGCGGCGACCGCTCATCGATCAACCTCCGCGGCGCCATCCTCGAGGTCCTCGGGGACGCACTCGGCTCGCTCGCGGCGATCATCGCGGCCGTCATCATCCTCCTCACCGGATTCCACGCGGCGGACGCGATCGCCTCACTGCTCGTCGCCGTCCTCATCCTGCCGCGCGCGGTGGTCCTGCTGCGCGATGTCGTCCGAGTCCTCACGGAGTCGGCGCCCCCCGGCACCGATGTCGCCGAGATCCGTGCGCACCTCCTTGGCACGGCCGGGGTCGTCGATGTGCACGACATCCACGTCTGGGCGATCACCTCCGGCTCACCGGTCTTCAGCGCCCACGTCGTCGTCGAGCCAGGTGTGCTCGAGCGGGAAGGCGCGGCCGACCTGCTCCGGCGCCTCGATACCTGCCTGCATGAGCACTTCGATGTCGGGCACTCGACGTTCCAGCTCGAGCCGGTCGGCTACGCCGACGACGAGTCGCACACCCACGCCTGACGCATCCGCCGCGTTCGTCCCCACGGCATCAGCGGTGTCGGGGTTGGCGGCGCGCGCGGGCGGCGGCGCCTGCGAGCAGTGCGACGCCGATCCCACCGAGGCTCGAGCCGGCCAGCAGCATCGGCCGGGGATCCTCCAAGCCAGTGACGGCAAGCTCCGGCGCGGCCGGGAGGACGAGGCGGATCGTCTCCGCCGGCACGCCGAAGCCGTCCGCGAAGCGGTACCCAGTCGGGAGGAAGTCGCGCGCGGCGAGCGGCTGGGAGCCGCGGTCAATCGAACACCAGGCGGTGTACCAGCCGGGGGCCTCGAGCGGCTCCTCGGAGGCGGCAAGGTAGTCGACGAAGGGCCCGTCCGGCCCGGTCGTCACGATAAAACTCGTCACAAATGGCGATCCGGGTGGCGGGGCCGGTGCCGGGGTCGGCGGCGACGGGAACGGACCGTACACCCGGCACGAGGCGTTGAGTGCGAGGTGGGCGCCGGTGACCGGGTCCCGGTACCAGCGGCCCACGACCCCGGCCGCATCCGGCTGCAGGCCGAATACGAGGCGGTCCTCGAACCGCTCCCCCGGGCCGACCTCGTCCCGCGCCGCGACCGTCGAGAGCGTCGGGAGGAATGTGGTGGTCCGGTCCGCCGGGTCGCTCGCGGCAAGCGCGAATGCGACCGCCGGCGCACGCCCGGGACCGGCGATCGCCTGGTGGCCGGGCGTCGTGTAGACGGCGAGCTCGCCGCGCCAACCGGAGGTCCAGACGAAGTCACCGGTCGCCGAGATGCGGTACGGGGCCGCCCCGGCGGGTGGGATGCCGGTCACGGCATAGCTGCCGCCGCCGATCGCACCAGCGAGCGTCGGGGTGCCGGTCGCATCGAAGACGCCGTGCTTCAGTGTGAGGACGCCGCTCGCGTCCCCCGGGGCGAGGCCGGTCACCGTGACGGCGCCCACGTAGGGGTCGACCGGGTCGATGCTGAGCTGGAGCGCAGCACTGCCGCTGGGCCCCGGCGTCGCCGTGATCGTCGCGCCTCCGGCGCGGAGGCTCGCGAGGATCGCCCGGACGCTCGAGCGCTCGCTGGCTGGCACGCGTCCGATGTACCAGTCATCGCCGGACATGCCGTGCGAGTGATATGCCGCCGGCGCCGCGATCGACCACACGTACATGGCGACGGCCGCGGCGTCTGCATCGGCGCCGCTTTGGCCGACCGTGCTGATCGCCCAGTTGAGCCTCGCGAGGTCGTCGGCGGACAGCCCGGCCCAGCCGCCGTAGGTGAGGTCGGCGGGCTCACCGGGTGGCACGGGAACTCCCGGTTCGAGGCAGTACACGGCACGGCCGTCGACGAGGAATGCCCCGAGCCCACCGACCCCGCCGTTATCCGCGTCGGTGTAGCCGGGGCCATCGGTCATGGCGGCGGCCGGCGGCGCGGGCGGCAGGACGACGAGCACCGCGGCGAGCAGCAGGGCGGCGGTGAGGACGCCAAGGCATCGGCGGGGCGAGATCGCGAGTCGGGATCGGATGGCAGCGGGGTACGGCATGGCCGGGGACGATACGCGGACCGGGCACACCGCCGCGGCGACCATCCACACGGAGACGGTGGCGAGTGCCGGAGCGGTGCCGAACCTGTGGATAAGGGGCGCGGAGCACGCAGCTGGCGCTCAGCATTCATCCACAGGCGACCGCGAATGCGGCGGCTCAGTCCTCGAACTGCTGCCGACTTTCCACACTCGCGGCGAGCACCGACAGGGCCGTGATGAGCTGCCCACGATCCCGCGGGTCGACCGTGAGCACGGGGGTCACGGCGCCAGGGAACCGCGCCGCGAGCGCTGCCTGGTACGCGGACTGATCGACCTGCGTCACCTCGTCAACGTGCGTGATGCCGACGAGGAGGCCGCCCCGCAACTGGAGCTCGGCGAACTCATCGATGACGGACTCCAGCTCCGCGAGCGGCGCCGCGTCCGAGGCTCGCACGAGCGCGAGCACGCCGAAGGCGCGTCGCTTCAGGATCTGCCACATGTAGTCGTAGCGCCCGCTCGCCGGCACCGCATACACGCGCACCATCTCGCCCGGGGCGAGCTCGAGCTGCCCGAAATCGATCGCTTGGCCCGGCACCTCGACCTCGGGAGCTCCCGCGGCCCGAGCAGACTCCGCAGCACTCGCACCGGTCCCAGCGCCCGCCGTGCCAAACAGGGTCGCGATCGCGGTCGACTTGCCTGAGGAGGCAGCGCCGACCAGGAGGATGACGTGCTCGGTCATGACTGCCGCCCATCGAATCGGTCCCGCAACCGCGCGAAGAGCCCGGCACCCTGTGCGCGGTCCTTCGCCCCCGGCACCGCGGTGTCCTCACCGCCGACGACGGTCGGGGGCGCGACGGGGCCGCTCGCCGTCTTGATGGCCCCCATCAGCGAGAGCCGGTCGAGCACCCGTCTTGCGGTCGCCTCGTCCGCGCCCGCGAGGAGTCCGAGCTCCTGCGCGGTGAGGAACCCGTTGGCGAGGGTCGCGATCATCCGGATCTCCTCGGGGGTGTGGGCGATCTCCGTGAGGTTCGGCCAGCGCTGCAGCGCGTAGCGGTCACCCGTGCGCATCCACTCGGCGCGATGGTCGCGGAACGCACGACGCCCGATCTCCCACAGCAGCGGGTCCATCGGCTGCCAGGCGACCCAGGGGTAGGGCGGGTTGCCGGCCTCGATGGGCTGTGAGTAGACGGTCACCTCACCCGGCGATTCCGGCAGCGCCGACAGCGGTGGCTCCCAGTGGTAGCGACCGGTCGACAGGTCGATCCACAGCGGGGGCATCTGGCTCGAGACGACGGTCAGGAGCATCGGCATGGAGAGCCGACGCATCGAGTCGATGGCGGCCGCGACCTTCCGCCAGCCGTCGATACCCGACTCGTCCCGCTCCGCGCCGCTTGTCGCCATAATCCCGCGCTGTCACTCCCAGGGTGCTCGTCAAGGCTCGAGGGACACCCTCGACCGCGGGACCAGCCTAATCACGGAGCCCGCTACCGGGGCGGTGTCAGCCGCCCCCCGCGGGAGTGTCGTGTCGGTGGGGTATCTTGGCGACGGCGCGCTGTCAGGCGCGCGGACGCCGTCGTCGAGGAGTGGATATGGCCAAGATCACTGTCATCGGGGGGACCGGCTACGCGGGTTCGCACATTGTCGCGGAAGCCGCAGCGCGCGGGCACGAGGTCGTGTCCTACAGCAGGAATGCGCCGGCCACGCCCGTCCCCGGCGTCACCTACCAGCACGGCGACGCGGCCGACCGCGCCGCGCTCGCGGCCGCGATCGACGGCGCGGATGTCGTCATCGGCGCCCTCTCGCCGCGCGGTGAGCTCGCTGGCCGAGCACTCGACGCCTACCGTGCCGTCGCCGCGCAGGCGAAGTCGAGCGACGACCGGCTCATCATCATCGGCGGCTTTGGCGGTCTTCGGCCCGCGGCCGATGCCCCGCGATTCGTCGAGGACAACTTCCCCGAGGCCTACCGCCCCGAGGCGCTCGAGATGATCTCGGTGCTCGAGTGGCTCGAGACCGGCGAGTCCGGCACCGACTGGGTCTTCGTCTCCCCGCCCGCGATCTTCGGGGCGCACACCCCCGGCGAGCGCACCGGCACGTATCGGAGCGGCGGCAGGATCGCCCTCGAGTCGGCCGATGGGACGCCGACGACGATCTCGGGGGCCGATTTCGCGATCGCCATCGTCGACGAGGCCGAGTCCGCCCGACACCACCGCGACCACATCTCCTTCGCGAGCTGAGCGGCGCGCCGAGCCATGCCTGAGACGCCCGCGATCCTCGTCGAGACGGTCGGCACGACGAGGCACCTCCGGCTCAATCGGCCGGACAAGCGCAACGCGGTCTCGAGCGGGATGTACGTCACCCTCGAGTCGGAGCTGCGCGTCGCGGACATTGACGACTCGGTCACCTCGGTCATCATCAGCGGTGAGGGCTCGGACTTCACCGCGGGGAACGATCTCGCGGACTTCCTCGATGATCCGCCCCTTGGCCCCGACGCGCCCGTGCTGCGCTTCCTCGCGGCGCTCACCGAGGTCGGGGTGCCGCTCATCGCCGCCGTCCATGGTCACGCGGTCGGCATCGGCGCCACGATGCTGCTGCACTGTGACTTCGCGGTCGCCGACCGGACCGCGGTGCTCTCCTTCCCCTTCGTGCGACTCGGTGTCGTGCCGGAGGCGGCCTCAAGCCTGCTGCTGCCCCGCGCCGTTGGCCCGAAGCTCGCGGCGAGCCTGCTGCTGACGGGCGAGCCTCTCGCGGCGGCCGCGGCGCTCGAGGTCGGGCTCCTCACGAGCGTCGTGCAGCCGGGCCACGCCCCCGCCGCCGCGATGGCGATCGCCGAGCGTCTCGCGGCCCTGCCGCGGGAGGCGGTGCGCGCGACACGGCGGCTGCTGCACGCCCCGGAGGAGACGACCCGCGAGCGCCTGGACCGCGAGGCCGTGGTCTTCGCCGAGCGCCTGCGCTCGCCGGAGTTCCGCACGCTCGCGGCCAAGGTGCTCGGTCAGGACTGAGCCCCTCGTGGTCGAGGTCGACCGCGGCTGGGCGGGCGCTTCGGCCCACCGGGAGTCGCTGGGCAGGCGCGGACCGGATCGGGTGCGCTGGGAGCGCGGCGCGGCGGGTGAGGCGATCGTCGGCGCGCTCCTGAATGGCATCCCGGGCCTGCTCGTGCTCCACGACCGCGCCATGCCACGGCGCTCGGCGAACATCGATCATCTCGTCGTCGCGCCAACGGGGGTCTACGTCATCGACGCGAAGCACTACACGGGTGAGCCACGCGCCGATCTGGTGCACGGCATTCGTCGGCTCTACGTGGCTGGCGACGACGCGACGGAGCTCGTCGACGGGGTCAGGTGGCAGGCGCGGGCGGTCGAGGCGATCATCGGCGAGGCGAGGGTGCCGGTGCATCCCGTGCTCTGCTTCGTCGGCTCGACGTGGTCGATCTCGAATGGGCTGCTCATCGACGGGGTCGGCGTGACCTCCCCCGAGCGCCTCGGCGTCCTGCTGCGCTCCCCGGGACCGCTGGGCACTGCCGCGGCCGCAGCGCTGCACGCACGACTCGACGCCGCCCTCGCCCCCGCGTAGCCGGGCACCCAGGGGTGTGCGCGGCGGGTCAGCGGGGTTAGGCTTACCTTATGTCGATCGAAGTCGCGCCCGTCCTCCCCCTCTCGACGGCCCTCCGGGAGCGCACCCGCACCGCGCACGAGGACGCCGAGACCTCGCCGTTCATTCGCGAGCTCATGGAGGGCAAGCGTTCGCGCGAGGAGTACATCGCACTCGCCGGACAGCAATACTTCATCTACCAGGCGCTCGAGGAGGTCGGTGCGAAGCTCGTCGACGACCCGACCGTCGGCGCCTTCATCGTGCCTGAGCTCGCGCGGCTTGCCGCGATCGAGGCCGATCTTGACTTCCTCAGCCCGGGATGGCGGGATGAGCTGACGCCGCTGCCGTCGACGCTCGCGTACGTCGAGCGCATTCATGGCCTCGCCGACTGGCCGGCCGGATTCCTCGCGCACCACTACACCCGGTACCTCGGCGATCTCTCCGGCGGGCAGGTCATTCGGACGATGCTGCAGCGGCACTACGGGTTCGGCGCGGAGGGTCTCGAGTTCTACCACTTCCCGGGCATCCCGAAGGCGAAGGTGTTCAAGGACGAGTACCGGGCGCGACTCGACGGCGTCGTCCTCGACGAGGTGGAGTTCGGCCGCGTGCTCGCCGAGGCGAATGCGGCGTTCCGCTGCAACGAGGCGCTGTTCGTCGAACTTGACCAGACGGTGTCGAAGGTCGCCTGACTCCTCCGTCATTGCTGCTTGCGGCGGGGGTGAGCAGCACGTAATCTACAACCAAATGGTTGTAGATTCTTCGACACAGGAACTGACCGACGACGAAGTCGATCGGCTCTTCCGCGCGCTCGCCGACGCGACCCGGCGCGACATCGTGCGCCGGACCCTCGCCGAGGAATCCACCGTCACCGCGCTCGCGCAGCGGTACGCCATGAGCTTCGCGGCGGTCCAGAAGCACGTCGCAACGCTGGAGGCCGCCGGTCTCGTCAGCAAGCACCGCAAGGGTCGCGAGCGCATCGTGCGCGGTGAGCCTGCCACGATCCAGCGGGCGCAGCAGCTCCTCGACGAACTCGAGGCGGTCTGGCGTGGCCGTGTCACGCGACTCGACGCACTCCTCGCCGAGGATCCCGTGGGCTGAGCGCACCACGCGCGCCAGTCCGTCACCCCCGACCACCACCCACCATCACCGGAGGCACCGATGCCCGTCATCGAGATCACCCAGGACCCCGCCGCACTCACCCTGACCGTCGTCGCCGAGTTCGCGGCGCCCCTCCGGCGGGTGTGGGACGCCTACCTCGATCCGCGCGAGCTCGAGCGTTTCTGGGGGCCGCCGACGTATCCGGCGACGTTCCTCCGCCACGATGCCTACCCCGGCGGGCTGAGCTGGTACGTCATGACCGGCCCGGAGGGCGACCAACACGGCGGCTACTGGGAGTGGCTGCGCATCGACGAGCTCCGCGCCTTCGAAGTGCTCGACGGATTCGCCGACCTCGACGGCACGCCGAACCGCGAGATCCCGCCGATGCGCATGGAGATCCGGTTCGAGGAGGTCGACGACGGCACCCGCACCGTCACGACGAGCCAATTCGCGAGCCTCGAGGCGCTCGAGCAGCAGGTCGCGATGGGCGTCATCGAGGGCCTACGCGCCGCGATGTCGCAGATCGACGAGGTCCTTGCCGACCTCCGGACCTTCGCCGCGGACCAGCTCACCGAGGCACAGCTGCTCAGCGACACCGAGATCAGGGTGAGCCGCGTGATCCGCGGCACCGTCGAGCAG
Organism: Microbacteriaceae bacterium; assembly: GCA_035556075.1. Classification (GTDB taxonomy): domain Bacteria; phylum Actinomycetota; class Actinomycetes; order Actinomycetales; family Microbacteriaceae; genus 73-13. The sequence continues at coordinate 80,588 of DATMFQ010000006.1, read as the reverse complement.
GTCTGGCGAGCGCACCACGAGCCCGAGCTCATGCGGCAGTGGCTCCTCGGACCGGAGGGCTGGACGATGCCCGTCTGCGACATCGCGACCGAGGTCGGTCATCAGTACCGCTACGAATGGGAGCAGGCCGACGGCACCGGGCGCTTCGGATTCACTGGCGAACTGCTCGAGTCGGCCGCACCCCATCGAGCGGTGACGACCGAGACGATGATCGGCATGGACGGCCCCCCGACCCTCAACGCGATGACGCTGACCCCGGTGGACGGCGGCACGCTCCTCGTCCTCCGGATCACCTACCCGAGCCAGGAGCTGCGCGACATGGTGCTCGGCACCGGCATGACCGACGGCATGGAGACGAGCTATGCCCGACTCGAGTCGCTGCTGACCTGATTATGCGCGGGGCGGAATATGCGCGCGGCGGGCGGGGTTGGGATGCACGTCAACCCCTTGAAAGGACTCCCCCGTGACCCAGCGCCTCGGCATCATTATCGGATCGATCTCCAGCACCTCGCTCAACCGGAAGCTCGCGAAGGCGCTCATCCGCCTCGCCCCCGAGGGCGTCGAGATCACGGAGATCCCGATCGCCGACCTGCCCTTCTACTCCCCCGACCACGACGCCGACTACCCGGCCGTCGCGCGCGCCTACAAGGATGCGCTCGCCGAGGTCGACGGCGTCATCATCGTGACCCCGGAGTACAGCCGCTCCATCCCGGGCGTGCTGAAGAACGCGCTCGACTGGGCCGCTCGCCCGTACGGCCAGGGCGCCTTCCAGGGCAAGCCGGCCGCCGTCATCGGCGCCTCGGGCGGCCCGATCTCGACGGCCGCGGCGCAGCAGCACCTGCGCGCCGTGCTGCTCCACCTCAACGCGGTCGTCCTCGGCCAGCCGGAGGGCTACATCCAGGCGACGCCGGGGCTCCTCAGCGACGACGGCGAGGTGACGAACGAGTCGACCGCTGCATTCCTCACCTCGTACCTCGAGGCGTTCAGCAGCCTCGTCTCGCGCGTCCAGGGCGCGCGCGTCGCCGCCTGAGCGGCCCGATCACACCTCGGCGGGGGGCCCGATCGGCCCGCCGCCGAGGTGCATAATCGGGAACGAGCACCATGCAGCAGATCCCCCACTACCAGATGCGCGAACCCGCCGAAGTGAAGCGGCTCGTGCGCCGCCACCCCTGGGCGACGCTCGTCACGGCGGCCTCGACCGGGCTCATCGCCTCGCACTACCCGCTTCTCCTCGAGGAGGAGTCCGAGGGCATCGTGCTGCTGACCCACTTCGGCAAGGCGGACGCCCGGATGCACGAGTCGGGCGAGCACGAGGTGCTCGTCATCGTGCAGGGCCCGCACGACTACGTCTCGTCCTCCTGGTATGCGCCGGGCGACGACGTCCCGACGTGGAACCATCTCACGGCACACCTCTACGGCACGCCGGAGCTCCTCGACGACGAGGCGAACTTCCAGGTGCTCACCCGACTCACTGACCACTTTGAGCATGGCCGCCCCGGCGCGCGCTCGACCCTCGACGATGAGGCGACCTCGCGGCGCATCGCGAGAGGCACCGTCGGCCTGCGGATCCCGGTCAGCCGGTTTGACGCGAAATGGAAGCTCAGTCAGAACAAACCCCCAGGAGTGCGCGACCGCATCGAGCAGGAACTCGGCGCGGTGACGCCCGCGCTCGCCGCCGAGATGCGCCGACACCGCGATCGCGCAACCTCCTGACTCGGTAGGAATGCGGAAGGCCCCGACCAAGCGGTCGAGGCCTTCCGGGGTGCAGGGTGGCTCAGGCCTTGTTGATGTTCTGCGCCTGCGGGCCGCGCTGGCCCTGCTCGATGTCGAAAGTGACCTTCTGGCCCTCCTCGAGGCTGCGGTAGCCGCTGCCCTGGATGGCGCTGAAGTGGGCGAAGACGTCGGCCGAGCCGTCGTCGGGGGCGATGAAACCAAAGCCCTTCTCAGCGTTGAACCACTTGACGGTTCCGGTGGTGCTCATGATGCGCTCCTCACGTGTCATGGAAATGGGTGAATCGACACGTGGAATGCGGGCCGAGCCAGGGCAAGCGCCGGAAGTCCCAGACGCTTACTCCGCCGGTAACACTAACCGACGACGGCGAGATCCGGTACCAGGGACGGGAAACATTCCGGCAACGATCCTCAAAACTCTGGGGACCGGGCGAGCACCGCCCTGCCGAGCGCCCGCTGCACGGGCCGCTCGCGTACCGAGCGACGACGCTTCCACGGCACCGTCATTGCGTACAGCGCGTAGATGCCGTCGCGCGCGGGCACCCGCACCTTGACGAACTCCGGGCCGATCCCGGCCTCGAGCGCGAGGGCGAGCACCTGGCGCATCGTGCGCTGCTGCAGCCTTGGCCACACGCTGTCGAAGAACCGCTGCTGCGGCCGCTCCACGAGCATGTTGCCGAGGAGGATGAGGCCGCCGGGTCGCACCACCTCGGCCGCACCGGCGAGCACCTGGCTCGCGATCCGGTAGCCGAGCTTGCCGCTCGGCAGGTGCTCGAAGACGCCGACAAGATCGACAAGGTCGACCTGCGCATCGAGGTAGGTGATCGGCGGGGTCTTGAGGAGATTCTTGCGCAGCAGCGTGACGCGGTCCCCAAGCCCCGCGCCGCGCGCGAGCGACAGGGTTGACGCGAGCGCGAGCGGGTCATGGTCGACGACGAGGAGCTCGCCGACCTCGACACCGTCCGCGGCCGCCTCCCGCGTGTAGTCGAGCAACGGGCCTGCGGCACCACAGGCGATGCTCATGAGCCGCAGCGGGTGGCGTGAGCCCAAGAAGTGCTCGTGGAGCAGCGCAGCCGCGACCTGGCCGCGGCTGCGCACGGCGTGCGCGTCGGCCACTCCGGTCAAGTAGTCGCGCGAGGTCAGCCCGTACTCATCCGCGCGATCCGTCATCGAGCCAGCCGCGAGGAATCGGTCGTATCGCTCAAGGATGCGCTCGCCCCGCACCCCGGGTCGCTCGCGGCGGATGAGGTCACGCGCCGAGACGCTCCCGCGCTCGAAGAGCGGCTCGTCGACCACCGCGCCGTCGATGCCCTCCGCGGGGCGATCCAGATCGCCGACGTGGTACAGCGTGTGCAGGGCCACGGCGCGTTTGGCGACGCCATGCCAGGCGGCGCCCGCAGGGTGGACAGTCGCGTCAAACAACCACTCGACGAACCCGGGGGTCCCCGCGCGCTCGCGGATGGCGAGATCGACACGCTCCTGCACCTCCGCGGTCAACCCGTAGCGCGGCGGGAGATCGATCCGCGCGACGTCCACGCCAGCCGCGCGGAGCGCTTCGATCTCCGCGGCCGGGCCAGCACCGAGCCGGTCGGCGGAGGCGGATCGATGCGTCGTGGGCGCGGGGCTGAGGACCATACCTCGACGCTAGGAGCCACCCGTCATGCGGGTGAAGGCCTCCTCGCCACGAAAAAGCGTGGCATCCTCCCCCGACGTCGCGCTCGCCCGGCCACGGCGATCGGCGGGCAGAATCCGTCCGGTGAAGGTGCCACCGCCGACCTCGTCGAGCAATGCGGCCATCCAGTGGGCGATCGCGCCAAGCTCGCCCTCCTCGATGTGCTCCGCGGCCGCATCATCGAGCAGGACGACGTCGACCCCCCGGGCTCGCGCCCGTCGGGCGGCACTGACGAGGGGCTCCCTCGCGAGGCGCGCACCGCGGTACCGGTCCCGGAGCGCCCCCTCGAGGATCGCGCATTCCTGCCGCTCGGCGGCATTGAGCGGGCGTCCCACCGCGAGCCGATCGAGCATCGGACCAACGAGGTCATCGAGCCCCGCCCACCGCTCCTGCCGCTCCGCCTGCTCCGCCTCACGCCAGGCCTCCGCGCTCGCGGCCTCGACCTCCGCCCGATTCATGCGCCGGACGCGTCGTGCGAGCGCCGCGAGGAGCACCACGATGAGCGTGACCCCGATGCCGATGAGGGCGGGGCGGAAGAGCACCGACACGATGTCGACGAGCGAGGCGCCGCGCACCGCTGAGGCCGTCCCGGCGACGGCGATCGCGGCCGCCGTGCCCAGGAACGAGAGGAACGGTCGGCTCCGCAGCGCGAGCACCATCATGACGAATGCGGCGGCCGTCGCATACCAGCCGGTCATGAGCCGGTAGTCGGCGATGTCGCCCGCGGCCACGAGACTCGCCGCGAGGACGGCCGCGACGACCGCCGCGAGGGCGCGTGGCAGGCTCGGACGCTGGAGCGGCAGCCAGCCGAGCACCGCGAGCCCCGCGAAAACGAGGACGATCGCCGTGGCCGGCACCCAGCGCTCGTCGACGATCGCGGAGCTGTATCCCGCGAGCGCGGTCATCGCCGCGAGCAGGAGCACGAGCGCGAAGAGCTGGTCAGCCGGGAGCGCCCAGCGCTCGGCGGCCGCCGCCGTGCCAGAGCTCGAGGCGGCCAGCGCCGCGCCGACACTCGAGGTCGCTGCTGTGCCGCCCTCGGCACCACCCTGCCAAGACACGGTCACGACGGTCCCCGCTCCGGGCGCCGACTCGACGGTCGCGGTGCCGCCCGGCACGGCCCGCAGCCGTCCGAGGATGGAGGCGGAGATGCCGAGCCGGTCCGGTCCGACCAACGCGGGGTCGAAACCCGGGCCGTCGTCACTCGTCATCACCCGGACGCTGGCCCTGCCGGCCAGGAGTGCCACCGTCACGGCCGCACCCCTCGCATGCCGCGAGGTGTTGACGAGCGCCTGCCGGGTGGCGTCGGCAATGGCGAGCGCGGCGGCGACGGGGAGCTCCGTCGGCGCCCCTGGGCCGATGCGCTCGATGACCCGGGCCCCCGGCACCTCCCGTCGGGCCAGCTCCGCGAGGTGTCGCCGCAGCTCAGTCAGCGGCACCGCACCGGTCGCCTCCGGCTCGGCGAGTGCCCGCACTCGCGCCGCCGCGGCGGCCGCCGGTGCCGCGAGCGCCCGGTCGAGCTCGGGGGACCCCCGGGCGGCCTGGAGCAGCGTTCCGAGGACGTCGTCATGCACGATCGTCCTCGCGCGCTCCGCCGCCGCACGCCTCGCCTGCGCGGCGGCACGCCGCTCCGCCGCCCGCACGCTCGTCGCGGTCACCCGGTCAATGTCGTGCGCGCCACGCACCAGCGCCCCGATGAGGAGGATCGTGACGACGGCGAATAGCAGCGCCTGGATATCGTTCGACACTCGGTGCGGGGTGAGGTCGCCGACGAGTGCCGTGATCGACCAGTTCATCGCGGTGATGACGCCGAGTCCGAGCCACGCCGCGCGCATGCCCCAGGCGATCACCGCCGATCCCGCCGCAGCGCCCGCGGCACTGATGAGCCACGGCACCTGGCCCTCGAGTCCCGGGTCGACGATCGCGACGACCAGCAGCAGGGCGAGCGCCACGACGACCCCGAAGAATGCGGCGCCTGCGAGCCGCCGCACCCAGCGGACCTCCACGAACGCCGCGATGACGGCGGCGACCACCGGTGCGAGGAAGCTCAGGTTGAAGACGAGCCAGTACCAGTCCGGCAGCGAGATCGGCGCGAGCCGCCCGACCACGGTCTGAGTGAGGATGAGTCCGACGAGACCGAAGGCCGCGAGTGCGGCGAGCAGCGCACGACGCATGTGCAGCTCGCTGCGGCCCGCCGCATTCATCCGCTCGTCGGTCCCGGGAGAAAGCCGTCCTCGACGCCGCGCTGGTAGAGCTCCACCTTGGTGTTCGCGGGGCGATGCACCGAGTGGTAGACCGCGCGAATGCGGCGGAGGTGGTCGTCGATCGTGTTCTCGGAGATGCCGAGCCGCGTGGCGACCTGTTTTGCGCCGAGGCCCGAGGCATACAGCGTCAGCACTTCGCGCTCGCGGTCGGTCAGCGGGGCGCTCTCGATCGACGGGTCGCTGTCGAGGGCCGCCGCCCACTCCGTCGTCGCGATGGAGTCCCCGGCCGCGGCCGCCGAGATGGCGGCGAGCATCGCCGCCGGTGGCGCCGACTTCCGGACGATGCCGAGGACGTCGGTGCGTGACACCTCGCGGATGAGGTACGGGTCCTCGCCGCTCGTCAGCACGAGGACTCGCGCACCCCATCGGCGCAGGCGCTCGACATTGGCCGCCGGCTCCGAGCCGTCGCGCAGTCGGAGGTCGAGGATGACGAGATCGGCGGGCCCGACCCGCTGGAACAGCTCGGCGACCGTCTCCGCGTGCCCGACGAACTCGAGGCTCGGGTCGGACTCGACGAGCCCGCGCACCGCCATCGCCACGAGCGCGTGGTCATCGACCATCGCCACCCGGATGACCCCCGGCCCTGTGTCCGCCACGAACCCCACGCTAGCAACCTCCGCGCTTTAGGCTCGTCCGGTGCCCAACCGTCTCATCATCCCGGTCCTCACCTCCGGGATCGTCCGGCTCGAGCCGCTCGACCCGTCGCACACGGCAGGGCTCCGTGCCGCGGCGGTCGGTGCACGCGAGTCCGTCGAGTACGCGACGGTGCCGACGCCGGAGACGATCGACGCATTCATCGCGGATCGCCTCTCGCGGGCGGCCGACGGGACCTTCTGGCCGATGGTCCAGATCGACCCAGCGAGCGACGAGATCCTCGGGGCGACGTGTTTCCTCGCGCCGCGCTGGTGGCCACACCGCGAGCGACTCCTCGCGATCGAGATCGGCGGGACCTGGCTGGGCCCGGCAGCTCGAGGTACCGCAGTCAACTCCGCGGCGAAGCTCCTGCTCCTCGGCTACGCGTTCGAATCGCTCGGCGTCAGCCGGGTCGACATCAAGACCGATGCGAGGAATGCGCGGGCGTGCGCTGGGATCCGCGCGGTCGGTGCGACGTTCGAGGGCGTGCTGCGCAACTGGCAGCCCTCGGATGCCCCCGGCGAGGAGGGGCGTCCGCGCGACACCGCGATGCACGCCATCACGGCGGCGGACTGGCCGGGCGTGCGGCCGCGGCTCGAGGCGCGCATTCAGGCCAAGCTCAATCGACCGGGTGACACGACCGTCTGCCCGCGGGGGGTACGCTGACGACATGACGCACCGGATCTTCGGGATGAGCGTCGCGAGCGTCTACCCGCACTACGTCGCGAAGGTCGAGCGCAAGGGGCGGACGAAGGCAGAGCTCGATGAGGTCATCCAGTGGCTGACCGGCTACGACGAGGCCGCGCTCGCCCGTCACCTCACGGCGGGCACGACGTTCGAGGCGTTCTTTGCCGACGCGCATCTCAACCCGCACGTCGACCGCATCACCGGTGTCGTCTGCGGGGTGCGGGTGGAGGAGATCGAGGACCCGCTCATGCAGCAGATCCGCTGGCTCGACAAGCTCGTCGACGAGCTCGCGAAAGGCCGGCCGATGGCGAAAGTGCTTCGCGCCTGACAGGACGTCGGGCTACTCGCGCGGCGACCGGATGAGGACGCCAGCGAGGAGGAATGCTGCGGCCGCGATGAACTGGGCGGCAAGCCAGAGCTGGCCACTGAAGTCGAAGGGCCACACCGGGTTCCACAGCACAACGATGGGCACGAAGACCACGAGCCACCACCAGTGGCGTGCCTGCAGCGCGAACCACGCGACGATCGCGGCGAGGATCGCCACGAGATACTGCACGAGCGTGAACCACTCAGTGTCGACGGCGAACGGCGCAAAAAGCAGGACGACCGCCCCGAGGATCCCGGGCGCCAGAGCATTCCGCTGATACTCGACCTTGGCCACCACGCGAGTGTAGTCAGCGGCGCTGAGCCCAATATGCCGAAGGCCGCCCCCAGGAACGGGGACGGCCTTCGATTTGGTTGCGGGGACAGGATTTGAACCTGTGACCTCCGGGTTATGAGCCCGGCGAGCTACCGAACTGCTCCACCCCGCGGCGTGAGCATCTACTCTACCACGGGCCGCGGGGCCCCCACGTCGCTCGAGGGCCGCCACCCCCGCTCCTCGCCGAGCGAGAAGTAGTGGCGGAAGGCGTACACGGTCGGCTGCCAGCGCCGCGGGTCGACGACGGTCATGCCGGGCGCCACGATCTCCGGCGAGGCGTGCACCCGCACTACCTCGGCCTCGACGATCGAGTACGTCCCGAGGCCGGGCGTGATCCGCCGCACGACCGCCTCGAGCTGCAATGCGCATTCGGCGACGCGCCCCGGAGCGACGAGCTCCGAGTCCTGGCGGGTGAGCCCCGCGGCCGCGAACTTGTCATGGACGTAGCGGTACCGCGGCGTCTTCGCCGCCGGGACAGGATGCTTCCCGGTCGTGTCACCGATCGCCTCGATCGCCGGCCACAGCTCCGGCTGCGGGAAGTTGACGACGAGCTCCGGCACCCGGTGGAGGTTGTCGATCGTCTGGCCGCCGTCCTCGAGCCCGATGACGAGCATCCGCCCGAGCGCCCAGTAGGAGCTCGCCGGAGCGAGGTTGTCGGTGCCGTCGGGGTTCTGCGTGCTGTGCAGCATCGCGGCGTTGCCGACGTAGAGGGTGCTCGGCTGGATGGTCACGTGGCGATCGGCGCCGTCGGGCATCGCGGTCCTTCCGATGGGCGGGCGCGTCGGCAGACAGGAATGCGCGCCCCGGGCTTCGGAGCCTACTCGCCTCAGTCGGCACTCGCCGACGGCGGTGGCTAGGCACCCGAGGTGCGAGGCGGGGGCATGCCCCACCCCGCATTCGTCGGCATGCAGGATGTCGCGGCGGCGTCCCGATCGCGAGGCTGTGAGTCTCCTCGCACCGACCGGTCCGAGGACAATGGAGGGATCGACACCATGAGCACGACGACCGCAGACCCGAGTCGGGCCGCCGCGATGAGCCCAGAGCCGGCAGCCACTGCCGGCTTCTGGCACCGCTACGGCACGATGTGGCGCAGCACCCCGAAGGAGCTGCTCGCGATCCTGCTGCTCGGCGTACTCGGCACCACCGCCTTCGCACTGATGTGGGCGCTCGTCTCCGCGGGGCTCAGCCTGCTCTTCGTCCTGCTCATCGGCGGCGTCGTCATCGTCGGCGCGCTCTACGCGGCGCGAGGCATCGGCGAGGTCGAGATGCGCATCCTCGAGTGGACGGGTCCGCCGCGGATCGCACGCCCGGCCTGGCCGAGACAACCCGGGTTCCTCGGCTGGCTCCGGAGCCTGTTCGGTACGCCGCACTATTGGCTCGCCTTCGCCAACTACCTGCTCCCCCAGTTCATCGTGAGCCTCGTCACCGTCGTCATCGGATCGACCGCCGTCGGCATCGCACTTGGCGGCACCACCTGGGTCATCTGGTCGTGGGCGCTGCCGCGCGAGCCTCGACCCGACTGGGGCGGCGGTTGGGGCTGGGCCGTCGACCTCGCCGGCTCCCCGATCGCCATCGCGATCCTCCGCACGGTGCTCGGCCTCCTCGTCCTGTTCGCCCTCCCGTTCATCGCCCGCGGCCTCGTGTGGGCCCACTGGGGGCTCGCGCGGGTCATGCTCGGCGCCTTCCGCAGCGACGCGCTCGAGCAGGAGCTCGTCGGCGCCGAGGCGTCCCGTGCCGCCGCGGTCGCCGCCGAGGACACTGCGCTTCGCCGTATCGAGCGCGACATCCACGACGGCCCGCAGCAGCGGCTCATCCGGCTCCAGATGGACCTCGCCTCAGCGCAGCGGCGGCTTGAGGAGTCCCCCGAGGAGTCGCGCGCACTGCTCGCCGCCGCGGCGACGCAGGCTGGCGAGGCGCTCGACGAGCTGCGCGCGCTGTCCCGCGGCTTCGCACCGCCAATCCTGCTCGATCGCGGGCTCGTCGCCGCGCTCGAGTCGGCCGCCGCCAGGGTCGACATCCCGGTCGACGTCGTCAACGACCTGCCCGCCGACACGGCACTGCCGCCCGAGATCGAGCGCAACGCCTACTTCATCGCGAGCGAGGGGCTCACCAACGCCGTGAAGCATGCCGGCGCGTCCCGCATCGCGATCGGGCTCACCCTCGGCGTCTCGGGGCGGGAGCTCGTCGTGACCGTCCGCGACGACGGCGCCGGCGGGGCCCAGCCGCTGCCCCGGCACGGCATCGCCGGACTCGAGGAGCGCCTCACCGGCCTTGGCGGCAGTCTCACGCTCGCGAGTCCCGAGGGCGGACCGACGCTGCTCACCGCGCGCCTACCCTGGTGACCATGGTGCGCGTCGCGGTCGCCGATGACTCGGTCCTCCTTCGCGAGGGGCTCGTGCGGCTCCTCGGCGAGGCGGGCCACGACGTGATCGGGGCCTTCGGTGACGCGGAGGAGCTGCTGGCGGCGGTCAATGGGATGGCCCCCGAGCTGGTCGTCCTCGATGTGCGCATGCCGCCGACCTTCCGTGACGAGGGCGTGCGGGCCGCGCTTCGGCTGCGCACCGAACACCCCGAGATCGGCATCCTGCTGCTCTCGCAGTACGTCGAGGCCGTGTATGCGCAGGAGCTGCTCGGCGCGGGCGCCGGTGGCGTCGGCTACCTGCTCAAGGATCGCGTCGCCTCGCTGGACGAGCTCGATGACGCGGTCACCCGGATCGCCGGTGGCGGCACGGTCCTCGATCCCGAGGTCGTCACGCAGCTGCTCGGCCGGCGGCGGGACCCGGTCGCCGCGCTCACGGCCCGCGAGCGGGAGGTGCTGCAGCAGATGGCCGAGGGGCGCTCGAATCCGGCGATCGCGCGGTCGCTCACCATCGGGCTCGGCGCGGTCGAGAAGCACATCACCTCGATCTTCGCGAAGCTCGGGCTCGAGGACTCCAGCTCCGCGCACCGCCGCGTCCTCGCCGTGCTCACCTGGCTCGACGGCCGGAGCTGAACAGCCCGCTTGACCTTGACGTAGCGTCAACGAATAGCCTCGTTCCCGCATGCAGGAAGAAGGCATCGACATGGAGTGGTCGATCCAGGAGGTCGCCCGCAGCACGGGCACCACGAGCCGCACGCTGCGGCACTACGACGACATCGGGCTGCTGCCGCCGGCGCGGATCGGGAGCAACGGCTACCGCTACTACGACCAGGCGTCGATGGTGCGGATGCAGCGCATCCTGCTGCTGCCGGGCGGCCCCGGCGGCAGCGGCATCTGGCTCCCCGCGCTCATGCCGCTCGTCCTCCCCGAAGTCGCCGAGCGCTACCAACTCGTCTCCCTCGACCCCAGGGGCACGGGCGCCGGCGCCCTCGAGTGCCCCGCGGTGCAGGCGCACACCGGCATGAGCGATCTCCTCGCGGCGACGCCGGAGGCGGTGGCCGAATGCGCGGCTCGGCTCGGTCCGCGCGCCGCCCACCAGTCGACGGCCGACCCCGCCTTCACGGGTGTGCTCGACTCGCTGGCCGAGGCGGTCGCAGGGGACCTGGCGGGGCTCGACGGGCTTGTCGCCCGGGCCGAGCAGATCGCGACGAGCCCGGCACTCCGCACCTTCAGCGCCGGCACGCACATCGCGACGCTCTGCGCCGACACCCCGATGCCGTGGGGCGGCCCCGGCACCGACCCGGCCGCCCGCGGCGACGCGCTCGACGCGGCGCTCGCGGGGATCGCGCCAGAGGCGACCTGGCCCTTCCCGACGTCGCTCGCCCGCGCGCTCGCCCCGATCGATGCGTGCCTGCGCTGGCCCGCAGTCGAGGTCCCGGCGGGCGCGGCAGGACCGCTGCCCGAAGTGCCCGTCCGCGTCCTCACGGGCGAGCGCGACCTCTCGACCCCGCTCGAGACCGCCGAGGCCGAGCTCGGGGCGTTCGCGGATGTCACCTCCGTCGTCGTCCCGGAGGTCGGGCACGGCGCGCAGATGGGGCCGGCCGGCGCCGCGATCGTCACCGACTTCCTGCTCGGGCTCGGCGCGCGGTAGCGGCTCGCGCATTCGTCCCCCGATGGCGACCCGGGAGGGCGCCGTCTTCTCGGGAGGGTCCACCCTCCGCGGGAACCCTCCCGAAGGCACGAGGCCCTCCCGTGCTCGGGATCAGACCCGGCGGAACTCCCCCACCATGGGACAGTCGAAGGGGTCCCGTGCGGCGAGGCCGACGCGGTTGAGGTACTCGATGACGATGCCATAGGAGCGGATGAGGCTCGTCTCCGTGTACGGCACCTCGAGCGTGCGGCAGTGCTCCTTGACGATCTCACGCGCCTTCGCGAGGTGGAGGCGCGACATGCTCGGGAAGAGATGGTGCTCGATCTGGTAGTTGAGTCCGCCCATGAGCCAGGTCGCCCACCACCCGCCCGCGACGTTGCGCGAGGTGCGGACCTGCTTCGAGAAGAAGTCGAGCTTGGCGCCCGGCTCGATGATCGGCATCCCCTTGTGGTTCGGGGCGAACGACGCGCCCATGTAGACACCGAAGATGGCGAGCTGCACGCCGAGGAAGGCGAAGGCCATGCCGAGCGGCAGGAACATGAAGATCGGGACGAGCACGATCGCGTGACGCAGCAGGATCGTGCCGAGCTCGACCCACCGACCCTTGACCTTCGGGACCGTCACGAGATGCTTGACCCCCAGATAGTGCAGGTTGAAGCCCTCGAGCGTCAGCAGCGGGAAGAAGAGCCAGCCCTGACGCTGGGTGATGAAGCGGACGATGCCCTTGGACTTCGCCGCGTCCTCCTCGATGAACGAGATCGTGTCGATCTCGATGTCGGGATCCTTGCCGATCTTGTTGGGGTTCGCGTGGTGCCGCGAGTGCTTCGCGTTCCACCACGAGTAGCTCATCCCGGCGATGCCGCCGAGGATGCGGGCGATGCGGTCATTCACCTTGCCGGACGGGTGGATCGCCCGGTGCGCCGCCTCATGCGCGAGGAACGCGACCTGGGTGAAGAGGATGCCGAGCGCCGCGGCCATGAGCAGCTGGAACCAGCTGTCGCCGAGCAGGATGAATCCGGTGATCGCACCGCCGAATCCGAGCACGATCGCCGTGACGACCGCCCGGTAGAACCACGGCGTGCGACGCAGCAGCCCCAATTCCTTCACCGTCTTGGAGATCTGCGTGTACGCCGCGGTCACATCGGGGAAGCTCCCGGTCCGGGCGCGGGTCATCCGAAGCGGGCCATAGCCCGAGGAATGGGTGGGGGCGGAAGCGGAAATACGGCACCTGCTCTGAACTCGACCGCGACATCGCGGTCCGGGTGAAGCCAAAGGCGAGTGCCGATCGCTGTCCCCACCCTAGGGGCGAAGTCTGGGAGCCAGGCGCGAATCGCCGGATCAGCGAAGTGCGTCGCCGAGGGACTGAATGAGGGCCTCCTCGTCGGCACCGTCCGGCACCACCAGCTGTGCGAGGACGTGATCGGCCCCCGCCTTCAGGTGTGCGTCGAGCCGCATGCGCACCGCGGCACCGTCACCCCAGGCAGCCAGCGCATCGACGGACGCATCGCTGTGCGCGAGGAGCGGTGCCTCGTCGTAGCCGAGCCGCACGAGATTCGCCCGGTAGTTCGTCAGGTCGAAGTAGCGGACCATCCCGGGTCGCAGCACATCGCGCGCCGTTGACGAGTCCGTCTCGAGCAGGACCCGCTGCTCGGGGACGAGGAGCGCGGACGCGCCCATGATGCGCCGAGCCCGGGAGGAATGCGCCGGCGGTACGAAATACGGGTGCGCCCCCAGACTGCGCTCCGCCGCGAGCCGGAGCACGCGGTCGCCGAGCGCGGCGAGCAGGCGCCGCTCGGACGGCACCCCGTCGGCGTCGAGCACATCGAGGTAGTCGACGAGACCCGTGTACGGCTTGGCCGCCTGCTCGTGATTCTCCGGGTGGCCGGCGCCGATCCCGAGCATGAACCGGCCCGGATGCGCCGCCTCGATCCGGTGGTAGCTCGCGGCGACCTCGCGCGCGTCCGCCGCCCAGATGTTGACGATGCCGGTCGCAATGACGATTCGCTCGGTGGCGTCCAGCACGGCCTGGACGAGGTCAAGGTCGGCCGGGGGACTGCCACCGATCCAGAAGGAGCCGTACCCCGCGCGCTCCGCGGCGGTCGCGAGCGCGGGGTCCAGGCCAGGACTGCGCCGCCACAGGCCGTAGCGCCCCATGCGCTGGCGGAGGTCGTCGCGGGCGAGCTCGAGTGGGGAGGTCATGCCCCCATTGTGCCCCGCGCGAGGATCGCGTCGACTGTCGCCGCCGGGTCACCCGCCGCAGGCATCACGAATCCACGCTCGCGCGCCAGGAGTGGCTCCAGCGTTGCGAGCTGGCTCGGCAGCAGGCTCGGCGCCGCGAAATGGCCCCTGCGGGCAGCAAGCCGTCGCTCAAGCTCCTCGACGGGCACGTCGAGTTGCACGATGACGAGATCGGGGGCGTACTCGCGCAACCGGTCACGGTAGGCGAGCTTGAGGGCGGAGCAGGCCACCACATTCGTCCCGGCCGCGGCGATCGCGGCGCCGACCCGGTCGAGCCACGGGGCGCGGTCGGCGTCGTCGAGCGGCTCGCCGGCGTGGAGTTTCGCGCGGTTCGCCGCGGAGTGCAGGTCATCTGCGTCGAGGAACGGCAGCCTGAGCCGGTCTGCGAGGAGTCGTCCGATGGTCGACTTCCCCGAGCCCGTCACGCCCGCGACAACGATGGGAGGAATGCGGGAGGCACCCCCGCCGCCGCGCACCGCGCGAACACCCGGGGGCACCGCCATGCGGCTCAGCCGTCCGTGGCCGCGAGTGCCCGCTCGATCGCGGCGACCATCCGCTGGTCCGCCTCGGCCGCGGCGACGAGATCGCCACGGGCGTAGGCCGCGGTGCGGTCCGCGAGCGCCGCCTGGTAGTCGGCGAGTGCCGCCCGCAGCTCGGGACCGTAATCACCCGGCGTCGACGGCGTCGTCGGGGCCTCCGGGTCGACCGGGGTCGTCGGCGTCGTCGGTTCGGGCGTCGGCTCGGTCGCCTCGCCGGAGTCGCCCGCCTCAGCCCCGGAGTCGCCCCCGAAGAGCACGTCGAGCGCCTCGTCGAGTGTGTCCTCGAAGGCGATGTCGGCCCCGAATGACACCAGGATCTTGCGCAGCAGCGGGAACTGGGTGCCCGAGGAGGACTGCACGTAGACCGGCTGCACGTAGAGCAGCCCGCCGCCGACCGGCAGCGTGAGCAGGTTGCCGTAGATGACGTTGTTGCCACCACCGGCCGTGAGATCAAGGACCTCACTGGAGACCTGGGTGTTCGTCTTGAACGCGTTGAACACCTGACCGGGCGCCGGGATGGACTGCGTCGGCAGCGTCAGCAGCGTCAGCTTGCCGTAGTCCTCCCCCGCGTCCCCATTCGCCGCGAGGTAGCCGGTGAGGATCTGGCGCTGCGTCGTGCCGGTCTCCGCGGGGATGTACGTGGAGTAGAGGGTGTACGCCGGCTTGTCACTGCCCGGCGTCTGCATCGTCAGGTAATACGGCGGCTGGAGGGCGGACGAGGCCACCGGGTCCTGCGGCGTCACCCAGCGGTCGTCGCCGGAGTAGAAGCTGTTCGTGTCGGTGACGTGGTAGGTCCCGAGGATCTGGCGCTGCACCTTGAAGAGGTCCTCCGGGTAGCGCACGTGCGCGAGGAGGTCCTCGCTCATCTCGGACGCGGGCACGACCGTCGAGGGGAAGATCTGCTGCCACGCGCTCAGCACCGGGTCCTCGTCGTCCCAGGCGTAGAGGGTCACCGTCCCGTCGTACGCGTCGACCGTCGCCTTCACCGAGTTCCGCAGGTAGTTGACCCGGTGTTGCAACAGCGTGTTGACCGTGGTGTCGGCATCGGCGATCGCGCGCACGAGGTCGACGGTCTCCGAATATGGGTAGTTCGTGCCCGTCGTGTAGCCGTCGACGATCCACACGATGCGCCCGTCGACGATCGCGGGGTACGGGTCGGTATCGAGGCTGAGATACGGGGCGACCTTCTGCACCCGGGTGCGCGGGTCGCGGTCATAGAGGATCTGCGAGTTGTCGTTCACCGCGTCGGAGAAGAGGATCTGCTCGGACTGGAACTTGATCGCGTAGACGATCCGGTTGAAGAGGTTGTCGAGCTTCGGTCCGCCGTCCTCCGTGAAGGTCGTCTGCACGGTGCGGGTCGAGTCCTCGCCGCCGGCCGGGTAGTCGAGCTCGATGGGAGCGCTGCCCTCGGGCGCACCGACGATCGAGTACTCCGGGCTGCCCTCACCGAAGTAGATCCGCGGCTCGTACTCGCCGAGCGCGCCGGTCTGGTTGATGTCGTACTCGAGGAATCGTGGCTCGCCATCCGGCTCGCGCTGGTTGCCGTAGGCGGCGACGACGCCGTAGCCATGCGTGTAGACGACCGTGTTGTTGTACCACGACTGCGAGTCGCCGAGGCCGGCGAGGTTGAGGTCGCGCAGCGCGATGATCGTGTCCTGCACCTTGCCGTCGATCTCATAGCGGTCGACATCAAGGTCGTGGAAGCCGTAATACTGCTTGAGCTGCTGCAGCTGCTGGAAGGTCCGCGGCGCGATCGTCGGGTCGATGATCCGGATGTTCGCCGTCGTCGCAGCGTCCTCCCGGAGCGCGCCCTGCGTCGCGTTGGTCGTCGCACTGTACGGGATCTCTTCGAGGCCCGCGACCCCGAAGGCATCGCGGGTCGCCGCAATCGAACGCTCAATGTACGGTGCCTCGACCGTCCGTGCGGACGGCTCGACCTGGAACCGCTGCACGATCCACGGGTACCCCGCGCCGATGACGAGCGAGAGCACGACGAGGAGCACGACCCCGATCGCCGGTAGCTGCCAGCGGCCGATCATCGCGGTCGCAAAGCACAGTAGGGCGACGAATGCGGCGGCGATCGCGAGAATCGCCTGTCCCGGGATGATCGCATTCACCTCGGTGTAGCCGGCGCCGGTCTGGAGGAATCCGGCCGAGGACTCATGCAGCGTCGCATAGCGCCCGAGCCAGATGTTGAGCGCCTGGAGCGCGATCCACAGGCCGAGCGTCACGGCCAGCTGCACGCGCGCAGCGCGATCGATGTGCGGGCGGCGGCCGATGAGGCGGATAGAGCGGAAGACGAAGGCGATCGCAAGCGCCGCGAGCCCGGAGAGGGCAACGGCCCAGAGGGCAAAGCCGACTACGCCCTGATAGAAGGGCAGGTCGAAGAAGTAGAAGCCGATGTCGAGCCCGAACTCGGGGTCGGTCTCACCGAACGGGGTCGAGTTGAGCCACAGGAGTGCCGAGCGCCACTGCCCCGCCGCCGACAGGCCCGCAAAAAAACCGAGCGCGAGCGGGACCGCCCAGGTCGCCAGGGGCCGCAGCCCGTCGACGAGCTGCTGCTGCGGGTCGAGCTTCGTGTAGATCGGGCGGTTGCGGAAGGCGATGAACAGACCGAGCCACACCGGGATCGCCATGCCGAGGAACCCGACGGCGAAGAGCACGACACGGGCGATCCACTGGGTCGTCAAGACCTCGAGATACCCGGTCTGCTGATACCAGAGCACATCGGCGGCGAGGGTCGCGGCGATGAAGAATGCGGTGGCGAGGACCACGAGGACGACGATCGTGATCGTGATCGCGCGACGCGGGGAACGCGTGGGCTGCTGCGATGCGGCGGGGGCGGACATCCGGCTGGGTCTCCTGTCGGTCGGTACGCGGCCGTCAGTCTAGTGGCGCCGTGCTGGGGATCGGCCCGCAGCGGCTCAACTGCGCAGCACCGACTCGCAACTCGGCAGCGCGTCGAGGTCGCCGCCGGTGCCGATCACCTCGACCGCCCGGATCGCCTCATCGAGCGTCGAGACCGCGAAGACCCGCAGCCCCTCCGGCACACTGCCGACGACCTCGTCACAATTGTCGACCGGCGCGAGGAACCAGGCCGCACCCGCATCCACCGCACCCCACATCTTCTGCTGGATGCCGCCAATCGCTCCGACACGACCCATCGCGTCGATCGTCCCGGTGCCCGCGATGTCCTCGCCACCGGTGAGACCGCCCGGCGTCAGCTTGTCGTAGATGCCGAGCGCGAACATCATCCCGGCGCTCGGACCACCGACGTTGTCGAGCTGGATCGTCACCGTGAACGGCAGCACGAAATCGCTCGCGACGAGGATACCGAGCACGGGCGTCGGCTCCGCACCAGCCGTCGGCTCGCTGAGCCGCGGCGTCGCCTCTACGGCAATCTCGGCCTCGCCGCGCTGCACGACGAGCTGCGCTGGCCGCGAGGTGCCGTTGCTCGTGATCGCCGCGCGAAGCTCCTCCAGGGTGGCCGGCTCGACTCCATTGATCGAGCGGATCACGTCGCCCACCTCGAGGAGTCCCTCGGCCGCCGCACCCTCCTGGACCTGCGCAACCGACAGCTGCAGCTCGAGCTCGTAGCCGAGCGCGTGCAGGGCGGCGGCGATCGCGGACAGCTGCGAGTTGGCCATCTCGACCTTCGCCTGCTCCGCATTCTGCTCCTGCGTGAGACCGGGCGGATAGACGGACTCGGCCGGCAGCACCGCGCGCTGCGGGTCGAAGGTGGCGAGGACGACATCGATCCAGCTCGGCATGCGCTGTGGCGGTGTCGCGTAGACGGTGAGCAGCCGGAGCGCCCCCTCCGTCGGGTACGTCTCCTCCACCGGGATGCTGATCATCGGGACGTCCTCGCCGTTCGAGGTCGTCTGACCGAGCACATCGAAGACCGGGCCCGGGTACTCGATGACATACGGCGCGGGCATCGCCGCGACGACGCCGGTGCAGACGGCGGCGACCCCCAGCAGGGCGCCGCCGATGATCTGGCCGAGGGGCGCGCGCTGGTCGGCGTTGCGCTCCTTTCGGCTCAGGTACACGCTGCGAGTGTAGGCCGTCGGCTCCGCGCGACCCCAGCCGGGGCTGAGGATTCGCCTCCGAGGCGCTGTGCGCTCACTGCGAACGTGCTGGGTCGATGCGGTCGAAGCGCCTAGCGTTAGCGCTATGAGCGAGCACCCCGGCCCGGATGAGGAAGAATTCCGCGAACTCATCCGCGAATTCCTCGAGGGCCGCGGCGGGATCGACCCCGCGCAGCTGGCGAGCGCCGCGGGCCTGCCCGACAATCCCGTGCTCCTCGGGCAGCTCATGGGCCACCTGCAGCGTGCGATGCAGCGCGACGGTGACTCGATCGACTGGTCCCTCGCCGCCGAGCAGGCAGCCACGATCGCGCACCAGGGCACCGTCGTCACACTGCCGGAGGAGCACACCGCACTCGAGCAGGCACTCGGGGTCGCAGAGCTCTGGCTCGACGAGGCGACCGACCTCCCGCAGACGCCGCTGCCGCCGCGCATTATGGGCCGACAGGAATGGACGACCGCGACGATGGGCGTGTGGACCCAGCTCGCCGAGCCGGTCGCCGGGTCGATCGCCGACGCGCTCACCAGCGCGCTCACCACCGCCGCGCCCGAGGAGCTCGACGGGCTCATGCCCGGCGCGGCCAAAATCATGCGCAACATCGGCGGCACCCTCTTCGCCATGCAGCTCGGCCAGGTCGTCGGGCAGCTCTCCGGCGAGGTCCTGTCCGGCGGCGACATCGGCCTGCCGCTCGTCGCGGACGGCCAGGCGGCGATCCTGCCCCAGAATGCGCTCGCCTTCGGTCATTCGCTCGAACAGCCGATCGACCAGGTGCAGCTGTGGGTGGCTGCCCGCGAGCTCGCGCACGCCCGGCTGTTCCGGCACGCGAAGTGGCTCGGCCTCCAGCTCAACACCGCGATCATCGACTACGCCCGCGGCATCACAATCGACATGGGCGCACTCGAGGAGCTCGCGAGCGAGCTTGACCCACAGCACCCGGAGGCCCTGCGCGCCGCCTTCCAAGACGGGCGGCTCATCCCGCCGCGCAGCCAGGCCCAGCAGCAGGCGCTCGCTCGGCTCGAGACGACGCTCGCGCTCATCGAAGGCTGGGTCGATGTCGTCACCGCCTCGGCAACGAAGCGGCTCCCCGCGGCGCCGGCCATCGCCGAGGCGGTGCGACGGCGACGTGCCGCCGGGGGCCCGGCAGAGCGGGCGCTCGCGGCGCTCGTCGGACTCGAGCTGCGGCCACGACGACTGCGCGAGGCGGCCGCGATGTGGCAGGCGGTGACCGGCGCGGTCGGTACGGCGAAGCGCGACGCGCTCTGGTCGCACCCCGATCTCGTGCCGACCGCGGCGGACATCGATGACCCCGCCGCCCTGGTGGCGCGACTGCTCGCGGGTGCGCCCGAGCCGGACGACGTCGACCGCGCCATCGAGGATCTGCTGGCCGATGACGGCGGCGACCGGCCGACCGAGGGCGGTGGCGGCCCGGACGACGACGGCCTTGGCCCGATCCCCGACGCCGGGCGCGGCTGGGACGGCTGACGGGGCTCCGGCAGCCCGAACTATGCGGCCGACGGCAGCGCGTGCTGCAGATCAACGAGGCAACCGCATTCGTCATGCGACGGGGCGGCGACCGCGGCCGCGGTGCCGTCCGCGGTGATGCTGAGCGCCCGCGACTCGAGCTGTGACGGCGGCGCACCGCACACCTCGCGGAGCCGACGAACGGCCGTGGCGAGGGCGGCGACGCGCAGCAGCGGGTCGTCCGCAGCCGCGGCCCGGACCGCGAGCAGCTGCGTGGCGATGGCGGGCCAGCAGGCATCGGCGTCGCGGCGGTGCAGGTCGGCGCAGCGCAGGCACGGGGTGTGACCGGGCACCACGACCGAGCTGATGTGCACCTCGGACTCCCCGAAGATGATGCCGATGTGCGGGACGTCACGCCGAAGCCAGTCCCGGTACGCCACGGGCGGGATCGCATGGCTGCCGATGAGCATGCCTGCCGTCCTGCCCGCGCGCGCATCGGCAGGCTGCACGCCGAGCAGCCCGAGCGAGCGGGCGAGCTCGGCGAGCTGGCGTCCCTGGTCATCCCGGGTCCGCACGGTGATGGCGAGCCCGGGCGGGGTCGCACCGAGGAGCGCTGGTCGCACCCGTTCGATGAGCCCCGCAGCGACGGTCCGCGCACATCGGCCCTGCACCGCGAGCGCCTCCTCCGGAATGCCCGCGCCGAGGGCGTGCACCATGCGTTCCTCGGCGGGGGTGATGCCGTCGAGCACGACGATGGGTCGGCGCCCGCCGATCTGCAGACTCTCGGGCGTGCGCCACACGATCGGGTGCCGGGGGTCAAGTCGCAGCAGTGCCATCCCCCGACTTTGCCCGAGCCGAGCGCCGCCCCGCCCGCAGTCTCCACACCCCGCCCTCCCTCGCCACGTTTTCACCGCGTGAGCCCGATTTATCGGGCTCACGCGGTGAAAACGGGCACATTGAATGGTGGAGGGCCCGAGCGAGCGGGGCGGGAGGGGGTGGGGCGGGGCGCGCGGAGGGGTGCGGGTTAAAGGCCGAGCTCGGCGAGGAAGCGGCTCGGGGCGCGCTCGGGCGCTCGCGCATGCGCACGCGCCGCCCAGCTGAGCCGGAGTCGCTGCCGCGCACGAGTGATCGCCACGTAGAGGAGACGGCGCTCCTCCTCGATCCCCGCCGCGTCACTCGCGTACGAGATGGGGAGCAGGCCCTCGGCGAGCCCGATGACGTGGACGGAGTCCCACTCGAGCCCCTTCGCGGAGTGCATGGTCGCGATGGCGACGCTGCCGGCGACCGGGTCGTCGTTCGCGGCCTGGCGATCCAGGAGTTCGTCGATGAATGCGGCGAAGCTGCGGTCCCCCGCCTCGAGCGCCATCCGATGCAGCGCATCGAGCGCGTGCCACCGTCCGCGGACGGCGGCCGTCGCCTCGTCGCCGGGCGCGGTCGGCGCCCACCCGAGTCCGGCGAGCACCCCGCGCACGGTGGTCGCCGCGGGAAGCTCCGGCGGCGCGGTGCGACGAGCGACGATGAGGTGCACGACCGCCTCGCGCACCTCCGGCTGGGCGAAGAACCTTGCGTCCCCACGCAGGGTCACCGCGAACCCGGCAGCGCGCAGCGTCGCATCGAGCTCGGGCGCCTGCGCGTTGAGCCGGACGAGGACGGCAATCCGGTGCGGCGGAATCCCGTCGGCAAGGTCAGCGCGGATCGCCTCGACCAGGCCGGCACGCTCCGCCGCGTCACTCGGGTAGCCGACGATGGCCGGGGTGAGCGCCGCGCCGGGCTGCGCTGCCGAGAGCTCGAGCGCCCCGGGACGGCCACGCATGAGCCGGTTCGCGGTGTCGAGGATCGGCTGCGTGGAGCGGTGACTGCGCTCGAGCCGGTGCACCTCGGCCCCGGGAAACTCGTGCCCGAAGCCAAGCAGGTGTCTCGGCGATGCCCCCGCGAAGGTGTAGATGGTCTGGTTCGCATCGCCGACGACACAGATCTCGGTGCGGTCACCAAGCCAGAGTCGGAGGAGTCGGTGCTGGATCGGTGAGACGTCCTGATACTCATCGACGACGAATGTGCGGTACTGCTCCCGCACGACTCTCGCCACGCCCGGCTCCACCGCGAGCATGCCTGCCGTGGCGAGGAGCACATCCTCGAGGTCGATTTGCTGCCGCTCGTCCTTGAGGCGCTCGTAGGCGTGCTGGCACGCGACCACCTGCTCGGTACGGAGGCCGGCGACGGTGCGGCCGCTCGCCGCCCATGCCTCGATCGTGAGATCGGAGACCTTCCGCCACTCGATCTCTGCGGCGAGGTCACGGACGGTCCCGACGTCGCTCGGGAGGCCTTCCGCACGGGCGGCGTCGGCGATGAGCGACCCCTTCGCCTCGACGATGCGCGGCATGGTGCCACCGACGACCTGGGGCCAGAAGTGGCTGAGCTGGGCGAGCGCCGCCGCGTGGAAGGTGCGCGCCTGGACTTCCCCGGCACCGAGCTGCCGCAGCCGCGCGCGGAGTTCCTCGCCAGCGCGGCGGGTGAAGGTGAGTGCCATCGTGCGGGGCGCGCTGTAGCGGCCGGTCGCGATCCCGTAGGCGATCCGATGCGTGATGGTGCGGGTCTTGCCGGTGCCCGCGCCCGCGAGGATCGCGACGGGCCCCTCAAGTGCCGCGGCGGCAGCGCGCTGCTGTGGGTCGAGGGCAGTGAGCAGGGCGTCCGGGTTGGTCATCTGGTGCGGGCCATCCTGGCGTGGCGTGGGCCGAAGGGGTGGTGACGACGCCTACCCTGACGGGTATGGCGCGATCCCCGTTCACTCTAGCCGCGCTCGCAGCGGCGGCGGTCCCCGGACTCCGGGTGGCCGGCGTGAGGCCGCTGCGCGACGAGGACTTTGATGCCGCGGTCGTCTCGGCCGAGGACGGACGGGACTTGCTCGTCCGGCTCCCCCGCTCCCGCCAGGCGGATACCCGGATCCGGGCGGAGCTTGCGGGACTCGCCGCACTGACCGCCGGCGCCAGGTCGCGACTCCCCTTCAGTGTGCTCACCCCGGAGGGCGCAGCGACGTACGGCCCGACCCGCGCGGTCGTCACCGATTGTCCCGCGGGGGCTCCCCTCGAGCGCGATGCGCTCGGCGAGCACCCGCGGCTTGGCACCGCCGTCGGGCGCGCGATCGCGGAGGTCCACCGGTTGCCGAGCACGATCGTGACGGATGCGGGGCTCCCGTCCGCCGGCCCGGAGGAGTCGAAGCGCCAGGCCGCCTCGGTGGTTGCCCGAGCTGAGGCGACCGGTCTACTGCCCGCCATCGTGCAGTCCCGCTGGCTCGCGGCGCTCGACGACACTGACCTGTGGCAGTTCCAGCCGACGGTCATCGGTGGTCTTGACGTGGAGTCGTTCCACATCGAGGGCGAGGCCGTCGCGACCGTGACCGGCTGGCACGGACTGGCGATCGGCGATCCGGCGAGCGATCTTGCCTGGCTTAGCCAAGATGAGCGGGCCGCCGACGCCGTCTTCGGCGGATACGCGGCAGTGATGGGTGGTGGCGACCGGCGGCTGCGCGGTCGTGCCGCATTCTTCGCCGAGCTGGAGCTCGCCCGCTGGCTGCTGCATGGCCAGGAGCTGCGGGACCAGGGCATCGTCGACGACGCCGTCGACATGCTCACCACGCTCGCCGAGCGCGTGCACGGTCGCCGCACGGCGCGGATCGAGGCGCAGACGGCGCCGGTGCTGACGATCGGTGAGGTCGAGGACCTGCTCGAGCAGACGCGCCGAGCGGTCTGAGCTGATCGAGAGCAGGTCGGTCCGCCCAGGGTCGCACTAGCCCAACGCCCGCCCACCAGAGGCCGGCCGGTTCAGGTGCGACTCAGCCGAGTCGTGCGATCGCATCGCCCCACTCCGCGGTGAGCTCGGTCTCGCCGCGATAGCGTGTCGGCGCGTATTCCTCGTCGCTCGCGACGAAGTACAGCAGCGCCTCGATGTGCTCGACCGGGGTGCCGGTCGCCGCCGCCCACGCGAGCCGGTAGAGGTCGAGCTGGTATTCGAGCAGCGCAAGGGCGTCAGGGTCGTCGGGGCGCCGCCCCGTCTTCCAGTCGACGATCGTCACACCATCCGGGTCGTCGTCCGCGGGGAAGACCGCGTCGATCTTGCAGGGGATGGTCACCCCGCCCAGCGGCAGATCGATGGCGCGCTCGACGGCGAGCGGTCGCCGCGTCGCCCATCGTGAGCGCTCGAACACGTCTTTGAGCCGCGCGAGCGTCGCCTGGTCGGCGGGCGCCAGCCCGACGAGTTCGTCCTCGGCGGAGACCCCAAGCTCATCGAGGTCGAAGAGCGCCTCGGGGGCCAGTCGCCGGTATCTCGCCTCGACCCAGTCGTGAAAGAGTGTGCCGAGGCGCGTCGCGACGTATGGCTGCTCCGGCATGGGTCGCTGGATGGCGCGGAGCCGAGCCGCCGGGTCCTGCACCCAGGCCTTGAAGCCCGAGGCAGGCACGCGCCGCGGTGGCGCGGGGGGCGCCGCGGTGCCGCGGATTGCGTGCTCGGCGAGCAGCAGCGCAAGGTCCCTGGCCCAGGGCGCCGACGCGAGTGGCTCGGGGAGTGCCTGGCCGGGGTCAGTCACACCCTCGAGGTCGCCGCGGTCGACGCCCGACGCCGCCGTCTCGAGCTCCTGCATCGCGGCGAGCACCAGCTCAGCGGCTCGCTCGACCCGCTCGCGGCGGTCGCCGAGGGCTGGCCGCGGCCAGCGCAGGTCGGGCTGCCCGAGATCCTCCGGTGGCGTCTCGGTATCGGGCTCCGCTGGCAGCATCATGGCGAATGCGGCGGCGCAGTCCTCGAGGTATCGACTCGGCTTCCTGGGGCGCTGCTGCCCGCCCCACCATGCGCCACTGAGCAGCAGGTCGCTGCGGGTGCGCGTGACGGCGACATAGGCGAGTCGGCGTTCCTCCTGCTCGTGGCGCTCCAGCAGCTCGGCACGGTACGCCTCGAAACGGGCGACGTACTCCCGCCGATCCGCCGCACTCCGCCAACCGAACGACGGGAGCTCGGCCGCGTCACCACGCAACTCACCGGGGAGTCTGCCGAAGGCGAGCCAGTCCCGGCCGACCTGAGCACTCGTGGGGAACTCGGCCTCGACGAGCCGTGGGATGGCGACGATGTCCCACTCGAGCCCTTTGGCACCGTGCACGGTGATGAGTTGCACGACCCCCGGCTCGCTCGGCGGCGCCGCGGGGCTCATCTCGCGGTCGTCATCGGCGGCCCGGTCGATCCACGCGAGGAGCGCGCTGACGCTCGCCCGCGGCTCGACCCCGACGAATCCCTCCACCTCGTGGCGAAATGCCCGGAGGTTGGTCTGGCCGCCGGGCTCGAGCTCGTTGGCGACGACCTCGATGTCGAGGCGCATCGCCTCCGCGACGAGGTCGACGAGGTCCGGGAGCGGAAGCCCAAGGCGCCCACGGAGCCGCCGGAGCTCGGCACCAACCTCACGCAGTCGCGCGAGACCCGGGGCGCTGAATCCCTCGAGCGCACGATGTCCCTCGGGCATGCTCACGAGCGCGTCGAGTGCGTCGATGATCGACGCGCCGTCACCGGGGAGGGCGGAGCCGCGCAGCGCCGCGGCGACCTCGGTGTCGAGCGGTCGATGCGCCGTGTCGCGGAGCTGGAGCCAGTGCGCGAGACCTCGGAGAGCATCGAGGTCGGCGAGGCCGATGCGCCAGCGGGCTCCGGTGAGGAGGCGAATGAGTGCGGAGCCGGCGTCCGGGTCGACGAGGACGCGCAGGGTCGCGACGAGGTCGACGACGTCGGGGGCGCTGAGCAGGCCGCCACCACCGACGATGTGGTGCGGCACCCCTAGTCGGCGCAGCGCCTCGCCGAACCGCTCCAAGTGTGCACGCTTCCGCATGATGATGGCGGCCGTCGCTGAGCCGCTGGCCGGGTCCCGCCGCGCTTCGAGCCGGTCGCGGACCCACCCCGCGACCTCCTCCGCCTCATCGCGCACCGTCTCGGCGTAG
This sequence comes from Microbacteriaceae bacterium, assembly GCA_035556075.1. Taxonomy (GTDB): domain Bacteria; phylum Actinomycetota; class Actinomycetes; order Actinomycetales; family Microbacteriaceae; genus 73-13. Next base: position 54,604 of record DATMFQ010000006.1, on the reverse strand, counting down.
ATGATGGCGAGCTCACCATCGACGCCGCCGGGGCGGGGCGCGAGCCATTCCACCTGGACCGGGCCTGTGCGCAGCGGGTCGGCGATGCGGTTCGCAGCCTCGAGGACGGTTGGCGGGTTCCGCCAGCTCGTCGTCAGCTGGAAGGTGCGCACCGGTGCGTCGTCGCGCGCGAACTCCGCCGCGAACCCCGCGAGGTTCGCGGCGCTCGCACCACGCCAGCCGTAGATCGCCTGGTTGGGATCGCCGACGGCCATGACCCCGGTCCCCGCGAAGATCCGAGCGAGCAGCCGCGCCTGCACGACCGAGGTGTCCTGATATTCATCGAGAATGACCACCTCATGTCGCTCGCGCAGCTCGGCAACCGCCTCCGGCACCCGCTGACAGATCTCGAGCGCCGAGGCGACCTGGTCGCTGAACTCGATGACCCCTCGGCGTCGCTTCGCCGCCTGATACTGCTCGACGAGCGGCACCAGGAGCCGAAGAGCGCCGACGTCCGCGACGTGCTCATCGACGGGGCCGTCGTACTTCTTGATGCCGAGCGGCTCGAGGCTCCCGACCTGCGTGAAGGCCTCGACGAGGTCATCGAGGCGCTCCGGGTCGACGACGTGCTCGGTCATCGCGTTGCTCAGGCGCAGCACCGCATCGGTGAGTCTCGCCATGGATTGCCCGAGGTCGACGAGGGCCGGGTCGCCGTGCTCGAGCACGATCCGTCGGGCGAGGAGCCACGAGGCGGCCTCCCCGACGACTTCGGCATCCGGCTCCCGGCCGATGTGGAGGGCGTGCTCCCGGTAGATGGACCCCGCCCAGGCGTTGTAGGTCGAGACCGTCGGCAGATCGAGGGCATCGTCGCCCGTGAGGACACCGACCTGCCGTAGCCGGTCGAGGCGCCGTCGGATACGCTCGGCGAGCTCCCCCGCGGCCTTCCGCGTGAAGGTGAGCCCGAGCACACCGCCCGGCGGCAGTCCGTTGGCGACGAGGTGCACGACGCGAGCCGCCATCGTCTCCGTCTTGCCACTGCCGGCACCGGCCATGACGAGCGCGGGTCGGTCCGCCGGGGCAAGGATGACCTCACGCTGCTGCGCCGTCGGCTGATGGACCGGGTCCTCCCGGGTCGACAGGAGCTCGGCGAGCTCCTCCGGGGTGTACCGTGCACCACTCATGCGCTCACCTGCCCGACGATGTGGATCCGGCAGGGCCCGTAGGCATACCGGTTCGCACAGTGCGCCGCGACCCGCGCGATGAATGCGCCCCCCGCCATCCCCTCGGCGGTCGCCTCGATCCGCGCTCGCCACTCGGCGGCAGCCGCCTCGTCGAGCGGTGGCTGGCGCAGGGCCGCGAAGTCGGTCTTCGCCGTCGTGCGGGACAGGATGACGAGCTGGGCGCCACCGTGTCGCAGGGCGAGCTCGACGGCCTCGCCGTCGGCGTCGCGGAGCCCGCCGTCGACGAGGGCAAGTTGGTAGATCGCGAGCTGGGCGTGCTCGGCCACGGAGTTGTCCGAGGTGTACCGTGACTCGGCCCCCGTCTTGAAGTCGACGATGACGGCGGTCCCGTCCGGGTATCGCTCGATGCGGTCGATGCGCCCGCGCACCTCGGCGCGGCCGTAGCCCAGCGCGAGCCGCAGCTCGCGGCCGACGGTCACCCCGCCCGCCCGGGCGAGCTCCCGCTGGTAGGCAACGAGGTGCTCGACGAGGTCCCGCGCGCGCTGCTCATCCGCGACCCGCACCCAGTCCGCCTCGTAGTCGAGCTCGCGAAGCTGCGCGAGCACCGCGGGCAACAGCGTCTCGGCGTCCTCGTCAGCGATCCGCTCCGCGACGTCGTGGACGATCGTGCCGACGCTCGCGCCGATGCTCTGGCCACCGCCACCGAGATGCTCGATCGCCCAGTGCAGCTCGCACGTGCCAAAGCGGTCGATGGTCGACGGCGAGACGCGTACCGGCTCCCCCGGTGCCGCGAGTGGCTCGGTCGTCGAGATCGGCAGGCGTCCGTACCACTCGTCCGGATGCGCGCCAGGGAGCCCGGCCGATGCGAGCCGCGCAAGCGCCTGCGCCGCGGCAATCTCCTGTCGTCGCCGCGTGCCATCCGGTGCCCGCCCACCGGTGAGCTGGCGGCGCAGCCGTCCGGTGAGACCCCGGAGGGTGAGCGGCGCGACCGCCTCGGTGCTCACGTCGGTGACCTCGCCATCCGCCGCGAGCAGCCGAAGGAACGGCGAGCTCGCCCGGTCCTCGCCCGCGATCCCGACCCCGATGAGCCGGGATCGCGCCCGCGATGCGGCGAGCGCCAGGAGCCGCAGTTCGTCGTGCAGCATCTGGCGGCGGCGGTCGATGCCGCCCGGCGTGATGCCGTCCCACACGTCGACGAGGTCCTGCACACCGAGCAGCGAGCCCCGCACGCGGAGGTTCGGCCAGATGCCATCCTCAAGCTCCGCGAGGATGACGGTGTCGAATTCGAGGCCGACGACCTGCGCGGGGGTCCCGACCACGACGCGTCCCTCGGCCTCACGCCGGGCGAGGGTGTCCTGCCGGACCGTCGCGTCGAGCCAGGACCTGAGGAATACTTCCGCACCGCCCTCCGGGTGACGCTCGACATACCGGTGGGCCGCGGCAAACAGCTCGACGACGGCGTCGAGGTGCCGATTCGCCTCGTCGGCCTCGGTGCCCGCGCCGAAGGCGAGCCGGCCCCACTCCTCGATGAGGCCACTGCCGGACCACACGAGCCAGAGCAGCTCTTCGATGCTGGCGTGCCCCGCCGCCGCCGCGCGGACCCGCTCCAGGAGCTCGGCGACCGTGCGGGCGCGCCGGGCCGCGGCGGAGTCGATCCCAGCGAAGATCCCCGGGGTGCGCATCGCTTCGGTGAGGAGCGTGCGCGAGCCTTCATCCCGGCCCGCGGCGAGGGCATCGATCCGCAGCGCCGTGCGCAGCCGCCGGAGCGCGACGACATCGATGCGGCCGACCGCGCCGGTCAGCAGCGCTTCGGCATGCTCCCCGTCGAGCTCGACGATGCCGAGCGCGATCTCGATCGGCAGCGTGAGGCCACGGACCGCGTGCTCCTCGGGGCCGACCGGCGCGACGCCGGCCGACTCGGCAGGGACCTGCAGGGTGCGCAACTCCCGGGCAAGCCGCACCGCCGCGGTCGAGGTGCGGACGATGACCGCGAGCGACGACCACGGCACCCCCTGATGCACGTGGCGCTCCCGGAGCACGCGGGCGACATAGGCCGCCCGATCAGCGTCGTCCCCGACCCGCACCGCGCGCACCTCGTCGCCCCGATCCGGCGGGACGGCCGGGCTGCGGTGCGGCGCCGCCCCGGCGCGGCCGATCCGCTCGACGATCCGCTCGAGCGCACCGGCGATCGCCGACCCGTGGCGATGACTGCGGTCCAGCGTGAGCCGTCTCGGCTCACCGAGGTCCCGCCAGAACGGCGCCGCGAGGAATGCGCCGGGACGCGCCCCCCGGAACCCGCCCGTGGCAAGGTCCGGGTCGCCAAGCATGACGATCCGGAGCGTCCGGGTGTCGAGCGGAACCCGGGCCGCCAGCCTGCGCAGGAGCTCAAGCGCGCCATGGCCAAGCTCCTGTGCGTCATCGACCACGACCAGGCGCTGGCGCGCGAGCCCGGCTCGTCCCTCCGAGGCGAGCTCGGCCGCGCGACGAAGCACGAATGCGCTGTCGAGCGGTGTGAACTCGGGGTGATCCCGCTCGATCCGCTCCCCGAGCTGTCGCATGAACGCGCCGGCGGCCACCCAGGCTGGCCGGCCATGCTGCCGCCCGGTGTCCGCAAGTCCGGCCGCACCGAGCCCTCGCGCAGTCGCCTCCGCGAGGAGCCCGCGCAGCTCGCTCCGGAACCCCTGCAGCAGGCGGGTCGCCCGCGGCACCGGCCAGTCAATCGCAGCCTCGCCGGGCGCATCCTCGTCGAGCAACTCTCGAATGATCCGGTCGTGGTCGGCGCCCGTCAGGTACAGCGGGAGCGGGATGCCCGTGGACTTCGCGTCGTCGAGCACGATCGCATTCGCCAGCGATTGCACGGTGCGCACCATGGTGCCGGGGGTGGGCACCCCGAGGCGATCCGCGAGTCGGTCACGCAGCCGAGCGGCCGCACGTCGATCGGCCGCGATGACGAGGATCTCGCCGGGGTCCCAGCCGCGCGCCAGCACCCGGTCGGCGACGAGCTCGATCGCGACCGTCGTGCGTCCGGTGCCCGCGGCGCCAAGCACCACCGCATCGACGTCGTCCGTGAGCTCGACGACGGCACGCTGGCTCGTGTCGAGGTCGAGCCCGAGGGCGCCGGCGGTGGTCATGGGTTCACGCTATCGAGCACCGGTGACATCGCCGCGTCCGCGCTGAGCGGACAACGGCTCGGGCCGCCATCTGCGGCGCTACGCTGGTGCCGTGGAAGTTCGCATCGGCATCGTCAACATCACTCGCGAGCTCGCCTTCGAGTCGTCGCAGACCGCCCCTGAGCTCGAGGCGGAGATCGCCGCGGCGCTCAGCAGTGGCGCGCAGCACCTCGCGCTCAGCGACGACAAGGGCCGCCGCTTCCTCGTGCCGACCGCGAGCATCGCCTACGTCGAGCTCGGCGCGGAGGCCGAGCGCCGCGTCGGCTTCGTCGCCTGAGACGACCGCACGGAGGCACCCGATGGAGATCGCATTCGTCCTCGTCATCGCGGCCGCGATCGGCCTCATCATTCGCTACCTCGTGCCCGGCCGCGAGTCCCACGGCCTGCTGCTCCTGCCCGCGACCGCGACCGTCATCGCGACCGGGCTGTGGGCGATCCTCGTCTGGTTGGGCCTGCCGTTCGACGGCGGCTGGATCTGGGTCATCAGCATCGGCGCGGCGACCCTCGCGGCGCTGCTCACCGCGGTCCTGCTGCCAAGTGCTCGTCGCGCGGCCGACGAGCGCTACTTCGAAACGGCGCGGCGAGCGGGCTGAGCCCGCTCAGGCGGCGAGGCCGAGGGCGTCCATGCGGCGCGTGTGATTCGCGACGAGTTCGCTGAATGCGGGCTCGATTCGCGCTTCATCCGAGCGATGGTCGTCGCTGAAGGCGAGCGCATCGCGCGCGACGAGCAGGGCATCCCCGAGCAGTCGACGGCCCCAGAGGGCGAGCCTGGCCGCAAGCCGAGTGTTGTCCTCCATCGCGCGGGTGAACAGCTCGAGGTACCGCGGGTCGGCGCGCGGGGTAAACAGGACGAGGACCTCGGTGGCGAGCTCCCGCGGCAGCCCATCGGCGAGCGCGACGAACAGGTCATCGAGGAAGCCGCCCGCCAGGTGGCAGGTCAGCGCCGCCTCGACCCAGTCACGTCCCTCGGTGAGCCGGAGGAACCGGTCGATCGCCGGACGCACGCGCTCCATCTCGGCGACGGGGTCAGCGCCGCGCACCGCGAGCAACTCGACGAGTGCCCGGTGCCGGTCGAGCGCGACACCGGCCGCGAGCGCGATCGTCGCCTTCGCCTCGGTCGCATGGACGAGCGCGGCCGCCCGGGCGGCATGCTCGAACACGGCGAGCTGCACATAGGCGGCCCGGGCGAGGAACTCCGCGGGCGCGGGCGCGAACTCGTGGAGGTCGATCCGTGCCGTCGGCAGTGCGTCCTCGCGCGAGCGTAAGCGCGGCGCGGGCACGCCGCGCCGTCGGCGCCAGAACCAGTCGACCACGGGGAGCAAGCCTACGCGGCGACGGGGCGCTCGTCGTATCAGGGGAGTCGAGACGGACTGGCGCATGCCGCTGGTAACATGGACCGGATCCCGACAGAACGGGACCAGCGCCCGAGGCAACGAATGTGGGCGCATCCGCCCGCAGGCGCCGCGCAGTGCGCGCCAGGCGCAGGCACAATCCGACAGGCTCACCACTCGTGACGTTCGCTGAACTCAACATCGATTCCGACATCGTCGAGGCACTCGCCTCAGAGGGCATCCTGGAGCCCTTCCCCATCCAGGCGCAGACCATCCCGCTCGGCCTCGAAGGCCAGGACATCATCGGCCAGGCCAAGACGGGCACCGGCAAGACCCTCGGCTTCGGGCTCCCCCTCATCCAGCGGCTCGGCCGCGACCCCGAGCACGGCGTCAAGGCCGTCGTCATCGTCCCGACCCGGGAGCTGTGCATCCAGGTCGCCGAGGACCTCGTGCTCGCCTCGTCGAACCGCTCGACGCAGGTCGTCGCGATCTACGGCGGCAAGGCGTACGAGGGGCAGGTCGAGGCACTCAAGGCTGGCGCGCAGATCGTCGTCGCGACGCCGGGCCGACTGCTCGACCTCGCGAGCCAGCGCCTCATCTCGCTCAAGGAGGTGCAGACGATGGTGCTCGACGAGGCCGACAAGATGCTCGACCTCGGCTTCCTCCCCGACATCGAGAAGCTGTTCGCGCAGGTGCCGGAGGTCCGGCACACGATGCTCTTCTCGGCGACGATGCCGGGGCCGATCGTCGCACTCGCGCGCCGATTCATGCAGCGTCCCATCCACATTCGTGCCAATGACCCCGACGAGGGACTCACCCAGGCGAACATCAAGCACATCGTCTACCGCGCCCACTCGCTCGACAAGGACGAGGTCATCGGCCGGATCCTGCAGGCCGAGGGTCGCGGCAAGACCGTCATCTTCACCCGGACGAAGCGGGCCGCGGCGCGCCTCGTCGAGGAGCTCAACGACCGCGGCTTCCCCGCCGTCGCAGTGCACGGTGACCTCAACCAAGAGCAGCGCGAGCGGGCGATGGCCGCCTTCCGGACCGGCAAGAAAGAGATCCTCATCGCGACCGATGTCGCCGCTCGCGGCATCGACGTCGACGATGTGACACACGTCATCAACCACACGGTCCCCGACGACCACGACAACTACCTGCACCGCGTCGGTCGCACCGGGCGCGCCGGCAAGACCGGGATCGCGGTCACCTTCGTCGACTGGGACGATCTCCACAAATGGAAGCTCATCGACAAGGCGCTCGAGATGGGGATCGCGGAGCCGGTCGAGACCTACTCCTCGTCCCCGCACCTCTACACCGACCTCGACATCCCCGAGGGCACGAAGGGGCGCATGCCGGGCGCGCATGCCCCCGCCGTCCGGGAATCGCGGCAGGCCTCCGGCGGTCGGCGAGGGAGCGGGAGCGGCCCGGGCAGTGGCCGCGAGCGCACGCGGACCCGCGGTGAGCGTACGACCGGGCGCGGCCAGGGGCACGCCGATCTGCCGACACGCGAGCCAAAAACGCTGCCGGCCGACGGCGACGCTGAGGGGCCGGCCAAGAAGCGTCGTCGGCGCCGCCGCCGTGGTGGCGCAGGCCAGGGCGAGCCAAGCGCCCCGAGTGGCGCGGCAGCCCCGACCGAGTGAGTCGGTCCGGGTCTGATTCGTGCGGGGTGACCTCGGCACCACCGATGCGGTGAGGACCGCGCTGGACCCGGGTGGCAGAATATTCGGGGCCCGTTCCGCGGCCGCCTGATCGACCATGTACGACTGGAGAGCAATGACGCACCCCGACCCGAGCCTCGAGCACATCACCCCCGCGGAGCACGTCGTCGAGACGACGCACAGTGAGCCCGAGTTCACGGGCGACGACTACAAGGCCGTCTTCCGCCACCACCCGGGCGGCGTCGCACTCATCACCGCGGTCGGACCGGACGGCCCCATCGCCCTCACCGCGACCTCCGTGGCCTCGGTGAGCGCGGAGCCACCGATCATGGTGTTCTCCGTCTCCGAGTTCTCCTCGAGCCTGCCGACGCTCAAGGTCGCCGAGACGGTCGTCATCCACTTCCTCGGCGCCGACGACCTCCGCCTGGCGCGACTCGGGGCGACCTCCGGCATCGACCGCTTCGCCGACACGACGCTCTGGGAGTCGCTGCCGACCGGCGAGCCGGTCTTCCACGGCACCCGCTGGGTGCGCGGCCAGGTGCTCGAGCGGGTCGAGGCGGGCGGCTCGACCCTCCTCCTCGCGCAGGCGATTCAGTCGAACGTCTCAGCGGCGAACCCGGCGCCCGAGCCCGTCGGCCTCGCGTACGTGAACCGCAAGTGGTACGGCCTCACGGACGCCGCCGTCATCGAGTGACCCGCGGCACGCGTCGCAGTCACCGCATTCCTCGATCCGAACGCTAGGCCCAGGACGTCTCGATCGCGGCTGGCTGCGGGCGGCTCAGCGCCCAGCCCGCTCGAGCAGCCGCGCGAGCTGGTCGGCCGCGGTCGTGTGCTCGCCGAGCCGATTCGGCTTGCCCTCGCCGTGGTAGTCGGACGAGCCCGTCACGATGAGGTCGTGCTCCTCGGCCCAGGCCCGCCACCGCGGCAGCCGCGAGGGCTCATTGTCGCGATGGTCGAGCTCCAGCCCCGCGAGACCCGCCCGGACCAGCTCGCGGATGCGGGCGTCCGTGAAGAGCGTCGAGGGCCCACGCGCGCCCGGGTGCGCGATGACCGGCACCCCGCCCGCGGCGACGATGAGCTCGACGCCGCTGACCGGCAGCGGGGCCTTGTGCGCCTGGTAGTAGCCGCCCTGCCAGTGCAGGATCGTCTGGAATGCGGCGGTGCGGTCCGGCACGATGCCCTTCGCCACGAGCGCGTCCGCGATATGCGGCCGTCCGACCGTCTTGCCGTCCGACAGCTGCAGGAGCACATCGTCCCAGGAGATCGGGTAGTCCTTCCCGATGCGCTCCACCATCGCGGCGGCGCGGCCGAACCGCTCCTCGCGGATCGCCGCCATCTCCCGCACCAGGTCCGGGTGACCGGGGTCGACGAAGTACCCGAGAATGTGGACGCTCGCGAACTCGAGCTGCGTCGACAGCTCGAGTCCCGGGATGACGAGCAGCCCCGTCCCCTCGGCCGCCGCCATCGCCTCCGCCCACCCGGCCGTCGAGTCGTGGTCGGTGATCGCGACGGTCCCGAGACCTGCGGCGGCCGCGGCCGCGATGAGGTCGGCGGGACGCTCCGTGCCATCCGAGATCGAGCTGTGCGTGTGCAGGTCGATCGGCCCCTCGCCCGGCGTCAGACGGGCCACGTGGTCCATCCCGGTCGCTGCGGCATGCCGCCAGCCTATTCGCCTACGCTGTCCCCGCCATGATCGCCCGCTTCGTCGCCGCCGTGCTCGTGCTCGCGCTCGCTGGGGCGTGCCTCGTGTTCGGCTGGCCGCAGCTCTTCGGGCTCGAGCAGACCACAGGCGTCGCATGGGTCGTCGCACTGCGCGGCCTGTGCGCCGCGATCGCGCTGGCGGGCGTCGTGCTCTTCACCCTCATCGCCCTCGTCGCCCGCGCCACCCGTCGGTTCGCGGCCGCCGTCGCGATCGTGCTCCTCGCATTCGTGGGTCTGCAAACCGTCGTCCTCGGCTCCCGCGGACTCATCGGCACCGGCATGGGCGCCGCCGAGGACACGACCGTGACCGTGCTCGCGTGGAACACGCTCGGCGACGAGGTCCCCGCCGAGGAGATCGCGACGCTCGTCCGGCAGACGGAGGCCGATGTCGTCGCGCTGCCCGAGACGACCTGGGACCGCGGTGCGGAGGTCGTCGCACTGCTGGAGGCCGAGACCGGGGATGGTCCGGGCTGGCAGCTCTTCACCTTCGCGTACGACCAGATCCTCAAGGCCCGCTCGACGACGATGCTCGTCTCCGACCGGCTCGGCGAATACCGCGCGGAGACCGATCGCCCGACGACCCCAGAGCTGCCGTCGCTCCTCGCGGTCCCCGCCAACGGCGAGGGCCCGACGCTCGTCGCCGTCCACCCGATCGCGCCCGTGCAGATCGCCGATTGGCGGGACGGCCTCGAGTGGATCGCGGAGGTGTGCGCCGTCGACCGTGGCAGCGTCATCGTCGCCGGAGACTTCAACTCGACGATCGACCACTGGACACGCCTCGCGGACCCGAGTGTGCCGAACGCGCGGCTCGGCGCCTGCCTCGACGCCGCGGAGGCCGGCGGGCAGGGCGGGCAGGGCACCTGGCCGACCGAGCTCCCCGCCCTCCTCGGCGCCCCCATCGACCATGTGCTGCACACCGCGGACTGGCACACGACCGGCTTCCGGGTCATCGGCTCGCGCGACCACGCGGGCAGCGACCACCGGCCGGTGCTCGCCCGCCTCACGCCGGCCGAGTAGCCGCGCTGCGCGTGTGCGGGAGAATGGGGACATGGGTGAGCAGAGTGGAGTGACGGCGGCCGCCGAGCAGCCGCGGGCGACCGCGAACCGATCGACGACACCGCGCAGCGAGGCCTTCGCCGCGTACATCGGCTCGAACTGGGCCGAGCGCGCGCACGTGACCCCGGCACGGCGCGAGGTGGCCCCCTACGCGGCGGCGCGCCGCGCACGGGTCAGTGCCTTGCACCCCGGGCGCCGCCTCATCCTCCCGGCAGGTCCCGCGAAGGTGCGCTCAAACGACTGTGACTACCCGTATCGCGCGCACTCCGCATTCGCCCACCTCACGGGGTGGGGCGCGGACACCGTGCCTGGCTCGATCCTCGTGCTCGAGCCAGAGGGCGACGGGCACGCCGCGACGCTGTACCTCCGCGAGGCCGCTGGCCGCGACTCCGACGAGTTCTACGCGAACCCCGAGATCGGCGAGTTCTGGGTCGGCCCGCGGCCCTCGCTCGACGATGTCGCGGCGGAGCTGGGGCTCGCGACGGGATCGCTCCGCGCATTCACGAATGCGGGACTCGCCGACCTCGACTGGCGCGTCCCGAGCCTCCTCGTCCGCGACGCGGACCCGGAGCTCACGACCCGGATCGACGGACTGCGCTCGCCCGCCGGCCCCGATACGGCGCACGAGCTCGACGCCGAGCTCGCCCGCGACCTGTCCGAGCTGCGACTCGTCAAAGACCCCTACGAGGTCGGTGAGCTGCGGGCGGCGGTGGCCGCGACCGCGCTCGGCTTCGACGACATCGTCGCCGACCTGCCGGAGATCATCGCCCACCCGCGGGGCGAGCGCGTCGTCGAGGGGACGTTCAACCGCCGCGCCCGGATGGAGGGCAACACCGTCGGCTACGAGACGATCGCCGCCGCCGGGCCGAACGCGTGCGTCCTGCACTGGACACGCAACGACGGCGCCGTCGTGCCCGGCCACCTCATCCTCATCGACGCGGGCATCGAGCTCGAGAGCCTCTACACCGCCGACATCACGCGGACCCTGCCGGTGAACGGGCGCTTCACCGAGGTGCAGCGCCGCGTGTACGAGGCGGTGCGGGAGGCGGCGGACGCGGCGTTCGCGATCGTACGGCCCGGCATCGTATTCCGCGAGGTGCACGCCGCCGCGATGGCGGTCATCGCCGCCAAGACGGCCGAGTGGGGCTTCCTCCCGGGGACGGCGGCCGAGTCGCTCGAGGCCGACGGGCAGCACCACCGGCGCTACATGGTGCACGGCACCTCCCACCACCTCGGCATGGACGTGCACGACTGCGCGCAGGCGCGCCGCGACTTCTACATCGACGGCGTCGTCGAGGCCGGCATGGTCTTCACGATCGAGCCTGGCCTCTACTTCCAGCCTGACGACCTCACGGTGCCGGAGGAGTATCGGGGCATCGGCGTGCGAATCGAGGACGACATCCTCGTCACGGCCGACGGCGCCGAGAACCTGTCAGCGGGCATCCCGCGCACGGCGGACGAGGTCGAGGCCTGGCTGGCGCGCTAGCACGCTACTCCTGGCCGACCGACCCCAGTTCCGCCTCCCCGAGCGCGAGCCGTGCCGCCGCGGCCCGCTCCGGCGGCACGATGACCTGGTAGCTGCTCGCGATCACCTGCCGCGTCGAGGAGAAATCCCGGCGCCGGCGCACGACCGCATACGAGATGAGGCTGAGGATCATGCCGAGCCCCGTCGTCGCGAGCACCGCCGCCGCCATGAGCCGGAAGGCGCTCGTCGGGTCGGGGGTGAAGAGGGAGAGGAGCACGGCAAAGATGAGTCCCATGAATGCGCCATTGGCGGCACCGGTGAGGGCCGCTTTCCCATAGGAGAGTTTCCCCGTGACGCGCTCGACCGTCTTGAGGTCACTGCCGACGATCGACGTCGTCGACACGTCGAAGTCCGCCTTCGCGAGGCGGTCGACGAGCGCCTGCGCCTCCGGGTATGTCTCGAGCGTCGCGATGGTCTCGCCGCGCGGCAGCGAGCCAGCGTCCCGGGCCGAGAAGGGCGGCTGCGTGCTCACTCCGCCATTGAACCACGCCACGGCACTGCGCCGCCCGTCGCGGACGCCGTGACACCGACGCACGGCCCCGCCAGCACCGGGCCCGCGCACCTCCCGGGGGTAGGGTTTCAGCCGTGAGCACGAACCGGGTCTTCGCGGCGCGCCTGGCTGGTGTGTCCGTCTTCGACCCGAACGGCGACCGGGTCGGCCGGGTGCGCGATGTGCTCGTCGTGCGCCGTGCGCGCTCGAGCCCGCGCGTCGTCGGACTCGTCGCAGAGGTGCCCGGCCGCAAGCGGATCTTCTTGTCGATCGGCCGTGTCACCTCGATCGCCGCCGGCCAGGTCATCACCACGGGGCTCATCAACCTCCGCCGCTTCGAGCAGCGCGCCGACGAGGTCCGGCTGCTCGCTGAGCTCGTCGGCCGCCGGGTGCACCTCGTCACCGACGGCAGCGAAGCGCTCATCGAGGATGTCGCGATCGGGCAGACGCCGACCGGCGAGTGGGAGGTGACCCAGCTCTTCGTCCGGAAGCCCCGCACCGGCGGCTCGCCGTTCAGCCTCGCGAAAGGGCCCACCGCATTCGTCGCCTGGGCGGATGTCACCGAAGATGCGGCGAGGCCCGGCGAGGACCAGTCCGCCGATCACCTGCTCGAAGAGATCAACGAGCTGCTGCCCGCCGACGCGGCAGCCGTGCTCCTCGACCTCCCCGACAAGCGCCTCGTCGAGGTGGCCCGCCAGCTCGCCCCCGAGCGGCTGGCCGACCTCGTCGCCGAGATGGGCGAGGACGACCAGGCGCAGCTGCTCACGGCACTCGGCCAGGAGCGCGCCGCCGAGGTCCTCGATGAGATGCAGCCCGACGACGCGGCCGACCTCATCGCGAGCCTGCCGACGGAGGTCGGCGAGACCCTCCTCGAGCTCATGGAGCCGGAGGAGGCGGAGGACGTCCGCGCTCTGCTCGTGTACGACTACGACACCGCCGGTGGCCTCATGTCCCCCGAACCGATCATCGTCTCGGCGGATGCGACCGTCGCGGAGGGGCTCGCGCTCATCCGGCGTCACGAGCTCGCCCCCGCCATGGCGTCGCTCGTGTGCGTGACGCTGCCGCCGTATGAGACCCCGACGGGACGGTTCCTCGGGGTCGTGCACTTCCAGCGCATGCTGCGCTACCCGCCCCACGAGCGCCTCGGCGCCCTCGTCGACCCGGGTGTCGAGCCACTGCAGGTCGAATCGAGCCTCGCCGAGGTCGCGAGGGATCTCGCGAGCTACAACCTCGTGTCGCTCCCCGTGGTGGACAGCGGACATCGGCTCGTCGGCATCGTCACGATCGACGACGTGCTCGACCACCTGCTGCCGGAGGACTGGCGCACCGCGGACACCCCGAGCATCACGCCGACGACCGCGTCGATCCCGATCATGCCGGAGTCGCCGACGACGGGGGGCCGTTGATGGCGGTGCGGCGCGGACGGGCGATGGATATGCCCCGCGGCGCGCGCGTGCGACTGTCCGGGGGGGAGAGCGATCGCTTCGGCCGGTTCACGGAGGCGATCGCGCGGGGCATGGGCACGCCGTGGTTCATCTTCGGCCTCACGATCTTCGTGACCGTCTGGATGGGCTACACCTACGTCGCGGAGCAGTACGGCTGGTGGCGCTTCGACTCGGTCGTGCTCGGCTTCACCGCCTTGACCCTCGTCCTCTCGCTGCAGGCTAGCTACGCAGCACCCCTCATCCTCCTCGCGCAGAACCGTCAGGACGACCGCGACCGCGTCGCGATGGAGCAGGATCGGCAGCGGGCGGAGCGCGGCCTCGAGGACACCGAGTACCTCGCCCGCGAGATCGTCGCACTGCGACTGGCCGTCGAGGAGCTCGCCTCCAAGGATTTCGTCAAGCAGGAGCTCCGTGCGCTCCTCGCGGACCTCGAGCGTGACGAGGACGGCGCCGGGACGCCACGGCCATGATGGGGACGAATGCGGCGGGCGCGGCCGCACAGGCCTCCGGCCCGTCGCCGAGTGCGGATTCGAGTCAGGCCCTGCTGACGGCGCTCGGCCGGGTCATCGACCCGGAGCTGCGACGGCCGATCACCGCGCTCGGGATGGTGCGCAGCGCGCGACTCGACGGCGGGCAGGCCAAGGTCGACCTCGCGCTGACCGTCGCGTGGTGCCCGATGGCGGACCGGATCGAGCGCGATGTCCGGGAAGCCGTCGGCAGCGTCGACGGGGTCACCGGCGTCGACGTCGAGGTCGGGGTGATGAGCGACGAGGAGCGGCAGGCGCTCTTCGATCGGGTGCGTGGCGGGCGACACAACCGCTTCGGCCCGGACAACACGCTCACCCGCGTCATCGCGGTCGGCTCGGGCAAGGGCGGGGTCGGCAAGTCGACCGTGACGGCCAACCTCGCGGTGGCGCTGCGCCGCCACGGTCTCGCGGTCGGGATCATGGATCTCGACGTGCACGGCTTCTCCATCCCGGGGCTGCTCGGCATCGCCGGTGCGCGCCCCAACCGGGTCGAGGGCCTCGTCATGCCGCCGCGCGGCCACGACGTGCCCGCGATCTCGATCGGCATGTTCACCGAGGGCACCGAGCCGGTGTCGTGGCGGGGGCCGCTGCTGCACCGAACGATCGAGCAGTTCCTCTCCGATGTGTGGTTCGGCGACCTCGATGTGCTCCTCGTCGACCTCCCGCCGGGCACGGGCGACATCGCGATCTCCTTCGGGCAGTTCGTCCCCCAGGCGGAGTTCCTCGTCGTGACGACGCCCCAGCCGGCCGCGGCGGAGGTCGCGGTGCGGGCGGGTCTCCTCGCGCGACGACTCGGGCAGCCGATCGCGGGCGTCGTCGAGGCCATGTCGGCGATGCCGCTGCCGGGCGGGGAGCTGCTCGAGCTCTTCGGTGCCGGTGGCGGTGCGGAGACCGCGCGGCGCCTGTCGACGCCGCAGCAGGAGGTCGAGCTGCTCGCGAGCATCCCGCTGTCGGTCGCGCTGCGGGCCGGGGGCGACTCGGGCGTGCCCGTCGTCATCGGCGAGCCGACGGACCCTGCGGCGGTCGCCTTCCGGGCACTCGCGGACCGCCTCGTGCAGCGCGCGCCCTCCCGCGCCGGACGCTCCTTGCTGTAGGGCGCGCGGGCCGGCCGGGCGGTCCCCACCCGGCCACCTACCCCCGCCCAGGGTGCGTCGAAGCGCCGAGGCGGTGCCGCCGGACAGGCACCCTCGGCACGTGGACACACCCTCGGTGAATGGGAGCGGATACCCGTTCAGGGCTCGGCGACGCGGCCGAGCAGCTCGATGAGGATGCGCTCGGCGACGCGGGGAGGCAGCGCCTCGACGGCGGCGAGGAGCGGCGCGCTGTCGGCGGGAAGGCCAGCGTGTGGGTCGATGCCGAATGCGTGCAGCAGCCCCGCGGCAGTCGCCGAGTCGATCGGGGCGCGCCCCGCGAGCGCGTCTGCGGCACCAGCAGGTCCCGCGGCCGCCACGGCCGCGAGCAGCGCCTCGCCGTCAACCGCGGGCCGCCCCCGCACCTCGTCCGCCGCCGCGAGGAATGCGGGCACGAGCTCGTCGAGCACCCGCTCGGTGACGGGGGTGACCGTCAGGTGGGTCGTGCGTGGCAGGGGCTCGCGACCCGGCTCCTGCAGTCCGGGCTGCGGCTGGACGACGAAGCCACGGCGAGCCACCGCGTCCGCCCAGTGGTGCGGGTCGATCCGCTCGGCGGCCGGCACCTCGGGATCGGCGGCAACCGCAAACATCGGGCCGACCGGTTCGCCGACGACCCGGAGCCCCGGGAGGCGACGCGCCGCGGCGACGAGTGCGTCCGTCGCCCGCCGGGCCGCGTCGGCACGGTCCCGGTAGCCGTCGACACCAAGTGCCTGGATCAGCGCCCAGCCCGCGGCAGCCGCGGCGGCGCTGCGGCTGCCGAGCAGCGTCGGGTTGACGACGGGATAGCCCGGCCAGGCCCGGGTAGCAAAGAACTGTCGGCGGTGCCGGTCCCGCCCCCGATGCAGCACGACGGAGACACCCTTCGGCGCATAGCCGAACTTGTGCAGGTCGATGCTCATGCTCGTGACCCCGGGCACCCGGAAGTCCCACGCCGGCAGCCCCGGCCAGAAGGGCAGCGCCATGCCGCCGACGCAGGCATCGACGTGGAGCGGCACCCCCGCGGCGGCCGCCCGCGACGCGAGCGCTGCCACAGGGTCAAGGGTCGCGTGCGGGTAGGCCGGGGCGGAGGCGACGGCGAGGGCGACGTTGGGACTGAGGCGAGCACCCCATTCATCCAGATCGACGACCCCGTCCGCATCGACGGCAACGAGATCGAGCTCGAGTCCGAAATACCCGGCCGCCTTGTGGAATGCGGCATGCACGCTGACCGGCGCGAGCAGCCGCGGCCGGGCGCCATCGCCCGAGTGCGCCGCACGCCACGACTCCCGCGCCGCCAGCACGGCGAGCAGGCACGACTCGGTCCCGCCGCTCGTCAGCGAGCCGACGACTTCCCCATCCCCGTGGACGAGGTCCCGGACGAAGGCGATGGTCTCGCGCTCGATCGCCGCGGTCGAGGGGAAGGCCAGCGGGTCAAGCCAGTTGACCGGCTGCATGAGGCGGATCGCCTCCCCGGCCAGCGCGTCGAGGCGCTCGTCATCGGGGTCGTACACATAGGAGAGGACGCGTCCGCCGTGCGTCGGGGCGTCCGAACCGCGGAGGGCACGCAGCCGGTCGAGGATCGCCTCCGGGTCCTGCCGCAGCGCACTCACGCGACGACCTCCGGTGCGGGGGCGCCCGTCGTCACGGCCTCGACGTCCTCCTGCCGCAGCGGGTAGCGCCGGATGGCGAGCAGGCTCAGCGCGGCGAGGGCGGCCGGCGCGAGCGCGAAGGTGAGGGCGATGCCGAGCACCGCGGCCGGCGGCTGCTCGACGACCACGGCTGCCGTCGACTCGAGGTAGCCGGTCGAGGCGAGCACGATGGTCAGCAGCGTCGTGCCGAGCGTCATCGCGAGCGTCTCGACCGCGGTCCACGCCCCGGCGAATGCGCCGCCGCGGTTCCGACCTTCCCGCGCGTCGACGGCGATGACGTCCGGGAGCATCGCCATGGGCAGCGCCTGGAGGCCCGAGTAGGCGGCGCCGGCGAGGGCAGCCGCCACGTACACCCAGGCGCCGGGCGCCCAGATGATGCCAAGCTGCGCGACGGCCGCGATGGTGAAGATGACCGTCGCGATCGCGAACCCGCGCCGCTTGCCGACCCGACGCGCCACCCACGCCCACAGCGGCGTGCACACGATCGCGGGCGCGATCATGGCGAGGAAGAGGAAGGTGACGGCGTCCTCGTCACGCAGCAGGTAGGTCGCGACATACTGCGCACAGGCGAGCATCGTCCCGGTCGCGAGCGCCTGGAGGCCGAATGCGAGGACAAGAATGCGGAACGCACGGCTCTCGCGGAAGACCCGCAGCGCGGCCCGGTAGTGCTCGAGCAGGCCGCGCCGCACCGGCTCCGCGGCGATCGGGCGACTCCGGGCGAAGCCGAGGTGCCGCTTCGTGCCGACGGTCGAGGCGACGACGAAGCCGCCACCGAGCACGACACCGGCCACGAGCCCCATGAGCAAGTAGCCGAGATGCGCATCGTCACCGCCGAGGCCGCGGAGCGCCGGTCCACCCGCCCCGAAGAGCAGGATGGCGACCGAGAGGACGATCACCCGCGCAGTGAGCAGCCGGGTCCGCTCGTGATAGCCCCCGGTCAGCTCCGCGGGAAGCTCGATGTATGGCACCTGAAAGAGGCTGAACGCGGTCGCGGCCCCGATGAATGCCATGCCCACCCAGATGACCGACACCAGCGGTCCGGCACCCGGCGGCACCGCGAAGGTGAGGAGGAACAGGACCGGGATGCTCAGACCGCCGAGGAGCATGAGCCGACTGCGTCCGCCCGTGCGAGTGTGCTCCCGGTCGGTCATCGCGCCAATGACCGGGTCGATGATGATGTCCCACACCTTGGCGAGGGTGACGACAAGGCCCGCGAGCAGCGCGGCCACCCCGAGCGCGTCCGTCAGGTAATAGACGAGGACGAGCCCCGGCAGCGTGCCGAAGCCGCCGGTACCGATCGAGCCGATCGAGAATCTCGCGAGGACGCCGAATGGCAATCGCACCCCATCGTGACGCGGCATGCCCACCACCCTACTGGCCGTGAAAAAGTTTCACTCGGCGGTCCGGTCATCCGACGTCACCGGGTCAGGGCTCATGTCGCCTCGTCGTCGAATGGCGCTGGCCGCCCCTCGCGCAGCATCCGCTGCCGCTGCGCGTACGCCGACTCCCGGGCAGGCGCGGTGCCCGGTGCCACCGCGCTCGACACCCCCGCCGCCCCGGTCGCGGACTCCGCGACCGGCTCCCGCAACGCCTCCCGGATGATCCGTCGCGGGTCATAGTGTCGCGGATCAAGCTGCTTCCAGTCGATCTCGTCGAACTCCGGGCCGACCTCGTCACGCAATCGCGTCTGCGCCCCACCGATGAACTCCCGCAGCTGCCTCGCCCACCCCCCGAGCTGCTCCGCATACCGCGGCAACCGCTCGGGCCCGATCAGCACCAGGGCGATAATCCCGATGATGATGAGCTTCTCGAAGGTCAGTCCGAAGGACACCCGGCCAGGATAGCCGCCGAGCCCGGCGCGGGGCCGTACGCTGTGACGCGGAGGATCAGTGACCGACGCATATGCGGCGTGGAAGTACGCCGAGGACACCGTGACCGAGCGGCAGGAGATCGTGCGCGCTCGGCGGCACTCGCTCGAGGCCGGGGTCGAGCCCGTTTCCCCGGCGACCGGCGCCCAGCTCGCGCAGCTCGCCGCCGCGATCGACGCGCGGCAGATCCTCGAGATCGGCACCGGATGCGGGGTCGCCTCGCTGTGGCTGCTGAGCGGCGCTGCGGAGGCCCAGCTCACCACGATCGACATCGAGGCGGAGCACCAGCAGGTCGCCAAGGAGGCGTTCGTCGCGGCCGGGGTGCCGGCGACGCGGACGCGCTTCATCACGGGCCGGGCCACGGAGGTGCTGCCGCGGATGAATGACGGCTCCTACGACCTCGTGCTCGTCGACGCCGACCCGCGGGCGGTGCTCGAGAACGTCGAGCACGCGCTGCGCGTCGCCCGGCCCGGTGGCACGGTCGCGGTCGTCCGCGCGCTCTGGCGCGGCCGCGTCGCCGACCCGACGGCACGGGACGAGACGACCATCGAATTCCGCTCGCTGCTCGAGACCACGCTCGACTCCGAGGCCGTCGTCAGCGCACTCAGCCCGATCGGCGATGGGCTGCTGCTGCTGACTCGACGGCGCTAGGCACGCGGTTCTCGCGCGAGTCACGCATTCCTCGCATCGCAGCGAGCGCTACCGCGAGCGGCAGTGACGGTGTCGTCAGGCGCTCACGACGGCGCCGAGCACGCCGTGCAACTCCTTGGCCTCGTCGGGGCTCACCGACACCACGAGGCGTCCGCCACCCTCGAGGGGGACCCGAACGATGATGAGTCGCCCTTCCTTCACGGCTTCCATCGGGCCATCTCCGGTACGGGGCTTCATCGCCGCCATAGGTGTCTCCCATCCACACACGACGCACCGCGCCGTGCACCCATTATCCCGCATGAATGCGGGCCGCGGAAATCCGATGACCCCGGACGACGTGCCGTTCATCGGAAATTTGTCTTCGGCACACACCATGAGGTCCCCCGACGCGGCGTGGCGTTGCCTACGGCGGCGACCAGTCGTAGCCGCCCACCGCCCACATCCCATCGACCCACCACCACTGGGCCGCGACGCCGCCTACGAGCGCGAGACACAGCACCCAGCGCGGCCCGACCGCGAGCGCTGCGCCAGCCGGATACGCCGGGAGCAGGAGTCGCCAGGTGCTCGACTGCGGGAAGAACACGGCGAGGAGATACAGCAGCCACGCGGCGACCCACACCCGCAGCACCGTGCCGAGCCGCCGCGCCCATGGGGTCGCGAACGCCGCGGTGACCAGGACCACCACCGCCGCGAGGACGAGGAGACCGAGCCATCCCGGGACTCCGCTCCACTCCGCCCACCACGTCGCCCCACGCAGCCAGCCGGTCAGTGGCAGCAGCGGCTCCGGTCCGAGATACGCCGATCGCCACGCATTCTCGGTGTCGAGGTAGGCACTTGGGCTGCCGGTCACCGCCCACGCGATGAGGAGCCACGCGAATCCCGCGACGACGCTGACCGCCCCGGCGAGCACGATGGCGAGGACCTCGGAGCGCGGCAGCGCCTCGACGCCCCGCCTCGCGCGGACCACGCGGATGACGAGCAGAATGCCGAGCGCCAGGGCGAACGGCAGCGCACTCGGCCGAGTGAACGCCATGAGGACGACCAACGGCAGCAGCGCGAGATACCGGCGCCGCAGCAGGAGCAACAGCGCCGCGGTCAGCAGGAACAGGTGGAGTGCCTCGGCGTAGCCGAGCTGGAACAGCGGCGACACCGGCCCGAAGACGAGCAGGGCGACCCCGCCGAGCGCCTGGCCGTGGCGGAGGCCCGCCGCGAGATACATCCGGTGGGCGAGCAGCGCGGCGCCAAGGCCGGCGAGCACCGAGACGGCGATCGCGACGACCTCGTAGGGCTGCCAGGTCACGAGCGCGATCCCCTCGACCAGCCACGGGTACAGCGGCATGAAGGCCCACGCGCTCTCCCCGACGTGCCCGGTGTCGGTGATCGGCAGCTCGCTCGGGTAGCCGACGGCCGCGATGATGCGGTACCAGTGGGCATCCCACAGCATCGCGAAATCCTGATAGGCGGGTGCGGCCCCCGTCCACGCGTTCGGCCCCTGGTGCGTGGCGAACCACAACAGGATCGCCGTCGACACCACCCGCGAGGCGAGGTAGATCATGAGCACCTGGAGCCACCACGGCCAGCCGCGCGGATCAAGCACGTGGCGCTGCCGGACCGCCGTCACGCCGTCAGCCACGCCCGGAGCCCCGCCTCGACGGCGAGAATCTGCGCGACCGGGACCCGCTCGTCGTCACGGTGGGCGAGATTCGCGTCGCCCGGGCCATAGTTGATGGCAGGAATGCCGAGGGCACTGAATCGCGCGACATCCGTCCAGCCGTACTTCGGGGTGGGCTCGGCACCGATCGCGGCGACGAAGTCCCGGGCAATGGGGCCATCGAGCCCCGGTCTCGCGCCCTCGGCGAGGTCGTCAACGATGAGCTCGGCGTCGGGGAACATCGCGCCAAGCCGGGCGACCGCCTCTTGGCCGGTGCGGCTCGGCGCGAAGCGGTAGTTCACCGTCACCTCGGCGAGGTCGGGGATGACGTTCGGCGCGACGCCGCCGGCGATCATCGTCGCGTTGAGCGCCTCCCGGTAGGCCAGACCGTCGACGACGACCGTCTCGGGCTCGTGCGCGGCGAGGACCGACAGCGCGGTGGCTGCCGCATGGATCGCATTCCTCCCCGACCAGGGACGGGCCGAGTGCGCGCGGACGCCGTGGAAGCGCAGCCGGGCGCGGAGGGTGCCGTTGCAGCCGCCCTCGATCCCCGCCGCGGTCGGCTCGCACAGCACCGCGAAGTCTGCGGCGAGGAGCTCGGGGTGGTGCCGCGCCAGCCGGCCGAGCCCGTTCAGCGACGCGTCGACCTCCTCGTGATCGTAGAAGACCCAGGTGACATCCCAGCTCGGCGTGGTGAGCTCGACGGCGAGCTTGAGCTGGATCGCGACCCCCGACTTCATATCGACCGTGCCGCGGCCGATGAGGGTGTCGACGCCGTCGACGAGCTCGCGCCGGGTCGGCAGGTTGTCGGCGACCGGCACGGTGTCGAGGTGACCGGCGATCACGGCCCGGCGGGCACGTCCGAGGCTGGTCCGGGCGACGACCGCATCGCCGTCGCGCGAGACCTCGAGGTGCGGGGCTGCGCGCAGTGCCGCCTCGATCGCGTCCGCGAGCGCGCGCTCGTTGCCCGACACCGACTCGATGTCGCAGACCGCCGCGGCAAGCCGGTCGACCGGCCAGCTCGGATCGAGGCGCGCAGTCACCCGGTCAGCCTACTGGCGGCGGGTCTCGCGGAGCCCGGCTGAGGCCCGCACATCCCGGCGCCGTGCTCCCGCCAGTACGCTGGGAGCTGTGCAGCGGAGTGCGTGGGGCCAGGGGCTCGTCACGATCGCGAAGGACGGGTCGGTCCTCGACGCGTGGTTCCCGTCGCCACGCCTGGGCACCGCCCCCGGCGATGTCGCCCAGCTCATCACGCCGACGCCGCTGGCCGATGCCGCGAGCGTGGACGGGCTGCGGGACGTCGAGGTCATCGCGCAGACCGTCGAGATCGCCGACCTCGACGCCGCCCCGACGACGGTCGAGGACGTGTACCTCCGCCTCCACCTGCTGTCCCATCTCCTCGTCGCGCCCAACACGATCAACGTCGACGGGATCTTCGGCCTGCTCCCGACCGTGGCCTGGACGAATCAGGGCCCGCTGCTGCCGGAGACGGCGCGCGATCGGCGGCCGGCACTGCAGCGGGCCGGGGTCACGGTGCACTCGCTCGACAAGTTCCCGAGGCTCACCGACTACGTCGTGCCCGAGCGGGTGCGCATCGCCGACACGTCACGCGTGCGGCTCGGCGCCCACCTCGCGCCGGGGACGACGATCATGCACGAGGGCTTCGTCAACTTCAACGCCGGCACCCTCGGCGCGTGCATGGTCGAGGGCCGGATCTCGCAGGGCGTCGTCGTCGGGGACGGCTCCGACATCGGCGGCGGCGCGAGCATCATGGGTACCCTGTCGGGCGGCGGTGCGCACCGCATCGCGATCGGGCGCCGTGCCCTGCTCGGGGCCAACAGCGGCATCGGCATCTCTCTCGGCGACGACTCGGTCGTCGAGGCGGGCCTCTACGTCACCGCCGGGATGAAGGTGCGCCTCGTCGAGGCGGACGGCACTCGCACCGTCAAGGCCGCCGAGCTCTCCGGTGTCCCCGGGGTGCTCTTCCGCCGCAACTCCGCGACCGGCACCGTCGAGGTGCTCCCCCGCACCGACGCGGGGATCGTCCTCAACGCCGACCTGCACGCCTGAGCGGCGGTTGGCTCAGGCGCGGGCGCTCGGCCAGGCTCGGGCGGCGGGGCCGATGTACAGCTGCTGCGGTCGGCCGATCTTCGCCTGCGGATCGTTGATCGCCTCGCGCCACTGCGCGATCCAGCCCGGGAGCCGACCGATCGCGAAGAGCACGGTGAACATGCGAGTCGGGAAGCCCATCGCCTTGTAGATGACGCCCGTGTAGAAGTCGACGTTCGGGTAGAGGCGTCGCTCCTGGAAGTAGTCGTCCGCGAGCGCGATCTGCTCGAGCTCCTGCGCGATGTCCAGCAGCGGGTCGTTGATGCCGAGGTCGGCGAGGACCTCGGTCGCGGACTCTTTGACGAGCTTCGCGCGTGGGTCGTAGTTCTTGTACACCCGGTGGCCGAAGCCCATGAGCCGGATGCCGTCCTCCTTCGCCTTCACGCGCTCGACGTAGCGCTGCACGCTCTCCCCCGAGTCACGAATGCGGCCGAGCATCGTCAGCACGGCCTCATTCGCGCCGCCGTGGAGCGGTCCGTACAGCGCGTTGATGCCCGCCGAGATGGACGCGAACATGTTCGCCTCCGTCGAGCCGACGAGCCGGACCGTTGAGGTCGAGGCGTTCTGCTCGTGGTCCTCGTGGAGGATGAGGAGCCGGTCGAGGGCGCGCACGAGCACCGGGTTGAGCTCGTAGGGCTCGGCGAGGTTGCCGAAGTTGAGCTTGAGGAAGTTCTCGACGAAGGACAGCGAGTTGTCCGGGTACAGGAACGCTTGACCGGTGGACTTCTTGTGCGCGTACGCAGCAAGGACGGGGAGCTTGGCGAGGAGTCGGATCGTGTTGAGCTCGACCTTCGCCGGGTCGCGGGGGTCGAGGTCGTCCTCGTAGTAGGTGCTGAGCGCCGAGACCGCTGCCGACAGCACCGACATCGGGTGCGCGGTGTGCGGCAGCGCCTGGAAGAACCGCTTGAGGTCCTCATGGATGAGCGTGTGGTGGCGGATCCGCTCGTCGAAGGCCTCGAGCTCCGACGCCGACGGCAGCTCACCGTGGATGAGGAGCCAGGCGACCTCGAGATAGGTCGAATGCGTGGCGAGATCCTCGATCGCATAGCCGCGGTAGCGCAGGATCCCAGCATCGCCGTCAATGTACGTGATCGCGCTGCGGGTCGAGCTCGTGTTGACAAAGCCATTGTCGAGCGTCGTGTGGCCGGTCGTCGCCATGAGCTTCGAAATGTCGATGGCGTCGCGCCCCTCGGTCGCCTTGAGGATCGGGAACTCGGCGACACCGCCGGGGTACCGGAGGGTCGCGGTCTCCGGCGTTCCGGCGGACTCGGCGGGGGTGGCGGTTGCGCTTGTGGCGTCGGTCACCGTCCCAGCATAGGACAACGTCGAAGCCGATCCCCCTGCCCTAAACAAGCGAGATGACGCACAACAAACCCGCCGATTCCGATGACCCTTCCCACAACTCCCCCGCTGCTTTGGGGTGCCTCCGGCAGGGTATTTCGCACTGGGACTGTGCCGGGGGCACCCCAAAACGGCGGAGCCGGTCAGGCGAGGAGCTCGAGGCGGGCCGCCGCCTCGCGGATCGTCCTGTCGCTCGCGGTGAGGGCGACCCGGACGTGCCGCGCCCCGCGAGGCCCGTAGAAGTCGCCCGGCGCGACGAGCACCCCCGCATCGGCGAGCATCCGGAGCGTCTGCCGAGCCGGCTCGCCGCGCGTCGCCCACAGGTACAATCCCGCGGTCGACTCGTCGATGAGGAAGCCAGCGCCGGTCAGCGCGCGCGACAGGATGCGGCGTCGCTCGCGATAGCGCTCACGCTGCGCCGCCACGTGCGTGTCATCGGCGAGCGCCGCCGTCATGACCGCCTGCACGGGTGCGGGCGTCATGAGTCCCAGGTTCTTCCGGACCTCGAGGACGCCGCGCACGAGCGCCGTGTCCCCCGCGAGCAGTCCGGCGCGGAAGCCGGCGAGGTTCGACTGCTTCGACAGCGAATACACCGCGAGCACCCCGTCGAGCGAACCCCCCGTCACCTCCGGAGCGAGGATCGACGGGGTCGGATCGGGACCGGACCAGTTCAGCTCGGCGTAGCATTCGTCACCGACGATGACCGCGCCGAGCTCCCGCGCTCTCGCGACCGCCGCGCGCAGCTGCTCGGTGTCGAGCACCCGACCGTCGGGGTTCCCCGGCGAATTGAGCCACACGAGCCGCGTCGCCGCCGGCCAGGACGCCGGGTCATCCACCGCGAGCGCGGCGGCACCGACCGCTGCCGCACCGACCTCATACGTCGGGTAAGCGAGCTCCGGGTGCACGACGACATCCCTGGGGCCGAGCCCGAGCGTCAGCGGCAGGAGCGCGATGCACTCCTTGCTCCCGATGGTCGGGAGGACCTGGTCGAGTCCGAGGCCCGGGACACCACGGCGCCGCGCCCACCAGTCGACCATCGCCTGCCGCAGCGCGGGCGTGCCCACTGTTGTCGGATACCCGTGCGCGTCACCGGCCGCCGCGAGCGCCTCCCCCACGAAGGGCGGCGCAGGATCGACGGGCGAGCCGACCGAGAGGTCGACGAACCCGTCAGGATGCGATCTCGCCCGTTCGGCCTCGGCCTGGATCGAATCCCACGGGAAATCGGGAAGTCGCAGCATCCCCCGGGCTCAGTCCTCGCGGGGCGGGTGCGCCTTGACGACGGCGTGGTCGTCGTGGATCACCCCGAGCTTCGCGGCGCCGCCAGGCGAGCCGAGCTCACTGAAGAACTCGACATTGGCGGTGTAGTAGTCCGACCACTCCTCGGGCAGGTCATCCTCGTAGAAGATCGCTTCCACGGGGCAGACGGGTTCGCAGGCACCGCAGTCCACGCATTCATCCGGGTGGATATAGAGCATCCGGTCGCCCTCATAGATGCAGTCCACTGGACACTCGTCGACGCAGGCACGGTCCTTGACGTCGACGCACGGCTCCGCGATGACATACGTCACGATGCGCCTCCTGAGGTGCGAGATCCGGGTGACCCGGCCAGGCAATCCTATCGAGGACGAATGCGGGAGGCTGAGAGCGCGAGCCGCATCACGCCCGACGCGGGTGGCGAGCGCGCGGCCAGACGATCGCGATCGCCGCGATGACACTGGGGACGAGCAGC
This sequence comes from Microbacteriaceae bacterium, assembly GCA_035556075.1. GTDB lineage: Bacteria > Actinomycetota > Actinomycetes > Actinomycetales > Microbacteriaceae > 73-13. Next base: position 28,431 of record DATMFQ010000006.1, on the reverse strand, counting down.
CAGGCCACACCGAGCGGGTCCGCCGCGACGAGGACCGCGCCGGCGTCACCGCGCGCCGCGAGCACCATGATCGCGCCGACGACGCCGACCCCGGCGCCGATGGCCGCAAGCCGGTCTGGGGACAGCAGTCGCAGGCCGACGAGCAGGCTCGCGACCGCAACGAGCCCGAGGACGAAGCCGACCGGGACGTCGACCCCGAGGAGGACGGTGTGCGCACGGTGTGCGATCGTGAAGAGAACACCGATGATGACGCCGGTCACGAGCCCGAGGAGTCCCGAGAACCAGGAGAGCGCTGAGGGCACGCCCTCAGTTTAGGGTCACTCGGACTTGAGGATGACAGTGTAGTTCACGGCGTTCTTGCCCCCGTCGGCCTCACCCTCGGCGACGAGGCCCGTGATCATGTACTGGTCGTTCTCATGCATGAACATCCCGGGCATCGCGAGTCCGCCGCTGTCGAGCGCCGCGAAGCCAGCAGCCTCCAGCTGCGCCTGGATCTGCTCGAGCGAGCGATCCGTGGCGAGCTGCACTGCCCAGCCCTTTGCGCCCTCCTGGGTGTCGACCCCGACCCCGCCCAGGATCTCGCCCTCGGGGAGCGGGACGTCGGCAGGGAAGTCCTTCGGGAGCGAACCGACCTCGTAGTCGAGCCCGGTCGCCTCCTTAAGCCCCGACTGGATGCCCTCCTGGACGAGCCCGCCGACGAGATCGTCAACCGACGGGATGCAGCCGCTCAGGGCGGGAGTCACGACGAGGCCGAGGCCGAGCAGGATTGCAGCGGTGCGGAGTCGGGGTGTGGGCATGATCGAGCCTTCCGGTCGGACTTACCCTGACCATAGCGGATCCGGGCGCTTCGGAGGAAAGCCGCGGATCGTCTCGCGCTGGTGTCAGCCCTGCTTCTTCGCGCGGGAGGTGAGGCGGGCCCGCTGCGTCGCATCGAGCTCGACCTTGCGGATGCGCACCAGCTCGGGGGTGACCTCGACGCATTCGTCCTCGCGGGCGAACTCGAGGCTCTCCTCGAGGGTGAGCTGTCGCGGCACGTCGAGCTTCTCGAAGTTGTCAGCGGTCGAGGAGCGCATGTTCGTCAGCTGCTTCTCCTTCGTGATGTTGACGTCCATGTCCTCGGCGCGGGAGTTCTCGCCGATGACCATGCCCTCGTAAACCTCCTGCGTCGGGGTCACGAAGAAACTCATCCGCTCCTGCAGTGCGATCATCGCGAACGGGGTGACGACGCCCGAGCGGTCGGCGACGATCGAGCCGTTGACACGGGTCTGGATCTGCCCGGCCCACGGTTCGTAGCCGTGTGAGATCGCGTTGGCAATGCCGGTGCCACGGGTGATCGTCATGAACTCGGTGCGGAAGCCGATGAGGCCGCGGCTCGGGACGATGAACTCCATGCGCACCCAGCCGGTCCCGTGATTCGTCATCGACTCCATGCGGCCCTTCCGGGCGGCGAGCAGCTGGGTGATGGCACCGAGGTGCTCCTCGGGAGCGTCGATCGTCAGGTGCTCGAAGGGCTCGTGCTGCTTGCCGTCGATCTCCTTCGTGACGACCTGCGGCTTGCCGACCGTCAGCTCGAACCCCTCGCGCCGCATGTTCTCGACGAGGATCGCGAGCGCGAGCTCGCCCCGGCCCTGCACCTCCCAGGCGTCCGGACGGCCGATGTCGACGACCCGGAGCGACACATTGCCGATGAGTTCCCGGTCGAGGCGGTCCTTCACCATGCGCGCGGTGAGCTTGTGCCCCTTCACCTTGCCGACGAGCGGCGAGGTGTTCGTCCCAATCGTCATCGAGATCGCCGGCTCGTCGATCGCAATCGGCGGCAGCGGCCGGATGTCCTCCGGATCGGCGATCGTCTCGCCGATCATGATGTCCTCGATCCCGGCGATCGCGACGATGTCACCGGCCTGCGCCAGGTCGGCGGGCAAGCGCTCGAGCCCCTTCGTCTTGAGCAGCTCGCTGATGCGCACATTCGAGGTCGAGCCGTCGTGCCGGACCCAGGCGACCGTCTGCCCCTTGCGGAGCTCACCCGAGTAGACGCGCAGCAAGGCGATCCGGCCGAGGAACGGGCTCGCGTCCAGATTCGTCACCCAGGCCTGGAGCGGTGCCGCATCCTCATATGCCGGTGCCGGAATGTGCTGCAGGATCGCCTCGAAGAGTGGCTCGAGGTTCGCATTGTCCGGGAGCTCGCCATTCGCCGGCTGGTTCCAGCTCGCGGCCCCGGCGCGCCCGGACGCGTACAGGACGGGCAGATCGAGGATCTGGTCGATGTCGAGATCCGGCACCTCCTCCTGCAGGTCGCTCGCGATGCCGAGCAGCAGATCCTGCGCCTCGGCGACGACCTCGACGATCCGCGCGTCGGGGCGGTCGGTCTTGTTGACGAGCAGGACGACCGGCAGTCGCGACTCGAGCGCCTTCCGGAGGACGAATCGGGTCTGCGGCAGCGGTCCTTCCGAGGAGTCGACGAGGAGGACGACACCCTCGACCATCGACAGGCCCCGCTCGACCTCGCCGCCGAAGTCCGCGTGTCCCGGGGTGTCGATGACATTGATCGTGACGGGACCGTCCGTCGCGTGCGCCCCGGCGTACTCGATTGCGGTGTTCTTCGCGAGGATCGTGATCCCCTTCTCCCGCTCGAGATCATTCGAATCCATCACCCGCTCCTCGACGTGCGCGTGATCGCCGAACGCCCCGGTCTGTCGGAGCATCGCGTCGACGAGCGTCGTCTTGCCGTGGTCGACGTGGGCGACGATGGCAACATTGCGCAGGTCGGTGCGGTGGACGAGCGCCATGAAGGGACCTCTCGGGTGGCGGGGCGGACGGTACAGTGTACGGCCCACGCGCTGGGCGCCCGATGCAGCGTCGGCCTCGGCGGGCTCAGCAGCCGCGATCGGGGCGACTGCGGGTCCAGTTCAGCGCGTCGGAGTCCACTCGGCGACGCCCCACAGCAGCCGACGGCCGTCGGCACCGACCTCGACCCCCGCGACCGTCTGCCGCTGCGCCACGATGAGCGTGCTCGCCCCGGGACCGGACGCGAGTAGACGGAGGCCGAGCCCTGGCGCGAGCTCCTCGACCCCCGCATTCGGCCCGATCGCAAGCAGGTCAGCCGCGTCGGCGACAAGCGCCTGCAGCCCCTCGAGCGGCGGCAACGTCACGAGACGCACCGACTGGATCCGGGGTCGGTGGTCCCCCGCGTACCGTGGGTTCGGTCGGAGCTCGACGGCACGCTCCGCGACCTCGGCCACCTTGTAGGGGCCGCTCGAGACGAGGACCTCGGGTCCCGCGTCGACCGTGAAACCGCGGGTCCAGAACGTGCCAAGTCGCATGAGGGCCGCATCGTCGCCGTCGACCGCGGTCGTGATCGCCGCGATGACGGCGTCCTTCGCGGCCTCGGTGTCCTCGATGCCGAGCGCCCCGCGCGCGACGACGTGCGAGGGCATCGGCGCCATGAACTGCCGCTCGGGCGCCGCGGACGACGCAGCATCGAAGACGACCGTGAGCGACTTCCGGTCCGGGCTCAGCGTCGGCAGCGCGGTGATGCCGCCGGCGCCGCCGCCTCGCGTCGCGGAGAATGCGGCCCACCGGTCCGCGTGTGCCGCCCAGTCGAGCAGCAGATCGACGGCGTCGACCGGGGTGCCATCCGACCAGCGAGCCGCGTCCGAGACCGTGTATCGGACCGTGAGCGGCTCCTGGTCGAGCACGATGAACGCTCCGAACGACGGGTCCGACACCGGGTTGCCACGATCATCGACGGCCGCGAACCCCGAATACAGCGCCAGATCGACGCCGAGCCGGGTGACGGCCGCACTCCGCGTGCTGCCAGGATTCACCACCCCGAGTTCCGTGTCGGTCACGATCGTCACGGTCGAATCCGCCACCACCTGGCTCGGTGCGACGCAGGCGCTCAGCGCCCCGGCGACCACGATGCCGAGCAGCGCTCCCAGTGCTCTCGTGGCCCGCCGCATTCGGCAAGGGTATCCGGTGTCCGTGACACGCGACCGCGCGAGGACCCAGGCTCCGTGACCGGGCGACGCCGTAGCATCATCGGGTGCGCCGCCGCCTCACCCTCGAGATCGTCATCGTGCTGGGGCTCTCGCTCGGTCAGTCCGCCGTGTACTCGACCATCGCGCTCGCCGACCGACTGACCCGCCAGACAGCGCTCGCCGACCAGGTCGCCGTGCTCAACCCCTCGCGGTCGAGCCGGGAGCTCCTCGACCTGCTGTACCAGTTGCTCGGCATCGGCTTCGCGCTCGTGCCGGTCGCGCTCGCCTGCTATCTGCTCTGGTCGTCGACCACCCCGCGACTGGGCCGACTCGGGGTCGATTTCCAGCGCCCAGGGCGCGACACCCTCGCGGGGCTCGGTCTCGCACTCGGGATCGGCGTGACCGGCATCGGCGTCTACCTCGTCGGTCGCGCGCTTGGACTCACGGTCGCAATCGATCCCGCCGGGCTCGGCCAGTACTGGTGGACGATCCCCGTCCTCGTCCTCGCGGCGGCCCGCGCCGGGATTGAGGAGGAAATGATCGCCGTCGGCTACCTCGTCGCGCGGCTGCGGGATCTCGGCTGGCGGGACTGGCCGATCATCCTGCTGTCCGCGGGCCTCCGCGGCGCCTACCACCTCTACCAGGGCATCGGGCCGGGGGTCGGCAACTTCCTCATGGGCCTCGTCTTCGGCTGGCTCTACGTGCGGGGCCCGGCGTGGTTCCGCGGGCGCACTCTGCCGCTGGTCATCGCGCACTTCGCCATCGACGCGGTCGCCTTCACGGCGTACCCACTCGCCGCGGGGCTGTGGCCGGAGCTCTTCGGGCTCCCCGCCTAAGTTCTCCCCTCCCGTCCCCCTCCGCCCCCCCCATCGATCCGCCCCAGGGAGCGGTACGAAGTGAAGGAGGAACCGGGTCGGCGCGTGCCCTATGCGCCCGGAGCCCCCGATCCTCCTTCACTTCGCACGCGCGGCCAGCGATGGCGCCGCGAGCGCACGATGGCGAGGATCGCCCGCTCGATCCGCGGCCACTCGTCGAGGACCTGACGCTGGCTGACCCGGATGACGAGACGACCGTGCTCGACGAGGGCGAGATCCCGGCCGCGGTCGCGCTCGAACGCCTCGCGGGTGCCGTGATAGGCGTAGCCGTCGACCTCGATGACGAGTCGGTCGCCCACAAGGAAGTCGACCCGACCGACCCGGTCGATCCTCACCTGCATCGCGAACCGGATCCCCAGCGCCCGCAGCCGCTGACGTACGACGCTCTCGCCGCCGGACTCGCCGCGCGAGTCGACGCGGCGGCGGATCGCCGCGGGCAGGCTTGCCAGGTCCCGGTCCGACAGCACACCGGCGCGGAGCGCGGAGTCGGCCGACGCGACCGCGAGCTCGACCCCGCAGCAGCGCGCCACGTTGCGCAGCGCACCGGGCACGCTGTCGCGCATGCTCCGGAGCGCCGCCGCCTCCCCCGACCAGTGCACGACCATGCCGCGGGTCGAGTGACGCCCTGCGGCGTTCCGGGGGACGGCGATGTGCGGCGGACCGCTTCGTGGCGGCACCCAGACCCCGAGCGCGTCGAGCAGCGTGACGCACGACACGACGCCGCCGGCGCGCACCGCGGTGATGGTCGCGACGTCGAGCGACGGCAGCGCGTACCAGCCGTGTCGCGGCCGAATCACGTCACCGCGGCGAACCGCCGCGGTGAGCGTCCGCGCGCTCGCCCCGCGCGCAAGAAGATCCCGAGCGGGCGCCGCGCCGCCGAGTCGGCGCAGCAACGTGACGAGGTCCACCCGATCAGGGTTGCGCCGATCGACCGGACGCGCGCAGCCGACCACGGGTGCCGGTGGATGGGGCGTCCTCGGGCCGACCGGTGGACAAGTTTCGGGTGAGCCACGGCGGGGCCCGCCGTACGAACCGAAGGACGAAGCACATCCCTGGGCGCACTATCCACGCGAGACGGCCAATCCTCCTCCACACCCCGCGAGACCCGCGAGACCCCCGAGACCCGCGAGAATAGCGGCATGCGGGCGACGATGTTCTACGGTCCACGCGACGTGCGGTGGGAGGAGGCTCCCGACCCGGAACTCCGCGCCCCGCACCAGGCGATCGTGCAGGTCCTCGCAGGGTGCGTGTGCGGCTCGGACCTCTGGCACTACCGCGGTCTCAACGACCCGGGCCGCGTCCCCCGCACCATCGGTCACGAATGCGTCGGCGAGGTGGTCGAAGTCGGCGCCGACGTGCGCCGGGTGCGGGTCGGGGACCGCGTCGTCGTCCCGTTCGATCAGGCGTGCGGGCGCTGCGCCCACTGCCTCGCCGGTGTCGACAGCGCCTGCGTCGAATATCACGGCACGCGCAGCGGGCAGGCCGAGTTCGCGGTCGCGAGCCACGCCGACTACTCGCTCGCGGTCGTCACGAACGACGACCCGGCGCTCCTGCCCGCCCTGCTCAGCCTGAGCGACGTCATGGCGACCGGCTGGCATGCGGCCGTGTCGGCCGGCGTCGCATCCGGATCGACGACGGTCGTGGTCGGCGACGGCGCGGTCGGGCTCTGCGGCGTGCTCGCGGCCGCGACGCTCCGGGCGGAGCGGATCATCGCGCTGTCCCGGCACGCACCGCGGCAGGCGCTCGCACGCCGCTTCGGTGCGACGCACATCATCGAGGCGCGCGGGGCGGAGGCGGAGACCGAGATCGCGGCGCTCACGGACGGTGTTGGGGCGGACGCCGTGCTCGAATGCGTCGGCACCGCCGAAGCGCTCGCCACCGCCTTCACCGTGGCTCGGCCGGGCGCAGCGGTCGGCTTCGTCGGCGTGCCGCACGGTGACCCCACGGCGGCCGTGCGCCAGGCATTCCTCAAGAACGTCCGGCTCGCTGGCGGCATCGCGCCCGTCACCAGGTACCTGCCCGACCTCCTCGCCCGTGTCGAGACGGGGACACTCGATCCGGGCCCCGTCTTCGACCGGACCCTGCCGATGACTGCAGTCGCGGAGGCCTACCGGCTCATGGACGAGCGTGAGGCGATCAAGGTCATGCTGCTGCCCTGAGTGGGTACGGCAGCACCCCGCGAGCGACGCGGTCCGGCTCGCCGCCGCGGCACGTGCCACACCGCCCGCTCCGGGAACCCTCGGCTCAGCCCCGAACGACCCGGTTGCGCAGCGCGCCGATCCCGTCGATCGATACGGTGACCATCTGCCCGGGCTCGAGCTGCTCCTCCGGCTGCCGGACGTGACCGACCCCGGAGGGCGTCCCGGTCAGGATGAGGTCGCCGGGGCGCAGCCGCGTGATGGTCGAGACGTATTCGACGAGCGCGGCGGGACCGTGGACGAGGTCGTGGATCTCGCCTTCCTGCTTCACGGCGCCGTCGATGTCGGTGACGATGCGTGCCTGGAAGGGGATCTCCTCCGGTGTCGCCAGCACGGGCCCGACCGGCGTCAGGTCGGCCCACATCTTGCCCTGGTCCCACTGTGTCGTCCGGTACTGCCAGTCGCGCAGCGACACGTCGTTCGCAATGGTGTAACCGGCGATCGCGGCTTCCGCCTCGGGTCCGCTGACGCGGCGCACGTGCGAGCCGATGACGATGACGAGCTCGCCCTCCCAGTCCATCGACTCGGTCTCCGGCGGTCGCACCAGGTCGTCGTGCGCGCCGATGAGGCTGTCGGCGAACTTGGCGAAGAGCGTCGGATAGGTCGGCGGCTCGCGACGTGTTTCCGCGATATGGGCTTTGTAGTTGAGACCGACGCAGATGATCTTGCTCGGGGCGGTGACCAACGGCGCGTAGTCGAGCTCGGCGACCGCGTACTCAGGCCCGTCCGCGGCGCTCGCGGCACGAAGCCCGCTCGTCGCGAGGAGCTCCCCGACATCGGCGGGTCCGACCACTTCGGTTGCGACCTCACCGTCAAGGCGGACCACCCGGGTACCGCCGCCTGCCACCCTCACCGTTGCGAGCTGCATGCCGCCAGCCTAGGCCGGGCCATCCACATCGGCGAGAGGCGCGAGGCCGCGCAGGGCCTCCGTGACGACGCGATCAGCGTCAGCGCGCGGTCACCACTTCGCGCCGGTGGCATCGAATTCGTCGAGCCGCGCCCGGATGAGTCGCTGGCACAGCGCCTCGGGGAGCTCCAGGTCGTAGGGCAACTTGATGAAGCCCTCGCCCGCCGCATACCCCGCGGCCTCGACCTCGGCGATGTGCGCCGCGAACATCCGCGTCGGGAACCGCAGCGAGCAGTGCCGCTGGTACGCCTGCAGGACCCACTGGCGCACGCCGTCGATGAGGTAGGCCGGCTGATTCCAGTGCAGCGTCTCCTCGACCCGCGAGTCGGCCGTGCGGCTCAGCTCCCGCAGCACCGTCAGATGCGGGCGGGCGACCTCGGGCAGCTGCGCGAAGAAGTCGTCAGCATCGGCACGTCGTGGGTTCGCCATGCCGAAATCCTAATAATGCGATTGCCCACTCAGTTGCGCAGTCGCGCGGTGAGCTCCTCGGCGAGCGCCCACACCTCCGTGGCCCCCAAGGGGTCGCGCAAGTATCGGGGTGCGCGACCGGTCCTCGACGGCCCGGCCATCCCGCACCAGCCGGCGGGTGAGAAACTCATCGGCGCAGCACCAGCCGGCAGGTCAGCGACGATCCCGCGGAGGGCGGGCGTGACCGCCTGAGCCGGTCGATTGCCGATCCGGCGCAGCGCCAGCTCGCGGAGGTCGGCGCGCACCCGCGCCCGAATGTCGGGGGCGATCCCCGTGTCCGGGACGATCCCCGGGTGCGCGAGCGCGACCGTGAGGCCAGGCATCCGGCGGGCGAGCTCGACGGCGAAGAGCCCGAGGGCCGTCTTCGACGAGCCGTACGCGCGGAACGGGCGGTAGCGGCGCTCGAACTGCAGGTCCCCCCAGCGCACGCCCACCACGGTGCTCGCGATGCTGCACTGGACGACGACGCGGGCCCGCGAACGCTCCAGCAGCGACAGCAGGCCGAGGACGAGCGCCGCGTGCGCCAGGAAGTTCGTCTGGAAGTGGCGCTCGAAGCCGTCCTCGGTCACATGCCGCTCCCGGTCGCCGATGAGGGCGATCCCGGCGTTGAGGACGAGGACATCGATCGGTCGGTCCTCGGCAGTCAGTCGCGCGGTGAGCGCGCGCACGCTCGCGAGACTCGCCAGGTCAAGGTCACGGAGTTCGATGCTCGCGGCAGGCGCGGCGGCACGAATTCGGTCCGCCGCGCGATCTCCGCGCTCGCGGTTGCGCACCGGCAGGACGAGCTCGGCACCAGCCGCACCGAGTCGACGTGCGAGCTCGAGCCCCAGCCCACTGCTCGCCCCCGTCACCAGGACGCGCCTGCCCGCGACTCGGGCGCGAAGCATCGGATCCAACGGCCCGCTCACGCCTCAGAGCGTAACCGGGCTGCGCATTCATCCGGCGGGACGAATCGAGAGCTCCGGGATCTGCGCGTCGCGCGGGAGGTCGAGCATGGTGAGCAGGCTGGTCACCACTGAGTCGGGGTCGATCCACGCGGCCGGGTCATACGGCCTGCCCTCCTGCGCGTGGACGCGCGCCTGCATGGGGGTCGCGGTGCGGCCCGGGAAGATCGACGCGACGCGCACCCCGTGTGCTGCCTCCTCGGCGCGGAGCGAGTCGGCGAGTGCCTTGAGCCCGTGCTTGGAGGCCGCGTAGGCAGACCAGTCCGCGGAGGCCCGCAGGCCGGCGCCCGAGTTCACGAAGAGCACCTGACCACGGGCCGCGCGCAGGGCGGGCAGCAGCAGGCGGGTGAGCTCGGCGGGGGCCAAGAGGTTGACGGCGAGCTGGGTCTGCCAGGATTCGGCGCTCAGCTGCGCGACCGGACCGAGCTCGACGACGCCGGCCACATGCAGGAGCGAGTCGAGACGGTCCGGCAGGGGCTGGTTCGCGAGCGCCGTCGCGAGCTGCGCGGGCTCGGCCAGATCGGCGACGAGCGTCGCGGCACCCGGGTACTGCGCCGCGAGTTCGCGGGCCCGCTCGGTGCTGCGGGCGAGCAGGATGAGTTGGTCGCCGCGGGCGTGCAGCCGCGCGGCGAGCACGGCACCGATCCCGGAGCCGGCGCCGGTCAGGAGATGCGTCGCCATGGCTTCATGCTCGCATCGACCGCCGACAATGCGCCATGACCTGGTCGCCGAAGCGCGAGGTCATGCGGGTGCCGTCTCCAGCGCGATCGGCTCCCGCGGATCGTGGATCGTCGCGCTGATGAGGTCAGCGGTGGTGACGACGGTCGCGAACTCGTCGTGCAGATTCGTCGCCGTGACCCGCGCAAGCTGCGCTGCGGAACCGAGCCCAACTGGGCGGGCGCATTAGCGCCAATAGTTGTTGGCCGCGGCGACCGCCTGAAGATTGATGGCGATCACCTTCAAGGCTGCAGTCAAGCTATCGGCGTTCGCTGCAGAGTGGGGCCGCAGCCAGGGTTCGGCCACCTGGCCCTTCTCATCATTGAGATTCCAGTCGTGGCGAACCGAGTTGCACATGATGGCTCGGCGTGCCGCCCACCATAGCGTGGTCGGCAATGTCGACCTCGGCGACCTCCGCACCGCGAAGCCGTGCGCTAGCCTGAGAACAGGGTCACAAACTCGTTCGCGGGTAGACAAGCCGGACGAGGGAATGCCCCCGAGCCGGGACTACACCGTAGAAGAGGTCATGGCGATGAACCCTGATTTTCCGATCTGGTTGCGGGCGACGCACCTCATCAACTTCGTTCTGATTGGCATGCTGCTGCGATCGGGCTGGGAGATCTTGGCCTCGCTCCCCAGGCTCTGGTGGCGCAACGACTGCGCGCCGGGGACGGAGTGGCTGCGGTTCACGAGGCGCAAGCTCCCGAAGGAGGAAGGCGTCTACACCTCCCTCATGGACGAGAAGTCGCTTTCGCCCCTGATCGGCCTGCCCGGACGGGAGAACATCGGTCTCGGCCGCCACTGGCACGGGGTGTCGGTCATGCTCTGGGTCCTCAACGGCGTCGTGTACGTCGCACTCCTGTTCGGCACCGGGTTGTGGCGCAGGATCATCCCGACTTCATGGGACGTGTTCCCGGAGGCCTGGGAGTCGTTCAAGATGTACCTCTCATTCGAGACCCCGGGGATCGAGCACTTCCAGCCGTACGACGCGCTGCAAATGCTCGGCTACACCTTCGTCATCTTCATCCTCGCGCCATTCATGATCCTCACCGGCATCGCGATGTCCCCGGCCATCCGTTCCCGGTATCCGCGTTACGTGAAGATGCTCGGTGGCCACCAGGGCGCCCGATCGCTCCACTTCATCGGCATGGTGCTCATGGCTGGCTTCATCGTGATGCACGTCGGCCTCGTCTTCCTCGTGCACCGTGAGCACAACCTCGTGCACATGGTGTTCGGCGACGTCGACACGGCACGCTACGCACAAGCATTCGTCATCATGATCGCGACGATCGTCGCCGTGCTGCTGTTCTGGATCGCACTGAGCTACCTCACCCTGGCGCAACGCGCCCGCGCCCACACCGTGCTGGTCTGGTTCAGCGAGATCGGGCGACGCATCTTCCTGAATTGGCTGCGACCGCGGATGACGACCCAGGATGTGTACACCGATGACGACATCTCAGAGTTCCATTGGACGAATGGGCTGCCTCCGACGCAGGAGGAATCGGCCGAATACATCGCCGCGCGCGATACCAACTGGTCGAGCTACACGATCACGCTCGGCGACGACACGAGCGGGAACGCACGCGAGCTGACGCTCGATGAGATCCGCACACTCCCGCAGACCTCCTATGTCGCGATCCATACCTGCATGCAGGGCTGGTCGGCCACCAGCCGTTGGACGGGCGTGAAGCTTTCCGATCTCCTCGAGTTGCTCGGCCCGCGACCAAAAGGGGCGAACTACATCCTCGTCGAGTCGTACGGGCTCGCGCAGAAGATGGTCGACAACCGTCCGCGCGAACCGTTCTACGCCTGCTACGACCTCGAGACCGCGATGGAGCCGAACACGATTCTCGCCTACGAGCGCAACGGCCGCCCGCTCGACATCCACCTCGGCGCCCCCGCCCGCATGCGAGTCGAATCGCACCACGGCTACAAGATGGTGAAATGGGTGCGCTCGATCCGCTGGGTCGCCGACTACGCGGAGTATGGCGACGGCAGGGGCGGCACTCGTGAGGACTCCGCGTTCCAGGCGCTGAACGGGAGAATCTAATGACTGAGTACGACGATCCCATCGTGTCCACGACGCTCACGGTGCGCGGCGTGAAAACCGAGGATCAGGTGCGTGAGGCGCTGCAGGCGCTCTTCGATATCTTCGCCGAGCTCGACCTCGGTCAGGCCACCTTCGAGGTCACGGACGCCGATGCGACACGGTTGATCGTGAAGCACAAGCAATCCGTCACGCCCGATCGAGACGCCATCGCCCAGGTGCTCGCGGCGACCGGCGACTTCCGTCTCGTTGATTAGGCGCCGGCTTCGAAGTCACTGATCTCGACGAGCTTGGGCGCATACCCGCTCGACGAATCGTGCCGCAGGTCGAGCCAGACATCGACGAGCGCCGCGGCGGCAGCCGGCGCGATCACGTTCTGCCCCATGCACAGGATCTGCGCGTCGTAGTTCTCCACCGACCCGCGGATCGTCACCAGATCGTGCGCGGTCGCGGCCCGGATGCCACGAACCTTGCTCGCCGCAATCGCGGTGCCGACCCCGGTCCCGCAGACCAAGACCCCGCGATCCGCTCGCCCATCCAGGATCGCTCGCGCGGCCCGGAACGACACTTCCGGGTACGTGATGTCGGGCTCCGACAGGTCGATCACCTCGTCGACCCTGTGGTCCGCCTCGAGGACCGCCTTGATCGCGTCCTTCAACGCGACGCCGTTGCCCGGTGCTCCGATCACGATGCGCATCGAACACTCCCTCCGCGTCGACAGTAGACTCGTCAACCCATCTTCGCAGGGTGAACCGGCGTGGCTAGCCTCGATGCATGGCCGTTGATCCCTACGCGCATGGACACCACGGGAGCGTGTTGCGCTCCCATACCTGGCGCACCGCCGATAATTCTGCCGCGCACCTCCTTCCGCACCTGTCCGCGGGCGACTCGCTCCTCGACATCGGGGCGGGACCGGGAACGATCACGGCCGACTTTGCCGCACGGCTCGCCCCTGGGCAGGTCGTCGGGATCGATGCCTCAGCGGAGGTGGTGGCGAAGGCCACTTCAGATCACGCACCCCTTGGGCAAAACAATCTGCGCTTCGAAGTCGGCGATGCGTACGAGCTCTCCTTTGCCGATGACTCCTTCGATGTGGTCCACGCTCACCAGGTGTTGCAACACGTTAGCGACCCCGTGGCGGTGCTGCGTGAGATGGGCCGCGTCGCGAAGCCGGACGGGATCGTGACCGCGCGGGATGTCGACTACGAGGGAGTCATCTGGGCGCCCCATCACGAGGGGCTGAGCGACTGGCTGACCCTCTATTTGCAAGTGCATCGCGGCATCAGCGGCGAACCCGCGGCAGGAAGGCATCTCAAGTCGTGGGCACGGTCCGCAGGTTTCACCGACGTGGCCTGCTCCGCATCGCTGTGGCTGTTCGAGTCGGACGAGGACCGAGCCTGGTGGGGTGGCATGTGGGCGGAGCGAGCCGTCGCCTCGGCCTTTGCCGACAATGCACGACAGCTCGGTCTTGCCGACACCGGCAGGCTCGAGCGGATCGCTCAGGCGTGGCGAGACTGGACCGACGACCCCGACGGGTGGCTCCTCATGCCACACGCCGAAATCCTGGTGCGGGTGTAGCTTCAGGCCAGCTGCCGTGTGACTCAGACAACGTCACTCGGCAATCACGTGACGCATCAATTTCACGAAACGCGGACGCGTCTCATTTCATTTACTCGAGAAGTAAGCATTACTCACACGTTGAAGCGGAACTCCACCACATCCCCGTCGGCCATCACATAGTCCTTGCCCTCGATGCGGGCCTTGCCGGCGGCGCGGGCCGCGGCGACGGAGCCGGTCTCGACGAGGTCGTCGAAGGAGATGACCTCGGCCTTGATGAAGCCGCGCTCGAAGTCGGTGTGGATGACCCCGGCTGCCTGCGGCGCCTTGGCGCCCTTCGGGATCGTCCAGGCGCGGGCCTCCTTCGGGCCGGCGGTGAGGTACGTCTGCAAGCCGAGGGTGTCGAAGCCGATGCGGGCGAGCTGGTCGAGCCCTGACTCCTCCTGCCCCGTCATCGCGAGCAGCTCGGCCGCCTCCTCCGGCGCCATGTCGATGAGCTCCGACTCGATCTTCGCATCGAGGAAGACCGCCTTCGCGGGGGCGACAAGAGCGGCGAGCTCGTCACGCCGCGACGCCGAGCCGAGCACGTCCTCGTCGACGTTGAAGACGTAGATGATCGGTTTCGCGGTCATGAGCCCGAGCGGCTTGAGCGGCGCGAGATCGACGCCTGTGGCGCGGGACAGCGGGATGCCGTCATTGAGCGAGGCCTGCGCGGCGATGGCCGCGGCCAGGAGCGCCGGGTCGGCCTTCTTGCCCTTGACCTCTTTCTCGATGCGCGGGATCGCCTTCTCGAGCGTCTGCAGGTCCGCGAGCGCGAGCTCCGTCGTGATGACCTCGAGGTCGGCGTGCGGGTCGACGGCACCGGCGACGTGGACGACATCCGGGTCGGCGAAGCCTCGGACGACCTGCGCGATCGCGTCGGCCTCGCGGATGTTCGCGAGGAACTGGTTCCCGAGCCCCTCGCCCTCGCTCGCCCCCTTGACGATGCCGGCGATGTCGACGAAGGAGACCGTCGCTGGCAGGATCCGCTCGCTCCCGAAGATCTCGGCGAGCTTGCCGAGCCTCGCGTCCGGCAGTTCGACGACGCCGACATTCGGCTCGATCGTCGCGAACGGGTAGTTCGCGGCGAGGACGCTCGCGCGGGTCAGCGCGTTGAAGAGCGTCGACTTGCCGACGTTGGGGAGCCCGACGATGCCGATGGTGAGTGCCACGGTCGCTCAGCCTACCGGCGGGCGGCTGTCCGCATTCCTCCCGAGTGGGCTCCCCCGTCGAGTGACCGGGTTGACATCGAGGGATGAATGCGGGGAGGCGCGAGTCCGGCGCGCCTCCCGGCGAATGTCTATGGCGGGGCGTTGCATGAGGGCGTGCTCGACTTCACCGCAATCGACTTCGAGACGGCCAACCACTCCGCGGCGAGTGCCTGCTCGGTCGGGCTCGCGAAGGTACGCGGGGGCAAGGTCGTCGACCGCGCGGGCTGGCTCATCCGACCGCCGGAGGGGCACGACCGCTTCAATGAGTGGAACACCCGCATTCATGGCATCCGCGAAGCGGACGTCGCCGACGCGCCGCGCTGGGTCGACCAGCTGCCGGAGTTGCTCGCGTATCTCGAGGGCGACGCGCTGACGGCGCATAACGCCGGTTTTGACATGGGCGTCATCGCGGCGGCGTGTCGGGCCTCGGACGTCGCGATCCCCGAGTTCGACTACCTGTGCTCACTGCAGGTCGCGCGGAAGACCTACACGCTCGACTCCTACCGCCTGCCGGTGGCGGCGAGCGCCGCGGGCTTCGACGACTTCCCGCACCATGACGCGCTCGCCGACGCGGAGGCCTGCGCCTGGATCATCATCGATGCGGCGAAGCGGCACGGCGCCATGAGTCTCAGCGAGCTCGGCGCGTCGGCCGGTGCTCGCATGTCACACCTCGCGGCCGTCGCCGCGTAGCTTCGCCGTCAGCCCTCCCGGCGATGTCGGTGGCTGCTGTCAGACTCGCCCCATGGATCCCCTCGCCGCCGCACTGCTCGGTGCGCTCCTCGGACTCGTCGTCGGCGCTGCCGCCGTCGGGCTCCTGACCCGGGCGCTCACTCGCCGGTCGACGAATGCGCAGCTCGCGGCCGCCACGGCCACCATCGCCTCGCTCGAGACGCAGGTGAGCAATTCGAGTGCCCAGTACCGGGAGCTGCTCGAGCGCGGGGAGCGTGATGCGGCGCAGCGCCTACTGCAGCAACAGACTGAGTCGAAGGTGCTGCAGGCCCTGTCCCCGGTGCAGGAGACGCTCCGCACCATGCAGGCGACGGTCACCGAGCTCGAGGCCCAGCGCCAGCAGCAGCACGGTGAGCTGCAGCAACAACTCCGGACCGCGGCAGCGGGCGAAGAGCGCCTGCGAGCGACCGCGGAGTCGCTCGCCGCGGCGCTAAAGAACAACGCGGTGCGCGGGGTGTGGGGCGAGACGCAACTGCGCACCCTCGTCGAGAGCGCCGGCCTGATCGCGCACGTTGACTTCACGGAGCAGTCGACGATCACCGTCGGCGAGACCTCCCGGCGACCGGACCTGATCATCAATCTGCCGGGCGGCAAGCAGATCGCGGTTGACGCGAAGGTCCCGTACAACGACTACATCGAGGCCGCGGCCGTGCCAGCGGCCGCCACCGGCGAGGAGGAGGCCCGGCGGCAGCAACTCCTCGCCCAACATGCCAGGAAGGTGAAGGGGCACGTCGATGCGCTTGCGGCGCGCGGGTACTGGAGTGGGCTCGCGGCAAGCCCCGACTTCACGATCGCCTTCATCCCCAATGAGTCGCTGCTCGCGACGGCGCTCAACGCGGACCCCGGGCTCCTCGAGCACGCCTTCGGCAAAGGCATCGTCCTCGCCTCACCGGTCAGCTTCTGGGCGGCGCTCAAGACCGTGGCCTACACCTGGCGACAGGATGTCCTCACGGAGGATGCGAAGCGCCTCTTCGACCTGAGCCGGGAGCTCTACCGCCGAATCGGCACACTCGCCGGCCACGCCGACCGGCTCCGGAAATCGATCGACGGCACGGTCGCGAGCTACAACGCCTTTGCCGCCTCACTCGAGACCCGCGTGCTCGTCACGGCCCGTCGGCTCGAGGATCTGGACGAGACGACGGTGCTCACCGAGCCCCCGGCCATCGAAGAACGGCCGCGGGCGTTCACCGCGCCGGAGCTGACGGGACCGGACCCGGCAGCACTGGGGCAGACCGCGCCGACGCTCACCGAGTTCCTCGATGACGAACGCCCCGAATCGGCCTAGGGTGGTACGCCATGGACCCCCTCCTGATCGTCCTCATCGTCGCGGGCGCGTCGGCAGCATTCTGCTGGATCACCTCACTCATCACGCGGGAGACCTCCTGGGTTGATCGGCTGTGGTCGATCGTGCCGGTCGTCTATGTGTGGATCTTCGCGGTCGCCGCCGGGCTGAGCGACCTTCGCCTCCTCGTCATGGCGATCCTCGTCACCCTCTGGGGCGCACGACTCACCTTCAACTTCGCGCGCAAGGGCGGCTACTCCGGTATGGAGGACTATCGCTGGGCGGTGCTGCGCGGCCGAATGAGCCGGATGCAGTTCGAGCTGTTCAACATCGGCTTCATCGTCATCTTCCAGCAGTCACTCCTCGTCCTCATCACACTGCCGGCCCTCGTCGCGTATCAGTACCAGAGCGCGATGGGACCGCTGGATTGGGTCCTCGCCGCCGCATTCCTCGCCCTGCTCATCGGCGAGACGGTGGCCGATGAGCAGCAGTGGCGCTTCCACCAGTGGAAGGCCGCCGAAGTCGCCGCTGGCCGCGAACCCAACCCGAGGTTCTTGCAGTCGGGGCTCTGGCACACCTCGCGACACCCAAACTTCTTCTTCGAGCAGGCCCAGTGGTGGGTGTTCTTCCTCATGGGCGCCGTCGCGGTCGGGACGGTCCTGCACTGGAGCGTCATCGGCGCGGCGCTGCTCACGATCCTGTTCATCGGCTCGACCGCCTTCACCGAGTCGATCACGAAGGCGAAGTACCCCGAATACGCCGACTACCAGGCGACGACCTCGACAATCGTGCCGTTCCCACCGCGGACGCGGCGCGTGCGCGCCACCAGCTGAGTGCGGCTCAGTCCTCGAGCCACTTCGACGCGAGGTGCGTCGCCTGAATGCGGCGGATCGTCCCCGAGCGGCCGCGCAGAATGAGCGACTCGGTGTGAATGACACTCCCGCTGCGCTCGACCCCCTTGACGAGCGAGCCATCCGTCACGCCCGTCACGACAAAGATCGTGTTGTCGCCACGAACCAGCTCGTCCGCTGAGTAGATGTGGTCCATGCGCAGCCCCGCAGCCTCGCCGCGCGCCCGCTCCGCGGCATCCGCCGGCGCGAAACGGCCCTGGATGAAGCCGCCGAGCGCCTTGACCGCAGCAGCCGTCGCGACCCCCTCCGGGGAGCCGCCGATGCCGAGACACATGTCGATCCGGGTCCCCTCGACGACCGCATTGATCCCCCCGGCGACATCGCCGTCGAGGATGAGCCGCGTCCCGGCGCCAGCTGAGCGGATCTCATCGATGAGGCCCTCGTGGCGCGGCCGGTCGAGCACCGCGACGACGATCTCACCGGCGGGACGACCGAGCGCCTTCGCATACTCGCGGATGTTGTCGCCGACCGACTGCCCGAGATCGACCACCCCGGCGCCCGCCGGTCCCGTGACGAGCTTGTCCATGTAGAAGACGCTTGACGCGTCGAGCATCGTGCCCCGGTCGGAAACCGAGAGCATCGAGATCGCGTGCGAACGACCGGCCGCCGTCAGCGAGGTGCCGTCGATCGGGTCAACCGCAATGTCACATTTCGGGCCGCGACCGGTGCCGACCACCTCCCCGTTGAACAGCATCGGGGCGTTGTCCTTCTCCCCCTCACCGATGACGACGACACCCTCGAAGTCGACCGTGCCGAGGAATTTCCGCATCGCGTCGACCGCAGCGCCGTCCGCCGCATTCTTGTCGCCCTTGCCAATCCACGGCACCGCGCGGATCGCCGCGGCCTCGGTGGCTCGGACGAGCTCAAGGCCGAGGTTGCGATCCGGGGTCTCGAAATGGTCGGCGTGGGCATCATCGATCGGCACGACCCCGAGCCTAATCGTCCCAGCCGCGGACAGGCTGTCCTCATAGACTGAAGCCGGTCGGTTGCTGCCGACCGGTCCCGCGCATTCGTCACCGAACGCCAAAGGAAGGCCGCTTCATGCCCGTCGCCACCCCCGATCAGTACGCCGAGATCATCGCGAAGGCGAAGGCTGGTGGCTACGCGCTGCCGGCCATCAACGTCTCGAGCTCGCAGACCATCAACGCGGTGCTGCAGGGACTGACCGAGGCGGGCTCCGACGGCATCCTGCAGGTGTCGACCGGTGGCGCCGACTACTTCTCCGGGCCGAGCGTCAAGCAGCGCGTCACCGGGGCGATCGCCTTCGCGAAGTATGCGACCGAGGTCGCGAAGTCGTATCCGATCACGGTGGCTCTCCACACCGACCACTGCCCGAAGGAGGCGCTCGCGGGCTTCGTCGAGCCGCTCATCGAGTACTCAGCGGAGGAGGTCGCCGCCGGGCGCGGGCCGCTCTTCCAGTCCCACATGTGGGACGGCTCCGCGGTCCCACTCAAGGAGAACCTCGAGATCGCGCAGGCGCTGCTGCCCCGCATGCACTCGATCGGCGCCATCCTCGAGGTCGAGGTGGGCGTCGTCGGCGGCGAGGAAGACGGGATCATCGCCGAGATCAACGAGAAGCTCTACACGACGCTCGAGGACGTCGAGCAGCTCGTCGCCGCGCTCGGGCTCGGCGAGCAGGGCCGCTACATCGCCGCGCTCACCTTCGGCAACGTGCACGGGGTCTACAAGCCCGGCAACGTCAAGCTCCGCCCCGAGCTCCTCGGTGAGATCCAGGCAGGCATCGCGGCGAAGTACGGCACCGGCCCGAATCCGCTCGACCTCGTCTTCCACGGCGGCTCCGGGTCCTCGCCCGAGGAGATCGCGACCGCGGTGCGCCACGGCGTCATCAAGATGAACGTCGACACCGACACCCAGTACGCCTTCACCCGCCCCGTCGTCGACTACATGCTCAAGCACTACGACCGGGTGCTGAAGATCGACGGCGAGGTCGGCGAGAAGAAGTACTACGACCCGCGCGCCTGGGGCAAGATCGCGGAGACGGCCATGGCCGAGCGGGTCGCCCTCGCCGCCCGGGAGCTCGGCTCCGCCGGTCGCGCCTGACGCCCCGTTGTCAGGACGTTCGCCCGCTCCGGTGATTGCCCAAATCTGCCGGTGATCGGGCCGCTTCACCCGCAGATTTGGGCAACCACCGGGAACGGCAGCACGGGGCAGGCCGTCAGATCTTCGCGACGGACCGGTTGTGGCCGCCGATGGCGCGGGCGTCGCGGTTGCCCGCGCCATCGACCCGCAGCTCCTTCGGCAGCGAGAAGACGAGGTCCTCCTCGGCCGTGACGACCTCCTCGACGTCGCGGTAGCCCGCCTCGGCGAGCGCCTCGAGCACGTCGCGCACGAGGACCTCGGGGACGCTCGCGCCGGAGGTCACGCCGACTGCGCTGACGCCGTCGAGCCAGGCCTGCTGAATCTCGTGCGCGTAGTCGACGCGGTAGGCCGCCTTCGCGCCGTGCTCGAGCGAGACGTCGACGAGCCGCATCGTGTTCGACGAGTTGCGGCTGCCGACGACGATGACGAGCTCCGCCTCCTTCGCGACCTTCTTGATCGCGACCTGACGGTTCTGCGTCGCGTAGCAGATGTCGTCACTCGGGGGGTCCTCAAGGTGCGGGAACCGGGCGCGGAGTCGACGCACCGTCTCCATCGTCTCGTCGACCGAGAGGGTCGTCTGGGAGAGCCAGATGAGTTTCTCGGGGTCCGGGACCTCGACGGTGTCAGCCTCGTCCGGGTTGTTGACGAGGATGGTCCGCTCGGGCGCGTGGCCCATCGTGCCCTCGACCTCTTCATGGCCAGCGTGACCGATGAGGAGAATGCGGTAGTCCTGCTTCGCGAAGCGCACGGCCTCGCGGTGCACCTTCGTGACGAGCGGGCAGGTCGCGTCGATCGTGTCGAGCTCACGATCCGCGGCGGCGGCGTGGACCGCCGGGCTCACCCCGTGTGCGGAGAACACGACACGGGCGCCCTCCGGCACCTCCTCGACCTCGTCGACGAAGATCGCGCCGGCGCGCTCGAGCGTGCGCACGACGTGGATGTTGTGGACGATCTGCTTGCGGACGTACACGGGGGCGCCATAGCGATCGAGCGCCTTCTCGACGGCGATGACCGCTCGGTCGACACCGGCGCAGTAGCCGCGCGGTGCCGCGAGGAGCACCCGCTTCGGCACGGAGGCGCCGTCGACGATGACCGGACGATCCTCGAGCACGGCGCGCACCGGGGGGACCGCGGGTGCAGCAAGAGAGGCGACCCGCCCATTCGTGATCACAGCTGGCAGTCTACGTCGGCCCACCTGAGCGCCCCCGGCCCGCGCCATGAGCGAGTGTCGAGGGGCGCGGGTAGGGTGTGCGCATGACCGCGACGCCGCCGCCGGGCGCCCTGCCGAACGGCTCGTCCCCGGAGACGCCGTTCTCCGTCGCGAAGGTCTCGGGCGGCATCAAGCAGCAGATCGACCGCCTCGGCGAGGTCTGGGTCGAGGGCGAGATCACGCAGTGGTCGGTGCGCGCCTCCGGCGTCTTCGCGAAGGTGAAGGACCTCGAGGCGGAGGCGGCGCTGTCGTTCACGGTCTGGTCTCGCACGCAGCCGGACGCCGCGAGCGAGTTCAAGCAGGGCGACCGGGTGCTGCTGCGCGCGAAGGTCGACTTCTGGGTCAATCGCGGCGACCTCAGCCTCAACGTCCGCGAGATCCGCCACGTCGGCCTCGGCGACCTCTTTGAGCGGCTCGAGCGCCTGCGCAAACAGCTCGCCGCCGAGGGCCTCTTCGACCCCGCGCGGAAGCGCCCCCTCCCCTTCCTGCCGAATCGCATCGGGCTCGTGACGGGCCGCGACTCGGACGCCGAGAAGGACGTCGTCAGGAATGCGCAGCTGCGGTGGCCCGGCGTCCGTTTCGAGATCCGCCACGCGCTCGTGCAGGGTGAGCGGGCGGCCGCCGAGGTGACCGCGGCGATCCTCGCCCTCGATGCGGACCCGGAGGTCGATGTCATCATCGTCGCGCGCGGCGGCGGCGACTTCCTCCACCTGTTGCCCTTCAGCGATGAGACGCTCATCCGCACGGTCGCGGCCGCCACCACCCCGATCGTCTCAGCGATCGGCCATGAGAACGACCACCCGATCCTCGATGACGTCGCGGACCTCCGCGCGAGCACGCCGACGGATGCCGCGAAGCGGGTCGTGCCGGATATCGCGGAGGAACTGAGCCGCGTCGTCGATGCTCGGGCTCGGATACGCCAGCGGGTCACGACCCTCATCGCGACCGAGGTCGACCGGGTGGCGCAGCTGCGGTCGCGCCCGGTGCTCGCCGACGGTCGCTGGATCGTCGACACCCGGATTGAGGAGGTCTTCCGCTGGGTCACCCGCGGTGCGGAGCTCCTCGACCGCCGGATCGAGCAAGCGGAGTCGGCGCTCGAGGGGCTGGCTGGCAGGCTCCGCGCGCTGTCGCCACTGGCGACCCTGCAGCGCGGCTACGCGATCGCGGTGCTCCCGGACGGTCACGCGGTCCGCACGGCGACCGAGGCGCCCTCCGGCACGAAACTCACGCTGCGGCTGGCCGACGGCGGGCTTGCCGCGACCGTCGACTGAGCTGGGCCACGAGCACGACGGCGAAGACGAGCCCCTGCACGAGCACGACGAGCGCGCCGGGCGCCGCGTCGAGCCAGTAGCTCAGATAGATGCCGAGCACAGCACACAGGGCGGCGATGGCGGGCGCGAGCACGAGCATTCGTCCAAATCGCTCCGTCAGCAGCCGAGCGGTCGCGCCCGGGATGATGAGCATCGCGACGACGAGGATGACGCCGACGACCTGGAGCGCGACGACCGCGGTGAGCGCGATGAGGCCGAGGAGGAGTGCGCCGAGGAGGCGCGGGTTCAGCCCGATCGCGTGCGCGTGGCCCGCGTCGAAGGCGTACAGGGTGAGGTCGTGGCGCTTGAGCAACAGGAGCGCGAGCGCGACCGCGGCGAGGATGCCGATCTGGGTGAGCTCGCTGCCGGAGACGCCGAGCACGTTGCCGAACACGATGTGCGCGAGGTCCGTCTGGCTCGGGATGACGGAGATGAGGGCGAGGCCGAGCGCGAAGAGGGTCGTGAAGACGATGCCGATCGCCGCATCCTCCTTGATGCGGCCGGTACCGCGGACGACGCCGATGAGCCCGACGGCGAGGAAGCCGAAGACGAGCGCGCCGAGCGCGAAGGGGGCGCCCACGACGTAGGCGAGGACGACACCGGGGAGGACGGCGTGGGAGACCGCGTCCCCCATGAGCGACCAGCCGACGAGGACGAGCCAGCACGACAGCAGGGCGCACACGACCGCCGCGACAACGGTCGCGACGAGGGCTCGCACGATGAAGTCGTACTGCAGCGGCTCGAGGAGGAGGTCAAGGAGGGTCACGGCGCACCCCCGCCGAGGTCGATCCCGAAGGTCGGGCCGAGTCGCTCGGGCCGGAGGGCCTCCGCGACAGGCCCGTGGTGGAGCACGCGGCCGCGCAGCAGGATGACGTCATCGGCGAGCTCCGGCACGCCCTGCAGGTCGTGGGTCGAGATGAGGACGGTGCGACCATCGGCGGCCAGTCCCCGCAGCAGCCGGACGATCGTCGCCTCGGACGGCCGGTCGACACCGGCAAAGGGCTCGTCGAGGAGCAGGATCTGCGCCTCCTGAGCGATACCGCGGGCGACGAATGCGCGCTTGCGCTGCCCGCCGGACAGTCGCCCGATCTGTCGGTCAGCCAGCTCGGTCAACTCGACCCGGTCGAGCGCTGCGGCGACGGCGTCCCGGTCGACCGGGCGCACGCGGCGGGTGAATCCCTGCAGCCCGGCGCGCCCCATCATGACGACGTCACGCACCGAGACGGGGAAGGACCAGTCGACCGTTTCGCTCTGTGGCACCCAGCCGACGAGCCCGCGGCGGCGCGCCGTCGCCGGGTCGACGCCGCCGAGGCGCACCTCACCGCGGTCGAGTCGCGTCAGCCCCATCATCGCGGCGAAGAGCGTCGACTTGCCAGATCCGTTCATGCCGATGAGGGCGGTGACCCGACCGGCCGGGATCTCGAGGTCGACCCCGTCGAGCGCGGTGACCTCGCCGTAGCGCACGGCGACGTCCCGGACCCGGATCGCCGGTGGCGCGGTCGCGGTGCCGGGCGCGCCGGTCATGACGCCGCCCCCGTCGGACCTGGCCGCCCGGGCGGCCCACTCGACCCGCTCTGCCCGCTCAGCCCGGCGATGATCGTCGCCGTGTCGTGCCGGATGAGGTCGAGGTAGGTCGGCACCGGACCGTCCGGCTCGGAGAGCGAGTCGACGTAGAGCACCCCGCCATAGTCGGCGTCGCTTGAGTCGACGACCTGCCGCATGGGCCGGTCCGACACGGTCGATTCGCAGAACACCGCTGGCACCTCCCGCTCGCGCACGAAGTCGATGACGGCCGCGATCTGCCGCGGCGTCGCCTGCTGCTCGGCGTTGACCGCCCAGATGTAGCGCTCGGTGAGCCCTGCATCGCGAGCGAGATAGGAGAATGCGCCCTCGCACGTCACGAGCGCGCGCGCGGTGGTCGGCAGCACGGCGAGCGAGGCGAGGAGGTCGTCCTCGACCGTTTGCAACTCGCGCTGGTAGGCCGCCGCATTCCTCGCGAAGTCGTCGGCATGCTCGGGCGCGAGCGCGATGAATGCGGTGCGCATGTTGTCGACGTAGGTCTGGACGTTGCGCGGGCTCATCCAGGCGTGGGGGTTGGGGATGCCGTCGGCGCCGGCGATGCCGATCGGCTCGACGCCGGTCGAGACGACGACGTGCGGCACGTCGAGGCCGGCGACGAACTGTTCGAACCATGCCTCGAGGTGCAGTCCGTTGTCGAGAATGAGGTCGGCGTCGGCGGCGCGCGCGAGGTCGCCCGGGGTCGGCTCGTAGCCGTGGATCTCCGCGCCGACCTTGGTGAGGGACTCGACCCGCAGGTGCTCGCCGGCGACCTGCTGCGCGATGTCGGCGAGGACGGTGAAGGTCGTGAGGACGACCGGGCGGTCATCCGCGGGCGGTGACGATGCGGGCGCGCCGGACGAGGCGCCGCAGCCGAGGAGCAGGAGCGCCACCGTGGCGATCGCGGCGGCGCCGAGCATGCCCCTCCGCAGCACCGTGCCCTGCTCGCGCGTCATCGTCCGATGATATTTTCGGTGCACCGAAAACAGCAAGTCCGCGCCGCATCGCGCATGGTCGGCGCCCAACGGCCGTAAGGCCCCGCCGCGCGCGAGCCCCGTGTCGGCGCGGGAGCGTACGATGGTGACGTGGCCGACACCCCGCAGACCGACATCGCCGAACTCAGCTATGAACAGGCTCGCGACGCCCTCGTCGAGGTGGTGACCCGCCTCGAGCAGGGCGCCGTCACGCTCGAGGAGTCGATCGCCCTGTGGGAGCGAGGCGAAGCACTGGCGGCCCGCTGCGAAGAGTGGCTGCAGGGCGCGAAGACCCGGCTCGACGCGGCACGCACGGCGGTCGGCGCGGGCGCCACGGCCGAGAGCGCCTCATGACGAACCGCCCCGCCGAGGCCTGGGCGGAGATGCTCGCGGGCAACGAGCGCTTCATCGCTGGTACCCCACAGCACCCGCACCAGGATGCGGCGTACCGCGAGACCCTTGCCAACGGACAGACCCCGATCGCGGCGCTGTTCGGCTGCAGCGACTCGCGCCTCGCCGCCGAGATCATCTTCGACCGGGGGCTCGGCGACCTCTTCGTCATCCGAAACGCGGGCCAGGTCGTCTCCGACTCCGTGCTCGGCACCCTCGAATACGCCGTCGCCATCCTCAACATTCCGCTCATCGTCGTCCTCGGTCACGACGCCTGCGGTGCCGTCGCCGCGTCCCTCGCCGCGACGAAGCCCGACGCCGAGCCGCTGCCCTCCCACATCGGCGGCATCGTCCGCCGGGTGTGGCCCGCCGTGCACCGCGTGCACCTCGAGCACCCGGAGCTGCCGCTGCACGAGGCGGACCCCGCGGCGGTCGGCCGCGAACATCTGCGCGACACCATCGCCGACCTCGTGCGCGAGTCCCGCGTCATCAGCGAGGCCGTCGAGGCCGGTACGCTGGCTATCGTCGGGGCGAACTACCGCCTGGCAGCAGGCCGCGTCGAGCCCGACGCCGTCGTGGGACGGGTGTGATCCGCAGCGAGGCGTGCCGCGGGCGACCACCACATTCCTCAGCCACGGAAGGACCAGACAGCGTGAGCAAGCAGATCATCGACGGCGTCGAATACCGCATCGAGCACGACACGATGGGCGAGGTCCTCGTCCCGGCGGACGCCCTCTACTCGGCACAGACGCAGCGCGCGGTCGAGAACTTCCCGATCTCCGGCACCGGGCTCGAGCCGGCGCAGCTCATCGCGCTCGCCCGGATCAAGCGCGCCGCCGCGATCGTCAACGGCCGCCGCGGCATCATCCCCGCCGACATCGCCGACGCGATCGTCCAGGCCGCGCAGCTGATCATCGACGGCCAGCATCTTGACCAATTCCCGGTCGACGTGTACCAGACCGGGTCCGGCACCTCGTCGAACATGAACATGAACGAGGTCCTCGCCTCCCTCGCCAGCACTTCCCTCGGCAGCGCCGTGCATCCGAACGACCACGTCAACGCCTCCCAGTCGTCGAACGACGTCTTCCCGACCTCTGTCCACGTCGCGGCGACCGGTGCGCTCCTCCATGAGCTCATCCCAGCACTGCAACACCTCGCCGCCGCCCTCCGGGAGAAGGCCGAGCTCTGGCGCGACGTCGTCAAATCCGGCCGCACCCACCTCATGGATGCGACCCCCGTCACACTCGGGCAGGAATTCGCGGGCTACGCCCGGCAGATCGAGCTCGGCATTCAGCGGGTCGAGTCGGCACTGCCCCGCGTCGCGGAGGTCCCCCTCGGCGGCACGGCCACCGGCACCGGCATCAACACGCCCCTCGGCTTCCCGCAAGAGGTCATCACCGAGCTCGCCGCCGACAGCGGGCTGCCGATCACGGAAGCGCTCGACCACTTCGAGGCGCAGGGCGCGCGCGACGGACTCGTCGACGCCTCCGGTGCGCTCCGGGTCATCGCGGTGAGCCTCACGAAGATCAACAACGACCTGCGCTGGATGGGCTCCGGACCGAACACCGGCCTCGGCGAGCTCCACATCCCCGACCTGCAGCCCGGCTCCTCGATCATGCCTGGCAAGGTGAACCCCGTCGTTCCGGAGGCCGTCCTCATGGCGGCCGCCCGCGTCATCGGCAACGACGCGACGATCGCGTGGGCCGGTGCGAGCGGCAGCTTCGAACTCAACGTCGCGATCCCGGTCATGGGCAACGCGCTCCTCGAATCGATCCGGCTGCTGGCCAATTCATCCCGCGTCCTCGCCGACAAGACGATCGCGGGCCTCACCGCGAACGTCGAACGGGCGCGCTTCCTCGCCGAGGCCTCACCGTCGATCGTCACGCCGCTCAACAAGCTCATCGGTTACGAGGCGGCGGCGAAAATCGCGAAGCACTCGGTCGCGAACGGCCTCACGATCCGCGAGGCCGTCATCGACCTCGGCTTTGTCGAGCGCGGCGAGCTCACCCTCGAGCAGCTCGACGAGCACCTCGACGTGCTCTCGATGACGCACCCGAGCTGAGCCTCACTCCCCGCCGACCTCGACGCGGAGGACGACGTCCCGACCGTCGTGCTCGAGTCCGACGAGCGCGCCACGTCGCCGGAGGTCGCCAAGTCCGAAGCCGTCTGTCACCCCGCTCGGCAACCGGCCAGGCGTCCGCAGGGTGAGACGGACACCGTCCGCGGTCCGGGCGAAGTCGAGGCTGGCCGAGACGGCCTCCTCGTGGCGGACCGCGTTCGTCAGCCCCTCGAACGCGGCGTCGAGGAGCACCCCCGCCGCAGCCGGCCGCGGCGCGAGCCAGTCCCACACCTCGGGCGTCGCGGTGCTGCGCACCTCGATCGCGTGCGCCCAGGAGGAGATCGCGAGCTGCGCATTCCTCGCCATCGTCGCGGGACTCACGGACCCGTCCGCGTCCGAGCCCGGCAGGACGGCGTCGGCGAGCATCGCATCGATCGTCTCCGGGAGGCGCCGCACCTCCTCCTCGCCCGCTGAGCCGAGCTTGAGTCGCAGCGCGAGCGCGATCACCTCGCCCTGCACCTGGTTGTGGAGCACCCTGGCGAGCCGCGCCCGCATCCCCGCATGCTCGAGCCGGGCCGCAGCAGCGCGCCGCTGACTGGCCAGCAGCAGTCCGGCGAGCTCCGTCTCGAGCGCGCGGGCCTCGGTGAGCTCGCTGCGCACGATGACGAGGAGCATCGCGACGAGGGCGAATGCGAGCGGAAGATAGCACCAATAGGTCAGCATCGCGAAGTCGCTCACCGGGGCTCCCGGCGACGGTAGCGGCAGCACGGCGGCGTCGAGGTAGACCGCGGTGAGCCCGAACCCGACCGCGAGGTACCCCAGAAGCAGCGCGACGATCTGCCGCCGTCGCGAGCGCGCCCGGACGCGCCCGAGCAGCCAGCACCCGAGGACCGCCCACACCGCGCCAACCCCGATGCGCACGAGTGCCTCCCCCGGCCCGTAGCCGATAAGCATCGTCGGGTACATGAT
>DATMFQ010000005.1:0-15990 GCA_035556075.1 Microbacteriaceae bacterium | reverse complement strand
GCGCTCGAGGAAGCCACCGGTCTCCCCCGCCCGGATGAGGTTGACCATGAGCGGCGGGAAGACCCGGTCATGCCGCGCGAGCGCCTCGGAGAGGCTGCGGCCCTGCTCGATGTCGCTGCGGACCGTGTCAATGGCCTCGCGGAGCGTGCGGTGCGCAGTCTGCTCGGCGAGGATGCCGAGCACGGCGACGAGCGAGAGCCCGGCGCCGATCATCGTCGCCATCTGCCGACTCATGACCGCGAGGTCCTTCTTGCTGACCGGTTTGCTCAGCCCCGGAATGTTGATCTCCATCTGGAGTCCGGACTGGCTGACCTCCTTGACCTCGATCGGAGCGACGCCGAGCGCCATGACCTTCGAGATCGCGGCCGACTGCGTCATGGCGTCGATGCGACCCTTGACGATCCGGCCGTTTGGATGGCGCGCGCGGTAGCGGTACGGGATCGTCGTCGTCATCCCCGCCCCCCAGCGCCGAAGTCCGGCAGTCCGCCGGCGGGGCGCGCCTCACCGGCGAGCCGCTCGAAGACCTCGCGGTCCTGCACCTGCTCGAGCGCCGCCTCCCGCGTGATCCGGCCAGCCGTCACGAGGTGCGCGAGGTGCTGATCGAGCGACTGCATCCCGAGGTCGCCGCCGGACTGGATCGCGGTCGGCAACTGGTGCACCTTGCCCTCGCGCACGAGGTTGGCGACGGCGGCCGTCGAGATCATGACCTCCGCGGCGAGCACGCGGCCCCCATTCGTCGCGCGTAGCAGCGTCTGGCTCACGACCCCCCGGAGCGTCCCCGCGAGCTGCGCCCGGATCTGCTCCTGCTGGTGCGGCGGGAAGACCCCGATGACGCGGTCGATCGTCTGCGGCGCGGACTGCGTGTGGAGCGTCGCGAGGACGAGGTGCCCGGTCTCCGCGGCCGTCAGCGCGACCTCGATCGTCTCGAGGTCGCGGAGCTCGCCGATGAGGATGACGTCGGGGTCCTGTCGGAGCACGTGCTTGAGCGCGGCGGCGAAGGAATGCGTGTCCTCGCCGACCTCGCGCTGGTTGATGAGCGCGCGCTTGCTCCGGTGCACGAACTCGATCGGGTCCTCGACGGTCATGATGTGCACGGCGCGCGTCGAATTGACGAGGTCGATGAGGGAGGCGAGCGTCGTCGACTTGCCCGAACCCGTCGGGCCGGTCACGA
Organism: Microbacteriaceae bacterium; assembly: GCA_035556075.1. Lineage (GTDB taxonomy): Bacteria > Actinomycetota > Actinomycetes > Actinomycetales > Microbacteriaceae > 73-13. The sequence goes on along the minus strand of DATMFQ010000005.1, from coordinate 14,819 downwards.
GGACGAGGCCGCGCGCCAGCTCCGCGAAGCGGCGGACCGAGGCGGGCAGCCCCAGCGAGTCGAGCGGGCGAATCTCGACCGGGATGACGCGGAAGGCCGCACCCATCGCGCCGCGCTGCAAGTAGTAGTTCGCCCGGAACCGCAGCTGCGGGCCGAGCTGGAACGACCAGTCGAGCTCACGAGCGGCGAGGAATGCGTCCATCCGCTCCGGCGGCAAGAGCGAGCGCAGCGCCGCCGCGGCCCGCGCGGCCGACCACGGCGCACCCTGCGCGACGAGCGCGCCGTCCACCCGGATCATCGGGGACGCCCCGCCGGCGAGGTGGAGGTCCGAGCCGCCGCCGGCGTGCACGGCGTGCAGCAGCGCCACGAGGTCGGGGTCGGCCCCGGGCGGGAGCGTCGAGGACCCATCAGGCAGCGCGGTCGACGCGGCGCCTGGCTGGTGCTCGCTCGACGGCCCGGTCGAATGCTGACTCGGCGCCTGGCTCGGCACCTGAGCCGGCGGCACCGGCGGCGCGGTCACCGGCACGCGCATCGCGGCCGGCGACGGCGCGGCGGCCGCGGCGAGCGCCGCGAGGGCCGCATCGAGGTCATGGATCTGCTCGTCCGGCATCAGGCCACCACCCGCATCACTTCCTCAATCGAGGTCAACCCCATCTGGGCCTTGATCCAGCCGTCCTGCCGCAGCGGGATCATCCCGTGCGCGAGCGCCACCTTCTCGATCTCCGCCGAGGAGGCCCGGGCGACGGCGAGCCGCTCGATGTCCTCGTCGACCTCCATCACCTCGTGGAGCGCGAGCCGCCCGCGGTAGCCGGTGTTCGAGCACGAGGCACAGCCGACCGGGCGATACAGCATCGGCAGGTCCCCCTCGGGCACGGGGAACCGCATGGCCGTCAGCTCCTCGGCGCTCGGCTGGAACTGCTCCTTGCAACGCTCACACAGCCGCCGCGCCAGCCGCTGCGCGACGACGCAGTCCAGCGCCGAGCCGACCAGGAACGGCTCGATCTCCATCTCGATGAGCCGCGTCACGGCGCTCGGGGCATCATTCGTGTGCAGCGTGGAGAGCACGAGGTGACCGGTGAGCGCGGCCTCCGTCGCGATTCGTGCCGTCTCCCCGTCGCGGATCTCACCGATGAGCACGACGTCGGGGTCGGAGCGCAGGATGGAGCGCAGCGCGCCCGCGAAGGTGAGTCCGGCCTTCACATTCACCTGCACCTGGTTGATCCCCGGGATGCGCCGCTCGACCGGATCCTCGACGGTGATGACGTTGATCTCGGGGCGCGCGACCGTGTCGAGCGTCGTGTAGAGCGTCGTCGACTTGCCGGAGCCGGTCGGCCCGCACACGACGATCATCCCGTAGGGCTTCGAGAAGTTGCGTTGGTAGCGCTCGAGATTGTGCGGCGTCATCCCGAGCTCCTGGATGTCACGCTTCGTCGTCGAGGTGTCGAGGATGCGCAGCACGATCTTCTCGCCCCACACCGTCGGCAGCACCGCGACGCGCAGGTCCGCGCGGTTGCCGTGGTGCTGCACCGTGATCCGGCCGTCCTGCGGCCGACGACGCTCCGCGATGTCGAGCTCCGCCATGATCTTCAAGCGCGAGGTGACGCCGTTCTGGATGTTCTTCGGCGCCCGCTGCATCTCGTGGAGCACCCCGTCGATGCGGTAGCGCACGAGCAGCTCGTGCTCACCGGGCTCGAGATGAATGTCGGAGGCCTTGTCCTGGATGGCCTGCGCGATGATGAGGTTGACGAAGCGGACGATCGGCGCATCGTCCTCCGACGCCTCCTCCTCGTCGATGGGCGACTGCGCACCCGCCTGCTGCTCCTGGATCTCCGTCGACAGCGAGGACAGCTCCGTGTCGGCCCGGTAGAGCCGATCGATCGCGTGCCGAAGGTCCGTCTGCTCCGCGACCGCTAAACGCACCGGTCGCTTCGCGACCGAGCGGACGTCATCGACCGCGACGACATTGCCGGGATCGGCCATCGCGACGAGCAAGCTGTCCCCGACGAACTGCAGCGGCAGCAGGTCATAGCGGCGGGCGAGCCCGGCGGGGACGAGCGCCACCGCATTCGGATCGACTGGGAAATCGAGCAACTCGACGAATGGGAGGCCCGCCTGCGCGGCCCGCGCGCTCGCGAGCTGGGCGGGCGTGAGCACCCCCTGCGCGACGAGGTCCCGGACCAGCCGCTCCTCGTCCTGCGGGCTTGCCCCCGGGCGGAGTGCCTCAACGGGCATGAGCCCACGCAGAATGAGGACTTCGGTGATCGAGCTCATCTTGGGTGGCGCTCCCGGGGGTCGGCTAGGGCAACTGTACCGGCCGGGACGCCGCAGGGCGGGCACCCCGGAAAGGGTTGCCCGCCCTGTCGGACGATCCGTCGAGCGCGTCAGCTGTAGGAGCTGCCGGTGCCCGTCCCGCTGCCGCTGTCGAGCGGCTCCGCGCCGAAGGAATCGGTCGCGAAGTCCTCGAACTCGACGAAGGAGTAGTCGGCGTCGCTGAACGCGCCGTCCTCCGCGAAGAGGCGGTTCGGGTACCGCTCGGCGCGCGCCTCGTCGGTCGCCCGGACCTCGACCCCACGGTAGAGGGGCAGGCCGGTGCCGGCGGGGATGAGCTTGCCGATGATGACGTTCTCCTTGAGGCCCATGAGCGGGTCGGACTTGCCCTCCATGGCGGCCTGCGTCAGCACGCGGGTCGTCTCCTGGAAGGAGGCGGCCGACAGCCACGACTCCGTCGCGAGCGACGCCTTCGTGATGCCCATGACCTCCTGGCGGGCGGACGCCGTCCGCTTGCCGTCGACGACCGCCGCGCGGTTGAGCTCGCGGTAGCGCTGTGCGTCGACGAGCTCACCCGGGAGCAGGTCGGTGTCGCCGTGGTCGACGACCGTCACCTTGCGGAGCATCTGCCGGACGATGACCTCGATGTGCTTGTCGTGGATCGGCACGCCCTGCGAGCGGTAGACGCCCTGGACGCCGTCGACGAGGTGCTGCTGCACCGCGCGCACACCGCGGACCCGGAGCACCTCCTTTGGATCAAGGTTGCCGACGTGCAGCTGCTGCCCGAGCTCGACGTGCTCGCCGTCCTCGATGAGGAGCGCCGCACGACGCAGCACCGGGTAGGCGATCGGCTCGTCACCGTTGTCAGGGGTGAGGATGACCTTCCGGCCGCGCGGGTCGCTGTCGTCGATGGTCACGACACCGGCCGCCTCGGCGATCGGCGAGCTCGACTTCGGCGTGCGAGCCTCGAAGAGCTCGGTGACGCGCGGCAGCCCCTGGGTGATGTCGTCCGCGGACGCCACACCACCGGTGTGGAAGGTGCGCATCGTCAGCTGGGTGCCCGGCTCACCGATGGACTGCGCCGCGATGATGCCGACCGCCTCGCCGATGTCGACGAGGTGCCCGGTCGCGAGCGAGCGGCCATAGCAGTGGGCGCAGACGCCGACGACGGACTCACAGGTCAGGACCGAGCGGACCTTGACCTGCTCGATGCCGGCGTTGATGAGCTCCGCGATGAGGACGTCACCGATGTCGGTGCCGGCTGCGGCGATGACCGTGCCCTTCGCATCGACCGCGTCCTCGGCGAGGTTGCGCGAGTAGACCGAGTTCTCGACGTGCTCATCCCGGATGAGCGTGCCATCGTGATTCTGCGCGATGACGATGTCGAGCCCCTTCGTCGTGCCGCAGTCCGTCTCGCGGATGATGACATCCTGCGAGACGTCGACGAGTCGACGGGTGAGGTACCCGGAGTCAGCCGTGCGCAGCGCCGTGTCCGCGAGACCCTTGCGCGCACCGTGCGTCGAGATGAAGTACTCGGCGACGGTGAGCCCCTCCTTGTAGGAGTGCACGATCGGCCGCGGGATGATGTCGCCCTTCGGGTTCGACACCAGGCCACGCATACCGGCGATCTGGCGGACCTGCATCCAGTTGCCTCGCGCACCGGAGGACACCATGCGGTTGATGTTGTTGTCCGCCGGGAAGTTCGCCTGCATCGCCTCCGCGACCTCGGCCGTGGCCTTGTTCCACAGCTCGATGAGCTCCTGGCGACGCTCGGCATCGGTCGTGAGGCCCTTGTCGAACTGGTCCTGCACCTTCGCCGCCTGCTTCTCGTAGCTCGCGATGATCGCGCCCTTGGTCGGCGGGGTGATGATGTCGGACAGCGCGACGGTCACACCGGAGCGGGTCGCCCAGTAGAATCCCGCGTCCTTGATCTGGTCGAGGGTCGTGGCGACCTCGACCTGCGTGAAGCGCTCCGCGAGGTCGTTGACGATCCGGGAGATCGCCCCCTTGTCGGCGACGCCCTCGAAGTACTCGTAGCTCTCCGGCAGCGTCTCGTTGAAGAGCGCACGGCCGAGGCTCGTCTCCCGACGCACGCCGTCCGCGAAGCGGATGGTCACCTTCGCGCCGAGGTCGAGCGAGTCCTGGTCCTTCGCGAGGATCGCCTCCGCGACCGAGGCGAACGCGCGGCCCTCGCCGGTCGCGCCCTCCTTGATGGTCGTGAGGTGGTGCAGGCCGATGATCATGTCCTGGCTGGGCAGGGCGACCGGGCGGCCGTCGGACGGCTTCCGAATGTTGTTGCTCGCGAGCATGAGGATGCGCGCCTCCGCCTGCGCCTCGACGGACAGCGGCAGGTGGACCGCCATCTGGTCGCCGTCGAAGTCCGCGTTGAACGCGGTGCACACGAGCGGGTGGAGCTGAATCGCCTTGCCCTCGACGAGCTGCGGCTCGAACGCCTGGATGCCGAGGCGGTGGAGCGTCGGCGCGCGGTTGAGCAGCACGGGGCGCTCGCGGATGATCTCCTCGAGCACGTCCCAAACCTGCGGGTCGCTGCGCTCGACCTTGCGCTTGGCGGACTTGATGTTCTGCGCGAAGCTCAGGTCGATGAGGCGCTTGATGACGAACGGCTTGAAGAGCTCGAGCGCCATCTGCTTCGGCAGACCGCACTGGTGCAGCTGGAGCTGCGGGCCCGCGATGATGACCGAGCGGCCCGAGTAGTCGACGCGCTTGCCGAGCAGGTTCTGACGGAACCGCCCCTGCTTGCCCTTGAGCATGTCGGACAGCGACTTGAGCGCGCGGTTGCCGGTGCCCGTGACCGGGCGGCCGCGGCGGCCATTGTCGAACAGCGCGTCGACGGCCTCCTGGAGCATCCGCTTCTCGTTGTTGACGATGATCTCCGGGGCGCCGAGGTCGAGGAGACGACGCAGCCGGTTGTTCCGGTTGATGACGCGGCGGTAGAGGTCATTGAGGTCACTCGTCGCGAAGCGGCCACCGTCGAGCTGCACCATGGGGCGCAGCTCCGGCGGGATGACCGGGACGACCTCGAGCACCATCGCGGCCGGCGAGTGGCCGGTCGTCAGGAACGAGTTGACGACACGCAGGCGCTTGATCGCACGGATCTTGCGCTGCCCCTTGCCGTTGGCGATCTCGTCGTGCAGCTTCTCAGCCTCGGCCGCGAGGTCGAAGGTCTCGAGGCGACGCTGGATCGCCTCCGCCCCCATGCGTGCCTCGAAATAGCGACCGAAACGAGCCTCGAGATCCTGGAAGACGGCATCCTCGGGGCGGAGGTCGCCGACCTTGAGGCCGCGGAAGTCGTCCCAGACCCGCTGCAGGTGCGCGATCTCATCGTCGTAGCGCTTGCGGATCTGGCCGGCCTCCTTCTCGGCGGCGTCGCGGGTGCGGCGCTTCACGTCGGCCTTGGCGCCCTCCTCCTCGAGCGCGGCGAGATCGGTCTCCAGCTGGGCCAGCCGCTCGCCGACCGCGAAGTCACGCTTCTCGCCGAGGGTCTTCTGCTCGAGCCCGATGTTCGCCTCGAGCGTCGGGAGCGCCTCGTGACGGGCGTCCTCATCGATCGAGATGACCATGTACGCGGCGAAGTAGATGACCTTCTCGAGGTCCTTCGGCGCCATGTCGAGCAGGTAGCCGAGGCGGCTGGGCACACCCTTGAAGTACCAGATGTGGGTGACCGGGGCGGCGAGTTCGATGTGGCCCATCCGCTCGCGGCGCACCGCGGACTTCGTCACCTCGACGCCGCAGCGCTCACAGACGATGCCCTTGAAGCGGACCCGCTTGTACTTGCCGCAGGCGCACTCCCAGTCACGGGAGGGCCCGAAGATCTGCTCCCCGAAGAGGCCGTCCTTCTCCGGCTTCAGGGTGCGGTAGTTGATGGTCTCCGGCTTCTTGACCTCGCCGAAGGACCACTGGCGGATGTCATCGGCCGTCGCCAGGCCGATGCGGATCTCGTCGAACGCGTGGACGTCGAGCATGTTCGTCACTTCTTCTCTTCGCTGTTGTGTGCGCTACGTGTCGTGGGCCGGCGGGTCAGATCTCGTCGATCGACGAGTTCTCGAACCGGGCCGAGATGTTGATGCCGAGCTCCTCCGCTGCGCGGTAAGCCTCGTCGTCCGTGTCACGGAGGTTCACGACGCTGCCGTCCTGCGCGAGCACCTCGACATTCAGGCAGAGCGACTGCATCTCCTTCATGAGCACCTTGAAGGACTCCGGGATGCCCGGCTCCTGGATGTTCTTGCCGGAGACGATCGCCTCATACACCTTGACGCGGCCGAGGATGTCGTCGGACTTGATCGTCAGGAGCTCCTGCAGGGCGTAGGCGGCGCCATAAGCCTCGAGGGCCCAGACCTCCATCTCGCCGAAGCGCTGACCACCGAACTGCGCCTTCCCACCGAGCGGCTGCTGCGTGATCATCGAGTACGGGCCCGTTGACCGCGCGTGGATCTTGTCGTCCACGAGGTGGTGCAGCTTGAGGATGTACATGTAGCCGACCGAGACCGGGTACGGGAACGGCTCACCGGAGCGACCGTCGAGCAGCGTCGCCTTACCGCTCGAGTCGACCAGTCGCTCGCCGTCGCGGTTCGGGATCGTCGAGTCGAGCAGACCCGCGATCTCCTCCTCGAGCGCGCCGTCGAAGACCGGGGTGGCGACCTTCGTGCCGGGCTCGGCCGCGAGGGCCTCCTTCGGCAGCGTCTTCGACCACTCGGGCGAGCCGTCGACCTTCCAGCCCTGCTTCGCGATCCAGCCGAGGTGCGTCTCGAGGACCTGACCGAAGTTCATCCGGCCCGGGATGCCGAGCGGGTTGAGCACGACATCGACGGGGGTGCCGTCCTCGAGGAACGGCATGTCCTCGACGGGCAGGATCTTCGCGATGACCCCCTTGTTGCCGTGGCGGCCCGCGAGCTTGTCACCCTCGGTGATCTTGCGCTTCTGGGCGATGTACACGACGACGCGCTCGTTGACACCGTTCCCCAGCTCGTCCTCATCGGCCGTGAAGGTCTTCACGTTGATGATCGTGCCCTCCTGGCCGTGCGGCACCTTGAGCGAGGTGTCGCGGACCTCGCGGGACTTCTCGTTGAAGATCGCGCGGAGCAGGCGCTCCTCGGCGCTCAGCTCGGTCTCACCCTTCGGCGTGACCTTGCCGACGAGGATGTCGCCGGGGCGGACCTCGGCGCCGATGCGGATGATGCCGTTCTCGTCGAGGTCGGCGAGCAGCTCCATCGAGACGTTCGGGAGGTCACGCGTGATCTCCTCCTTGCCGAGCTTCGTGTCGCGGGCGTCGACCTCGTACTCCTCGATGTGGATCGAGGAGAGGACGTCGTCCTTCACCAGGTTCTGGCTGAGGATGATCGCGTCCTCGAAGTTGTGGCCCTCCCACGGCATGAAGGCCACGAGCAGGTTCTTGCCGAGCGCGAGCTCGCCGCGCTCCGTCGCCGGACCGTCGGCGATGACCTCGCCGGCCTCGACGCGGTCGCCGGCGGAGACGACGACGCGGTGGTTGTAGCTCGTGCCCTGGTTCGACCGGTCAAACTTGCGCAGCACATAGTCCTGCGTGCCACCCTCGTCGAGCTGGACGGTCACCGCGCTCGCGGACACCTCGCTGACGACGCCGGGCTTGTCCGCGATGATGACGTCACCGGCGTCGACCGCGGCGTACGTCTCCATCCCGGTGCCCACGAGCGGCGAGTCGGAGCGCAGCAGCGGCACGGCCTGACGCTGCATGTTCGCGCCCATGAGTGCGCGGTTCGCGTCGTCGTGCTCGAGGAAGGGGATGAGGCTCGTGGCCACCGACACCATCTGCCGCGGCGAGATGTCCATGTAGCTGACGGTGTCCGCCGGGACGAGGTCGACCTCGTCGCCCTTCTTCCGGGCGAGGACCTTCTCCTCGGCGAAGCTGCCGTCCTTGTTGAGCGCGGCGCCGGCCTGAGCGATCGAGTGCTCGTCCTCCTCGGAGGCGGTGAGGTAATCGACCTTGTCCGTGACCTTGCCGCCCACGACCCGACGGTACGGCGTCTCGATGAAGCCGAACGCGTTGAGTCGAGCGAAGGTGGCGAGCGCCGCGATGAGGCCGATGTTCGGGCCTTCCGGCGTCTCGATCGGGCACATCCGGCCGTAGTGGCTCGGGTGGACGTCACGGACCTCGACACCCGCGCGCTCCCGCGACAGGCCGCCGGGGCCGAGGGCGCTGAGGCGACGCTTGTTCGTCAGCCCCGCGAGCGGGTTGTTCTGGTCCATGAACTGGGAGAGCTGGCTCGTGCCGAAGAACTCCTTGATCGCCGCGACGACCGGGCGGACGTTGATGAGAGTCTGCGGCGTGATCGCCTCGATGTCCTGCGTCGTCATGCGCTCGCGCACGACGCGCTCCATCCGGGACAGGCCGGTGCGGACCTGATTTTGGACGAGCTCACCGACGGCACGAATGCGGCGGTTGCCCAGGTGGTCGATGTCATCGACGTCGACGGGGATGTCGACCGCCTTGCCGTCACGCTTGCCGCGCACGGTGACTGAGCGGTCCTCGTGGACGGTGACGCTCGGTGCGCTCGTGTCGTGCAGCGCGCAGAGGTAGCGGATCGTCGCGACGATGTCCTCGAGCGTCAGGACGGACTCGGTGATCGGCTGCTCGATGCCGAGCTTGCGGTTCACCTTGTAGCGGCCGACCTTCGCGAGGTCGTAGCGCTTCGGGTTGAAGTAGAAGTTCTCCAGCAGCGCGCGCGCGGCCTCCGCGGCGACCTGGTCGCCCGGGCGCAGCTTGCGGTAGATGTCCTTGAGCGCGTCCTCCTTGGTGAGGATCGTGTCCTTCTCGAGGGTCGCCTCGATCGAGCCGAAGCCCGCGAACGCCTGCTGGATCTCCTCGGTCGTCATGCCGAGGGCCTTGAGGAAGACGGTGACGGACTGCTTGCGCTTCCGGTCGATGCGCACCCCGACCTGGTCGCGCTTGTCGATCTCGAACTCGAGCCAGGCACCGCGACTCGGGATGATCCGCGCGGAGTAGACGTCCTTGTCGCTCGTCTTTTCCGGGGTGCGGTCGAAGTACACACCGGGCGAGCGCACGAGCTGCGAGACGACGACGCGCTCGGTGCCGTTGACGATGAAGGTGCCCTTGTCCGTCTGGAGCGGGAAGTCGCCCATGAAGACGGTCTGCGTCTTGATCTCGCCCGTCGTGTGGTTCATGAACTCGGCCTCGACGTACAGCGGCGCGGCGTACGTCTTGCCACGCTCCTTGCACTCGGCGATCGAGTACTTCGGCTCATCGAGCTCCGGGTTCGCGAACGACAGCTGCATGGTGCCGTTCGTGTCCTCGATCGGGGAGATCTCCTCGAAGATCTCCTCGAGGCCGCTCTTCGTCGGCAGGTCGTGGTTGCCGGCGGCCTCCGCCTCGGCCAGGCGCGCCTTCCAGGCGTCGGAGCCGATGAGCCAGGCGAAGCTGTCCGTCTGGACGGCAAGCAGGTCCGGGACGGTCAGCGTGTCCCGGATCTTGGCAAAGGACAGTCGCGCGGCGGCGCGTCCGTTCTTCGGGGAATTCGTTGCGGTGGACGCGGTGCGCGAAGCAGCCAAGTGGATGACCTCCGTGGGCCCGTTGCGGGCGATTGGATCGAACGGTCGCGTTTCATCACCGGCACTGCACGCATCCCGCCGCTATCCTCGGGACTGCACAGACCGCTCGAGCGTCCCTGGCGACAGCACCGCCGGGAGCATCCGGGGTGGTTCCGCGTGGCCGTCCGCAATATGACTGCCGCAGGAGTGCGCGGTGAGCGAAGCGCAACGCTCCACCATACGCCGACTCCGAGCCGAGCGCAAGGCGCCGATGTGCCCCAGGGAGTAGGTCCGGAGTCGGCAACCACCGGGGATCCGCATTCCTGCGAAAATGCCTGCATGGCAGACGGGGTCATCCAGCGCCGGGTCGGCAGCGGCATGCTCGCGGAGCTCCGCCCCGACCGCTGGCGGCACGGCGCCGTCGAGCTCATCATCGACGGCACCCCGCAGTCGCACGTGTGCCTCGACGATCCGACCGCGCTGTTCTTCGAGTACGTCCAGCGGATGGGGCACGTCATCGACCTCGTGCGGCCCGCCGGCCAGCCCATCACCGCCGTGCACCTCGGCGCGGGCGCACTCACCCTCCCCCGCTACATTGGCGCCACCCGACCCGGCTCCCGACAACAGGTCATCGAGCTCGACCGGGACCTCGTCGACCTCGTCCGCGAGGAGCTGCCGTGGGACCGGGCGGCGGGCATCCGCGTCCGCTACGGTGACGCGCGCGCCACGCTCGCGAGGCTCCCCGCGGCCTTGCGCGGCACGGTCGACGTGCTCGTCGTCGACGTCTTCGCGGGTGCGCAGACCCCCGCGCACGTCACGAGTGGCGAGTTCTACCGCGAGGCCGCCGCATTCCTCGCCCCCGACGGCGTGCTGCTCGTCAACGTCGCCGACGGCCCGCCGATGCCGTACGCGCGGAGTCAGGCCGTCACCGTCGGCGAGGCGGTCGGACCGGTCCTCGCGCTCGCCGAGACGGGGGTGCTCAAGGGGCGGCGTTTCGGGAACGTCGTCCTCGCCGCCGTGCCCGCGGGCATCCCCAACCACTGGCATGCGACCCTGCTCGGCGCCGGACCGTACCCGGCCGGCGTGCTCGGCGGCGAGGAGCTGCAGCGGTTCACGGCGGGGGCGCGCGCCGTCGATGACGCCACTGCGACCGGGTCCCCGGCACCGGGCCGGGGTGTCCTGCGCTTTGCGAGCGACTGAACACCAGTACCCTGTGGATGGATCGGCGTGTCGTGCGCCGTCGCCAGGAGGGAGTCGGATGGAGCGCTACTTCCTTGGTTTCGACCCCAAGACGCTCGCGGAGCGATTCGACTACGCCGCCGCTCAGGAGCGGTACGCCGAGATCGCCGAGGTCCGCGGGCTCGAGGAGCTCATCGAGAAGATCGGGCTCCTTATCGCGCTCGGCCGACCCGACGACGCCCAGGCGACCGCGGCGGAGGCGCTGCGACAGGCCCGATTCGCGAGCGATCGCGAGCCACTCATGCGGGCACGCATCGCGAACTCCCGGCTGCTGCGGGCCGAGGGCCGCTACGAGCAGACCATCCACGAGCTGAGCGACGTCGTCGTGCAGGCCGGACACCTCGGCCGACAGGACCTCGTCGCCGACGCGCTGCGCCAGCGTGCCCTCGTCCGGCTCGCGATGGACGACCTCGACCAGGCCCGTGCCGACCTCAACGAGACGCTCGCCGTCCTCGTCCGTGCCGGTGCGGGGGCGCGGGAGATCGACACGACGATGATCGCCATCGGCGCGCTGCTCGACCGCCGCGGTGAGCCCGGCGAGGGCCAGGGCGGCGACGCGTAGCCTTCCGGCTGTGGCAGAGCTCGCGAGGGTGCGGATCTGGGCGGACGCCCTGATCCGGATGCACCTCGACGCGTCATGGTCGTTCGACTTCGATCACGCGCGCACCAGGGCCGGGGCATGTGACCACACGCGGCGACGCATCACCGTGTCGCGTCACCTCGCGGCGGCGTGGGACGACGATGAGGTGCACCAGATCCTGCTCCACGAGGTCGCGCACGCGATGGTCGGCAGCCGCGCCGGGCACGGTCCGGTGTGGCGGCGCGCCGCGGCGGAGCTCGGCTACGTCGGCGGCCGGACGCACGGTGGACCCGTCGCGACCGACCTGGCGCGCTGGCTCGGCCGCTGCCCCGCCGGCCACGAGCACCACCGCTTCCGCCGCCCGACGCGCCGGGTGTCGTGCGCGACGTGCTCGCGCCGCTTCGACCCGGCCCACCTCATCGTGTGGACCCAGCGGGCCTGAGCCCTCACCGCCGGGCTGGGCCTCCCCGCATTCCTCCCGCATTCCTCGCGGCTACGGGAGGACGCCGACGGAGGCGAGCGCAGCGCGCAGCAGTGCGCCCCGGCCGCCCTCGAGGTCAGCGGCGATCTCGTCGGACGCCGCCTCCGCGGGACGCAACCAGGTGAGCTCGAGGGCATCCTGCCGCGGCTCGCAGGTCCCGGTGACCGGCACGACGTACGCGAGCGCGACCGCGTGCTGCCGCGAGTCGAGGAAGCCGCCCTCAGTCGGCCACGGGAAATACTCGGCGACGTGGAATGGCACCGGCGAGGCGGGCAACTGCGGGAACGCCATCGGCCCGAGGTCCTTCTCCAGGTGGCGGAAGAGCGCATCGCGCAAGCTCTCACCGTGCATCACGCGGCCCGAGACGATCGAGCGGGTGATCGTGCCGTCCGCCGCGCGCAGCAGCGTCCCCACCTCCGTCACGCGCCCGAGTCCGTCGACGCGGACGGGGATGGCCTCCACGTAGAGGATCGGCAGGCGACGCCGTGCCTCGCCGAGCTCCTCCTCCGACAGCCAGGCGGAGTTGCGGTCCGGGGTCCCGACGGTCGACATGGCGCAAGCGTACCGCCGGGTCGTCAGCCCATCCCGTAGGCGTACTGCACCAGCACCTCATCGGCGAGGCCCAGCTCGGTGAGCAGCCCCTTCGTCGCGCGCAGCTGCTGCTCGGGATGCATCGCCAGCAGCAGCCAGTGCCCCTCGTCGAGCGCCGACCAGGTGCTCGCCCACCGCTCCTCGGTGCGGAAGACCGGGCCGCGGTGCCGGAGGCTGTAGTCGAGGATCGCCGCACGGTGGTCCGGCCACAGCTCACTGAACACCCGCCGATACAGATCGGGCACGCTGCGGATGTCCCAGTTGTAGCGCCCCCACTGCACCTTGTCGAACTCCTCCGCCCAGCCCGGATACCAGCCGGGCCGCTCGAGGGCGTCGAGGATCGGGGTGAGTCCGTCGTCGTCGATGCCGGCGAGATCGGGGCGCGGCCAGGCGGTGACGAATGCGTCGCCGAGCGCGGCGGTCCGCTCGGTGATCGCCGCGTCACCCCACGCGGGCAGGGCCGCGAGCGCGGCGGTCGCCGGGATCGTGCTGCGCGCGTAGATGGCCCGCTTGTCGAGGAATGCGCGGCTGCCGGCCGCGTCGCGCAGCTCCGGTTCGAGGAGCGTCAGATTCCCCAGCGTCGGCAGCAGGAGCTTGAGGCTGTTGCGCTCGGCCTCGCTGAGCTCGGCCCAGGTGCGCTGCCCGTCGCCGGACCAGTCGGCGTCGGGACCGGCCGGGAAGACATGCTCAAGCTCCGCATTCGTCTCGACGTCCTGGAGGCGCGCGAGCACCTGCTCGGCGTGCGGCAGGGGCCGGTAGCGCAGGTCGAGGCGGACCCGAAGGTCGGAGGGCATCATGCGGGCGAAGGCGCGCTCGAGGGCGTCCGGTCCCGCGGACCAGGCACGCACGAGGGGGGCGACGAGGCCGCGGCGGCGCGTGCCGACGACCGCGCGGCGCAGCAGCAGCGACTCGGCGAGCAGCAGCACGCGGTCGAGCTGGGCGCGGTCGACCTCACCGCGGCGGTGAGCACGAATCGCGAGCATCGCGATCGGGGCCATGGTGCGGCCGAAGGCGGCGAGCGACCGGAGTCGGACCGCGAGCGCCGGGTCCGCCACGCGCGCGGGCTCGACGATGTCGCGGAAGATCTCGGCGTACTCGAGCCACTCCCCGATGTGGTGCCGGAGCTCGTCGATGCCCAGCCGCGGGAACTGTGCGCGGAAGGCGTCGTACACGGCACGTGGCTCGGCCCGGGTGGCGACCCCGCTGCGGATGACGAGGTAGTGCCGCCAGAACTCGTCGATCCCCTCACCCGTGGCCCGCTCGATCGGCGCCCAGGTGCCGTCCTCGATCTCGGCCTGCTCCCCGTGGCTCAGGCCCATGTGCACGTAGTTGTGGATGAGTTCGTGGTCGCGCAGCGGGGTGCCGGTCGAGTTGAGGCTCTCGAAGATCTGCTGCGCGTTCGCGACGGGCCCGAGGGTGATCGCGACGTGCTCGAGCCGCTGCAGGCCGCGCCAGATGCGCTCGGGCTCGCGCGCGACCTCGCGACGGAAGAATGTGTAGTTCTCGGTGAATTGAGAGGGTGCGGTGGTCGGGGTGGCCGGGTGGGTCTGCTGGTCAGCGGATGGGGACTCGTCGGCCGGGGTCGTCGGCGCCACGATGCGCTCGAAGACGCCGAGCCAGTGGCGATTCGGGCGGAGCTTCGTCGCGCCCGGGTGATTCGGGTCCATCAGCATCTGGGTGAGCCGCGCCCGCAGCTGGGGGTCGCCGACGGTGTCGCGGAGCGCGGCGACGAGGAGCATGAGCGTCGTGGTGCGCTGCTGCCCGTCGATGAGGACCAGCTCGGGCTCGCGCGGGCCGTGCTGGCCGGGGCCGGCGGCGTTGGTGGTGTGACTGGGGTCGCTGACCGAGGACAGCACCGAGCCGAGGAAATGCGTCTCGCCCTCCGGCGCATCCGCGATCGCGCGGATGTCGTCGAGGAGCTGCTCGCAGGCGGCGAGCTCCCAACGGTACTCACGCTGGTAGACGGGGACGACGATCGCCGCTGAGGTCTCGGCGAGCCAGTCGACGGTCGTCACCGCGCCGGCGGCGACATTCGTTGTGGTGCGCATCGCGACCATCCTCGCATCGTGGACTGGCCTGCCGCTCGATCAGACGGCGCGCACCAAGTACTGCGTAATC
>DATMFQ010000004.1:0-3436 GCA_035556075.1 Microbacteriaceae bacterium | reverse complement strand
CGAATGCGGTTCGCCAAGAAGAATGCGATCGTGACGGCGATGATGATGCCGATGTGCAGCCACAGTGGCCGCCACGGTGTCGCGCCGGCCATCTCGCCGATGCCGCCGACCGAGTGCTCGAAGGGTCCGAGCCACTCGGCGGCGTTGTCGTGGAGCATGTCGTAGACGACGAAGAGCCAGACGACGGCGATCGCGACCTGCACCATGGCGACGATAACGGCGAAGACCCGCGCGACCTTGCCCTGGGCACCCTCGAGCTGAATGGCTTGGCGACGGAACGACTCGGTGAGGAGCGTCGCGGTTCGCGACGCGCTCGCAACGGCGCTCGCGATCCGCGGCATCGCATTCCTCCCGAGGCTGCGGAGCTGCCGCCTTCGCGCCTCACGGAAGTAGGCGCGCATGATCTTCGTCGGGTTGTCTCCGTCGAGCAGCACGCTGAGGTTGGCATCCATCGTGCCGACGGAGCGGGTCGCCCGTAGCAGCTGCCAGGTCGGGTTGACGCGGTACTTGCGGTACACGTCCGCGAGCCGGAGCGAGAGCCCACCGGAGACGGAGCGCTCCTGGAAGCTGAGGCCGTCGAGGTGGGTGCGCGCCTCCCACGCGCGGATGACCTCGATACCCTCCGTGCGGAAGGTGGCGAGGTCGATCGGCGGGATCGTGTCGCACAGCAGCAGGAAGTTGTCCATGGCGGCGCCGTAGTCGCCGACCGCGATCGCGCGGGCCATCTCGGCGTAGGTCTTCGCGTGCGTGGGGTCGAGGCTGCCGACGGCGCCGAAGTCGATGAGCGCGATCTTGCTGTCCTTGAGCAGCATGATGTTGCCGGGGTGCAGGTCGCCGTGGAAGAGCTCCTCCTCGTACAGCTGACGGTAGAAGGAGATCATGAGGCGCTTGCCGACCTTGCGCGGGTTGATGTTGTTCTCCGCCAGCCAGGCCGTCAGGCGCGCCGGGTCCGAGCGCTGCACGCGCAGGTACTCGGACATGACGACGCCATGGACGAACTCCATGACGATGACCCGTTGCGTCGACAGCTGGCGGTGCACCCGCGGGACGCGGATACGGTGCGCCTTGAGGATCTTCCGCATCCGCCGCATGTTGGAGATCTCGTAGCGGTAGTCGATCTCCTCCTGCAGCATCCGGGTGAGCTCCCGGATCATCGCGTCCCAGCCGATGTAGGAGACGCTCGGCACGCCCTTCATGCGCTTCAGCACCCAGATGATGAGCCCGAGGTCGCGTCGCATGAGCTGCTCGATGCCGGGTCGCTGGATCTTGACCGCGACTTCCTCCCCGCTACGCAGTCGCGCGCGATGGAGCTGCGAGAGGGAGGCCGCGGCGAACGGCAGCTCGTCCCATTCGGCACAGAGCTGAGGAATGCTGGCCCCCAGCTCCGCTTCGACGACCGCACGGGCGGCGGCCGGGTCGAAGCCGGTGCTGCGGTACTGGAGCTGTGCGAGCTGGTCGGACATCTCCGGGGTGAGCAGGTCGACGCGGAGCGACAGCAGCTGACCCGCCTTGACCCAGAGCCCGCCGAGGTCCTCGAGGAAGTCGCGAGTCCCAGCGGCGAGCTCGGCCGCGGGGCGCTTCCGGACGCGCTGGCGCCAGCCGAGGCGCAGGACGAAGCCGAGGAGCCGGAAGAACAGCACGACGCTGCTCTGGCGTCGCGGTCGCACCTGCGGCGCGAGGTCGATCGGCGGGACGGTCGCCGGATCGATGAGGGGGGTCGGTGTCAGCGCGGCCTTCACCATGACGTGACCGGCCCGGTCACGTCAGCGGATCCGGAGTTTCTTGCCACCCTTGCGCGCGGCCTTCGCCGCATTCCTCACGAACTTCTTCACGCCGCCGTTCTTCTTCTTGCGATTGGCGCGGTCGTGTCGGGCGAGGAAGTCGTCGGAGGCCACCTGCTGCGCGCGGGCGAGGCGTCGCAGGACCTTGTCGGCCTTGCGATAGCGCTTCGAGACGCGCTTCTTGCGCTTCGGTGCTGCGAGCACCGTCGAGGTGACGTGCCCGTCCCCGGTGCGCTCCACTTTCGAGACCCGCGCGATCGCATACGAGCGCGGGAGGTTGGTTGTGGCCATGATGTCGTCCCCGTTCTCGTTCAGAACAGCCGGAGTCGGGACTTCGGCTTCTGCTTGACGATGGCGACGACGACGTCCCCGTCGGCCAGCTCGCCGTCCTCGCGCAGCTGCGCGACCGTCTCGTCGATCTTCGCGACGAGGCTGCCCTCACCGCGGCGCAGTCGCTTGATCTTCTTCTTGCTCCGCTTGCCGAGGTCGAGGACGATCATCGCCCCGGTCTCTGCCCCGGCATCCGTGGCCTCGGTGGTCACCGTGGTGCCTGCCATGTCGGTGCCTCATTCCCCGCACGAATGCGCTCGGCCGACGGTGCGCCGTCGCCCCGCCTTCGGCTAAAGGTACGCCTGTCGGGGGCCCGGCGGTAGTGGGGATGTGCGGTGCGGATTCCCCGCACCCGGCAGCTGGCGACGCGGGAGCGCCCGGCTCGGTAGCCTTGCAGTCGAGCAGGTGCCAGGGGGAGGCAGCTATGGACTGGGGGACCGTGATCTCGAGCACGCTCGGCGCAATGTGGGGTCTTGCCGTTGCGATGCTCGTTCCTCACTGGTGGTGGCTTACGCCCGTTATCGCGGCGGCTGTCGTGCTCGCGTGGCCGGCGCGGATCCCGGTTCGAACGAATCGATACGCTCCTGAGCGGACTTGGCGGACGTTCAAGTTCGGCCTGCGTCGCGCCGTCTTCGAACGGGCAGGGAATCGGTGTGAGCAGCACAACCTTTTCGGTGCGCGGTGTGGCTCCCCCGCGCAAGAGGCCGATCACCTCTGGCCCTTCTCGCGCGGGGGTGCGACGGTGCTGGGCAATGGGCAGGCACTTTGCCAGTTCCACAATCGTTCCAAGCGGGCGTCGCCGCCTCGATGGTGGGAGCTGCGCTACCTGCTTCGCGGTCGCCGACGGTACGCACCGCCTGGCGTCGAGATCGAGCCCTGGCGCTAGTGACCTGCGCGGTGCTGTCGAACTGTTCAGCCCCGCGAGAACCGCTGCTGCGCCGCCTGCTTGCTGACCCCGAGGGCAGCGCCGATCACGGACCAGGAGTCACCGGTCGCACGCGCTTCCCGTACTGCGAGACGCAGCTTGGCGTCGGCCTCGCCCACGGCCTCGTTCGCCGCGATGATTGCCCGAAAATGCCTCGCGTCATGCCCATTCGTTGACTGTGTCGACGATGACCCCGATGTCGCTAGGTCGACTTTCGGGACGGGGTGAGACGATGGTAGCCACACCTGACCTGGACGTTTAGTGGTGGCTCCGACGGGCGTCGATCCCGTGACCTCACGATTTTCAGTCGTGCGCTCTACCAACTGAGCTACAGAGCCGTGTGCCCCAAAAGGCGACCGGATCAGTGTAGCGGGTCGGCGGGGTCGCTCGGGGCAGGGGC
>DATMFQ010000003.1:0-38692 GCA_035556075.1 Microbacteriaceae bacterium | reverse complement strand
GTCGTCTTCGACGCCGTGACGCTTGGCGTCGAGGAGGGCGACCGGATCGGGATCGTCGGGCGCAACGGCGACGGGAAGTCGAGCCTGCTCGCGATGCTCGCCGGCCGCATTCCTCCCGACTCGGGTCGGGTGACCGTCCGCGGCGGCGTCACGATCGGGGTGCTCGACCAGGGTGACCCGCTCGAGGAGTCGAGCACGGTCGGGGCGTCCGTCGTCGGCGACCGCGCAGAGTACGAATGGGCCGGGGACGCGCGCGTGCGCGAGGTCATCGCCGGGCTGCTCGCCGACCTCGACTGGGACGCCGGGATCTCGACCCTCTCGGGTGGGCAGCGCCGCCGCGTCTCGCTCGCGCGGCTGCTCGTCGGCGACTGGGACATCCTCGCCCTCGACGAGCCGACGAACCACCTCGACGTCGAGGCGATCACCTGGCTCGCTGGGCACCTGCGGCGCCGGTGGCCGGCCGGACAGAGCGCATTCCTCATCGTGACCCACGATCGCTGGTTTCTCGACGAGGTGTGCACGACGATGTGGGAGGTGCACGACCGGATCGTCGAGTCCTTCGAGGGCGGCTATGCGGCGTACATCCTGCAGCGCGTCGAGCGTGACCGGCAGGCCGCCGTCGTCGAGCAGCGGCGACAGAATCTCGCGCGGAAGGAGCTCGCGTGGCTGCGCCGCGGAGCACCGGCGCGCACGGCCAAGCCGAAATTCCGCATCGACGCGGCGAACCAGCTCATCGAGGACGTCCCCGAGCTCCGGGACCCCATCGCCCTCCAGTCGCTCGCCGTCCAGCGCCTCGGCAAGGACGTCGTCGACCTCCTCGACGTCTCGGTCGCCTACGACGGTCGCGAGGTGCTCCGGGACGTCGAATGGCGGCTCGCGCCCGGCGAGCGCACCGGCATCCTCGGCGTCAACGGTGCCGGCAAGTCGACGCTGCTCGGACTCATCGCCGGCACGGTCACCCCGACGGGCGGCCGGGTCAAGCGCGGTAAGACCGTCAAGGTCGCGACGCTCACCCAGCGGCTCGACGAGCTCGAGGCGCACCTGGACGACCCCGTCCGCGTCGTCGTCGCGGGCCTGCGGACGACCTACACGCTCGGCGCCGGGTCGAAGGCGCAAGAGCTCTCGCCCGGCCAGCTCCTCGAGCGGCTCGGCTTCGCGAGCGCGCAGCTGTCGACCCCGGTCAAGGACCTCTCCGGCGGGCAGCGCCGCCGCCTCCAGCTCCTCCTTATCCTGCTCGAGCAGCCGAATGTGCTGATCCTCGACGAGCCGACGAACGACCTCGACACCGACATGCTCGCCGCGCTCGAGGACCTCCTCGACTCGTGGCCGGGCACGCTGGTCGTCGTCTCCCATGACCGCTACTTCCTCGAGCGCGTCACCGATCAGCAGTATGCGCTCTTCGACGGGCGGCTCCGGCATCTGCCGGGCGGAGTGGACGAGTATCTGCGGCTCGGGGCCGCGGCACGGACGGCGGGGGATGCACCCGGTCGCGGGTTGGCGCGCGGCAATCGCCCGCCTCTCGGCGAGGAGCCCGCCGCCGAGCCCGCGGCGCAGCACCTCTCGGGTGCCGAGCGTCGTGCCGCCGAGAAGGAGCTCGCCGCCGCTGAACGCCGCATCACGAGGCTCGACCAGCAGATCGCCGCCGACCGCGCCGCGCTCGCCGACCACGACCAGGCGGACTACGCCGCGCTCGCCGAGCGCATGCAGGCGATCGGTGCGCTCGAGGCCGAGCGGGACAGCCTCGAGCACCGCTGGCTCGAGCTCAGCGAGCGGCTCGGCTGACGCAGCCCGTCGCATTCGTCAGGAATGCGGATCGTCACCGCCGTGTTCCACCCGGCATGACCACCACGACCCAGACGCAGGACCACCTCCTCAATGCCGCGACCGGCATGGATGCGGTGACGCTCCGTGTCGGCGACCTCGAGGGCATGTCCGCCTATTACGAGCAGGCGCTCGCGCTCGTCCCAGTGACGGAGCAGGTCCGCGGTCGCGAGGTGCATCGCACGCTTGGTCGGGCGGGCGCGCCGCTCCTGCGGCTCGTCCACACGCCCGAGCTGCCGCCGGTCGACCCTCGGCAGCCGGGGCTGTACCACACCGCATTCCTATTTCCGCATGCATCCGCCCTCGCGGCGACCGTGTACCGTGCCGCGCAGCACCCGAGCAGTCGCTTCACGGGTTCCGCGGACCACCTCGTCAGCGAGGCCTTCTACTTCACCGACCCGGAGGGCAACGGGATCGAGCTCTACGTCGACCGGCCGCGGAGCGCCTGGGACATCGCGGCGGACGGCCAGGTCCGGATGGACACGCTCCGCCTCGACCCGAACGCGTACCTGCAGCGGCACCTCACCGAGGATGCCGTTGCGGCGGTCGAGGCGCAGCCCGGCCAGATCGGGCACGTGCACCTGCAGGTGGGCGACCTCGACCTCGCGCGCGACTTCTACGTCGGCGCGATCGGCTTCGATGTGACGCTCTCCGGGTACCCGGGTGCGCTCTTCGCGTCCGCGGGTGGCTACCATCACCACATCGGCATGAACACCTGGCACAGCTCCGGGGCGGGGCCCCGGGCCGCGACGCTCGGGCTTGGTGAGGTGGCCGTCACCGTCCCGACTCGTGAGGATCTCGACGCGCTCGCCGCGAGGCTCCGCGCACGCGACCTGCAATTCGCTGACGACGGCCGTGCCATCACCGTGCAGGACCCGTGGGACACGCGGGTGACGGTCGCACTGCCCGAGGCACACGGGACCGAGCCGCCCGCGAGCTGATCCGGCGGCGTCGCGCTTGCCGACTGCCGAGCAGGCGATCCCGACGAGCTATCCGGGCAACCTACCCAAGCAGCCCCCGCTCGGCGAGCCACTGCGCCGCGATGTCGGCGGAGGACCGCTGGTCGACGGTGCTCTGGACGTTGAGGGCGACCAGGTCGGCCGGCGTCAGCGCCGCGCTCACCGCATTCAGGGTCGCCGCGACGCGGTCGGCGAGGCTCGCCCCGACGACGGGCACGACGTGTGAGGCGAGGAAGAGACCCTTCGGATCCTCGAGCACGACGAGATCCTCGGTCTGGGTGCGCGGGTCGGCCGTGTACACGTTCGCGACGTTGACGGTCCCCGCGAGGAGGTCCTCGACGGTCGTGTCACCGGTCGGGCTGAAGCCGACCTCGATGCCGTAAACCGACGCCAATCCGTCCGGACCGTATGGCCGCTCGGCGAGCTCCGGTGGCCCGCCGAGCGTGAGGGGCTCGGTGACACCGGCGAGGTCGGGAATGGCGGCGAGCTTGTGCTGGGCCGCGAACGCCGCCGTCACGGTGTAGGAGTCCTGATCGGTCGCGGCCGCCTGGTCGAGGACGACGAGACCCTCCGGGAGCGCGCCCGGGAGTGCCGCGATGACGTCTGTCGAGCTGCGCGCGTCCGTGTCCGGGTCGAAGTACTGCAGCAGGTTGCCGCTGTACTCCGGGAAGACGTCGATCTCGCCGCTCTCGAGCAGCGGGATGTAGGCGTCGCGCTGCCCGACATTGAACTGCCGCTCGACGGCGACACCATCGTGCTCGAGCGCCTGCGCGTAGATCTCCGCGATGATCTCGTTCGAGTAATACGCCTGGGAGCCGACGACGATCGTGTCCTCGCTCGGCGCGCTCGTGCCGCAGCCGGCAAGGGCGAGGGCGGCACCGGCCGCGAGCGCGAGTGCGGCGAGGGGACGCTTGGGGATGAATGGGGTGGGCATGATGGTGTGCCTTCCTTCGTGGGATCGCGGTCAGGTCGGTCGGGCGGCGGCGAGCTCGCCGCGGTGAGGGGTCGTCGGCCGGCCGTCGGATCGGCGCAGTCCCTCGGGGACGGCCATGCGCTGGGCGAGCGCGAAGAGCCCGTCGAGCGCGAGGGCGAGGGCGGCGATGAGGAGTGCGCCGCCGAGGACCATGTCGTATTGCCGCAGCGGAATGCCCGCGATGATGTACTGGCCGAGTCCGCCGAGCCCGACATAGGCGCCGATCGTGACGGTCGCGACGACTTGAAGGGTGGCGGCGCGTAGCCCGGCGACGAGGAGCGGGAGCCCGAGCGGCACCTCGACCCGCCACAGGAGCTGCATCTCGGTCATCCCGATGGCCCGGGAGGCGCTGACGACCGCGCGGTCGATCGCCTCGAAACCGGTGTATGCGCCCGCGAGGATCGAGGGGATCGCGAGGAGGATGTAGCTGACCACCGCGGCCTCCGGTTTGTGGAGCACCCCGATCAGCAGCACGAGCAGCACGAGCAGGCCGAAGGACGGGATGGCGCGCGCGGCGCCGCTCATGCCGATGGCGAGCTGTCGGCCACGCCCCGTGTGCCCGATCCACCAACCGAGCGGGATGGCGATGGCGGCCGCGATGAGGACGGACACCAGTGTGTACCCGAGGTGCTGCAGGGCCGCGATGCCGATCGGGTCGACGCCGCGACCCGGATCGCCGGAGAAGATCCACGTGAGTGCCTCAAGGAGGACGGTCATGACATCGCCGCCGTCAGGGTCGGGGTGTGGTGGGCCCGACGGTTGACCGTGCGCTGCCACGGCAGCAGGAGGCGCCCGGCCCCGATGAGCAGCAGGTCGACGATGACCGCGACCACGACGACGGCGAGCACCCCGGTGAGCACCTCGGGCACGATGCGGCGTTGGAGTCCGTTCGTGAAGAGGTAGCCGAGATTCGTCACGCCGACGAGGATGCCGACCGTCGCGAGTGCGATCGTGCTCGCCGCCGCGACTCGCAGCCCGGCGAGAATCACCGGCGCCGCTAGCGGCAGTTCGACCGCCCACAGCCGGCGGAGCGCGCTGAACCCGGTCGCCGTCGCGGCGAACCGCACCTCCTCACCGACGGCGTCCAACCCGTCGACGACGGCACGTACCAGCAGCGCGATGACGTAAATGGTGAGCGCCGCCATGAGGTTCGCCGCCGAGTTGATCGGCAGGCCGAGCATTCCCGGGAGGATGGTGAGCAGTGCGAGGGACGGGATCGTGTAGAGCAGTCCGGTCACCAGGACGATGCCGCTGCGCAGCAACCGGAAGCGCCAGGCCACCCAGCCGAGCGGGATCGAGAGCGCGAATCCGATCGTCAGCGGCACGAGGCTCTGCCAGAGGTGGGTGAACAGCAGCGAGCCCACGAGGTCGAGGTTGTCGAGGACCCAGCTCATGGCGACTCGGTCCCAGCCACGAGCACGCCCTGGGTGCGGCCGAACCCGTCAACGACGACGGTGCCGCCCGTTGTGGCCTTGAGGTGCATCGCTCGTCGACCGCGTTCGGCGCCGATGAAGCTCGC
The DNA here is from genome assembly GCA_035556075.1 of Microbacteriaceae bacterium. Taxonomy (GTDB): domain Bacteria; phylum Actinomycetota; class Actinomycetes; order Actinomycetales; family Microbacteriaceae; genus 73-13. The sequence goes on along the minus strand of DATMFQ010000003.1, from coordinate 33,420 downwards.
GACGAACTGACTCGCGGGCTGCTCGATGATCTGGCTCGGGCTGCCGATCTGGGCGGTCTGCGCGCCGGCCTCCAGGATCACGACCTGGTCACCGAGCAGGAAGGCCTCATCGATGTCGTGTGTGACGAAGACGATGGTCTTGTCGACCTCGCGCTGGAGTCGCAGTAGCTCCTGCTGCAGCTCCGCCCGCACGATGGGGTCGACGGCCCCGAAGGGCTCGTCCATGAGGAGGATGTTCGGGTCGGCCGCGAGGGCTCGGGCGACTCCGACGCGCTGCTGCTGGCCGCCGGACAGCTGCGCGGGGTAGCGGTCGGCGAGGGCCTGGTCGAGTCCGACGACGTCGAGCAGCTCGCAGACTCGCACTCCGATGTCGCGGCGGCTGGCCCCCCTGAGAACGGGGACGGTCGCGATGTTCGCCGCGACCGTGAAATGGGGCAGCAGGCCTGAATGCTGCATGACGTATCCGATGCTGCGCCGCAGCTCGACGGGGTTGCGCGCGGCGATGTCCTTGCCGTCGATCGTGATGACTCCGTCGCTCGGGTCGACCATGCGGTTGATCATCCGCAGCAGGGTCGTCTTGCCCGAGCCGGAGGAGCCGACGAGGACCGTCGTCCGGCGGGGCGGGATCGCGAGGCTGAAGTCCCGGACTGCGGCGGTGCCGTCCGGGAACACCTTCGAGACGTGCGAAAACTCGATCACGGGTCGGCCCTCAGTCGGTGACCGTGATCCCCTTTCCGAATGCGACATAGCCGGCGAAGTCGGCGCCGACGCGCTCGATGGCGCTCGGCATCGGCGTCAGGTACGCCCACGCCCCGTCGGTCACCTCGTCGTCGCCGCGGCGCACCGTGTAGTACTGGCAGTCGCCCTTCCACGGGCAGTGGTACGGCGTCGGACTCTCGACGAGCACCCCCGGGGCGATGCTTGACGGCGGGAAGTACCAGTTCCCCTCGATCGAGACCAGATCGGCCTGGTCAGCCTCGGCGATCACCGAGCCGGCGAGTGTGGCTCGCATGGGCACCTCCCGTGTCGTGGGCCCGATGAGGACCCGGTCATGGCCCCGCCTCGTACCTGCGCTATTCACGCTAGCGCACCCCGCCGACATCGCGAGGGGGCCTCTTCGCCCTCGGACGGCAGCCACCGGGGTGTCCGCTATACTTGCCGGGCTGGTCCCCCAGGCCAGCCAAGCGCCCGTAGCTCAACGGATAGAGCATCTGACTACGGATCAGAAGGTTGGGGGTTCGAATCCCTTCGGGCGTACTTCACTCCGGGAAGTCCGTCGAGCAACGCCTCGACCGTCTGCCCGGTGACCTTCGCCCAAGTGATGAGTTGCGAGACAGTCGGCTCAGTGGCATTGCGTTCCCACCGAGAGACCGTCGGCCGAGAGGCACCGACCGCCTGCCCAATCGAATCTTGATCGAGGCGCGCAAGCCGTCGAGCGGCGAATAGGCGGCCTCCGAGCGTGTCGTCGGGCACGTTCAACATGGTCATGCACAGATTCTACGTCACGGCGTGAATCAATAGTGCGACACGCCGTCATCAATACCGGGACTTGTGCAATAGGACATGAGTGTCGCGTAATGAATCACACATGATTCATTCTCGCGAACGGAGTACTCGTGACCACGATCCAGATTCCCGAGGGCTTGATCCTCAAGTCCGGCGGACACGCCAGCTATGCCGACGGTGCTTGCTTGATGGAGGCCGTCGCCTACATCGCCGGTGAGAAGCACACCGACCAACCCAAGTGTGTGTCCCCGGTGCTCGGCGCGTTCGGCCGTCGCCTCAACGACGCCATGACCGACACCGAGCGGCAGCAGCTGGTACCGCTCATCCCCAAGCTCATCGGCACCGCCAACGACGGCCTCGACGAGCGACGCGCCTACATCGCAGCCGACTGGTACGTCCGCGACTACCTCTCGCGGCTCCTCGAGCGCCTCGGCCGGCCCACGATGGCCGAGTCGCTCCGCCTCGGCCAGAAGATCGTCGACGCCGAATCAGCCGACAACAACCGTCGGCACGCTCGAGCCATCCGCAAGGAGATCCTCGAGGACAGCAAGCGCGCCGAGTTCGTCGACTGGCTCAAGGCCGAGATCGCCAAGACGGCGTGGGCCGCCGCCGCCGACGCCGCCTACGCCGCCGCCGACGCCGACGCCTACGCCGCCTACGCCGCCGCCGCCGACGCCGCCGCCTACGCCGCCTACGCCGCCTACGCCGCCGCCGACGCCGCCGACGCCGCCGCCGACGCCGCCGACGCTGCCGCCGACGCCGCCTACGCCGCCGCCTACGCCGCCGCCTACGCCGCCGACGCCGCCTACGCCGCGCGCTCGGAGATCGCGCAGTTGGTCGCGGGCTCGGGATCCAGCGACCAGTTCCTCACCGCCTTCCGTGCGTGGGCTAAGGCGTACTGGCGGGCCAGGCTCGGGGGGTTCCGCGAGCAGATCATGGCCGAATTGCCCGCGGTGTTCGAGGCCCTGATTGACGGGGTAAACCTGCCGTGACTGTCAAGCGCGTCTTTACAACGAAACGGCGAACGACGTACATCCCTGCCCCAGGTGTCACCCTGGGGCAGGGAGTCGCCATATGGGCGCTGAGCGTCGCCGCCGCCCTCCTCGGCATCGTCGCCTGCCTACTCGCCTCCGGGTCGCTCCGATGAGCGTCGAGGCGATCAAGTGGGTCGAAGGCCTCGAACACGACCGCTGCAAGGGGCTCGCGTACCGGGTCTTGGTGAAGCTCGCCTGGGTCGCATCAGTCGACGGCACTCGGGCATGGCGGTCGAAGGCCGGCATGGCTGACGAACTCGGCGTGAGCCAGCAGAGCATCCGTCGAGCCCTCCGTGAGCTCGAGTCGCTGCGGCTCGTCAAGCGCGGTGACCAGCAGCACGTCCGACACCTCCCGGGCAACCGCCGCCCGGTCGTCTACAACCTCCAGATGCCGTCGACGACGCCCGAGCTCTTCGACCGCGACGAGGACGATTCAGGGGCTACAGAGTTATCCACAGGGGGTACAAAATCGGCTTCCAGGGGGTACAAAACCGGAAACTACCCCTCTATAGAAGAAATTGAACTTAGTAGTACCCAAGGTGACCCAGGTACAGGCGCGCGCGACGGCGCCCGCTGCATCCTCGGCCACCGTCTCGGCGTAGCCGTCGGCGACGCGCCACCGATGTGCGGCCAAGGCCACACCGCCACCGCGATCGAACGGGTCTACGCATGAGCACCCGCAAGCACGCCGCCGGCAATCCGATCTTCGCCAAGCCCGGCGACCTCATCACCCTCGTCAGCTACAGCCTCACCCGAGACGGCTGGCTCGCCGAGACCCACGTTGGCACGTTCCTGACCGCCACCGATACCACGATCCGCATCGTCGAGGACAACCACGTCGTCGAGCTCGACCGCGCCTACTGGCTGGAGGCCATCGAATGAGCACCGAAGCCCGCGACCGCATCTGGTCGATGTTCAACCACGACGCCGATTACGAGCGCCTCGACCACGACATCGACGAAGTCCTCCAGCTCACCGCCCAGCGGGTGACCCGGATCCTCACCGCTGTCCCCGCACCGTGCGCCCACTCGCGCGTGTGCGAGCTGCCCGCCGGCCACGACGGCCTGCACCGCATCGGCCCACTCGAATGGCCAGGACGATGACCCGCCACCTCCGCACCGACCCAGCCTGCAAGCGGTTCCGTCAGCCACGGACGCGCCTCGGATGGTGGTGGTTCGACCGCTACCGCGGCTGGCCGTGCCCGGTCTGCTTCCCGCACGAGAGGCCAGGACGATGAGCGACTGGCTCAAGCCATGCTGTCGGCGCGCCTACGATGCCTCCGCTGAGCGCTACGTCGAGTGCCCCGATTGCGGCACCGTCGTGCGCAACATCGACGGCCTCCACAAGCCTCGAGTCGTCGAGGGGACGCTCTGGTGAGCCGCAAGCACCAGGACCCCGAGTACCGAAAGAACGCCCGCATCGTGCGCACCCAGGTCGCAGCGGCCCGTCGCGCTGGCCGTGAGGTCGCCTGCTGGCGTTGCGGGTACGAGATCGACGCCGAGCAGGCCTTCGACGTCGGCCACATCGATCCTGCTGGGGGTTCGGCCCGCTCCAACCTCGCACCCGAGCACCGCTACAAGACCGGCCGATGCCAAGGCAACCGCGCTGCCGGTGGGCGCATGGGCGCGGCCCGCCAGCAGGCTCGAGCGATCGCGTCGAAGGGCCTCCTTCGATGGTGAAACACCGCCTGACCAGCTTTTTTTATGCCGAAAGTGTCACCCCCGCCGAAGGCTCTTCACGCCTTCCTCCCCCTGAACTGAGGACCCGATGACCGCCACGGCCACGCCCCCCCGACGTCGTCGCGCGCCCGCGAAGCCGAAGCCGGTTCCCCGGATCCAGCCGACGCTGCTCGACCTCCGCGACGAGGCGACCTGGCTCGAGTGGCGGTCGCTCATCCCCGAGCCCTACCAGGCCACCGAGCTCGTCACCACCGAGCAGGGCCGGCTCGAGTTCCTGGAGGGCGCCCGGCTGCTGCGGGTCGACAAGATGCCCCGAGCCGCCGACGGGCTGCAGGGCCCGACCCCGATCCAGCTGGCGATCGCCGACATGCTGAACGCGGGCTACTTCCTGAACGGCGTGCTCGAGCCGCGACGCACCACGAAGACCACGAGCATCGAGGCGGTCATCCTCGGCCGCTGCTCCAAGCGCGAGGACCACGTCGCCGGGTGGACGCTGGCGACCACCGGGCAGAAAGCGCGCGAGCGGTTCCTGCGCGACATCGTCGCCCCCATCAACCGGCTCTACCCCAACCCCAAGCGCCGACCCTTCGACGTGAACATCGGCAAGGGCTCCGAGTCGATCACCTGGCCCAACGGCTCCTACCTCGCCGTCTACGCCCCCGGCGGCGACGGGTTCCGTTCCGGCGGGTTCGACACTGCCTGGGTCGACGAGGGCGGTGAGGCCGAGCCCGACCTCGGCGCGGACATCACGGTCGCCGTGCTGCCGACGATGGACACGAAGCCCGGTGCGCAGTTCATCGTCTCCGGCACCGCCCCGAGCTACACCGACGGCAACCTGCTCTGGGACACGCTCACCGACCCGACGGCCGGCATCATCCGGCACAGCGCTCCCGAGAACACCGACCCCGAGGAGCTCGAGGCATGGGAGCCTGACGCCGACCACCCGCGCGCGAAGGTCCGCGCGCTCGTCGAGCAGTACCACCCGGGCGTCGGCTGGACCACCCCGATCGAGTCGGTGCAGCGCAACTACGAGAAGTTCCGCAAGCTCGGCAAGCCCGAGCTCTTCGCCGCCGAGTACCTCGGCATCCCCGGTGCCGAGGGCGCCACCGAGCGCATCATCCCGCCCGGGCCCTGGGAGCGCGGCGCGCTCGACGGCGAGCTCCCCGGCGTGCCGGCCGGCTTCACCCTCGCGATCGCCATCCACCCCGACGGCCTCTGGGCCTCGGTCGGCGTCGCCTGGCACCTCGAGCCCGAGCAGGACCTCGTCACCGAGGCGCTCGCCGCCGCCGGCGAGCACGTCGACCCCGGCCCCCAGCGCACCGCGATCGGGCTGCTGCACCACCAGGCCGGCGTGCAGGGCTTCGCCAAGCAGGTGCTCCTCCTCGCCCGGAAGCACCGCGTCCCGATCATCTACGACCAGGCCTCGCAGGCTGCCGGCGTCGAGATCGAGACCCTCGCTCGCGCGACCCCGAAGCCGACCATCATCCCGGCGACCACGCTCGACGTGCGCCGCGGCGCGACCAAGATGCTCAAGCTGCTCGGCTCGAAGCCCGGCGAGGGCACCCTCGTCCACTACCGCAAGCAGGCACAGCTCGAGCGCGCCGCCGAGCTCGCGATCAAACGCCAGATCGGCACCTACGGCGGCTTCGGATTCGGTCGCCCCAAGGCCGACTTCGCTGCCGACATCACCCCGCTCGAGGCCTGCTCGCTGGCCCTCCAGTTCCTCGACGACGCCGCCACGCCCGTCGCCCCCGCCGACGCCCTGCACTTCTAGGAGCCACGATGCGCAAGCCCGGCCTCATCCGCCTCGACCGTTCCAGCACCGGCATCGTCGTCGTGTGCGCCGACTGCCCGCACTGGTCCGCGTTCCAGTTCGAGCAGCTCGCCGCCTGGCGGTCCGGGGCGGCCCACGAGGAGCGCTGCCACCCTGACCGGTTCCAGGCGCGCAAGGCGCTCGAGCTCGCCGAAGGGCGACACGCCGACGCATTCGTGAAATAACGAAGGTCAGGGCGACCCTCCGATCGTGGGTTTCATCGACTTCCTCCGCCGGCCGCTCGCGTCGCTGCCGCCGCGCGTCGTGAGCCCATACAGCCCCCAGGACACCCTCAACGACCTCGTCGTCGCCGACCTGTATCCCGAGCTGCCGAACGCCCTCACCAAGACGACCGCGTTGCGCATCCCCGCCGTCAAGCGGGCGCACGACCTGACCTGCACCGTCCTGGCCCGTATGCCGTGGCGCGACTACCACGGCGCGACTGAGTCGGCTGAGCAGCCGTCCTGGCTGCTCACGTCGGCCACGATGATCCCGCCGCGCAACCTCCGCTATGGCGTCGTGAGCGACCTGTTCATGTACGGCTGGGCGGCGATCGGCTTCCAGCTCGTCGACGGCCGGCCGGCCGACGCCCTCTACCTGCCGTACGGCACCTGGGCTTTCAACGAGGCCAGCAAGCCCGAGGTCACCTCCGACGCGATCCCGACGGCGTACCGGCAGCGCGTCGTCCCGATCCAGCTCGGCGAAGGCTCCAACGGGATCCTCGTCGACGGCTACGAGACCCTCGACGACGCCCGCGCAATCGAGGCGGCCTACCGCGACCGGATCAACAACCCGATCCCCCAGACCATCCTCACCATCACGGGAGACCGCTGGGACGGCTGGAGCCGCGACGAGCGGGAAGAGTTCCGACAGCGGTGGATGAAGTCGCGCTCCGCCCAGGGCGGCGCCACCGCGATGAAGCCCGACTGGGTCTCCGCCGACTTCTCCGGCGACCTTCCCACCGAGCTCTTCGAGTCCGGCCGCAACGCCAACCGGCTCGACATCGCCAACCACGCCGGCATCCCCGCCGGGCTCGTCGAGGGTGTCCGGCAGGGCGGCTCCGGCGGCGGCACCGAGATCCGCTACTCCGGCGCACAGGACAACGCCGTCCGCAATGAGCTCTGGGACCTCGGCCTGTCGAAGTACGCCGACGCGATCGAAGCCCGCCTGTCGCTCGACGACGTCTGCGAGCCGGGCCACTCAATCCGCGTCGAGACCGGCCCGTACCTGTCCGTACCGCAGCCCACCGGCCCGATCACGAGCGAGGACTGATGGACGTCATCCAGATCGACGCCGGCACGCTCCTCTTCAACGACGAGGACCTCACGGCCACCGGCCTGCTCATCCCGTACGGCGTCGAAGCCCGCTCGAACATCGGCCGGTTCACCGTCGCGGCCGGCGCGTTCGAGCTGCCCGAGGACCTCACCGGCGCATCGCTCAACATCGAGCACGAGCGCGAGCAGGTCGTCGGCGGTTTCTCCCGCGCCTGGGAACAGCCCGACGCCGGGATCTTCGCCTCGTTCAAGTTCGCCGCCACCGAGCGCGGCCGTCACGCCTTCGCCGAGGCGAAGGCCGGCAAGCGCAAGCACCTGTCCGCCGAGGTCGCCGAGGTGCGCATCGAAGACGGCAAGGCCGTCTCCGGTCGCCTCTTCGCGGCCGCCCTCGTCCAGGAGCCGGCCTTCGCCGGCGCCACCCTCCTCGCCGCCAAGAACACCCCCCGAAAGGACCACCCCGTGAGCACTCCCCAGAAGTCGACCCTCCTCGCCGAGGAGATCGACGCCGAAGTCACCGACGCCACCGACGAGACCGTCGAGGTCGCCGCCGACGAGCTGCCCGACGAGATCGTCGTCGAAACCCCCGAGGGCGACGTCGTCTACACCCCCGAGCCCGAGCCCGCCGGCGACACCGTCCAGGCCGGGCGCCGCCAGCTGCGCCGCCGAGTCGTGCCCGCCATGCTCCTCGCCGGCGCCCCCCGGGGCCGCACCGCCCCGCGGGGCCCCGCCCCCCGGCAGATCTTCGACGCCCTCAACCGGGCGCGCCTCCACATGGCCCGCACCGAGGACATGACGCTGCTGGCGAGCGCGAGCCCGCGTTTGCACGGCGGCGACCCCGCCACGCTCCTCGCCGCCCTCACCGACATCAAGGTCAGCGGCAGCGGCTCGCTCCCCGTCGGCGGCAGCGCGATCCAGCCCAACTGGGTCGGCCAGCTCTACCAGGGCATCGAGTACCAGCGCCAGTACGTGCCGCTCGGCACCACCGGCACCGACATCTCGATCGAAGGCAAGAAGGGCTTCAAGGTCCACCGAGGTACGTCCGGCGCCCCCGTCGACAGCTACGCGCCGACGTCGACGTGGGACGGCAACAAGACCTCGATCGCCTCCGGCAGCGGCTGGACCCAGTCCGCCACCTCGAGCCTCGCCCGCTTCGCGTGGGGCGCCGACATCGCCCGCGAGTTCTTCGACCTGCCCGGCGGTGCCGAAGTGCTCGAGGCGTTCTTCAAGCTCATCGTCGAGGACTACGAGATCTGGGCCGACGCCCAGGCCCTCGACGCCTGGCAGACCGCATCCGGCGCCCCGATTGCCCCCGCCACCACGAAGTTCTCCTCGAACTACCCGGCGGCCGTCGGCCTCGTCATCCAGGGCATCCTCGCCGTCAAGGCGAAGAAGTCCGACAACCGCCGCGACCTGCCGACCTTCGGCATCCTCAACGAGGTCGCCTACGAGCAGATCGCCTACGCCGCCGGCGGCGAGGAGAACATGCCCGCGTTCGTCAAGCTCGTGCTCTCGACCAACTTCGAGGGCCTGGCCGACGGCGAGGTCCAGCTCGTGCTCGGCGAGACCGGCATCACCACCGACCCGTCGGTGATCGTCGGAGCGAAGCGCGCGATCGAGTTCGACGAGCTGCCCGGCGGCCCGCTGCACATCGACGCGCTCGAGATCGCCAAGGGCGGCATCGACCGCGCCATCCACGGCTACTTCCAGACGTTCCAGGTCCGCCCCGAGGCGGTCGTGAACGTCGGGACCGTCGCCGCGCGCGCCACCGACACCGCCTACGCGTACGGCCAGATCGTCAAGCAGTCCTCGACGATCTACCGCTGCGTCGTCGCCGGCACCACCCACGCCTCCAGCACGCCCTCCGCTCCGGCGGTCGGAGCGACCGTCACCGACGGCACCGTCACCTGGCTCCGCCTGGCCTGACAACCCGAGGCCCGACGTGACCGACTGGTACACCGCCGACTCCGAGGAGGCGCAAGAGCGCCTCCTCGGAGCCTGGGGTGACGCCCCGCTCGACGATCTCGAGAGCTGCGAGATGCTCCTCGACGTCGCCAAGGAGCAGGTGCTCGCCTACGGGCCAGAGCTCAGCGACGGCGAACCCACCCCAGCCCGCTTCGTACTCGCTCAGCTGAAGCAGGCCGAGAACCTCTGGAACGCGGGCCGAGTGTCATCCGATGGCAACGTCGGCGACGGCGCATGGTCCTACACGCCGCGGCCGCTCGACAAGACGATCCGCGGCATCATCCGCCCCGTGGACGGCAAGCCCCATGTCCTCTGAGCCCATCACCGACCTCCGCGCCTGGCTGCGCGAGCAGCTGCTCGAGCACGTCCCGGCCGGCTGGGACATCACCCCGGGCCTGCCCGAGAAGCTCGGCAAGCTGTCCCGCACCACCGTCTACCTCGAGTACACGACCTTCGACCCGACCGACCTGCCGCCCGGGCATGTGTCGGCCGGCGTCGATCTGCTCGTCGCTTCCCGCCTGGAGGACATGACCAAGGGCGAGAACGACGTCGACGACGCGGTCCTGGACCTGGTCCTCGCACTCGACCAGATCATCGACACCCACCCGGTCCTGTCCTGGCGCGGCGAGCCCGCCACCAAGGAGCAGCTCGGTGCCGGCCCGAACCTGTGCTGGCGGATCAAGGTCGCCGCGATCGCCAGCCTCACCCGACCCACCCCCACCCCGGACCCTGTGCCGGGCACCCCTGAGGAGTAGAACCATGGCTGAGATCGCCGCCGCCCCCGTGTTCGTGAAGATGCCGGTCCAGATCGGCTCGAACGGGCAGACCGCCCACATCCGCTCCGCGACGCTCACCCCGTCCACGCGGGTCGAGCGCTACACCGACGTCGGCGGCAACGACCACGTCGTCGGCGCGGACACCGTCGCCTGGCAGCTGGCCCTCGACGCGATCCAGGACCACGCGACCGCCACCGGCCTGCAGCGCTTCATGCTCTCGAACATCGGCGTCGAGCTCTCCTGCACGGCGACCGTGCCGGGCGGGTCCTACGCCTTCAAGATCATCGGCTCGCCGCTGCCGGCCGGTGGCACCGGCGGGTCGCTGGCGACCGGCACGATGACGTACGAGGCGTTCGACGTCGTCTTCACCGCCGCCGGGAGCTGACCGTGGCCGGCGCAGGACGCATCAGCCTCCTCGTCGACAGTCCCCTGCGCACCCTCATCCTGGCGCTGCGGGGCCTGGACAAGGAGACGCGCACCCAGATCGGGCGGGCCACCAAGGCCAGTGCCCTGGAGATCTGGGAGAACGAACTGCTCACTTCGATCGCCGCCGACCGGAAGGAGGCCCGCCTGGCCTCCTCCGGTCGCGTGTCGGTGACCACCCGCAACGTCACCCTGCTGGCCGGCGCGAAAGGGGCACTGTCGTCGGGCACACCCCTGGCCGCGGTCGCCACCGCGATCGAGTTCGGCATGGGCGCCGACAAGCCCATCCAACGCACCTCCACGAAGGGCAAGAAGTACACGTACCGGTCGGGGGCCAGGTTCCGTCGCCGCCAACCCAACGGCTACGTGGTGTTCCCCGCGGCTCGCCGCGCCATCCCCCGCATCACCGCACTGTGGATCCGCACCGCCTACCGCACCCTCCACGAGCAGATCGAGGAGGCCGCCCGTGGCCAGTAAAGAATTCAAGATCCCGATCGCGTCGGAGACGAAAGCCTTCGAGCAGGGCATTCGCTCGGGCATGATCGAACCGCTGGAGGACGCCGAGCAGGCCATCACCGACCTCGGCACCTCCAAGGGGCCCGGCAAACTCGAGGACGCGATCGAGGACGCCCAGGACGAGACCGTCAAGCTCCGCAAAGAGATCAAACGCACCGCCGAGGACCTCGAGGGTGCGGGACGATCCGGGCAGGCCGGGCTCGGCAAAGTGCAGGGCGCCTCCCAGGAGCTGTCGCAGGAGGTCGGGCAGAACCTCGGTCAGGCCGTCTCCTCATTCCGGGGTGACATCGAGGACCTCGGCCAGGTTGGACAGGACACCCTCGGCGGGCTGGCCGCCACGATGGCCGGTACGGGCCCGGCCGGCCTCGTCGGTGCGGCCGTCGTGGCCGCCGGCGCGGCCGGGCTCGGGCTCATCACCGCAGAGATGCAACGCCAGCAAGAAGAAGCCGACAAGCTGCGCGACCGACTGTCCGGCGCCTACCAGGAAGCCGCCGAAGCCGGCCGCAACTACCTCGACGTCGCGCAGATCATCGCCGAAGCCAACGACATCATGTTCAACCCGGAACGGGCCGAGGAGTGGAAACGCATCCAGGAGGACGCCAACGCGCTGGGGCTCGACCAGCAGACCCTCCTGCAGGCCAACGTCGGGGACCTCGACGCCCAAGCGGTCGTGCTCGAGCGCATCAGCCAGCTCCGCAAAGAGATCGAAGACACCGACCACGCTCCCGGTGCGTGGCGGGCCATCGCCGGACAGCAAGAAGCCCTCCACCAGATCGGCGAGGTCGAGGCCCGCTACCAGGGCCTCAACACCGTCACCGAGGAGTACCAGGCCAAGGCGGAGACCGCGATGCAGATCACCTCCGAACTGCTGCTGGACGCCGCCGCCGACGCCGGCGACCTCATCGAGAAAGTCGACGAGCTCGGCAACCGACTCTGGGAGTTCCCCGACGGCACCAAGATCCTCATCCGTGCCGACACCGGGCTGGCCACCCGTGACCTCGACGACTTCCGTGGTGACCTCGACGGCATCGACATGACCGTCACCACGGCTCGTGTCGAGGCGCAGACCCCCGACGTCGACCAGCTGGTGCGCAACCTGCAGCGCCGACTCAACAACACACAGCTGCGTATCCCGGTGCGTGCGGTGCTGCCCAGCGGGGAGCCCGTCCTATGAGCGCCACCGTGTTCACCTGGCCCGGCGGCGAGATCACCGCCAGCTGCGACCTGTCCTCACTGGCGGTCGCCCGTCAGGCCCGCGTCGTCGTCCACGAGGTCCTCGATGATGCCCCGATCTTCACCACGCGCCCGGCCGGTGCCCGGCGGGCACGGCTGCGCATCTACTGCACCGGCCACACCGATGTGACGACGCTGGCCGACGCATACAGCAGCGGCCTGACTCTCACGATCACGGACCCGGCGGCGCCCGGGCTGCTGACCAGCACGATCGCTACCGAGGAGATCGCCGTGCACCGCGACCCCATCCTCGGCTGGGTCCTCGAAGTCGACGTCACCGAGGTGACCTGATGGGCACCATCGAGCATGTCGTCACCGTGGGCCTGGACGCCGCACCGATCCAGGTGCTGAGCGGCACCGTCACCATCGACGCCACCCGGGCGCCGCGCATCACCGCGGAGATCACCGTGCCGACCTCCGAGCTCCCCACCGACCTTGACCCCCGCTACGACATCGCCTGGGCGAGCATCACCGCCACCGCGGCGACCAAGCACGGGCTCACCCTCGCGGACCTGACCGAACCCGCCGGCACCACCCTCGCCGACCTGTCCGCGAGGTACGCCGGTCAGACGCTGCGCCAGGTGCCCTACACCGACACGTCCAGGACGTGGCGACTGAACCTGCGCACCGTCACCGAGCAGTTCGCCGACGAGACCACCACCCTGCAACTGAAATCCTGCGAGGCACTCCTGCAGGACTTCACCAACCCCGGCGGCATCATCTGGCCCGACTGGACCGTCCAATGGGACGTGACCCTGCCGGGCACCTCGATCCTCGACGCGGTGAACAAGATCGTGACGCTCTGCCGTCTGCCCCCCGTGACGATCTACCCCTCGTCCGCAGCCACCACCGCGGTAGACACGGCACTGCGCTCCTGGGTGCGGGGGGTGAGCGCCTGGGAGAAAGTCCTCCAACTGGCCCGCACCATCAACGCCTTCCCCGAACCGGACGAGGCCACCGGCGGCCTCCGCCTCCGCGCCGACAACGACCGGTACCGGCCGGCGATCCTGCACACCGTCGCCTCCGCCGGACCCAGCCGGCGCCTCAAAGGCGGCACCGCCACCCGCGACCGGGACGCGCCCGAGTTCGCCACCGTCATCGCCCCGATCAGCAACTTGATCCCCGCCGGCGACACCCAAGCCCGCCCTTTGGGCGCCTCCGCGTCCTCCGCGGTGCGCCACGGCCTCTTCGCGGCGATGCCATGGAAGGTCAAGACGATGACGGCCACCGCCTCATCCGCGGACCCCGGCTACGCCGTCCCGGCCGCCTACAACATCGCCAATGTGCAAGTGTTCCAAGCTGCCGGCCGCGGGTATGAGGTCGAGGTCGTCATGACCCCGGACTACACGATCGATCTCCTCGACGTCGTCGATGCCGTCCGCCCCGGCCGCCCTACTCGCCGCGCCACCGTCGAGGCCATGACCTTCGCTTGGCCCGCCGATGAGCTGCGGGTCCGAGGGCGCCGTGCCGAAGGCGGCGGCAGCACCCGAGTCCAACTCACAGATTGGTGGATCCCCTGATGGCTACTGGCTACACCGACGCGCACGGCTTCTATCACTACGGCGAGGACGACGCCGCCGCCCCGGGCGGTGAGTTCTCCGCCATGCTGAACATGGCCGCCGATGCCATCCCGGTCGGGGTCGCCTCGCTCGTCGACGAGAAGGTCCTCGAGCTCGCTGCTGACCCCAACGACGCCCTCGTCAAGGCGCTCATCGAGGACGACACCACCCCGAGCCAGACCCGCACCGCCCTGGACGGCATCCTCGAGCCGCTGGACGACCGTGTCCATGCCCTGGAGTCTCCGCCGCTGCTGCGGATGGTTCGATCGTCGGCGACGCCGACGATCACCACCGGTGGCATCCGAAGCGTCGCGGGGGACACGAACTGGGTGCAAGCCGAGCGCGTCGGGTTCGCTACCTACACCAGCGGCATCGTGATCCCCGCCAGCGGTGTCTACCGAATCTCCTACGGGCTGTTCCTCACGGGTGGCGCCGGGTTCTCCGGGGTCACCATCAACTCGGCGGCACCCGTCTCCGACAGCGAACTGAAGATCTACCGGGCCAACGCGTCCATCGGCGGCGGCACGCAACAGATCACGCCGAACGGCGCGGAAGACATGACCCTCGCCGCCGGCGACGTACTGCGCCTGTTCCTCGTGCCGCTCGCCGGTCTCACCCTCGTCGCCGACCAAGGGTTCTTCGCGGCGGAGCGAGTCCGATGACCCTCGCCGAGTTCTATCGCACGGTCGGCACCCGATTCGGGGCAACCGGACCCATGTGGGATGACTATCACCACGGGCATGATGTTCCCCACCCTGTCGGCACACCGATTCCGTCCTGGACGGCCGGCGAGGTCGTCGCCAGCCGGTACAGCTACCTGCTCGGCTGGGTGCTTCAGGTGCGCCGTGCCGACGGTTGGATCGCGTCGTTCTGTCACCTGCGCGAACGCTCACCGCTGCGCCTGGCCGACGTCGTGCGTCTCGGCACCATCGTCGGACCGGTCGGAGCCTCCGGCGTGCAGGTCACCGGTCCCCACCTGCACACGACGCTCGAGCCCACGCTCGAGCTCGGCACCGACCGGGCACGCGATCCGTGGCCGTTCATCCAGACCGCCATGACCGCCACCGCCAGCAGCGACACGGCCACTTTCCGCAACCACAAGGAGAAGCACATGATCCCCCTGCTCATCAACGACGGCCACAACAAGCTCGGCGGCGGCCGCCACACCTACCTCTTCGGCCCGGGCCTGTGGCTCGAAACGACCGGCATGCCAACCGCTGATCCGGTCTCCGTGGTCCTCATCGGTTCCCAATCGACACCGAACCTCACCTACGCCGAGCTCTACGAGTACGCCAAAGCATCCGGCGCGCTCACCACTGAGCAGCTCGAGCCCTACCGGAAGGCCGCAGGACGATGAGCAAGTACGCCAACCGCCGATTCTGGATCGACACGGCCGACCGGGCGATCGCCACCACCGCCCAGGCGGCGATCGCGACCCTCACCGCCGGCATCACCGGACTGCTCGACGTCGACTGGGTGCAGCTCGGGTCGATCGCCGGGCTCGCCGGCGCGGTGTCGCTGCTGACCTCGATCGCGTTCCGCGGCCGCGAAGATCCCACAGCATGAGCGAGCCATTCGCGATCGCACTCGTCATCGCCCTCCTCGGCCTCGGCGGCACCGGCCTGGGCATCTTGGGTGCCCAGCTCGCACGATTGAATCGGCGGGTCGTCAAGCTCGAGCACCGCGGTCGCCTCGATTGGCTCTACATTCGCCGACTCATCGACCACGGGTATAAACACGCACCGACCGTGCCGCTGCCCGAACCACCCGAAGGGTGGCTCGAGGACACCGACACCTAACACGCGTACCCGAACCACTGCGCGCCGAGCTCGGCGGCGATCCGATCCGCCCCACACTCGTCACCGGGCACCCCGGCACGGTCCTGCATCACGTGGCCGAGCTCATGCAGGACGACGTCGCGCTCGTGCTCGGCCAGACCGGGGCGCAGGTAGATCACGCCAGGCGTCGACCGCCGGTAGCAGCCGTCCGCCGGGATGCCGCTGCACACCAGGTCCGGGACGTAGACGACGTCGACCCCGAACCTGCCGGCGAGCTCGTGCGATGACGCCGGTGGCGGCTCGACAAGCTCCACGGAGATCCACGCGCACACGGTCACGAGCGCGCCGGCCAGCAGCCCCACCACCATCGGCAGGACCACTCCCGGCGCGCTCGAGGTCATGGCTCGGCAGCCTCGAGGACTGCGGCGCGCAGTGCGGCGCGCACGACCCGCACATAGCGTCGCGTGGTTGCCGGTGAGGCGTGCCCGAGGAAGTCCTGCGTGATGAACGTGTCGCCGCCCGATGCCTGGTGGACTCGTGTGGCGGCGCGGTGCCGAAGTTTGTGCATCGTGTACGCGCCCGGGAGCAGTCGGCCGATGAGCTTGCCGACCCAGCGGGGCGAGAGGTGCCCGTCGTCGCCGCCAGGGAATGCGTAGCCCTCACCGAGGTCGCGGAGGTCCCGAGCGATCCGATCGGTCGCGGGCACGAGCCGGGTCTTGCCACCCTTGCCGTGCACGAGCAGCGACCAGCCCACGAGATCCTGCATGAGGTCGCGGGAGTGCACCTGGGCTACCTCGGCCCGCCGCAATCCCATCTCCGCGGCCAGGCGGAGCATGAGCCGCTCCCGCGGTGACGCCTTCGCCAGCGCGAGCCGGTAGTCCTCGTCCGAGACCGGCATCGGGTTTGGCTCCGAGGCGGTTACCGCCGGGAGGTGTTTCGCGGGGTTCCGCACCGTGTGGCCAGCTTTGCGGGCCCACCGCCAGAACGAGATGAAGGTCGTGCGGCGGCCGCGCCGCGTCTCGGCCGCCCAGGTCTGTGCCTCGGCATAGGCCAGGAGCGCCGACGCTGTGAGCACCCATGGGCCGACATCGACGCGGCGGGCCAGGTGCTCGAGGTGCTGTCGGCGGGTGTAGATCGTGGTGCGAGGACGGCCGGCGAGTCGCTGCGCTGCGAGATATCCGGCGATCGCCTGCCCCCACTCAGGAGAGATCGTCATTCCCGGATTGTGCCCCACCGCTGATAGGCCGCCTGGCGGGTGCGGCCCGTGGCCCAGGCGATCATCTCCCACGTCTTCCCGGCGGCGCGCTGCCCGGCGACAGCCTGCGCGACAGCCTGGTCGAGGTCGGCCTGGAGGGCCAGGAGCTCGGCAAGTTCGGGCTCGTCACCGTCAGCAACACGCATCGCCGCAGCACGGAGCATGCGCCTCACCGCGGCGATGTAGTCCCCGGTCGAGTGCTCACGACGGGGGCGGCGTGCGCGCGGTTTCGTTGTAAAGGTATTCTTTACAGACGCTCGCGGGCTCACGCCGCCAGCCCCAGATCTCCGCGGCGCGGATACAGATCAGAAGGTTGGGGGTTCGAATCCCTTCGGGCGTACTTCGGGTGGATCGCTCCACCGAGGGCGACGATCCGCTGTAACCACCTGCCGATGGGGCAAGGCGGCACGTGGTCGGTCGCACGCACCGGAGGTGCGCATGACCACGCAGGTCGACGATCGCTCGCTCGTGCAGCACACGGGCTGGGCGTACTGGCCCGTCGCCTTCCTCGCCCGGCTGCCGTTCGCCATGATGGTCGTCGGCGTCCTGACGTTCGTCGCGACGGAGACCGGCTCGGTCGCCCTCGCGGGGCTCGCCTCGGCGTCGCTCGGAGTCGGGACGGTCACCGCCGGGCCGTTCGTCGGCGGGCTCGTCGACCGGCACGGGCAGCGGCGCGTGCTGCTGCCGATCGGGATCGCGAACGGCCTGCTGCTCGCCGCATTCATCCTCGTCGTGCCGAATGCGGCGCACGAGTCACTCATTTTGCTGGCGGCCGCGGCGATCGGCGCGACCTCGGCCCAGTCGTCTGCGATGTCACGCAGCCGGCTCATCGCGATCATCGAGCAGCGGCTCGGGCCGCACCGGCGCACCCGCACCTACAACGGGATGATGTCGTACGAGTCGGCGGCGGACGAGATCGCATTCGTCATCGGGCCGTTCCTTGTCGGCGTGCTCGCCTCATTCGTCGCACCGTGGCTGCCGCTCGTCATCGCCGCGGGGATCAGTCTCGTCTTTGTCAGCATCTTCGCCCTCCACCCGACCGGCCGGCTCCGCGCGCTCGCGGACGGCGACGAGGCGCGGGCGCCGCTGCGGGAGATCTTCGCCCCCGGCGTGCTTGTCGTCGTCGCGGGGTGTTTCGCCGTCGGCATGTTCTTCGGTGCGACGCTCACGTCCGTCACCGCCTTCGCACAGGAGCACGGCGAGGGCTCGGAGGGCGGCATGCTCTACGGGCTCATGGGGCTCGGGTCGGCGGTGCTCGCGCTCGCCGTCGCGCTGCTGCCCGGGCGCTTTGCGATGCAGTGGCGCTGGCTCGCCTTCGCGGTCGTGCTGTGCTCGGCCTCGGTCGGGTACGCGTCCGCTGCCGACTTCGCCGGCGTCACGGTCGCGCTCCTCATCATGGGCCTCGGCGTCGGGCCGGTCCTCGTGACGCTCTTCAGCCTTGCCGGCTACCGGGCGCCGCGGGGCCGCACCGCGACCGTGCTCACGATGGTCGGCGCCGCGCTGACGCTCGCGCAGGCGCTCACCTCGGCCGTGACCGGGGCGGTCGCGGAGGCGTTCGACGCGCGCACGTCGATGCTCCTGCCGCTCGTGGCGACGAGCCTGCTCGTCGTCTTCGGGCTGGTGAACCTCTGGCTGGCTCGGCGATCGCGGCAGCGCGCCTGAGCGCTTCAAGTGTCTCGTCGAGTGTGCGCGGAGCGGCCGCCCGCGCCGTCACCGCTTCGGCGGAGCCCGCACATGTCGACAGCCTCGGGGTCCTGCCCTGGGTCGTGACGTACAAGCCCGAGGTCATCGCGATCGATGTCGGCCGCGTCTCGGGCCGCCGATTCGTCTTCGACCCCGAGCCGCACGCGACGCTTGCCGAGCCGAGCCGAGCCGAGCCGAGCCGAGCCGAGCCGAGGAGCGGTCGTTAGTCGGCGCCGACCCAGACGGTCTGCACGTTCGCGAACGCCATGACTCCCCATTCGCCCAGCTCGCGTCCGAAGCCGCTCGCTTTCACCCCGCCCACCGGGAGGCGGGGATCCGATGCCGAGATCGCGTTGATGAAGACGCCGCCGGCCTCAAGCCGTGCTGCGAGTGACTGTGCCCGGTCGGGATCGGCGGTCCACACGCTGCTGCTGAGTCCGTAGGCCGAGTCGTTGGCCATCGCGACCGCCTCGTCATCCGTGTCGACGACGGTGAGCGCAGCGAGTGGGCCAAAGGTCTCCTCCCGGAAGATTGGGGAGTCGGCGTCGTGGATCTCCATCACGGTCGGCGGGAACCAGGCGCCCGCGCCTTCGGGCGCCGACGCCGAGGCGAGCGTGCGTGCGCCGAGCGACGCGGCCCGGTCCCGTTGATCGATGAGCGCATCCCGCAGGTCGACTCGGGCGAGCGGACCGACCTGCGTGCTCGTGGCCATCGGGTGGGCGACGACGAGCGAGTCGAGCTGCATGCGCATCGCGTCGACGAAGTCGTCCCGGAGTGAGCGATGGACCAGTAGCCGCTTGGCCGCGATGCAGCTCTGTCCGTTGTTGAGAAACCTCGACGCCGACGCCGCCGCTGCGGCGCGCTCGACGTCGGCATCGTCGAGCACGATGAACGGGTCCGAGCCGCCGAGCTCGAGCACGCACGGTTTGAGTGCGGCGCCGGCCGCTCGCCCGACGATCCCGCCGACCTGCTCGCTGCCGGTGAAGGCGACTGCGGCGATTCGGGGGTCGCCGATGAGCTCGGGGGCCTGCGCGCCCGGGATGACCACCGCCTGCACGATCGGCTCGCCGAGGGCCTCGCGCACGATCCGCTCGATGGCGAGCGCGCAACCGGTGACCGAGGCCGCGTGCTTGAGGACCACAACATTGCCAGCGCCGATGGCGGGCAGCGTGGCACGGATGACCTGCCACCACGGGTAGTTCCACGGCATGATCGCGAGCAGCACGCCGAGCGGCCGGAGGTGCACCTGCGCGGTGTCCGGCTGCACGTCCACCCTGCGCGGCTCGAGGAAGCGGTCGAGATGCTCGACGTAGTACTCGCAGGTCGCGATGCACTTGTCGATCTCGGCCCGGGCCTGGGTCAGCGGCTTGCCCATCTCGCGCACGATCTGGCCGGCCAGGGCCTCGCGCTCAGCGGCCAGCCGGGCCGCCAGGCGAGCGATGGCGGCGACCCGATCGGCGAGCGGCGTCCGCGACCAGGTCGAGTAGGCGAGGCTGGCTCGATCCATGACGGCGTCGATCTGGGTCGCGGACAGGTACGCGTACCTGGCGATCTCCTCGTCCGTGGCAGGATCGACGGTGACGACGCCGTCGAAGCGGCTCATCGCGACATCCGAGCCACGAGGCGCTCCTGCAGCCAGGTCGAGAATCGGTGACCGACCACGACGGGATCGACCAGCAGCTTCGGCACACCGTCCTCGTTGCCCGGCTCGGTGCGCACGTGCAGGAAGCACGGCCCCGGCGTCTCGAGCAGTTCGGCGAATGCGCGCCGCAGACCGTCGGCGTCATCCGCGCGAGCGACCGTCCAGCCCGTCGCTTCGGCCATCCGCGCGAGGTCGATCCGATCCGCGTAGGTGGGCAGGCCCGCGGTCGAGCTGTATACGTGATTGTCGAGGACCACGAGCAGGAGGTTGCTCGGTGCCAGGTACCCGCCAGTTGGCAGCACGTTCGGATTCATCAGCAGCGAGCCATCGCCCTCGATCCCGACGACCTTGGGGATGTCGGAGTCCCGAATCCCGATCGCAATGCCTGTCGCGACCGAGCCGACCAGCCCCATGGCGTCCAGCAGGTAGAGATGGTTGTCGCGATCTGCGATTGATGCGAGTTCGCGGCTCGTCGCGGCGCAGGTGACGACGAGCGGCAGCTGCTCCCCGAGCTCCGCGAGGTGCCGAAGGGCCTCGATCCGTCGCATCATGCCACGCTCCCGTCCGTGTGCCAGAACGAGGCCAGTACGACGACCGGCCGATAGGTCATGCGCGCGTGCCGGCCCGCCTCCGCGACGACGTCGCCCCAGTCCTTGGCGGACGTCCGCCGGTCGAGTTCGATGACCGGCAGGCCGAGCAGCCGCAGCATGGCGGGGACCGGCTGGCTCACCGAGTGGATCATCGAGTTGTACTCCCCGAGGCTCCCACGAGTGTTCGCGAAGATGAGGAGTGGGAGGTGGTAGGACAGCGAGAACGTCGTCAGCGCCGTGATCGCATTCCCGAAGCCGTTGTCCTGCATGACGACGGCACCGAGCCTGCCGGTCAGCGGCAGGGCGCCGAGCACCCCGATGGCCTCCTCCTCGCGGGACAGCGGCGTGACGCGGCGGGAGACGCCGTTCGCCCCGCCGTCCTCGGCGACGAGCGCCGAGATCACGGGCGCGATGGTGACAGATGGGATGTAGCCGACCTGGTCGACGCCGGCCGTCCAGATGCCGGCCGCCGCCGACTCGGCGTAGGTCATCGTGGTCATGCCCGGGCCTCCGTCGCAGCCGCGAGGCTCGCGATGCGCGCGCGCATGCGCTTCTCGGTCTCGTGCTGTGCCGCGATCCGCGGCGGCAGCAGTGGCAGCTCGTCCGGTCGGATCACGATGAGGCCATCGCGGTCCCCGAAGATCGCGTCACCCGCGTGGGCGACGATCCCGCCGCAGGCGACGGCCTCGCCGATTGAGCCGGGACCATGCTTGTACGGCCCGGAGGGGGTCACGCCGCGGGCGTAGACGGGCAGGCCCATGCGGTCGAGCTCCTCGACATCGCGGATGGAGCCGTCGACGACGACGCCCGTGACGCCGAGCGACAGGCAGGCCTCCCCGATGATGCCGCCGAAGACGGACCGGTTGAGTTCGCCGAGCGCATTGATCACGAGCACGTCGCCCGGCTGCACCTCGTCGAGGGCGCGGTGGATCGCGAGGTTATCGCCTTCCCGGCAGAGCACCGGGTAGACCGTGCCGGCCATCGTGGCGTGCGAGGTGAGCGGACGAATGCTGTGGTGCAGCATCCCCATCCGCTGCAGGCAGTCGCCGAGGAGCGCGACCGGGGTGTCCGCGACCTCCTCGATGAGCCGGGCGTCAGCGCGCGCCGCGACCGGCTGCACGCGGATCGACTCGGTGTCGACGGTGATGATCATGCGGCCTCCTTGTGTAGTCCAATGCCTTGGTGCGTGATCCGGCCGCGCGCGGGAGCGGGGTGGGATCGTGCGGTGCGGTCCCTCAGGGCGCGTCGTCCCAGCCGATCCAGTTCGAGATCGCCTCGCCCATGACCAGCTCGAGGTCGCGTCCCTTGAGCCAGGGCAGCTCCTCGGTGAACAGCGAGACGCACTCCTCCCAGCTGCACTGGAGCCGCGTGAAGTCGCTGCCCCAGAACATCCGTTCGGCGCCGTAGGCGTCGAAGACCCGTCGGAGCAGGCTGTGGGTGCTCGCGAACGGGTACGGGTCGGTGGCCATGGCCGGCACGGCGCTCGCCTTCACCGCGACGTTCGGGATCCGTGCCAGGTCGATGAGGGCGTCGAAGCGTGCCGCGGCCTCCGGCAGCCGGTCGAACGGACCGAGATACAGGTGGTCGATGAGCAGTCGCATGCCGGGGAATCGGCGAGCGATGTCGCCGATCCGCCTGAGAGCGGCGTCGATGCTGAGCTGCTCCGGCAGGGCCGCGAGGGCGACCGGGAGGCCGCGCTGGTGGGCGGCGTCCCAGAGCCAGTCGAGCGCGCCGTCGGCGAGCGCCGCGTCCGTCGCGGGACGATTGAGCAGGAATCGGAGCCCGACCATGCCGGGCTTCGCCATCCATTCGTCGACGCGCGACTCGTCGGCCCCGTCATCGAGCACGAATCGGCCCATCGTGCCGAAGCGGGTCGGGTGGGCGAGGGCCGCCTCGTCGGCGTAGTCGCCAGCGGCCGGATCCCAGATCGCCGGGCAGTTGATGACGCGATCGATCCCGGCCGCGTCCATGTCGGCGAGGGCGCGCTCGATCGTGTACGGGGTGCGCCAGTGGTGCGGCGGCGCCGTGCCCTCGGTCGGCCAGAGGTGGATCTGGGAATCGGTGATGATCACGGGGCCGCCTCCTCTCGATGGCTCGAATGCGTCGGTGCTGCTCGGCGGTCGGTCAAATGTCGATCATCACCTTGATCGCGCCGTCGGTGCGGTTCGCGTAGGCGTCGAACGCGGCGTCGATCTGCTCGAGTGGGAAGTGGTGGGTGATCAGCTCCGCGGTCCGGATGCGACCCTGACCCGCGAGAGACACGGCCCGCGCGACGGACTGCGCGCCCTCGCCGCGCACGGTGTGCAGCGTCACGCCGTTCATGACCGCCGCGTTGAGGTCCGCGGCGACCGGCCCATTGAAGAAGCCGACCAGCACGATGTCACCGCCGCGGCGCACCATCCCGAGGGCCTGGTCGAGTGCGACGCCCGCCCCGGAGCACTCCAGCACGATGTCGACGCCGCGCCCGCCCGTGGCTCGGCGCACCACCGCGATCGGATCTTCCGCAGCGACGTCGATGAGCAGGTGGGCACCGTACTCGCCGCCGATGGCGAGCCGCTCGGGCCGTGTCCCGCTGAGGGCGATGAATCCCGCGCCGAGCTCCCGGAGCACCTGGACGCACAGCAGGCCGATCGATCCCGGACCGATGACGGCGACGCTGGCGCCGACGACGAGGCTGCGCAGCACGTCGAGTGCGTGCATCACCGTGCCGGCCGTGGTGAGTGCGGCGGCCTCATCGAAGCTGATGGAATCGGGGAGCCGGTGCAGGGTGGCCACGTGGTTGACGACGTACTCGGCGAACCCGCCGTCGACGGTCATCCCCTGGGTGCGGTGGCCCTTGGCGGTGATGCCGTTGTTGAGGCAATCGGTGTACTGCCCGATGAGACAGTTCGTGCACCGCATGCAGCCGCGATGCGCCTCGGCCACGACCCGGTCGCCGATGGCGAATTCGTCGACTGACTCGCCGAGCGCCACGACTTCGCCCGCGTACTCGTGGCCCGGGGTGAAGGTGCCGGGCGCCGGCCCGTCGCCGCCGAAGAACGCCCGGCTGCGGATATTGAGATCCGTGCCGCAGAGCGTCGCGCGGCGCACTCGGACGAGCACGTCCTCCGGGCCGACCTGCGGCACGGGCTTCGTCGTCACCGAGATCTGCCCCGGTCCGCCCAGCACGGCGGCCCGCATCGTCGTCGGCAGCGTGCGTCGACCATCGGTCGCCTGCGTCGCCGGAGTGGTCGCCGCCGCCTCGAGGGCCTCCGCACTGGATTGCGCCATGCTGTACCTCTGGCCCCTCATCTCGGCCAGTCGTTCTGGCCGCTCGATTCCGATTCATTCAATCCGCGGGCGCGTCGTCCGGTCAAAGACCGATATGTGGCCGGGGATATAGCCTGCCCCTATGGACTTGGTTGTTTTAGGGCGGGGTCAGCGTGTGGCCG
This sequence comes from Microbacteriaceae bacterium, assembly GCA_035556075.1. Classification (GTDB taxonomy): domain Bacteria; phylum Actinomycetota; class Actinomycetes; order Actinomycetales; family Microbacteriaceae; genus 73-13. Next base: position 9,266 of record DATMFQ010000003.1, on the reverse strand, counting down.
CGGCCACGATCCGCTCGAGCCGGTCCGGGGCGGCATCGACGCCGGCTCCGACGACGCCGATCGACCCGAGCACGCGACCTTCAGCAGATCTCACGAGCAGGGCGCCCTCCCCGTCCGTGCCCTCGGCGAACGCGGTCCGTGCCCGCGCCTCGGCTCGTCGCACGGACATCGGCGGCGCATCCACCATGCGGTCGATCTGCATCGGCGTGCCGACCTCGTCACAGATGGCGACCGAAACGGCCCGGTCGGCGGCGGCGAGGACCGCGTCGGCGAGGGCGCGCGCGGTGCGCAGCGTGAGGCTGGGACGGCGCTCGCCGAAGCCCGCCCAGACCCCGCGCTCATCGGCGGTCTGCGCGATCTCCCCGACGTTCCATTCATGAAGCTCGCCCTGGGAGCGTTCGACGAGGTTCGACTGGGGGTGCTGGTCTCGGTATCGGATGCCGAGCGCGTGCGCCGTGATGAGGTCCTCGACATTGGCCGGCTGGCCGTCGGCCATGAGCCTGCTCGGGTCGATCCCCTGGATCTGTTTGAGCGGACCGTACCCGGACCCGGAGGCGTACGCGCCTACGATACGACCGTCGATCTTGATGAACTGCGCGCCAGCGCCCGGGTAGAGGTCGGGGGACAGGTCACGGATCGCCTCGAATCGGGCGGGCGAATCCCGCAGGCGCCGGTCGAGCACGTCGGAGCGCTCCTGGTGCATCGCGGTGAGGGCCGCTTTGCCGCGGGTGATCCGAACGCCCGCCGCGCTCGCGCCTTGCATCCGGCTCAGTGAGATGAGCGTGCCAGCGTCGTCGCAGATGGCGAAGGTGCCGCGCACCTGGAACTCTTGGGCTTTCGCCACGGCTCGGTCGATGACGAACCGGGCGGCGCGCAGATCGAGCCGGACCGCCGTAGCGCCCGAGAGCTCGTCAGTCATACGATCAGGCCCGTCGGCTTGTCCGCGCGCGGCATGAGTGATTCGCCTCGCGATGGCGTCTCATGCCGGTACCACCGCGGTGACATCCATCTCGATCAGCATGCCTGTGTGCGCCAACGCGGTGATGACGAGCATCGTATGCGTGGGCAGCTCGTAGTCCGCATACGCGGCGACGCGGGCGGCCGCGTAGTCGGACTTGTAGCGCACGTCAGTGACGTAGGCGACGGTCTTGACGACGTGGGCGAGGGTGGCGCCGTGCTCGGCGAGCAGACGCTCGAGCTTCTCGTGCGCATACCGTGCCTGCCCCGCGGCGTCACCCAGATGGCGAATGCGCACCGTATCCGCGTCCGCATCCTCAGCGCCGATTCCGGAGAGATAGATGGTCTTCTGAGGTCCCGTGACCACCACCGCATCCGCGAAGCGATCTCGGCTCCACTTGCCGAAGTGGTGCGTCTTCGAGAAGCCACCCTGCTCGGTTCCCTGGTCGGTCATCGTCGTCTCCTTGTTGGGGCGTTCGTCGTTGACGTCGCTGTCCTTGACGCCATGAGACTGCCGCAGAGCTCGGTGGTTGTCCAATAGCCGCATCGTCGACGTCCTATAGCGGAGTCCTATGTGCGCATGGCTATTGGTGGCGCCTATGACCATGCACCGAGTCTGGTCTTGGCGGTCGGCGTTGGTTTCGCGATTAGCTGGGTGCAGTGACCCGGCATGAAGGACGGTAAGCGATGCGCAGCGACGGCGGTGTGACCGCGGCACGCGGTGATGGGGGCATGGCGACGGCTCTGGAGATGGCGCGATGCGCATCTGCGTGGCTCGACTCGCTGCGCGAGGAGCAGCGGGCCCTCGCGGTCTCGACGGGGCCGGCGCCCGGCGACCCGGCGGAGGACGATCGCCTGACCTGGTTCTTCACCCCAACCGACCACGGCGGGCTCACCCTGCACGAGCAGTCGCCGCGCCAGCAGTCGCTCGCGATGCAGCTCGTCTCCTCCGCGCTGTCGCTGGAGGGGTTCGCCTCGGTGAGCGCGATCATGGGCCTGGAGAACGTCCTCGACCGGCTCGAGTCCTGGCGCGTCGACTGGGGCCGCGAACGCGGGCGGGATCCGCAGTTGTACTACCTGCGCGTGTTCGGTCGTCCGGGCCAGGAGGGCACCTGGGCTTGGCGCTTCGGCGGGCATCACGTGTCGCTCAACGTCCTTGTCGTGGACGGCCGCGTGGCGTCGATGACGCCGAACTTCCTCGGTGCCGACCCGGCGGAGACCTCGTTCGTCGGGGGTGAGGTCCTGCGCCCGCTCGGCGCGTCCGAGGATCTCGCGAGGGAGCTCTTCTCATCTTTGTCCGGGGCCGGACGACGGCAGGCGCTGCTGCTGGACCGCGCCCCGGCGGACATCGTCGCTGGCAATCGCACCTTCATCGACGATGGGGATGTTATGCCGCGGATGGACGCGGTCTGGCGCGGTCCCCTCGACGAGCCGAGACTCGCTGGGTATATCGCGGCCATTCACGAACGCGAAGAGGACAGGTCGGGCTACACCGCCGAGGACTACGCCGTGCTCAGCCTCACCCGGACTCCGAAGGGCATTATCGGTGCGGACCTCTCGCCTGACCAGCGGACGCTGCTCCAGCGTCTCATCGCGACCTACACCCACCGGGTGCCGCGGGAGATCGCCGAGGAGTACGACGCCTTCTATCGTGTGTCGGCCAATCTCGATAGCCTTGGCTTCGCGTGGGCGGGGAGCTCCGCTGTCGGCGCGCCGCACTACTACCGAGTGCAGGGCCCGCGGATTCTCATCGAGTACGACAACACGCAGCGCCTCGGGAACCACTGCCATGCCGTGTGGCGCGATCCCGTGGCTGATTTTGGACTCGACGTCCTCTACGCGCATGTCAGCGTGTTCCACCGGCCAGCGGGCGATGTCGCACCCTGGCCGGTCCCCGCGTCCGGGGGTCGGGCCTGACGCGGCGATCGGCGGGCGCCGTGCGGGCCCGCCGATCGCCGATCGTGCTCAGATGCTGAGCACCCGCTGGACGTTGCCATGGTAGATGGCCGCGCGGTCGGCGTCGGTGAGGATGTCCATGTCCTCGAGGTTGGCGATGGTGGACCGGATGTAGCCGGGTCCCTTCTCTGGGTCGAATGGGCTGTCGGAACCGAACAGGGTGCGCTCGACGCCGAAGAACTTGATGGCAGTCCGCATGGAGTCTCCGGCGCCGAAGTAGGCGGTGTCGACGTAGAAGTGCTTGAAGTAGTCGATCGGGCGCTTGGTCAGCGGGTAGCCGGTGACGTCCTCGATCTGGTCGGCGGGGGTGCGGGAGCCCAGCTGATCCCAGCCGGGGCCGACGCGCCCGGCGAAGTGCGGGATCATTGCGCCGCCGTGGTGGATGAGGAACTTGATGTCGGGGAGGCGCTCGAAGACGCCGGCGAACACCAGCCGGGACATGAACGCGGACAGATCGTACTCCCAGCCCAGGGTCCACCAGATCTCGAACTTGGATCGGGCCTCGGTCTTGTAGTCGGCCCAGCTGGCGTCGCGGCAGGGGTGGACCTGGATCATCTTGTTGCCGCGGCGGGCGACGGCCTCGTAGAACGGGAAGAACCGCTCCTGGTCCATCGGGCCGCCGTTGACGTGGGTGTAGATCTGCACGCCGACCGCACCGAGGTCGTCGAAGGCGCGGTCGGCTTCGGTGATCGCGGCGTCCACATCGTCGAGGGCGACCGCCGCGCAGAATCCGGCGAACCGGTCCGGGTGGTCGGCGACCAGCTGCGCCATGCCGTCGTTGGCGACCCGGGCCAGCTCGGTGGTGCGGCTCGCCGGGCCGAGGTCGTCCAGGGGGGGTGCCGCGGAGTTGATGATCTGCCGGTAGTCCGGCCCGAACTCGTCCATCATCGCGAAGCGGACGTCCATGTCCACGAGCGACGGCACCCCGGCCACCCGCTTCTGGATGTTGCGAGCCACCGGGCTGTCGTCGATCGCGAACAGGCGGTCCGCGTACGCACGCGGCAGCAGGTGACAGAAGGCATCGATCTTCATGGGGGACCTTTCTCAGGGAGCGGCGGTGGAAGCCCGCCGCGGGGGACGCGATCGAACGCGCGGCGGGGTCTAGGGCGATGTCGTGCCGTCCGGGCGGGCCGAGGTCACGTGCCGCGCGTAGTCGTGCAGCCGTGACTCCCACATGTCAGATGTGGCATATGCCACATAGCCGTCCGGACGGACGAGGATCTGGATGGGACCGCTGATGCCATAGATCCGCCGTAGCGACTCGCTCGGCTGGGGGACTCGCACCACGTGGAGCTCCGCGCCGGCATGGGGCCAGTCGAGTGCGGAGGTCGCCGCTACCGCGGTGTCCCCGACGGCCAGTAGGGTGAAGTGCGGACCCCGGAATGCCTCGTGCAGCCGCCGCTCGCGGCCCGAGTCGTCGAGGAAGCGGGCATCCGGCGCCCGATCCCCCGCGCGCAACACGGCGTCCCCATCGCCGACCCATTGCTCGGCGACGGCCAGGCCGCGCCCCGCATAGCTGAGCACGAGCTGGCGCTCCTCCTCACCGCGCTCCGGCGCCTTGGCGCCGGAGCCCTCGTCCGGGGTCTCATCGAGGAGCTTCACCGATCGCCCGAGCACCCGCGCGGCCACAGGCCGACGTTCCGCCTCATAGGTCTCGAGGAGGGTGTCCGGCGCACCCGCAAGTGTCTGCGCGAGCTTCCACCCGAGGTTGTAGGCGTCCTGGATGCCTGTATTCATCCCCTGACCGCCGGTCGGCGGGTGGACATGGGCCGCGTCGCCGGCGAGGAAGACCCGGCCGACCTGGTACTGGCGAGCGAGCCGGACGTTCTTGCGCCACACGGTCGACCAGAAGATCTCGTGGACGATGGTCGCGGGGTCCGCCGTGAAGGAGTGCACGAGCGCGTTGATTGCCTCGAGGCCGAGATCTGGCTCCTGCTGCGGGGGGATCGGCACGATGAGTTGGAACTTCTCGCCGTCCGGCAGCGGGATGAGCGACATTCGCCGCCCACCGATCCCCTGCCAGATGTGCCAATAGTCCGGCGAGACGTTGTCAATGAGCACGTCGGTGATGAGGATCCGGTCGAGCTCGTCGGTGACCCCCTCGAACTCGACGCCGACGAGCCCGCGAGTGACGCTCGCGCCACCGTCCGCGCCGACAACGTACTTCGCGCTGACTCGGTGCTCGCCATCAGAGGTGTCGATCACGACGTCGACGCCGTCGTCGCGCATCTCGAGGCCGACGAGCCGAGCGCTCTGCTCAACGCGGCCGCCGAGTGACTCGAGTTGGCGACGGAACGCGGCGTCGGTGTCGTACTGCGCGGCGAGCAGGGTATTCGGATGCGGCACGTCCTCGGTGACCTCGTGCCGCTCGTACATGATCGCCGACTCGAAGCCGGCGTCGGTGTGTCGGCCGATGGGGGGATAGAGCGTGGTGTGCGGCTCGAGCTCGGGCAGCACACCGAGGTCGTCGAGGACCTCGAGGCTCCGGGGCTGCAGCGCTTTGGCCCGCGATCCGGGCAATGGTCCGGGGGCGGCATCGATCTGCAGATACGAGACGCCACGGCGCTGGAGGTCGCAGGCGAGCGTGAGCCCGGTCGTCCCGGCGCCCACGATCACCACGTCCACGCTGGTTTTCATGTCCTCTTGACTCCCTCCGAGGCCCGCACTGCGCAGCGTCGTGATGCTCGACATTCAAGCCCATGGCACACGTCAGAGGCCAAGATCAAAGCGGGCTCTCTGGCATAGCCGTGGCCTATGCCACGGTGCTGCACGCGTGCGCGGGCTCGTCCCGAGACTCAGCGCACGATGGCGCCCGACGGCGGGTCGTCCCGCAGCAGCGGCAGCGGCGCGTCATGCAGCATCCGGATGAATCGTTTGGCGAGCGGGTCCATGGGGCCGCGGCTGTACGCCACCAGCGCCCGGTACAGTGGGGGCTCGGTCTCGCGGACGTTGCCGCTCCAATCCTCCGGCACGGCATTGGCCGGGATGATCGTGAGCCCGATGCCCTCGACGGCGAGGCGGAGCGCGGCCGTCACCTGACCCACCCTCGCCGCGACCTTCGGGGTGAACCCCATGGAGTGCGCGGCCCAGTCAAGGACCTCGCCCATCCCCTGTTCGGCCTCGAAGTGCACCCACCGGGCCTCGCGCAGTTCCTCCGCTCGGGCCGGCCCTGGCGCGAAGGGCCCTCGCCCGGCGACGACGAGGCTCTCATAGCCGAGGAGCACGACCTCACCGCTCCACATCGCGGGCCGGGGGCCGATGGCGACGTCGCCGTGGCCTTCGCGCACCGCCGCCTCGAGCTCCGCGCGATGCGAATAGTCGTGCAGGCGCAGCATCGTCCCTGGGTAGACGTCATGCCATTGCACGAGCCCAGATGGCAGGACGCCCGACGCGACGGACCGCACGGTGAGGATATGGAGGTCTCCATCGCCGCCGCTCACCAGGTCATCGATCGATCGCCGCGCACTCTCCGTGGCCGCGATCACCGCCTCGGCATGCGGGAGGAAGACCCGGCCGGCTGCGGTCAGCAGCACGCCCTGCCGGCCCCGCTCCAGGAGCTCGACGCCGAGTTCGCGCTCGAGCGAGCGGATCTGCTGGGAGAGCGACGGCTGGGCGACGAGCAGCTCCTGCGCGGCGGCTGTGAACGAGCCGTTGCGGCAGATCGCGATGAAGTACTCGAGTTGTCGCAGCCGCATCCCTCGGATGCTAGCAGTCGGGACGCGCCGCTCGACCGCTTACACCTAGCCATAGATAATACCTATGCTAACGGCGATGTATCGGTCTTTGACGGCGCAATCACCCGTCGCTTGAATGTCTGGTACACGATCGGCCACCAATAGCCGCTCGGGTGGTGGCGGCGTCAGCTGGCGTCGCCACCGGCATGTCCTCGGTCGTATTCGGGATTGGGGCAGCGCTGAACTCAGAGAAGAGGGAGGTGACGGGGACGTGATGCGAATGCCGCGCGCGCCGCGCAATGGGCCGTTCAGCACGGCCCGGAGCATGCTGCCGCTCGTCGCGCTCGCGGCCTTCCTGTTCGCGATGCCGGTGGTCATGCTCGGCGTCGGGGCGTTCCGCAATGCCCCTCCTGGCCAGGAGCCGAAGTGGTCATTCGATGCCTTCGTGCGGACGTTCACGAACCCCGATACGTTCGGCACCTTCCTCAACTCGCTCGTCATCGCCGTCGTCTGCGCCGCCGCTTCGGTCGTGCTCGGGCTGCTGCTCGTGTTCTTCGTCGTTCGCACGACCGCGCCGCTGCGGCGGATCGTCACGCCCGTCATGGTGCTCGTGCTCACGCTGCCGCCGCTGTTCTACGCCATGAGCTGGGGCATGCTGTGGAACCCGAAGCTGGGCCCGATCAATCAGTGGTGGATGGCCCTGACCGGCAGCGATGAGCCGTTGCTCTCGGCGTACTCCTGGGTCGGGCTGATCCTCGTCATGGTGCTCAAGGCCACCTCGTTCTGCTACCTGCTGCTGCTCGGCCCGTTCAGCGCAATGGACCGGAGCCTCGAGGAGGCTGCGCAGATGTCTGGCGCGGGCCGGATCCGGACGTTCTTCGGCATCGACCTCGCCGTCCTGATGCCGGCGATCTCCGGTGTGGTCATCCTCACGCTCATCATCGGGCTCGAAGCATTCGAGATGCCCCTCTTCCTCGGCACGCCAGCCGGCATCGACGTCTTCTCCACGGAGATCTACAGCTACATCTCCGACCAGACGCCCGCGGACTACGGCGGCGCCAGCGTGCTCTCGCTGCTGCTCGTCGCGCTCGTCATGCTCATGGTCGCCGGGCAGTGGGGCCTCCTCGGGCGCAAGCGATACACGACGGTCTCGGGGAAGAACTACACGACGACCCCATGGGAGATCGGCGGCTGGCGCTGGGTCGGCACCGCCATCATCGTGCTCTACGTGCTGCTCGGCGTCGTCATGCCGATCGCTCAGCTCGTGCTCGGCAGCTTCCAGCCCTTCTTCGGCGGCGCGGTCTACGCGACGACGAACTACGAGGCCCTCTTCGCCGACCGCCGAGCCGTCGACGCGATCGTCGCGACGCTCGCCGTCGCCGTCGTCGGCGGTCTGGCGGCGATCTCCTTTGCATTCATCACCATGTACGCGGTGACCCACAACGAAACGTGGATGCGTCGCGTCGTCGACATGCTGACGTGGTTGCCGTTCACCCTCCCGGGCATCGTGCTCGCGCTCGGTCTGTCATGGACGTACGTGACCGTGCCGGGCCTGCGGGAGCTGTACGGCTCAACACTGCTCGTCGGCCTCGGGCTCATGATCGCGGCCGTGCCGATCGCGAGCCGCGCGATCCAGCCAGCGCTGATGCAGATCAACCGGGAGCTGGAGGAGGCCTCGCGCATCAGCGGGGCGAAGCCGATGCGCGTCATCTTCGGGATCGTGCTCCCGCTCGTGTCGAAGAGCTTCTTCGCGGGCTGGTTCGTCGTCGCGATCGTGATCGCCGGCAACCTCGCCATCCCGGTGCTGCTGTCCTCCGCGCTGACGCCGACCGTGCCGGTACTGGTCTACGACCTCAACACGCAGGGCTCGGCCTCGCGTGCGGCCGCGCTGCTCGTGCTCGTCCTCGGCACGCTCGCGGTCGGCATGCTACTCCTCGTCTTCGGTCAGCGACTCATCGCCGTCGCGGTGCGCCGCATCCGGGCCGCTCGGCCGACCTCCTCGAACCCCGCGCTCCCGAAGGACCCGCCGCGTCCCGCGGCAGGTCGGGAGGATGACCCATCCGCAATCACCACGATCACACGTTAGGAAGAGAGATATGCGCACCAAGCTGCCAGTCACCACGGGCATCGTCGCCCTCGCGCTGCTGCTCGGCGCCTGCAGCGCGGACCCGAGCGATGCGCCCAGCGGGACGACGCCCCCCACTCCCAAGGTCCCCGCGGCCGACGTCGAGCTCCTGGGGGGTGAGGAGGCCGCCGCTGAGATCGAGGAGCTGTATCAGGCCGCGCTCGCGGCCGGTCAGACGACCGTGGCCGTGTACGGTCCGGGTGAGACGGACAAGCAGGCGGTGTATGACAAGGTCTTCTCCGCGCGCTTCCCGGAGATCTCGGTCATCGGGGTGTATCTGCGCGGCCCCGACTACGCGGCGAAGCTGGAGGCGGAATTCGCCAGTGGCCAGCACGTGGCCGACTTGGTCCAAGTGGGCGATACCGATGTGATCCCCGGTCTGGATCTTGGGTACTTCGAACCGTTCGCACCCGTCAGCGCGCGCGACGTCGATCGGGCGCTGTATGCGGACAACGACGAGATCGTGCTCGCGGCAAGTCAGGTCGCGTTCGGGCACCTGTACAACCCCAATGTGCTCGACGCGGCCGATGTGCCGAAGGGCTGGGACGACCTGC
>DATMFQ010000002.1:0-2679 GCA_035556075.1 Microbacteriaceae bacterium | reverse complement strand
GTACTCGCTCGCCATCGCGCTGTCCCAGAGGGACGACTGGAAGGTCACATAGGCGGTCGCGACCGAGGCGATGCCGAGCAGGATGACGATGACAAGCTCGACGCGGAATGCGCGACGCGCGGGGGCAGCAGCCTCGGTCATCCGTGCATGGTAGCGGGCTGAAGGACCTGTCGTCGCGCGGTCAGGCGCGGTCGACGAGCAGGTCGGCGACCTCGGGGTGGTCCTTCGTCCAGGCGAGGACGAACGGGCAGGTCGGGATGACCTTGAGGCCCTGCGCCCGCGCGTCCTCGAAGGCCCGCTCCGCGAGCATCCTCGCGATCCCCTGCCCCCGATGCTCGGGCATGACGACGGTGTGCCGGAGGTCGATGACCCCGTTGTCCAGCTGATAGCCAAGGATGCCGCCGAGCTCGCCGTCGACGAGGACCTCGTAGCGGGACTCGGCCGGGTTGCTCGCGATCGTGGCGCTCATCCCTTGACCCTAGACGCCGCGCCTCCGCCGCAACAGGGAGGAGTGCGTGGCGCCGCAGGCCGTGCGGGGGCGCCAAGCGGCGATGCCGAGCGGGGCCCCCGGCGAGGAGCAGGAGCGCGCCTGTCGCCGCGGGGCCCGCAAGTTCGCCGCCGGTCGCCAGCACCGCGAGTGCGACCGCCGCGCTGGAGGAACCCCGAGCCCCGCTGCCAGCCGCGGCGTACACTCAGGCCGTGGTGGTCGGCCGAGCGGTGGCGTGGCTCCTCGTGCTGATGGCAGTGCTCACGCTGTCGTTCAGCGGCGAACTGGCGGCCGCCGCGGCGGATCCCGACGATTTTGTCTTCGACGCCTACGACGCGACGTACGTCCTGGGCCGAGACGCTGACGGGCGCTCGACGCTGCACACGACGGAGACGCTCGTCGCGCGGTTCCCCGAGGTCGACCAGAATCGCGGGCTGCAGCGCGACTTGGTGCGAGTGTTCGACGGCCACGACACCGAGCTCAGGGTGCTCTCGGTGATGGACGAGCACGGCGCGCCGCGCGCATTCGCCATCGAGGAGGCGGGGGACTTCGTCCGGGTGACGATCGCGGTGCCCGAAGGCGAGTTCGTCCACGGGGTGCAGACCTACGTGCTCAGCTATGCGCAGCGTGATGTGACCGGCTTCTATTCCGACACTGGCATGGACGAGTTCTACTGGGACCTCAATGGCACTGGTTGGAGGCAGCCGTTTGCCCGGGTGAGCGCACGGCTGGTGCTCGACGGGGAGGTCGCAAGCGCGTTCACCGGTGCGGCAGTGTGCTATCGAGGTGGCTTCGGCGCGACCGCGGGCTGTGGGATTGAGATCGACGGCTCGACGCTCACGGTCGACGAGACCAGACTCGGTTCCTATGAGAATGTCACCATCGCCATCGCATTCCCCGGCGGGACATTCCAGCCGCGGCCCGAGCCGTTCCTCATCCGCGTCCCGCTCACCCTGTATGCGGCAGCTGCCGCGCTGCTCGGGGCGCTGGGCATCGCGATCGTCGCGCGGGTGCGCAATCACCGTGGGGTGAGGACCGGCCGCGCGATCATTGCGGAGTATGAACCGCCCGAGCGCATGAGCGTCGCGGTCGCCGCGCGGCTGACCGGGTCGATGGGGAAGGCGACGACGGCGACGCTACTCGACCTCGCCGTGCGACAGCGTATCCGCCTCCTGTTCGATGAGCCCACCGGGCGATACGGTGCGCAGCTCCTGGATCGCGAGGGACTGCAGCCGATCGAGCAGGCGTTCGTTGCGAAGGTCTTCGCTGCGGGCGACACCGAGTGGTTCGACCAGCGCAGTAAGCGACTTGGCGATGCCGCGGCCGCGCTGCAGCGGTCTGCGACGGCTGAGGCGCGCGCGGCCGGCCTCATCCGATCCGCCCGCAAGTGGCCAGCCCTCGTCAGCGTTGTACTGCTGGCAGCCGCGCTGCTGCTCACCATCGCCCATTTCGCCCTGGTACAGGATGCCATCGGCATGACCATAACGATCGCGGGCGGTGCCAACGCATTCGTCTGGGTCGCGGTCATCCTTGCCTGGGTCGCTGTCGCCGGCCTGCCGCGAACAGAAGCCGGCGCGCTCCTGCATGACCGGCTGAGGGGGCTCAAGGAATACATCCGGCTCGCCGAGGCGGACCGCATCCGCATGCTGCAGAGCGTGTCCGGTGCCGAGGTGTCTGGGGAGCGCATCGTGCAGGTCTATGAACGGCTCCTGCCGTACGCCGCGCTCTTCGGCATGGAGCGCGAGTGGCAGGAGGCGCTGCAGCAGTACTACCGGGAGACACCGCCGGCGTGGACCGCCGACGCCGCTGCCAATCGGGTCCGGATGTTCTCGGTCGCGGGCCTCGGCGCCGTGATCGCGGCGAGCCCGGCGACCCCACTCCGGGGTTCCGGCAGTGGCCACCGGTCGTCCTTCTCATCGAGCTCCGGAGGCTCGTCAGGCGGCGGGTTCTCCGGTGGTGGTGGTGGCGGGGGCGGTGGTCGCGGGATCTGACCGCCCTACCGGTCGAGGCTCCCGTCCGCCCGGCGCAGGTCCCGTCTCAGCAGGATGCGTCGAATGCGGTTCGCCAAGAAGAATGCGATCGTGACGGCGATGATGATGCCGATGTGCAGCCACAGTGGCCGCCACGGTGTCGCGCCGGCCATCTCGCCGATGCCGCCGACCGAGTGCTCGAAGGGTCCGAGCCACTCGGCG
>DATMFQ010000001.1:0-8245 GCA_035556075.1 Microbacteriaceae bacterium | reverse complement strand
GCGGACGGTCACCCGACCCGAGTCGGGAGGAATGCGGCCGGCGAGCATCGCGAGCAGGCTCGACTTCCCGTCGCCGTTGCGCCCGACGATCCCGATCCGGTCGCCCTCCTCGACGCCAAGCGTCACGGCGTCGAAGACGACTTTCGTCGGGTATTCGAGGTGGAGGGACTCTGCCCCGAGGAGGTGCGCCATATCGGGCTCCAGCGTACGGGGCGGTGCTGGGCGGCGGGCACTGGGCGCGGGGCAAGGAGTTTCGCGCCGTGCGAGGAGTTTGCGCGCCAGAATCTCCTCGCTCGGGCGGCATGTCCTCACCAGACGGCAGACAACACCCGGCGGAGCGGGCCCCCAAACTCCTCACCACCCAGCCACCGGCTCGCATGGCGCGGGCGCAAAGTCAACCCGTGGTCGCGGCAGCCCGGCCGCGATTAGCGTGCGAACATGTCCGAGGTCACCATCTTCGCGCCGTCGCCGATCGTCACCGTCACGGTCGAGGACCATGCCGACGGCCCCGAGATCCACATTCACGCGGGGGGCCAGGGGGTCTGGCAGGCCCGGATGCTCGTGCGGCTCGGCGTACCGGTGACCATGTGCTGCGTGCTGACCGGTGAGCTCGGCGTCGTCGCGCGGCACCTGCTCGAGGATGAGGGGATCGACCTGCGGGTGGTGACACGGGAGGGGCGCGGTGCCGCGTACCTGCACGACCGGCGCGACGGCGAGCGCCGCGAGATCGCGGCCGAGCCGGGCGACCCGCTCGGGCGGCACGTGCTCGACGAGCTGTACGGGATCGTCCTCGGCCATGCGATGTCCTCGAGCGCGACGATCCTCAGTGGCCCGGCCGACCGCGCCGCGCTGCCCGCCGACACCTACCGTCGGCTCGCCGCCGACCTCCGCGCCGCGGGTGCGACGGTCGTCGTCGATCTCGCGGGCGAGCGCATGACCGCGGCCCTCGCCGGCGGCGTCGACGTGCTCAAGGTGAGCGACGAGGAGCTCGAGGCGGACGGGCTCATCAAGCCCGACGACGACATCGACGCCGTCATCGCAGCGATGCACGGCCTGCGCGACCGCGGCGCGCACGCCGTCATCGTGACGCGCGCGGGCGAGCCATTCCTCCTCGCCGACCGCCACGGCATCCTCGAGGTGACGCCACCGCGGCTCGAGGTCGCCGACCATCGCGGCGCTGGCGACTCGCTCCTCGCGGGCGTCGTCGCCGGGCTCGCGCGCGGCGAGGACCTCCGCGAGGCCGTCACGCTCGGCGCGGCGGCAGGGGCGCTCAACGTGACACGGCACGGCCTCGGCACGGGCGGGGGCGAGGCGGTCGCTGGCCTGCGGGAGCGGGTGACCGCGCGCCGACTCAGCGTCGACGGCGCCGAGTCGGCGGTGAGCGGCCGGGTCACACCCGAGGGCCTCGCACTCCTCGCGGGCGAGACGGGCCCGATCCCGCGGCAGCCGGGAGGCGGTGCGGCGACCGAGCCGGGGCGATCGGCGATCATCTGATGCGCGTCCTGGTGACGAACGACGACGGCATCGACGCGCCGGGCCTCCACGCCCTCGCCGACGCCGCGATCGAGGCCGGCCACGAGGTCGTCATCGCGGCGCCCGCGGCGCAGTCGAGCGGGGCGAGCGCGGCGATCACGGCGACGGAGTCCGACGGGCGCATCAACGTCGAACCGCGGCGGCTCACGGGCTTCGAGGACGTCCCCGCGCATGCGGTGCACGGCGGGCCCGGGCTCATCGCGCTCATCGCGGCGCGCGGCGCGTTCGGCCCCGCCGCCGATGTCGTGCTCTCCGGCGTCAACCACGGGGCGAACGTCGGCCGGGCCATCCTCCACTCCGGCACCGTCGGGGCGGCACTGACGGGCGGGCTCAACGGGGCCTGGGGGCTCGCCATCTCGCTCGACGCGGGCCTGCGGCCGGTGACGCTGCACTGGGCGCCGGCCGCGCGGACCGCGGTCGAGCTCATCCCCCGGCTGATCGGGCTGCCGAAGGGCGCCGTGCTCAACGTCAACACGCCGAACACGAGCGAGCCGCGCGGGCTCACCGAGGCGCGGCTCGCGCCCTTCGGCATCGTGCAGACGACGCTCACCGAGCGGGAGGCCCGGCACATCCGGCTCGCAGTCGAAGAGCTGCCGTTCGTCCCCGAGCCCGGCACCGACGCGGCGCTCCTCGCGGACGGCTGGGTCACCGTGACGGCACTGACGTCCGTCGCCGATCGGCCGCTGGGCTTCGCCCTCCCGTGACCCGCGCATTCATCACCCTGATTCGCCACGCAGCGGCGTGTCTGGCGGACGGGACCGCCTGGAGTGTTCGGGTGGAGTGGTCTCCCACGCAACCGAGCCGGAAGGACGCCGCCGGGCATGTCATTCGAATGGGTCTCCTGGACGGGACTCGCGGTCGCGATCGGCATCGCCGTCGCCATCGAATTCATCCTCGTACTCGCCGTCTGGGTCCTCGCGGGGCTCGTCGCGCGTCGACAGCCCGTCTTCGAGTCGGCCTCCCGGCCCCCGCGACGCCGGCTGCTCCTCCTCACCGCGACGATCCTGCTGCAGATCGCCATCGCGACGACCTGGCCGCACCCGGAGTCACGGGGCCTGCTGCTGCACATCCTCGTGGTCCTGAGCATCGCCGCGGGCGCGTGGGCGATCGTCGCGATCCTCGGCGCGATCGTCGACCGCGTCCGGCTGCGGCACCCCCTCGACATCGCCGACAATCGGGACGCGCGCCGGATCCACACGCAGCTCGCCGTCCTCCACGGCCTCGGTGTCGTCATCATCTGGGTCCTCGCGGCGGGCGCCGCATTCTTCACGATCCCGGGCGCCGAAGCGGTTGGTACCAGCCTGCTCGCCTCGGCGGGCCTCGCCTCGGTGGTCGCGGGGATCGCGGCGCAGTCGGTGCTCGGCAATGTCTTCGCGGGCGTGCAGCTTGCCTTCAGCGGCGCGATCCGCGTCGACGATGTCGTCATCGCGAACGGCGAGTGGGGGCGCATCGAGGAGATCACGCTCACCTCCGTCGTGCTGAAGGTGTGGGACGAGCGCCGCGTCGTGCTGCCCTCGACGTACTTCACGACGACCCCGTTTGAGAACTGGACCCGCAGCTCGACCGAGCTCATCGGCCGGGTGCGGCTCGACGTCGACTGGCGGATCAGTCCCGCGGCGATGCGCGCCGAGCTCGACCGGATCCTCGAGGGCCACCCGCTCTGGGATGGTCGCGTCAAGAGCATCATCGTCGAGGATGCGACGGACGGTCTGGTACGAATGCGTGCCCTCGTCTCCGCCGCGAACTCCTCGGATATCTGGACCCTGCGCTGCGAGGTGCGCGAAGCGCTCGTCGAGTGGGTCGCCGGGCAGGTCCCGGAGGCGCTGCCGGTGACGCGGGTCGAGGCGGGGACGACAATCCGGAAGGAAACCGCTCTGACCAGGGATTTTGGCGGAGACGGCGGGATTTGAACCCGCGGACCCCTCAAAGGGGTCTCCACCTTAGCAGGGTGGTGCACTCGACCGGACTATGCGACGTCTCCAAGTACGGCAGTCAGTCTAGCGGCCACGCAGGGGTGCTCGCCGACTCCGGGCGGCAGGACGCTAGTTGTTGGCGACCGCGCAGGAGTACTGTGCGCCCGTCTGGCCGCTGACCCCGTTGAGCACCGGCAGTTCGGAGTTGTCGATCGGAGCGGGCGCGTCCGTCGCGGTGGGTGCGGGGGCCGCCGGCGCGTTCGGGTCGGCCTCGCTGCCGCGACCGTCACCCACCTGGGAGAGCTGGAATGGGGCGTCGGCCGCGACGTAGGCGAGGAGCGGGTCCGCGGCGGCCCAGTTCGTGACCGCGTTGCTGCGCTCATTCGTCCCCGACGTCGGAAACTGCACGAAGGAGACCCGCTCGAGCGGCAGGTTCTTCAGCGTCAGCGCGATCGACACGAGCGTGTACGGGTCGGCGAAGCCGGAGGACAGCACCATGTTGTTGATCGCGATGTTCGCGAGGTTGAACAGCCGGCCGGGGTCGCCGAGCGTCCCGTCATCCTTCACCTTCCGGAGCAGTGACGAGAGGTAGACCTGCTGCGAGCTCACCCGCGACCAGTCGCTGCCATCACCGACACCGTGGCGGGTGCGAAGGAATGCGAGGGCCATGTCGCCCGCGAGCAGGTGCTCACCCGCGCTGGGCAGGTCGAGCCCCGAATACGGGTCGTAGATCGGGCCGTCGGTGCAGACCGACACCCCACCGATCGCATCGGCGAGCGCGATGACCCCGGCGAAGGACACCTTGCCGGCGAAGTGAATCGGTAGACCCGTCAGGTTTTCCACCGTCTGCACGACGCAGGCCAGCCCACCATCCGCACCCGCCTGCGAGTACGCGGTGTTGATCTTGTTGCGGTAGCCGAACCACCGCGCGCAGTCAGGGAGGTCCACCTCGAGGTCGCGGGGGAAGCTGATGACGGTCGCATTCGACTGGTCCTGCGCGACGTGGATGAGGATGTTGACGTCGTTGAGCTCGCCACCGTGGTCACCGTCGGCGGTCTCCGCCATCCACGTGCCCGCGCGGGAGTCCGTCCCCACCACGAGGATGTTGAACCCCCCGTCGATCGCGCCGACATCCGAGTACACCTGGTGCGTCTCGGAGAGGACCTGCACATTCTCCTGGAGGCGCTGGTTGAAGGAGTTGAAGAGCACGCCGCCGACCGCGGACGCGCTGACGAGCAGGACGGACATGACGCCCGCGACGAGGCCGATCACGGCGGGCGCGGCGGAGCGGCGGCGCTGCTTCGCATGTCGCGGCGTCACAGGCTGGCGACGTGGCGCGCGCGCGACCTCGACGTCCTGGCCGCTAGGCGGGGCGGGCGTCAGTTCGGTCATGGCGTCTCCTCGGGCGTCGATGGCGGGCACCACGACACGAATGCGGTCCCCGACCGCCCCGACAGCGTAGCGGCCGCGGCTCCCTGACGGCTGACAAATCGCCCCGAGAACCTGGCAGACCAGTCGGCGGAGAGTGTGGGATTCGAACCCACGGGTGATTGCTCACCACCAGTTTTCAAGACTGGATCCTTCGGCCGCTCGGACAACTCTCCCCTGCGCGAGTCGCGCGGGGCCACAGTCTAACGACGCGGCGTCCGTCGCGCATTCATCGCACCCGGCTCGCCTACGGCAGTGAGTCGAGGACGGGCACGAGGCCGCCCTCGTCGACGGGGGCCGTTACCTCCGTCGCGGCGGCCTTCACCTCGTCGGGCGCCTGGCCCATCGCGACGGCCCGGCCCTCGATGGCGGCCCAGCGGAACATGTCGATGTCGTTGCGCCCGTCACCGACGACGAGCACGCGGTCGAGCTCGCCACCGAGCCAGCCGCGGACACGCTCGAGCGCCGTCGCCTTGTTCACCCCGTGCGGCGCGATGTCAAGCCACGAGGTCCAGCCGACGGCGTACGAGACCTGGTGGAGGCCCATGCCCTCGACGATGGATAGGAAGTCGTCGATCTCGTGGTCGGGCGACACGACGACGACGCGGGTCGCCTCCTGCCCGAGCAGCTCGCCGAAGGGCACCTCGCGCGCATTCGTGAGGTCCCAGTCGACCATGCCCTCCGTGTAGAGGCGGGACGTGTCGGGCAGCTCGACCATGAAGCGGCCGTCGGGCAGGCTCGTGCGGATGTGGACGAGCACGGCGCTGGGGTCGAAGGTCTCGACGTGAGCGCGCACGTAGTCCGGCTCGCCCTCCCCCTCGAAGACGTCGCCCATGCGGCGCATGATGACGGCGCCGTTCGCGCAGACGACGTACTCCGGCGTGATGCCGAGCGCGCGGAGGATCGGCTCGGTCGTGTGCCAGGAGCGGCCGGTCGCGAGCGTCACCTCGTGGCCCCTCGCCCGTGCGCGGTGCACCGCGTCGATGACGACCTGATCGAGGGTCTCGTCCTCGTGGATCGTCGTCCCGTCGATGTCGAGGGCCACCAGCCAGGCGTCAGGGCCGATGATTGACGCCGCGGGCATGGCGTCCGACTGCGCGCTCACGACGCGAGCGGAATGACATCCACCCCGAGATGCGGCTGCAGCGCCGCCGGGACGCGCACCGAGCCGTCCGCCTGCTGGTGCGTCTCGAGGATCGCGACGAGCCAGCGCGTCGTCGCGAGCGTGCCGTTCAGGGTCGCGACCGGCTGCGTCTTGCCATCCGCACCGCGGAACCGCGCGTTCAGGCGCCGCGCCTGGAACGTCGTGCAGTTGCTCGTCGAGGTGAGCTCGCGGTACGTGCCCTGCGTCGGCACCCACGCCTCGATGTCGTATTTGCGGGCCGCGGACGAGCCGAGGTCACCGGCGGCGACATCGATGACCCGGTAGCTCAGCTCGCAGGCCTGCAGCATGCGCTCCTGCAGCTCGAGGAGCCGCAGGTGCTCGGCCTCCGCTTGGTCCGGGTGCGTGGTGCTGAACATCTCGAGCTTGTGGAACTGGTGCACCCGGAGGATGCCCCGGTTGTCCTTCCCGGCCGCGCCCGCCTCGCGCCGGTAGCAGGCCGACCAGCCCGCGTACCGGATCGGCTCCGACACGTCGAGGATCTCGTCCGCGTGGTAGCCCGCGAGCGCGACCTCGCTCGTGCCGGTCAGGTAGAGGTCGTCGGCGGGGAGGTAGTAGATCTCGTCGGCATGTGCGCCAAGGAAGCCGGTGCCGCGCATGACCTCCGGCTTGACGAGCGTCGGGGTGATGAGCGGCGTGAAGCCCGCCTCGAGGGCGACCCCGAGCCCGAGCTGCATGAGCGCGAGCTCGAGCCGCGCCCCCCAGCCGCGGAGAAAGTAGAAGCGTGATCCCGACACCTTCGTGCCGCGGGCGATGTCGATCGAGCGGGTGAGCTCACCGATCTCCGCGTGGTCCCGCGCCTCGAAGTCGAATGCGGCGGGCGAGCCGACCTCGCGGATGAGCGCCCAGTTGTCCTCACCGCCGGCCGGCACGCCCTCGATGACGAGGTTGCCGATCCCCGCCGCGAGCGCGTCGAAGGCCGCCTCGGCATCGCGCGAGGCCTGCTCGGCCGCCTTGACGCGCGCAGCCAGGTCCTGCGCGGCGGCGACGAGGGATGCCTTCTCTTCCTTCGGAGCGGCCGCGACCAGCTTGGAATGCGCATTCTGCTCCGCGCGGAGCGTCTCGAATGCGGTGAGCGCGGTCCGACGGGCGGCGTCGGCGGTGAGCGTCTCGTCGACGAGCTCGACGGACTCACCGCGCGCGGCCTGCGAGGCGCGCACCCGCTCGGGCTCGGTGCGGAGGACGGCGAGATCGATCACCACTCCAGCCTAGGCCGCCGCCGGAAGGGGGGCGCTAAGGTGAGCGTGTGCCGAGGATGGCGATCATCTACCACCCGGAGAAGGTGCGCCTGCCCGCATTCATCCGCTCCGTCGAGCGGGCGCGGCCGGTCGGCTGGGACCCGGAGCTATGGCTCGAGACGACCCCGGAGGACGCGGGCGAAGGGCTCGCGGCGCAGGCCCTCGAGGCCGGGGTCGACCTCGTCGCCGCGGCGGGCGGTGACGGGACGGTCCGCGCCGTGGCGAGCGTGCTGCGCGGCGCGGGGGTGCCGCTCGTGCTCCTGCCGCAGGGGACCGGCAATGTGTTCGCGCGCAACCTCGGCCTCCCGGTCGGCACGATCGGCGCGCTCGACGCACAGCTCGCCACCGCCTACACGGGCCGTGACCGGGAGGTCGATGTCGGCCTCGTCACGCTCGCGCGCGAGACGGGCGAGCGTGAGGAGCACATCTTCCTCATCATGGCGGGGATGGGGCTCGACGCCGCGATGATCCAGCACACGAGGCCGGAACTCAAGAAGGCGGTCGGCTGGGTCGCCTACCTCGACGGCATCGCCCGCTCGATCCCGGGCGCGCAGCCGTTCCGCATCACCTATCGCGTCGACGACCGGCCGAGCCGATCGATGGTCGCCCACAGCATCGCGGCGGCGAACTGCGGCACCGTCCCGGGCGGACTCAAGATGCTGCCGAATGCGGAGCCCGACGACGGGCTCCTCGAACTCGCGGCGATCCGGCCGCGGGGTGCGTTCGGCTGGCTGCGGATCTGGAACACCTTCGTCATCGACAACGGGATCCTCCGCCGCACCGGCATCGGCCGCCGGATCGCCGACTGGCGCTCGCAGTACGTCCGTGACGTGGTCTATCGCCAGGCCCGCTCGGCGTCGCTGCAGGCCGACCGGCCGGTCGCCTTCCAGATCGACGGCGAGGACGGTGGCGACGTCGTCGCCGTCGACGTCTCGATCGACCCCGCCAGCCTCCTCGTCCGCGTCCCCTGA